>NZ_JASATK010000008.1:0-196784 GCF_038440275.1 Bacillus sp. OTU2372
CTTCTCAGCGCCGATGGTAGTTGGGACTTTGTCCCTGTGAGAGTAGGACGTTGCCAGGCAAATCCCCTATAAGGGGTTTTTTTTATTTTGTCTAATTTTTTAATGACCAGTTGATCAAGCGGTATGGAGGGGAAGCGAAGTGGCTAAACTCCTCTATGGAGCTTTAAAGATAGTGTAAAGCGCATGGATAATTTAATGTCCATGCGTTTTTTTATTGCCTAAACAACTATTACAGTTGTTGTTCTAAATTAAGCTCATACCGTCCCAGCGCTTCTATTATGCAATCATGAGCACGGTTCTCATGCTTCTTTATTTTGGGTTGCTCATCACCTCATTCATTACGGCTTCATTCGGTCGGGCAGATTTTGTATCGATTGGACCACTAAATCTAACTTTGATTCAATCCGGTAAAGCAGATAAAGGGTCACCACGATGGGGAATCCTACTTCACTAATGAGTGGTATGATTTGTTCCACAATTCTTCACTCCTTTCTCCTAAAGGATGGTTTCGAAGCAGAAGAACCGTCCCCGTGCTTCCCGAAAGAAGAACCGTCCCCGTGCTTTTAAAAAGGCCGAGTTCAAAAGAATCCGGCCTCGCTGATATTATGCTAGTTCATAGTCGGTTACATTGCGGTCGATGACTCTTGCACCTTTTGCAGAGACAAGATTGCCGCTGCCTGTAGTAAATATGTTAGCTGCAATAATCTGTGCCATGGAGAGTTTTACCACTTCTTCATTCACTGGCTCCTTCGGATTGTCGACTGTTATTTTCGCTGTTTTGCCAAACTCGGTGGCAAATTGCAATTCTAATGTTTTAGCCATTTCTTTTCACCTCCCATCATTGGATTTTTATAGAAACTTAACCGATAATCTCCGAGCTGTCATTGCGCTCCACTTTGTTTAAGTCGCCATTGCATAAAACGGAGATCGCTTGAGCTGCTTGGAACAGCTGGTCAGCCGTTGCAGCTTTCGTTACATTGCTAAACGTTTTAGACTTCAGAATTGGATTTCCTTCGTTATCAATTCCCGCTTGAAATACCATCCGAAGCTTTGTTGTTTCTAGTAATCCTTGTGCCATCTTCGTTCACCTCCTTTCGTCTTATATATATAGTTTGGGAGGCTAGAAGGACAGGCAGGTCGGAAATATTTATTGCTAGTTTGTATGTAGCAAAGGAGGGAATGAAATAGGATCGTGTAAGTTCAAGAGAAACCAGTTACAACCCCAACCTGATTGCGCAATTGGAAACTTTTATAAAAACCTGTGGATGCCAATATGGTTTCGATGAGTCTTGACAGAAAAAAGAAGGGCATACCTTCTTTTTTCTAGGCATGTCCTTCTATATTAGAACTTTTTGTTTTAGTTTTTTATCGAGTAATTTCCTTTGTGCCTTAGCTAGGTACATTTGTTTATCTGCTTCTAAAAGAGAAGCTTTAAAGGAATCATTACCAGAATAAAGGGTACAGCCTATACTTGCACTGACCGATACTTGTAGATGTTTAAAATGTTCATTTAAATCACTCGTTAGCCTTTCCATTTTCCCTTCAAATTCGAAACCTGCCTCATTGTCATGTGGCATAAAGACAATAAATTCATCACCGCCATACCGAAAGATTCGATCGCAATTACGTAAGGAGTGGTGAATAAAGGACGCAGTCTCTTTTAGAATTTTGTCGCCTTCAGAATGCCCTAGAGTATCGTTCAGTTCTTTAAAATTATCCAAATCAATCATTGAAAGTGTTCCTGTACAAGGGTTTACGTCCATTTGCTGTTTAAAAGCTTCCCATGATGCCCGGTTTTCCACTTGTGTGAGGGCATCAATGTACACCGTATTTTGTAGCTGTTGCATCTTAGTATAGTAAATAGTACTCTTAAAAATCCCCATGAGTAAAAACAGTGACAGAGGTAACGCTAAATAGCCAATCTCCTTAAAGGCTATGATTGTAAAAAGACTAGTTAAATAAAGATTTAAATATCCCCAATGTATTTCCCTGAGCATCGAGATAGCTTGCTTTTTAAAATCTTTACCTGTCTTATTGGCAACTATAAAGAAGGAAATCAAACGATTGACAACAAAGTGGACAAGAATTCCTAACAATAAAGGAATCATTTTTAGGGGTGTTGAAAATTCAATGGTTCCGTCAGAATTAAAAAGGTAAAAGATGGAACCGCCTGCTGCTAATCCAAGTCCAATATGTCCAAACGTAAGTAGATATTTTCTCCAATTATCTTTGCTTTGGTATGTAATACGAATTAAACCAGGTAAAGCAACCAAAAAACTGAGTGAAGGTGGAACTAAAATAGCGCTCACGATGATTAGCATGACTGCCGGTCTCCATGAAGCTCCACTAGCCATGCGAACGGACCATGGAGAAAGAATGAAAAAACATAGTGATAGAATAAATATATCAATGTAGTATGTTGACGCTTCAGGTTTGAGAAGGTTATATAAGGATGTTAGCGTAATGACCGCTCCAAATATAGATACAAAGTTGACTATTGCTCGAGTAACTAGTTTCATAAATAACTCCTGCTACTAAGATTATTACAATTTTTAAGGTGATTAAATTCATGTGCATTTGACTTTTTTCCGTTATTATCCATTTTATCATGAATACACTATAATATCGGGAAGATTTATTTAAAAAGTACAAAAATTAAAAGCCCAACTCGGGGAGAGTAGGGCCTATATTTCTTTGTCCATTAACATAACAGCACCGGGATTAAAGTGGGTTGAAATAAGCTCGGTTGCTCCGTTTATTTTGAATGGATTTTGAATCTTATTTAATCACTATTTAGAATGATACTACAGGAGGATCAATACCTAAAACTGGCACTCCATCAACTGTTAACCATATATAATAATGATCAATTTCTTTTCCACTGATTTGTTCAATTTTTTTAATCAATGATTCTTGAACTTGGAAAGAATAAGCTGCTGTTTCTGGACCTAGCGGAATTCCTTTTAATCCTAATTGGTCCGCTAATTGTCTTGCTTGATCATTGCTTACTTCAATATATTTATCATA
The DNA here is from genome assembly GCF_038440275.1 of Bacillus sp. OTU2372. Lineage (NCBI taxonomy): Bacteria > Bacillati > Bacillota > Bacilli > Caryophanales > Bacillaceae > Bacillus > Bacillus sp. OTU2372. Next base: position 3,028 of record NZ_JASATK010000008.1, read on the forward strand.
TTGAGGCAGGTATTCAGCTGATGCTGGCTTTACTATAACAACAACTGATAATAGCATTGCTGTTATTAAAACTACTAATTTCTTCAACTCTTATTCCCCCCTTAAAGGATTTTATCTTTCAAAGATAAAAATATATCTACGATGTCAGGGTTGTACATAGTACCCCGGCATCGAAGTATCTCTTCCAATGCTTCTTCTTTAGACACGCCCTTTTGGTAAACCCTATCCGTTGTCATCGCATCATAAGAATCGACAACAGCTATGATGGATGCTTCGATGGAAATTTCATTTTCCTTTAATCCATAAGGATAACCTTTTCCATCATATCTTTCATGGTGTTGTTCCACAATTGGACCAGCAGCAACTAAAAGTGGTACTTTAGTGCTTTCCAGCATTTCTCTTCCATAAGTGGTGTGTTTTTTCATGATCTCCCACTCTTCAGAAGTAAGTTTACTAGGTTTCTGTAGAATAGATAATGGAACCTTTACTTTTCCAACATCATGCAGAAAAGAAGCTTTATTTAATACTAAAAGCTGCTTTGCATTGAAACCTAGTTCCTCACCAATTAACATTGACAATCTATTAATTCTAGAACAATGGTCGACCGTGTAACCATCTTTCTCCTCAATAGAAACGGCTAAATCCATTATATCATGAGAAGCCTTACTGTAATGGTGAAAAATGGGTTGCGATGTAATATATAGAAATTCCGTTGTTTGATAGGATTGAAAAACATAATGATCTGTTACAGGACTTTTATAGAAGGAATCACCAGATTTTAATACTTTAAACCCATTACCTGTGGGATATCTTAATTCACCAGACAATACTAGTAAGTACTCTAAAGCAGTCCATCCTTCGCTAGGTTCTAATGCCCATCTTACTCCAGGATTTAGCTTATGGTAAATAATTTCAGTTCCGTCTCCAGATGCCAAAAGGGATATTTGGACACCTCTTACATAGACTGTTTCAATGAAATCTCTATGATTTATGTCCACCTCAATACATCTCCTTAATTTTCTTGTATAAGCCTATTGTAACAAAAATATTTCATATTTTTTATTAAATTATCTGAGAATTAGCATCTTTTTATCATTTAAATATAGTACTATAGCAACAAGGTTGAATCTTTTAAATCCAGCCTTGAAAAGGAAAATACATACAATGACTGATATACCCTTTATTATAGTTGCGTCTTGCCCTTTGGTGTGAATAAGAAAAGTCTCATATAAAAACGTATGATTAGCAGACGTTTTCGGAGGAAGAAACAATCAAAAAAGCCCTTTGTTAGAGGGCTTTTTTAGGTTATTCTTAGAAACAGACTACTGCTCCCACAATAATCAACAAGATGAATAATACAACGATTAAAGCAAAACAACCGCCATATCCAAAACCGCCGTAGCCATAGCCGCCACAACCACCATATCCACCAAAACCACCATATCCAAACATAGATAAAACCTCCCTTATAGACTACTCCCTATACTGTATGTTATAAGAATAAGAATGGAAGGGCTCTTTCACTAATTTTAATTAGGACATTCCATTAGCCTAATATTAACGATATTTTTTCTATAAACAAAAAAACATCCAACGTCGTCTTGGTAAAAAGGAGGTCTCCATAAAGCTCATTATAAATTGTTTGCTAACCTAAACTTACTAAATAAACGAAAATCAATATAGGTTCCTAAAGTATTTAAAATAACATCGTTAATATCCGTTATAGGACTATCTTAACATGTTAGAAGTATTTGTCTTCCTTTGTGCACTAAAAAATGGTTTGATAGGGGGGATGAAAAGGAGGATATATTAAAGGTAGTAAACATTTTTTGATTATTTATGTAAAATATGACGAAATAGGAGATAGGCGATTATCCATAGAGGAATCGATAAAATGATACCCCATAAGCATCCAACACCAAATTTCCTTCCATCATCATTCTCTTTCATAGTGTTCACTCCATTGTGTGCAAGCTAATTAGTTGAACATTAATAAGTGTACTAGGAGAGTGGTTGCTTAACCACAGACATAATATTTATTATTCCCTTAATGGAAGGAAATTAATCTTATGTATGGGGCAATCTGGAGATTGAAACATGTTGTTATGGGCAGTAGGTTATTTATATAAAAAGTTCAGAGGATTAACACAAAAAACTCCTTTCACTTAAATGAAGGGAGTTTTTAATGTTGTTCGTAAGTTTGTGAATAATTTTATTATTTTTTTTATGTTAAGAATTTTTACTTAAACAGCTTTTACCTTGATTTTTTCATCAATATCCTTTTGAATAGTCTGGTTATCCCCAATTAAGGTAATTTCACTAAACGGCTGATTTTCCCCCACTTTAACATTGGCTTCAATGACCGTTCCCATACCAACAATGGCTCGGTTAATCACCGCATTTTCACCGATAATAGCATTGGGCAAAATAACGGAATCTTTAATAACAGCTCCCTTGCCTACGGTAACTCCATAAAAAAGAACGGAGTTTTCTACCTTTCCAAACACCTTACAGCCTTCACTTACCAAAGATTGGTGTGCACTAGCTTTTCCGTCCAAATAGGTTGGCGGCTGGGAAGTTTCATGAGTATAAATAGACCAGTCTTCATTTTGTAAGATGGGATTGCTTTTAAAGGAAAGTAAATCCATATTCGCTTCCCAGAGACTTTGAATGGTTCCGACGTCCTTCCAATAGCCTTTGAAACAATAGGCCTGTAATTTGCGATTATCATTGATCATCGCAGGGATAATGTCCTTACCAAAATCCTTAGATGAGAGTGGATTTTTTTCTTCTTTTTCTAAATATTTTTTTAACAGTTCCCATTTAAAAATGTAAATCCCCATAGAGGCGAGGTTTGATTTAGGATTTTCTGGTTTTTCTTCAAAATCTAAAATTTCTTTTGTTTCGGGATTAATATTCATAATGCCAAATCTATTCGCTTCATTCCATGGTACGTTTATGACAGAAATGGTGGCGTCTGCTGATGTTTGTATATGCTGCTCTAGCATTTTACTGTAATCCATCTTATAAATGTGATCTCCGGAAATAATGAGAACGTGCTCTGGATTGTAATTTTCAATATATCTTAGGTTTTGATAAATAGCGTGTGCGGTGCCTTCATACCATCTCTCACCTGACTCACATTGATATGGCGGAAGAATGGTAACGCCCCCATTTTTTCGATTTAAGTCCCAGTGCTTGCCATCACCGATGTAATTTTGGAGAGTGTGAGGTTGATACTGTGTTAAAACACCAACAGTATCAATACCAGAATTGCTGCAATTGCTTAATGTAAAATCAATGATTCGATATTTTCCACCAAATGGAACCGCAGGCTTTGCTATATATTTGGTCAATTCTTTTAATCGAGAACCTCTTCCCCCAGCTAATAGCATAGCAATACATTGTTTTTTAGTCATAGTTGCCTCCAGAATAAAGGATATATGTATTTATCTTAGTTATAATCGGTCATCTTCCCATAACTTGTAATATAACTCTTCAGCTTCTTGCTCATCTTCTTCATTTATGGTAAAAGTGTCTTCCAACTTTATTGTAACTAATAGACTCTGCATCAAATTTAGCTCCTCTCATGTTGTAAGTTTGTTGCAATCTGTTTTTCATTGTAGCAAACGAGGTAATAAGACAAAATCAAATAATTCCGACTTTTACAAACATAAATCGACATAATTTAAGTAATCTGATGTGTAACCTATAAATTATTTAAAATTAATAATAGAACCTTCACTTTTTCTGTCGAATTATAAGGAAAAAAATCTGAAAATTATAAAAAACATGTAAGCATAGTTTTTATAGAAAATTATTTGCTATATTTTTATAATCGAAGCTATTCGCTTAGTGAGTCTGAGATACTTATTTTAGCAAAAGGTAAAAAAATTGATTCTATCCTTTACGAATGAATTATAGTATCCTAATATCTGGACATAATTTTTAGGTGAATTTTAATATAAAAGATTTGATAATTGGAGGTGAACAGAATGGATTGGAAAATAAAACACTCTACTAAGCAAAAGGTGGACCGGTTTGGAATTACAGTAGATCAGGTTATTCTTCCTAACGGGGACGAAAAGACTTTTTCCTATCTAGACTTTGCCAAGGGAGTCTGCATTCTGCCGATAACGAATAATCATGAAGTCATCTGTTTAAGACAATACCGCCATGCGATAAATAGCTGGCAATGGGAACTGCCTGCCGGAATGATTGATACAGAAGATGAATTACCCATTGAGGTGGCCAAGCGGGAACTAGAGGAAGAGACCGGTCATGTTGCCGAGCATTGGCTTGAATTAGGCAGTTTTTATCCTTCGCCAGGCTCAACGACAGAGGAAATCTTCTTGTTTGCGGCAGCGGGCTTAACACCGACAGAGCAAAAGCTAGAGAATAGCGAGACACTTGAATTGCATTATCTCACCATGGAAGAGTTGAAAGATTTGGTCCTTCAAGATGAGTTTAATCATGGAGCAGGTCTTGCGGCTATTTTAAGATATAAGTTTATGACTGATGAACAGTAATTTAGGAGGACTTCTTTTGGAACCATTATTTTTAAAACCCGTTTTTAAAGAAAGAATTTGGGGCGGGACAGCTTTACAGAAAGAATTCGGCTATGAGATCCCTAGCGAAAACACAGGGGAGTGCTGGGCAATTTCAGCTCACCCTAATGGACCTTCTATGATTGAAAATGGTCCTTATAAAGGGATGACTCTAGACAAGTTGTGGAGTGAGCATTCTGAGCTCTTTGGAAATCCACAGGAAAAGGTATTTCCTTTATTAACAAAGATTTTGGATGCCAACATGGATTTATCCGTCCAAGTGCATCCCGATGACTCTTATGCGATGGTTCATGAAAATGGTGAACTAGGTAAGACGGAATGCTGGTATATCATTGACTGTAAAGAAGATGCCGATATGATCTTCGGTCATAATGCGCAAACGAAAGAAGAATTACAGGAGCAAATTCAACAGGGCGAGTGGAATGACCTGCTTCGCCGGGTGAAAATCAAACCAGGGGACTTTTTCTATGTTCCAAGTGGGACCATTCATGCCTTATGTGAAGGAACTCTTGTATTGGAAACGCAGCAGAGCTCTGATACAACTTACCGGGTGTATGACTATGATCGTCGGGATGCAGAAGGGAACTTAAGGGATCTTCATTTAGAGAAAGCAATGGAGGTTACCACTGTTCCGCATCAAGATGCTGTAAGTACGAAATTGGTTCAGGAGAAAGGTGATACTAGGATTACTACATATGTGGAATCTGAGTTCTTCTCCGTTTATAAGTGGGAAGTTGGTGGGAAGTCTAGCTTTTCATTTAATGATCAATATTTGCTTTTTAGTGTGATTAATGGAGAAGGAACTCTTTCTCATAATGGTATAGATTATCGATTGAAGAAGGGCACTCATTTTATTATTCCTGTTGGATTTGGAGAATTTGAGGTAGACGGTAATTGTGAGATGATTGTGTCACATACTTAATTATCTAAAAGAGGAAGGATTTTATTTCGTTATAATCCTTCCTCTTTTATTTTTTAAAATTATTTTTCATGAGATTACACAATTTAAGTGCAGGCAATAAATTAGTACGAGGAATTCCTAATGTCGAAAATGTAAAAGAGTAAGGACCCTACCTAGTGGGATCCCTACTCTATTGTTTTTATAAAATAATATTTATAAATCTAGTATATGACTACATGACAAAGTGTAAAATAAGTTTCATCCATCCTATAAACGCAATCCATAACGGAACACTTAGAGACGTACCCCACATTAATCCAACTAAAAGATTCCCTTGCTCGTCCATGCTCATCCACTCCTATAATAGTTGTAGATACCCATTATGTATCTTAAGTATGTTTCTATTACTATAAATGAAAACGGTTACATATGCAATAGGATAAATTACTTGTATTTATTAAAAATATATTTTTGGGTGGAAGAGACTAATTTGTTTTATTTTATTCATTTGAACAAGAACAAAAATAAAGATAAACTCTAATATATGTTTAATAGAGCAGGTGTAATGAATGAATCATAGACAAAAGGAACTACTAAGAATCTTACTTGTTGACGAAGAAGGGGTATGGCATATAAAGGATTTGTCCGAGCGGCTTGATTGTGCTGAAAAAACGGTACGAAACGATTTAGACCGATTGAAGGAGCATTTACGGGCTTATCCCAGTGCAAAGCTAATTCGTAAGCCTGGATTTGGAATATCAGTTGAGTGTGACGAAGAGGAACGTTCTGAAATTTTACGTGATTTACTTTCTAGCGAACCCAAAACAAATGAAGAACGCCTTTTTGAAATTGCCTTTCAGCTTTTAACCAGCAGCCAAGCCATTACTTTACAGTTTTTTGCTGATCGATACTTTGTCCCTAAAGCGATGATTAAAAAAGATATCGAGGCGATTACCACTTGGCTTGGGCGTTTTGGGCTAGAGCTCGTATCAAAACCACGGGTTGGAAATATCATTCAAGGGCAGGAATTGCAAAAGCGAAATGCCTTAGCGCATTTATCCGAGCTTATTTCTTCCCTTTCACAGGATAAAAATGTGGTATTGGATTTATTTTTAGCCTATGAGATTTCAATTGTAAAAAAAGCACTCGGGGATATGAAGGAGCGGTTTTCGATTGCGATTACCGATAGTGCAGTAGAGAGCTTACTCGTTCATGCACTGATTATGGTGAAGAGGACCCGGCAGCGATCACCCGTATTTGTAAAAAATTCTGAAAAGGAAATGGCTCATGAACGAAAAGAGTATGAATATACTACTTGGTTATTTGATATTCTGGAATCATCTTTCGGCTTACCCTTTCCCGAAGAGGAACGGGTTTATTTTACCTGGCATCTGATTAGCAGCAAGCGAACGGAAGAGGGTATGAACGAAACATTGCAGGTGGATGAAGCCATCACCGAAATTGTAAGTGTTGCCATTAGGAAAATGAGTAAACTGACAATGGTTCCATATGAGACCGATACTATTTTAGGCAGTGGTCTTACGGTTCATATGCAAGCTGTCTTCAATCGTATTACATTTGGCTTTCCCATCACCAATCCGCTCCTTTCCAATATTAAAAAAATGTATCCCTATATGTTTAATATGGTGATGATCATGATCGAAGATATTAAGAGCGAGTTTCAACTCGAGATTCCTGAAGATGAGGCCGCATATCTAGTTCTTCACTTCCAAGCCTCGGTTGAAAGGTTGGAGAAGAAACGGGAAACAAAGAAGAAAGCACTGATTGTCTGCCATATGGGAATTGGCATGTCCCATTTATTAGAGGCAAAGATTGAACAGCAGTATCAGGATATTGATATCATCGCCTGCATCGGCAAAGCGGATGTACTGGAGTACTTAAACAATCAACAGATAGATTTTATTATTTCCACTGTACCGCTAGAAAAAGTAAAGACTGACCATATTGTAATTTCACCTCTATTTGGCCAAGAGGATAAGAAAAAATTAAGTCAGTTTGTTGAGGGATTAAAGCAGAAACAAGACAAATTTTCAGAGCCTAGTGTTATCTCCAAATTCCTCGCCGAAGAGCTTTTGTTTTTTGATGTGAAGAAAGTACATCGATATGAAGTAGTCGAAATGCTTGCTGATGCTCTTTTTCAAAAGGGCTATGTTAGTAAAGAGTATATTCATAGTGCAGTAAATCGAGAGAGGAACTCGGCTACGGCCATCGGTGGGGGAATCGCCATTCCACATGGAAATCCCTCATTGGTTCAGCGATCTGCCATAGCTACAGCCATCCTGAAGGAACGGTTAGAGTGGGGCCGTGAACGGGTATCACTTGTCTTTATGCTGGCAATAGCTAAGGAAGATCACAGTGAGATACGTGGAATTATTGGAAAGATCGCGTCACTGAGTGAAACGCCATTGGTCGTCCATGTGTTAACGGCTGTAAGTGATTATCAGGAATTTATAAATATTATTGAAAAAAAGGAATGAGACGAAAAGGGTGGACGGAATGTTCACCCTTTAATAATTTAAATTTACCGCAGCCTACGGTAAAAAGTTAAAAAATTAACTGGACAAGAAGGGTTTATTATATAAGTAAGCGATTACTTACTATTTAAATACTGGAGGAATCATGATGGGGAAAATATTAGCTGTTACCGCTTGTCCAGTTGGGATTGCTCATACGTACATGGCCGCTGAAAATCTTCAAAAAGCGGGCGCAGCGCTGGGTATCGAAATAAAGGTAGAAACACAAGGTTCGATTGGGGTAGAAAATGCACTAACTGACCAGGAAATTGCCGAGGCAGATGGCATCATCATCGCAGCGGACAAAGAGGTACCAAAGGATCGTTTCGCTGGTAAAAAACTAATTGTCACTGGTGTGCAAGATGGTATCCGCAAGCCTGAAGAATTAATTAAGCGGATACAAAGTGGCAATGTTCCGGTTTATAAACCTGAGGCAGGGACTGTAACTGGAACGAAAAAGAGAAGCTCCAAAGAAAATCCTTTTTACAAACACTTAATGAATGGTGTTTCGTACATGGTTCCGTTCATTGTTGTTGGGGGATTATTGATTGCGATTGCTCTAACACTTGGCGGTGAACAAACACCAGGTGGGATTAAGATTCCAGATGGATCCTTTTGGAAACAAATTGAAAGCCTTGGTGCTACGTCTTTCATGTTTATGGTGCCGATATTAGCTGGTTTCATTGCCGTAAGTATTGCCGACCGCCCTGGATTAGTACCAGGAATGATTGGTGGTTATATTGCCGCTAATGGTAGTTTTTATGGAAGTACAGCGGGTGCAGGATTTATCGGTGGGATTATTGCCGGTTTCTTAGCTGGTTATGTGGCTCTAGGTATTAAGAAAATTAAAGTCCCGAAAGCGGTACAGCCGGTTATGCCGATTATATTTATACCAATTCTATCAAGTGTGATTGTAGGATTATTATTTATTTTTGTTATTGGTCATCCAGTGGCAAGTGTGTTTGCTGCTTTAACAAGCTGGCTTGCTGGTATGCAGGGTGGAAGCTCTATTCTTTTAGCGATGATTCTTGGTGCGATGATCGCGGTTGATATGGGTGGTCCATTTAATAAAGTAGCGTTTTTGTTCGGTTCTGCGATGATTGGCGAAGGAAACTATGGAATTATGGGGCCGATTGCTGCAGCGATTTGTATTCCACCAATTGGCCTTGGTCTTGCAACGTTTATTAACAAGCGTAAATTTAGTCAAACAGAAAGAGATGCGGGTAAAGCTTCATTCACTATGGGGTTATTCGGGATTACCGAAGGAGCGATTCCATTTGCTGCCCAGGATCCGCTTCGGGTGATTCCAAGTATTGTTGTTGGTTCAATGGTAGGTTCTGTTATTGCCATGCTTTCTGGTGTGGGTGATAGAGTTGCTCACGGTGGTCCGATTGTAGCGGTATTGGGTGCTGTTGACCATGTGGTGATGTTCTTTGTTGCCGTTATTGTTGGTGTTATAGTCACCGCTTTGATGGTTACGGCGTTGAAGAAAAATGTGGAAGGCCCTGTACCGGTTGCAGCAGGTGTTGGCCCGGTTTCTGTGGCAAGTGCGCCTGCGAGTCATTCAAAGGTAGAAACTGCTGTTAATACGGATATTAAAAAATTAACGGATATAACCGATCTAGAACTAATTGATATCGATTTAGAAGGAACGACACGTGATGAAGTGATTGATGAACTGGTTGCTAAGCTTGATACTGAAGGTATTTTAAGTTCGAAACTGTCATTTAAACAAGCGATTTTAAATCGTGAAGGGGAGAGCTCTACTGGGCTTGGCATGAATATTGCGATTCCCCATGGAAAATCAAGTGCAGTGAAGCGTCCAGCAGTTGCATTTGGGATTAAGCGTGACGGGGTTGATTGGAAGAGCTTAGATGGTACGGATGCGAAGCTAATCTTTATGATCGCTGTACCAGAGAAAGCAGCAGGGGATGCCCATCTAAAGATATTGCAAATGTTATCACGGAAGTTAATGGATGACAGTTTCAGACAGCAGTTATTAGCGGTTGCCTCTAAAGAAGAGGCCTATAAGTTACTAGAAACTATTAAATGATAGAAGCAAAACAGCTGATACCAAAGGACTCTTATGGCCTTGGTATCAGCTGTTTTTATTTTGAGATCTAAACCTCCATGGAGTTTTCTCTAACAAGAGGAATCCTAATTAGGTTCCATATTTATGGAGGATTACATCGTCAATATCCGTCCAGAATGATCTCATGGTTTGAACTATTTCCCGACAAATATTTCATGACAATTATGGATAAATCCAGTGTTGGTGCATGTTAGGTTCACTTTTAAACAAACGTTTAATTAGTATATCCTATATGGAATGATGTCGAAATCTTGCTGAATGATGGAGAATCTCTGTGCTTCTCCCGCCGTGAAGATTGTCGAGTATAAGATGTCAATGATTATCCAGTAGATTATTTTTCCAAGCAAAACCACCAATTCTTTGATTGAATTGGTGGTTTTACCGTAATCGAATGAATCTTATTTCTGCATAATAAATTAAACTGAATTTTTTAAAATTAAAAAATATTTAAAAAATATCTTGATTTTTAATTCAGTCGGAATTATAGTGAACTTAAGAAATAAAGTTTCACCAAAATTTAACACGAGAAACTAAGTTTCGTGGGTGTATTTCTTTGCACTTTTAATCTAATTCGTTAAAGGTCGAAAAAACCCTGCTTTAAAAAATTAAATTTCATCGGTAAGGAGGAGAGCAATTCATCTATCAATGATGTGTATGAATCCCAGGCAACGTAACAGTAAAAGGTAAGCGTATACAGGTAAGGTAAACTTTATTTTATAAAAGGAGATGTTTTTTTAAATGTTGATAACCATGAAAGAATTACTTACAGTTGCGAAGGAAAATAAATTTGCGGTAGGAGCTTTCAATGTCGCCGATAGTTCCTTTTTACGAGCAGTGGTCGAAGAGGCCGAAAATTTAAATTCTCCTGCTATCATTGCCATTCATCCATCAGAATTAGAGTTTTTAACAGATGAGTTTTTCTCTTATGTCAGACATCGCGTTTATGCAAGTCCTGTTCCATTCGTCATTCATCTGGACCATGGCGGTTCGATTGAAGAAATTCTAAGAGCGATTCGCTGCGGTTTTACATCGGTTATGATTGACGGATCCCTGCTTCCATACGAAGAAAACGTGGCGTTAACGAAAAAAGCGACAGAAATTGCCCATGCCGTTGGGATCTCGATCGAAGGGGAATTAGGAACAATCGGCAGCACGGGGAACTCCGTGGAAGGCGGAGTAACCAAGGTTACTTATACAGATCCTGCCGAAGCCCAGGATTTCGTTGAACGAACAGGTGTAGATACACTTGCCGTAGCAATCGGAACAGCACATGGTATTTATCCAAAGAATATTAAGCCGGAATTGCAAATGGATATCCTAAAAGAAATCAATGAGTTGGTCGATATTCCACTCGTTCTACATGGCGGTTCTTCTAACCCAGACAGTGAAATTGCTCAATCCGTCCAGTTAGGCGTAAGCAAAATAAACATTTCTAGTGATATGAAATACGCTTATTTTACAAAGGCGCGTGAGATTTTAAGCACAACTGAATACTGGGATCCAAATGTGATTTACCCAGACTGCATTAAAGAAGCACGTAATGTGATTAATCATAAAATGCACCTCTTTAACTCAGTAGGAAAAGCCAATCTCTATGAACAAAAAACCACCTCCAAACAAGAAGAAAAAGTCTTAACTGGCGGTTTATATAAATAAAAGCGCATTTCCTACCTACAACACGACCTACTCCTACTAAACTATTCTTCTAAGATTCTTCACCTACTAGACTACCATCAAAAATCTATTGTAAAGGAAAGGGATTCTTGATATGTCTTTTCCACAATTAAAAGATTACAAAGCTATTGTCACCAACATGCTTGCAGAAGCCGGGATTGTTTTGACGGAAGCAGATCAAAGGGCAATTGAAGTTGCTGACTTTGGTCTAAACGATCTGGAGGTATCAGGGTTACAGTTAATTACCTACGTAAATAATGACCGCTATTGTGCAAAGGAATTGGTGCTGTTTCCTCATCAGACCTGCCCAGAGCATCGGCATCCGCCTCGTGCAGACGGAGATCCGGGGAAACTCGAAACCTTCCGCTGCCGAAAAGGGACCGTTTATCTATATGTGGAAGGAGAGGCCACCGCCGATCCGATAGCAGAACCTCCAGCTCAGGATCGACAATACTATACTGTTTTTCATGAAGTGGTTTTACAGGAAGGCGAGCAGTACACAATTCCTGAAAACACGAAACATTGGTTTCAGGCAGGGGAGCAGGGAGCGATTGTTTCTGAGTTTTCCTCCAATAGTGATGATCCATCAGATATCTTTACAGATCCGCGAATTGTTCGCGTGCAAGATCAGGATTAACCTTGTGTGAGGGAGAAGGTCACCTTCTCCTTCCCATTAAGTGTTTTTTTTTAAAAATGATCGTGAAAAAAAGCAGGAACGGTCAAAATAAAGGGTGATTGTGCCCGCGATTTCATTAATATGAAAGCGTATTCACTCTATCTTTCAACCATTCTTTTAAAAATAGAAAAATACTTTAAATGGGGGAAAAATCATGAAACTGAAAAAGTTTTACATTCTTTTGTTGGTATGTATGATGATTGCATTGTCTGCATGTTCATCCGATCAGTCATCCACAAAGACGGATGGAAAAGATAGTAATAGTAATGTTACCACGATTAACTTTGCTGCTATTAAAACATTTGGTGTGGATTCTTGGAAAGAACTGATCAACAAATTTGAACAGCAGAACCCTACTATTAAAGTAAAACTAACACAGATGCCTGCTCCAGCGAAAAGTACGGAAATTCATCAGTATCTTGTTACTTCCTTACAGTCCGGACAAAGCGATATTGATGTCTTTACCGGAGACGTTGTCTGGGTTCCAGAGTTTGCAGCCGCAGGATGGACAGAGCCGATGGATCAATATGTGAACAAAGATGAGTATTATCCAGGGGTTATTGATGCCCTAACCTATAACGGAAAATTATCCGCCATGCCATGGTATGTGGATGGAGGAATGCTTTATTATCGTAAGGATTTATTAGAGAAATATAATAAACCAGTGCCGAAAACGTGGGATGAAATGCTTGCGACGGCAAAGGAAATTCAAAGCAAAGAAAATGATCCAAAACTTCAACAGTTTGTATGGCAAGGAAAACAGGCTGAAGTACTTGTCTGTGACTTTGTAGAATTCCTAGGCAGCGCCGGCGGTTCCATCTTAAACACTCAAGGAAAATCCAATGCTGATTCACCAGAATTCTTAAAAACGCTTAAATTTATGAAAAAGTTAACGGATGATAGAATTTCTCCAAAATCAGTGTTAACGTTTGACGAAGAACCAAGCAGAACGGTGTTTACGGATGGGAATGCGATTTTCCACCGTAACTGGTCCTATGTGTGGAGCGTTGCGCAAGATCCAAAACAATCCAAAGTGGTCGATAAAGTGGGTGTAGCTCCGCTTCCATCCTTCGATGGCAATAGCAGCTCCTCTACAATGGGTGGTTATCAGTTCATGGTGGCAAAGAATTCTAAGAAGAAAGATGCAGCGATTAAATTTGCGCAATTCTTATCCAGCAAAGAAAGTCAGTTATACTTTGCAAGTGAGCTTGCCTTCAGCCCAACAAGACCTAGCGTGTTAGAGGACAAAGGATTGCAACAGAAAAATCCATTCTTAACTGGATTGGATAAAGTGTTCCAAGGTACAACGGCTCGTCCAGTAAGTCCGGACTATCCTAAATTGTCATTAGTCCTTCAATCCAATATCTCAGGTGTCCTCTCTAATAGTATCAAAGCAGATGATGCTGCTAAACAAATTGATACTGAATTGAAAAAAATTACGAAACAATAAATACCTTGGAGGCACAAACTAAGTCATTCGTTTGTGCCTTCAAGTATATGAGGTGAGTGAACCATGGAAAAACAAGTCATCAGCAGCACCCCTGCCAATCTATTAGTTGTGGAGAAACCGAAGACGAAGAGGAAGCTCAATAAGCCCATGATGATTGGGTATCTGTTCTTACTGCCATCGCTATTGATTCTGTGCGTAGTAGGGATTTATCCGTTGATACAAACCCTTTATTTAAGCTTTTTTGATGTTTCCTTAACGAAACAGGTATCACATTTTATTGAATTAGAAAATTATAAGAATCTATTTAGTGATATTTGGTTTAAAGTGGCTTATAAAAATACGTGGATTTTTACGGCCATTTCGGTTTTGATGGAAACCCTTCTAGGTCTCGTCATTGCCTTAGTCCTGAATAAGAAATTTAAGGGAAGAGGCTGGGTTAGAGCGTGTGTGTTAATTCCATGGGCGATCCCAACGGTCGTTTCTGCTAGGATGTGGGAATGGATTTTCAATGCCGAATATGGAATTCTAAATTTTTTATTAGTAAAAACAGGAATCATTGATAGCAATGTCAATTGGCTTGGTGAAACGTCTACTGCAATGTTTGCTGCTATTTTCTCAGATGTATGGAAAACGACGCCATTCATGGCGCTAATTATTTTAGCTGGATTACAAGGGATTTCTTCGAGTCTTTATGAAGCAGCGGATATTGATGGAGCCAATAAGTGGAGACAGTTCTCTTATATCACGTTCCCATTGCTGATTCCTTCTATTATGATTGCCGTGCTATTGAGAGCACTAGATGCCTTCCGTGTCTTTGACTTGATCTTTGTTTTAACAGGAGGCGGTCCGGCTAATTCAACCGAGGTTCTTTCTTCTTATGCCTATAAGACCACATTCTCGGCAGGAGAAGTTAGCTCTGGTGCGGCGATGTCATCCCTAATGGCTGTCTCTGTGTTTGTTTTAGCGATCGTCTTGCTGTTCTTGATGAATAAAGCTTCTGAAAAAATAGAGGGAGGAAAGTAAAATGACGAAAACAATTAAACGTTCTCCCGTTTATATCCTTGCCCTTGGAATCATCGTGTTTCAACTGGCACCATTTTTATGGCAGGTGATTACATCATTAAAATTAGACAAAGATCTATCATCTCTGCCGCCAATCTTTCCGAATAAAATAACTTGGCTGCACTATCAAAATATCTTTCAAAATACGCATTTCTATAAATATATCTTCAATAGTGCGGTGGTTGCAGTCAGTGTGACATTACTTTGCTTATTCCTTGGCAGTCTGGCGGCTTATTCACTAGCTAGGCTTCCTATTAAAGGAAAAGGCCTTATTTTACTATTATTTCTGTCCACTTCGATGTTTCCGCAAATTGCGGTCATCACGCCTCTTTACAATTTAATTAAAGGAATTGGGTTGTATAACACCTATTTTGGGTTAATTTTATCGTATATGCTGTTTGGCCTTCCGTTGAGTGTATTGCTTTTGTACGGTTTCTTTCGGAATTTTCCTTATGAAATTGAAGAGGCCGCGTATATGGATGGGTGTGGTTACTTCCGTACGTATTGGCAGGTTTGTTTACCGTTAATGGCACCAGGCCTTGTGACAGCGGGATTATTAGTGTTTATCGCATCGTGGAATGAATTCCTTTTTGCGATTACCTTTACGAATAGCATTGAAGCCCAGACCATTCCGGTGGGGATTGCGATGATGCCGCAAATGTTCTTCGTCCCATGGGGAGATACAGCTGCCACTTCCATTCTAGTGACTCTGCCATTAATTTTACTAGTATTGATTTTTGAGAAAAAACTAACACAAGGCATTATGGGAGGAGCGGTGAAGGGATGAGAACGATCGCATGCGGATATACAGCCAATATTGATTTACTAGGAAAAATTACGCAAGAGTTTTATGAGGAGATAAAGAGGTGTGCATCCGGGACTCCGAAAGCCTTTATTGATTCGTGGGACGATTTTTGTACAGCTCTTGATTGGAATATCAGGAGGGGGAGCGGTGGGGAGTACATCGTCGCCGACAATTCTATTCTGAAAAAGTTAGAGGCTAAACTAGATTGGCAGAGGGCGATTGGTGGGACGGGCTTGCAGGCGGGGTGTGCCGCCAGTCGCGCCGGATATCGTTCCTTGGTGAATATTCCGGTTCAGTCGGAGGAATTGGAAAGGATTGTTTCTAATGCTGGGGAGTTGATCCTGTTGTCGGACCGGAATGGGGATGTGCCGAAGCACTATATTATAGAATATGAGATTGGCGGATTCTCTAATCGGGTTATCTTCCGGAGGCAAGATGAATTTAAGGCTGATTTGATTGCTTCTAAGTTTTTGAGAGAGCTTTCCCAGTATGATGTTAGTTGGCTGTTGTTATCGGGGTATAATTCCTTTGATAGCAGTGCGGAAGTCGATTTGTTTTTAAAAAATAATTTGAAAGTCTTGGAGTCTCTTGGCAGCAGGAGGCCGAGGGTTCACCTAGAGCTGGCGGCTATCTGGTCTTTAGAGGAACAGTGGAAGATTATTAGAACGCTGGGAGAACATGTGGATAGTCTTGGCGTGAATGAGGATGAATTTCAAGAGTTATTAGGAATGAGCGATTCCCTACTGAATTTAGATAATGATCAACTTTTGAGCGTAATGGAAAAGGCTTGTGATTTATTGGGGGTGGCGAATTTTATCTTGCATACGAAGCAATTTTCGCTAGTGCAATCGAAAAAATATGATACTAGTATTTGGGGGAAGGCTTTAGAAAATGGTAATAAGTTTGCTTTTTCAAGGGCATTGAAGGGCACAATATGTGATCAAGAGACCATCGATCATTTAACGGCCCGTTGTGACTTTCATAAAAGAGGGGAAGAGCTGCGGAAGTTGACGCAAAATCGAAAGGATATAACCGTTATTCCTGCGTATGTTGGCGAGATTACCAGTACCATTGGGTTAGGGGATACTTTTACCGCTGGATTATTAGTAGAAGTTCCTGTGGAATTCGTACCCAATAGGAAAATTTCGTTAGGCTAAACGTTGGAAAAATGGCATAATTAATATAAAAAGGATGGTTGGGATTATGACTTCCGTAAAGGAAAATAATTTATTAAATACAGTGAATAGCTTATATCCAACCTTACATGATGCCGAGAAAAAAGTGGCGGAATATGTCATCAAAGAGTATTTTAATGTGATAGATATGAGTGTAGCTGAGTTGTCTGAACAATGTAATGTAAGCGAAGCCACCATCGTACGATTCTGTAAACGGATTGGTTTGAAGGGATTTCACCATTTTAAAATAACTCTAGCTAGAGAAATTAATAATCCTGAGAAGACTACCCATTCACCGACGATTCACTTGGATAATCTAGCGGAATCTATAAACAATATTTTTGCGTATAAGATAGATGAGCTGAAACAAACAGCGTCCTTTTTGGATCCGAAAGAATTGCAGAAATGCCTCGATATTATTAGTGCGAGCAGTCTCGTTCATTTTGTGGCAGCAGGGAATTCGATTCCCGCGGCGCTGGACGGGGCATATAAATTTAATCAGATTGGGATTCGCTCTATTGTGAATAACACTCCCGAAATGCAGGTTTCAGTTGCTCATTCCTTGACCGAAAATGATGTGGTGATCGGTATTTCGAATTCTGGAAACTCTAAATTATTGCTGGAAATCTTTGAGATAGCGAAGAAGAGAAAGGCCACTACCATTTGTATTACAAACCACATGAAATCTCCGCTTTCGCAGATGGCGGACATCATATTAACCAATATTTCAAATGAGAAATTATTTTTTAAAGAATTTAGTTTTACGATTTTGCCAGCGATTGCTATCATTGATACGTTGTTTCTATTATTAACGAAAAAGAATTTTGATCGTTCGATTCAATCGATTAGTGATCGGGAGCAGGCATTGTCAGATTATAAGTATTAATAGAAGGGAATTAGATGTTATGCGATTACAAGGAAAGAAAGTTATTAGCTTAGTTCATCATGAATTTGAAGATTTAGAGCTCTGGTATCCGATTTTACGTCTTCGGGAAGAAGGGGCAGTGGTCCATCTTGCCGGAGAGAAAGCCAATGAAAAATATGTAGGCAAATATGGTGTACCTGCGGAAAGTAATTTCGCCTATAGCGATGTGAAAGCAACGGATTATGATGCAATCTTAGTGCCAGGAGGATGGGCACCAGATAAAATACGGCGCTTCCCTGAAGTTCTTTCGCTCATTCAGGAGATGGATGCGAGCGAGAAGCCAATCGGACAGATTTGTCATGCAGGCTGGGTGCTAGTTTCTGCTAAGATCCTGAAGGGGAAAAAGGTTACGAGTACACCTGGTATCAGAGATGACATGGAGAATGCCGGAGCCGTTTGGTATGATGAGCCTGTCGTTACTGATGGACACCTAATTTCGAGCCGTCGTCCGCCAGATCTGCCTGATTATTTACGGGAATTTATTCATGTATTAGAACGAAAGTAATTATTGTGGAAGCGCGGGGACGGTTCTCGTGCTTCTTTTTGTATATATGGAGCTTAACGAGTGTTGAGCTCCTCTAGTTATTTTTACATAATGGGGGAATAAAGATGTTAGGTGCAATTGAAGCTGGGGGAACCAAGTTTGTTTGTGCTGTGGGGGAGAAGGATGGTTCTATTAGAGAACGTGTGGAGATCCCGACCACGGTGCCGTCGGAAACTATTGTAAAAGTGGTTGAGTTTTTTAAGAGGTTTGAGATAGATGCGATTGGGATTGGCTCGTTTGGCCCGATTGATGTGAACCAGGATAGTTCAACATACGGTTATATCACTTCGACTCCTAAAGAAGGGTGGAGAGATTTTCCGTTTGTGCAGACTATGAAGGAATCCTTCGACGTTCCTATTGGCTTTAATACGGATGTGAATGCCGCAGCACTGGCAGAGGTAAGGCTGGGGGCGGCAAAAGGGCTGGAAAGTTGCTTGTACATAACAGTTGGAACTGGAATTGGGGCCGGGGCCGTTGTGCAAGGAAGGCTACTTCAAGGGCTTTCTCATCCAGAGATGGGGCATATTCTTGTGAATCGTCATCCAAGTGATTCCTATCAGGGGAAATGTCCTTACCATCAAGCCTGTTTAGAGGGCCTTGCAGCCGGCCCTGCGATAGAAGAGCGCTGGGGTGAGAAAGGCATCGACCTCGTAGGGCGTGCGGAGGTGTGGGATTTAGAGGGATACTACTTAGCGCAAGCCCTGATGTCCTATATTTTAATCCTGTCACCGCAAAAGATTGTCATGGGCGGCGGGGTAATGCACCAAGAACCGGTATTTTCCTCTATCTATAAATACGTGCCGGAATTTATGAATCAATATGTTTCTCTACCAGATTTAAAGGATTATATCGTCACTCCAGGCTTGGGTGATAACGCAGGTATTACAGGGGCGATTTTGCTTGGGCAAATGTCATTAGGGGACTTGTAAGCAAAGGGACGGTTCTCATGCTTCCGAAGCATGAGAACCGTCCCTTTGATACTTTATTGGAACTTAACAGCTATATCCTTTACTTGTTCTTGATTCATAACAATCTGGTAATTGTTTGCTTTTAAGATATCATCGTAAAGTTTCTTTCCTTCACCACGGATTTGCTGATAAACTAGCTGAGTTTTTGGATCAAAGTCCTTTGCGGACAGTCCAAGGCTCAACATATCTGATGTGGACATATTTGTGGCGACGATAAAATCAGGTATTGTCTTCACAAGTGCTGGCAAGTTTGTTATATTGCTTGGGCTCAGAGCTTTTTTGGCAATCCCCTTTAATGCTTCTTCCTGAAGTTGTTGACGGCCGTATTCACCATTTTTTAGGGAGTAACGCTCATGAACCACCTCTGTTACCATTTTTCCATCAAATGAATAGGTACCTTTACTAATTAATTTATTTCTATTTTCAGCATACCAAGGGTGTGTTAATTTTACATCAAAAGGTACGTCCATCTTGATTCCGCCCAACGAGTCGACCATCGCTTGGAAGCCCCAATAGTCCGTTTCAACATAATAATTGATTGGAACCCCCATAAATTCACTAATGGCTGTAACAGCAGCTTCTATCCCTTTTTTAGATCCATCTGTAGCTTGTTTAATATATTGAACACTAGTTAATTTTGTATATCCATAACCATCTAAATGTACACGGGTATCACGAGGAATACTTACTGCTTGATACTTATGGTTATTTAAATCTACGTGAACTAGTACCATAGAATCAGTATGGCCTAACTTGTCACCTTTTCTTTGGTCAGAACCAATTAAGAGGACGTTAAATACTGGTGTTTTCACGTCAACCTTTTCATCCGCGCTAGATGTATTTTTAGCACCTACTACAGGCACTGTTGAAAAATGATTTTTGGGTTGTAATTGATAGTATTCATAACCAAATGCTGCTATCCCTAAAACAAAAATTCCTAAAATGCTGAAGCCTATGACTTTCCATTTTCTAGTGCCCTTTTTCTTCATTTCTTCCTCCACTGTATTAAATATATAGGATGATGTTTTCTAGAATTATAATTACTGACTTATCTTACTATTATTGGAGATTGGACTCAATATATTATAATTGGAAAATCGCACATTTTAATTCTAATTTAATCGGAATTTAATAGTTTTTAATCAGTTGGTAATAGTTTGATAACATTCCTCCATTATGCTTATTCACATAGCAATCAGAGGAGGAATCATTTCATATGATTAAACATAAATTAAAGGGAATTATTTGCTACTTCCGTAGATATCATAAATATAGCTACTATACAGACAAGTGTGTAACTTGTGGAAAGAAAAAGGAAAAGCAGAATCAAGGGGACGGTTCTCATGCTTCATTTAATTGAAGATTATCCGAAGGTGGTGCTATTTACCAGCTTAAGGGATAGGTTTAATGATTTAAATAGATGTAAAAAAAGCTGATTGGTTATGAAATCCAATCAGCTTTTGCTTTTTATTTATTTAATTCTAATTGAGTCTTTAATTCATTCTGAACTCTTTGCTTCTCTGCGTCAGAAACTAAACCATAATAAACCCCATTGATTTTGGTTCCTGTTTCTTTAATCTCCATTTGGGTAATGTTTGATCCGGCAGATTTATAATTTTTTTGAATGTCGACCATTTGATCAAAAGTAAGATTTGTTTTCACGTTTTTGCCAAGGGCATTTAAAATATCTGAGTAGTTGGTCAAGCTTGATACACTTGCTCCTTCTTTAATAACACCCTGGATGATTTGACGTTGTCTTGATTGACGGCCAAAGTCACCGCGGGGATCTTCATATCTCATTCTTGTATAGCTTAGTGCTTTATCCCCGTTTAGAGTTACCTGTCCTATTGGGAAATGATAGCCTCCATTGGAAAAATCTAAATCGTTTTGTACAGTGATACCACCAACAGCATCAACAATATCCTTGAAACCTTCCATGTTTACCTTCATGTAGTAATCAATTGGAATGTCTAAAAAGTTTTCAACCGTGTCGATTGACATTTGAACTCCGCCGAAAGCGTAAGCGTGGTTTATTTTATCTTGCTTACCTTTACCAACGATCTCTGTGCGAGTATCACGCGGGATGCTGAGCATCTTCACTGAATTGTTGTTTGGATTAACGGTTAACACGATCATTGTGTCGGAACGGCCTCTGTCGCCTTTTCGCTCATCGACACCAAGCATTAACACTGAAAATGGGTCTTTATCTGTAAAGGCAACCGGTTCCTGGCGCTTTTCCGACTGCTGTCTTTCAATTGGCTCATGCATCGTTGTGACAGCCTCTTTTAATGAACTATATACATTATATGCGTAAACTCCTACACCAATAACAAGGATTAGAAGAATAATACCTGTGACTTTCAACCAAGTTCTCTTTTTCTTTGTTTTTTGAGACCTCATTCGAGTATACCTCCAAAATTTTGACAAATATTTTGCACTCGTTTATTAGAATACCAAAAATATAGGAAAATAGATACAAAAAAGATATGGGGTTTTTATGGAATTTATTGTTGAGTTTGATATTAAGATTTATGTTGGAATGAAATTTTAGGAAAGCAATTATTAAAGGTTAACTATGGATAAGCGCAGATATTGGTGGGGAAGAATTCAAACAAAGTGTAGTTAGGAATTAATTACTAAAATATGTAAAAAAGGAGGAATTTAACCTGAATACGACGAAATTATAGTAATATATTTCACTTAAGGGAGAGACCCCGATGAGAAGTAGCCGGCCCTATAAATCCCCAAATGCTGCCATGTTATGGTCACTCGTCCTGCCGGGATTCGGACAATTATATAATAAAGATTACTTTATCGGTTTTCTATTACTAATATTAGAATTCTTAATTAACTTGAAATCACACCTAAATCTAGTTTTATTTAGCACCTTAACAGGGGATATCCTGAACGCTCATCAAACGATTAATTACAGTTGGGGGCTATTCTATCCTTCCCTATATGGATTTGCTATCTGGCAGGCCTATAATTCGGCAAAATCCAATAATAATAAACTAGAGGGAAAAGTGGTTGAAAAACGAACCTATTTTTCTGGATTCTCTATAGGTCTCGTTATCGGAATGGACTTCGGTTTATGCTTGCATGATGACAACGTCATTACAATATTTCCATTTCTTGATTATCCGGTGTTTAACGGACTGTTTCTTGGGTTTATGTTTGGTCTGTTGGCTCATTTCGCCGAAATAAAACTATATCGAAAAAAACCGATCTTTTAAAAGTAAAACTATATATTATATACATAAAACCGTTTTTACTAAGAGCGGTTTTTTTGTGTTTAAAGAAGTGGTAGATGTGGTAAATAAATTGTTAGAAAAGACTAGTGGCTTGCATTATTACATTAAACTACAAAACCATTACAAACTTCTGTTTTTTCTCACAAAAATGACATAATTTTCTCTTCAGAATGACATTTACAATTGTCGAAATTGATAGTAAAATGTAAATTTAGTATATTAAGAGGAGGGGAAATAGGAAATTGAATCATAACGCAAAGCAGAACCTTGTTGACTTTTCACAGATTGTCAAAAAGGCATATGAAAAAGGCGAAAATGAAACTGAATTGACACTTGAAAAATTGATGGAAGATTTAAAAGCGGACTTAAAACAACTGGTCATTTGCTAAATAATAGATTAACGGACTGTTGGGGGAAACTCTGGTAGTCCTTTTTTTATGAGCACAAATTAGTTAAAACCTATAAAAATATATTGTTTTTGGAAACGCTTTCAATTATAATAATATTAGGTCGGATGGCAAACGTGGCCATCAAGGTATACAGCGTAGGCGGGGCTGATACTAATATTTTTTTTCTGTAAGAGCTATTTGGCTCTTTTTTATTTACCTTTTTCTTCAATTCAATGGAATATAAAGGGTCACCCGGCGTTGGTTAGAATAAGAAAAGACTCCAAAACGGAGCCTTTTCCTAGTGCTAATTACATTGATTAATAGAAGGAAGCACCAACAATAATCAGAAGAATAAACAATACAACAATTAATACGAAAGTGCTGCCGCCGTAACCATAACCACCGTAGCCGTAGCCGCCACAAAACCAGCCCATTATTTTCACCACCAATCAAAAATGATTTTTTAGAGTACACTTTAGTATATTTTTTAAGACCGTGATGGTATGGACAATTATCATTAATTAGGACAAAATCAGGGATTTGCCTAAATGTAAGAAACGCCTGTTTAACAGGCATTTCTGGGAGAAAGAAACAATATGTTTGGTGTAGTCATAGCATATGTATCAGAATTATAAAAGCATGGACAAGTGCTGAGTTAAATTAAAAGAGAATAAGACTTAACCCTTTGGGGATTTAAATAAACAGGTGCATACTCTAGAGTGCAGCCAGCCGAACCCCTATTTAGGTCCCTAGACTTTCACTTCAAAATGGAAACGTCTGCATCAAAAAAGCCCTTTTTAGAGGGCTTTTTTAGGTTTTCCTTAGAAACAAATTACTGCTCCTACAATAATCAGCAAGATGAATAATACAACGATTAAAGCAAAACCGCCATAGCCAAAGCCGCCGTAGCCAAAGCCGCCACAACCACCGAAACCACCATAACCAAACATTTTATAAAACCTCCCCTATAGACTTATTCCCTATACTTTATGTTAAGAAACTAAGAATGGAAGGGCGCTTTCCCTAATTTTTATTAGGACATTACAATTTCCTACCTTGAACTTTAACGGTAAGTTGGACGGTCTCATGATTCCGAAACATGAGTATCGTCCCCAGATTTCCAACTAATCATATGATTTTACTGTTGGAGCTACGTAATGGAGGAATCTGTCGATTAATACATCCGGTTTTTCTTCCATGATGATCATTGAGCGGAATTTTTCTTGAAGAAAGTTTTGTTCAATTATATGATCAAACAGGCTTATCAGCGGGTCATAATAGTGCTGAATGTTTAGCAGGCCGCATGGTTTTTGATGTAATCCAATCTGGCCCCAAGTGAATACTTCAAAAAACTCTTCTAATGTTCCGGTTCCTCCAGGTAAGACCACAAATCCATCCGATAAATCAGCCATTTTTGCCTTTCGTTCATGCATGGTGTCTACCGTAAACAATTCGGTTAATCCATTATGAGAAATTTCGCGCTCGACCAGCACTTTAGGGATAACACCAATTACATGCCCGCCTTCATGTAATACAGTATCAGCGACGGCCCCCATTAAGCCGTTACTGGAACCACCGTAAACTAATGTTATGTTCCGTTTGGCTAACTCCTTTCCTAATTGAATGGCCCCAAATTTATAAGCTTCAGAAGCACCGAGACTAGAACCGCAATAAACAGCTAATCGTTTCATGGACTTCCTCCTTTTTCTATTCAGTTTATGTTTGTCCCAGGAAAACTAGAATTATGAAGCAAGGGAAGCACCGGGACAATTTTTGCGCTTGTTCGAAGCAGTAGTAAAGGGGTGGTCTGCTGCAGCAGGAGACCGTGATACGCCTTTTAATGCTTGGGATAATTATCGATTTACATTTTATCAATATTTTAGGGATAATCCTAAGGTAGTAGAGTAGAAGTTATTTAAGATGTACTAAGGCCGTGGATGTATTTCATCTCGCCATTTTTTCCATTCCTGGCAAGCTCTCTTCCTATATTTTTTCTTAAATTTGTCAGTCTTTTGTTCTTGGATGTATTTGTAAAACTCCGGGGTATTTAATCCAACGGTTAATACTCTCTTGCTTATCTTTACCATTTATTTGGAAATGTTTTTCGGTGGTCTCGAACCGTCCCCATGCTTCCATTCTGCTTTTAATATGGGTATAATACAATAGGAATATTAACTATATATTTTAATCCCTAAAAATCTAATGAATTATCCTTAAATTATTAGCAATTATTAAATAGTGGAGATGTATTCAAAATGAAAATTACAATTGCAGGAACAGGCTATGTGGGATTATCCAATGCCATTTTATTAGCCCAGCACAATGAAGTAATAGCCCTTGATATTATCCAAGAAAAAGTGGATATGATTAATAATAAGAAGTCGCCTATTATGGATAAGGAGATTGAGGAATACTTAGCAACAAAGGAACTTAACTTAACGGCAACAACTGATAACTATGTTGCATTCAAAGACGCAGAGTATGTCATTATCTCGACTCCGACAAACTATGACCCTGAAATGAACTATTTTAATACTAGATCTGTTGAAGCTGTTATTGCCAATGTCTTATCCATTAATCCAGACGCCGTCATGGTAATTAAGTCCACTGTACCTGTAGGTTATACAGAGAAGGTTAGAGAGAAGTTTGAAACTGAAAATATTATTTTCTCACCTGAGTTTTTAAGAGAAGGAAAAGCCCTTTATGATAACTTGTATCCTTCAAGAATTATCGTTGGCGAACAATCAGAAAGAGCTAGAGTGTTTGCTGATTTACTAGTTCAAGGTGCGTTGAAAGAAAATATCGATGTTTTGTTTACGAATTCAACTGAAGCAGAAGCGATTAAGCTGTTTGCTAATACCTACCTTGCCATGAGGGTTGCGTTTTTCAATGAACTCGATTCGTATGCTGAGGTTAGAGGATTAGATTCGAAACAAATTATCGATGGCGTTGGACTTGATCCGCGAATTGGAACTCATTATAATAACCCATCCTTTGGATATGGCGGATACTGCCTGCCTAAAGATACCAAGCAGTTATTAGCTAATTATTCAGATGTTCCTAATAACATCATGACTGCTATTGTGGATGCGAATAGAACGAGAAAAGACCACGTTGCAGAAATGATTATTAAAAGAAATCCTAAGGTTGTCGGTATTTATAGACTTACCATGAAAATGGACTCAGACAACTTTAGACAATCTGCTATCCAAGGTGTTATGAAGCGCATTAAAGCTAAAGGGATTGAAGTGGTAGTATATGAGCCAGCCCTTCATGAAGAGAAATTCTTTAATTCTAGAGTCATTAATGACTTTGAAGAATTTAAAAAGGTTTCAGATGTAATTGTAGCGAATCGTTTATCCGATGACTTGAAGGAAGTTAAGGATAAAGTGTATACTAGAGATTTGTTTAGCCGGGATTAAAAATTTCTCGGTGTCAACTATCCAGGGACACCTTTAAAGAGTAACTAAAATGAAAAAATTTTTCTAAAGCCTATTTCCTACTATATGTAGGGATTGGCTTTTTTTTATAAAAAAATCAATGGAATACAGTTCTCGACGTTTCTTTCAAATCTTTTTTAGAGAGAAAGCCTTTAAGCGTAGACAGGTAAATGATTGGCCGAAAATCACGGTTGAAGGGATTGAGGCTCAATCGAAAAGCTATTGTCCTGTTCCAGTTAGAAGGATGTATATTGTTGAAATAGGAGCAGATAGAGCTTATCATGGACATTTTTTTTATTAAGCAAACGAAAAACACGAACATTAACTAGTGAAATTGTAATAATGTTCATATTTTTAATTGAATATCTATTGATGGTTTGTTATGCTAGTAAAGTAATAATCGTAAATTTCATTACTCGTATATACTCGGAAATATGGTCTGAGTGTCTCTACCTGGTTCCCAATGAAAGAACTAGACTACGAGTTAAAGTATTGGCAATTCATCGGTTTTTTAGTTGATGCCATCTTATTTTTAGCAAAGAGGTTTATTTTGCTAAATCTTTATACTTTGACTTTGTAGGTCTAGAAGGTAGGAGGGTTCTACTATTCTAGGCCTTTTTCTGTGGGGAAAATCTACGAGTACGTCAAACAACTAGAGAAAAGGGGAGATTATTTATGAAAAAAGGAATTCTAAACAAGAACATCTTATTTGCAGCGATTGTTGTCTTGTTATTAACAATGCTTGCAGGCCGCAATTCTTCATTATTTAAAGAAACAAAGGTAGAAGGTGCGGGGAGACCTATTCTTATTGAAGGTCCAATGCCAATTGAAGCCGAGAAATTTGCGCAAAGACTAGAAAAAGTAAAAGTAGAAAAGTCGGGAACTTTCGTATTCTATAAAGGAAAAATAGATGGTTATCCTGTTATTGTAGCAAAAACAGGCAAAGGAATGGAAAACACTGCAGCTGCTACAACGCTGGCAATTGAGAAATATAACCCAATTGCCATTATCAATCAAGGAACATCTGGAGGACATGATCCATCTTTAAACGTATTTGATATTGTGTTAGGAAAAAGAGTGACCAACATCGGTTCATTAAAAACGGAAACGAAAAATGCAAGTGAGGGAATGGACCCAAGTCAATGGATTCCGATGGATTTAATGGCTTCTGAAGGAAGCGGGAATGATGCCAATGCCAATAAGGTCCGTTACTATGAGGGAGATAAAGACCTGCTTGCAGCAGCCAATGCGGTAAAGGATCAGTATACGAAAGGTAAGGTTGTCGAAGGTACGATTGGGTCAGCAGACTTCTGGAACAATGAAGTGGATCGAATTAACTGGATCCATAAAAATTACGGTACATCAGTAGAAGAAATGGAGGGTGCTGCAGCGGCACAAATTGCAGATGCTTATGATGTAGCATTTTTAGGTATTAGAATTCTGTCCAATAATAAAACAAATGGCGGAGCTTATAACCCTAATACAGCAGCAGCAAACCAGGAATATGTTTATGAAGTCGTGAAACAATATATCACAACTATAAAGAAATAAGGGGGGCTTGACCCCATGCCCATCAAGGTAAAAAATTTCTTGTTCCCCAAAACGTAAAAAATGAGCTGAATTCTCATAAATTACTGTAGAGATATAAATTTTCATTTTTGGGATTACTTCAAAATATCAGCTTGATGGGTAGGGAATTCAGCCAACATTATGTTAAAACAGGTCACTTGATGGTATTAAAATACCACTAAGTGGCCTGTTTATTTTTTTCCTACTCATATTCCCCCAAGGATTAACTGGATACCCTCATTTTCAACTTGAACTTCCACACCCAGCCGAGTCATTAAATTCGTCTGCTGGAATTAACTATCCATAGCTGATTCGATTGTCCTCCATAAATCAAAGCATTTCTGATATGGATCATAATTAACTCACCCAAATTTAAAGAATGATCTATATTTAATCTTTTATAAATTTAATCCAAATCTCTTTAATTCAATGAAAATACTTTCTAATTGTTTTCCTTTTTCCGTTAACGTATATTCCACGCGAGGGGGAACCTCTGGAAATACCTTTCTTTTCAATATCCCATGATCTTCTAGTTCCTTCAGACGGAGTGAAAGTGTTTTCGGGCTAATTCCATTCATTGATTTCAATAGGTCGCTGAATCGCATCGTTCCTTCAATCAGCAGATCACGAATAATTAAAAAGGTCCATTTAGTCCCAATTACGTCAAGCGTTTTAGCAATGGGGCAAGGCTCACCTGGTGCTCCTTTGGTCAGCACGACCGGCTCAATAACACTCATCTGAAACATCCTCCCTAAAATTTTTCGACTAATTTACCTTATCATATCACAATAGTATACTTTCGGAAACTTTATGATTAAAATACCACTACTTCCATAAATGAATTTACTACATATATAATATCGATGAACCCATTATTCCATCCCTATATTGAGAGGTGATCAAAATTAGTGCGAGAAATCAACGAAACAAACTGCCGTTAGCGCTCATTGCTCTTTTAAGCTGTTCCTGATTTACAGTGTACTATTGAGGATTTAGTGGTATCCGCTGAAGGTAACAGCTCGTCTCTCATTCAACGGGACATACAAAGGAGAGTTTATGGGAAAAACTCCAACAGGAAAGCCTGCTCATTTCTTTTCCATTGATATTTTGCATACAGGAATGGAAAAGTCGTTGAGGATTGGCACTTAGAGGATAATCTTACATTAATGCAACAGCTGGGAGTAGTATCTGAAAATTGAACACTTAAGGGTTTTTAAAGAGACTACAGAATTAAAGGAGCTAGAAAAAAGATGAAAAATATACTTATTATAAACGGTCATCAGAAATATAGTTCAGCAGAGGGGAAATTGAACCAAACATTGATGAACAAGATGGTCAATTTTTTAAGCGAAAAAAACAATGTAAAAACAACAATTATTCAAAACGGATATAAAATCGAAGAAGAACAACAAAAATTTTTATGGGCTGATATTGTCATTTACCAAACACCAATCTATTGGTTCAGTGTTCCGGGCTTATTGAAGACGTATATGGATGAAGTATATGCTTATGGTTTATTTTTTAAGGGTGCTGATCAGTATGGAAAAGGCGGTTTATTGACTGAAAAGAAATATATGTTTTCGACTACCTGGAATGCTCCTGAAAAGGCATTTAACGATCCAAGTCATTTTTTTGAAGGGAGCAGCCTAGACGATGCATTAAGTCATTTACATCGTATACAGAAATTCCTCGGAATGAAACCTTTAAAGAGTTTCACTTGCTATGATGTAATCAAAAATCCGAAGGTTGAAAAGTTTGTATCCGAACTTGATATACATCTGAAAGAGGTATTGAATTTTTAATCTATTAAGTAAAATCATGTGGAGGTAAAAACATGTTAAAAGATAAAAAAGTTGTAATTATCGGTGGAAGCTCTGGGATTGGTTTGGAATCAGCTAAACAGGTTATTGCCCAAGGGGCAGAAGTAATCATTGCCAGCCGTTCCGAAGATAAATTACGGAATGCAAAAGAGCAGCTAGGAGATAGGGCTACGGCTTTTACGCTAGATACAACACAAGAACAGCAAGTTCAGTCTTTCTTTGAAAAAGTCGGCCAGTTCGATCATCTTGTGGTGAGTGCGGCAGAAACATCCAGCGGGTCATTCCTCCAAACGGATACAGCCCAAGCACGACAACTGTTTGAAAACAAATTTTGGGGACAATATTATGCAGCGAAATACGGTGCTCCAAAAATTTTACCAAACGGCTCAATCATTTTTTTCTCTGGGGTTGTAGCCTACAAATCGATGGTTGGTTCGTCAATTCTAGGTGCAGTCAATGCGGCCGTTTCGAATCTAGGAAAGACCTTGGCATTAGAACTTGCTCCGATCCGAGTGAATATTGTTTCACCCGGTATAATTGATACACCTTCCCGCAGTAAAATGCCAGAAGAAACTCGTAATCATTTCTATGCTACGGTTGAAAACATACTTCCTGTGAAACGAATAGGAAGAGCTGAAGATGTTGCACAAAGCGTGCTATACTTGCTTCAAAATAGTTTCGTGACTGGAACCGTTCTTCATGTAGAAGGCGGTCACATTTTAGCTTAAGCCAGCAGCAGAGGAAAAGTCATATCCCCTAAACAAGAAAAACGCTATTCTTTTTGTAGAACTATACGAAAGGATGGTGTTTTTTTATGAATCTTTCCATCTCTGAGGAGCTTTACCTTTTTTGCCTTGTTTATTCAAAAGCTATATTCCTCTAATATTCTTCCTCATTGTTATGCCACTCGGTATCGATTAAACTTATTTGTCCGGTGCAAATTGAAAAAATAGGCAAAAGCATGGGGACGGTTCTTTTGCTTCGGAAGCGTCAGAAAAGTCCCCACGCTTCCTCTAAAAATATTGTTGCAAGCGTTTTATCATTGTGCTACCATAAATTTAATTTATGAAATAGGAATGTTACCTAACGGGCATAACCTAGACCAATACATTTCATGTATTGGTTTAGGTTATTTTTTTTTCTATTTTTATAAAATAACAAATAGGAAGGATGCGAAGGATGAAAAAAAGGTCGTTGATATTTTGTATTTTGTTATTATGCAGTGTGTTTTTTGGAACTGGATTTTCTAATCAAAATCAGGATAGGGAAAGTAAGGAAAAGAATAAAAATGAAAGTACTGAAGAAAGCCAAAAGAACCAAACTTCTAAAGCTAGAACCGTCATTACAACCGACGGTGAAGTGGATGATATGAACTCCTTGATCCGAGCACTTTTGTATTCAAATGAGATGGACATCAAGGGAATTGTACTTACGAGCTCAGTGTATCATTATGCGGGAGATAGAGAAAGCGGTATCAACCCTTATAGATGGACAGGGACCGGCTGGTTAACGAATATGTTGAATGCCTATAGTGAAGCCTATCCCAATTTAACCAAACATGCGAAGGGGTTCCCTACACCAGATTACCTTCGCAGTGTGACTAAAATTGGTAATATTTCCTCTCCAGGAGAGATGGAAAAAGTAACGGAAGGGTCCGAATTTTTAAAGAATCTATTTCTAGATAAAGATGATTCAGATTTATATGTCCAGACATGGGGAGGCACAAATACAACAGCCAGGGCGTTAAAATCGATCCAAGAAGAATACGAACATACCGCTCAATGGGCGGATATTAAGAAAAGGGTCAGTG
Organism: Bacillus sp. OTU2372; assembly: GCF_038440275.1. Lineage (NCBI taxonomy): Bacteria > Bacillati > Bacillota > Bacilli > Caryophanales > Bacillaceae > Bacillus > Bacillus sp. OTU2372. Next base: position 34,681 of record NZ_JASATK010000008.1, read on the forward strand.
ATAAATTGGTTCTTTATATTATTTTGGATCAGGATGACAGTTATAAATCGTATATTGCGAAGAACTGGCCGGATATCAGAATTATCAATGACCAATCGAATTTTTGGCATTTCGCTTATGCGTGGAAGTACCATACGGACAAAGTGAACAGTAAGCTGCAGGGTGATTGGAATTATGAAAATATTCAACACGGACATGGAACCTTGATGGATTTATATGCCTTAATGGGAGACGGTAAAATGATCCCAGGTGAATTAGCGGAGGAACAACGCGGTAGTGAAGAATATTTGAAAAACAATCCTCAATACAACCGATATGACTTTATATCGGAGGGCGATTCGCCATCGTTCTTTTATCTAATCGACAATGGATTACGAAGCATGGAAGACCCCTCATATGGAGGATGGGGCGGACGGTTTGGCGCGGTAAATAATAAATTATACCGTAATACCGTTTTAGATTTTGATGTCTATACAAATCGGTATGAAGCAGAATATTCCTTGATGCGGTGGTTTGACGATATCCAAAATGATTTTGCTGCTCGAGCGGATTGGGTAACAGCATCGAAATATAAAGACGCAAACCATAACCCTAGCCTTAAAGTAAAAGAAGGCTTAGACTTAAAGGTTAAAAGGGGAGAAAAAGTAATCCTTCATGCAAAAGGCAAAGATCCGGATGGAGACCAATTGACCTATAGATGGTGGAGATTCTTTGAAGCCGATACCTACCAAGATTCAAAGGTTCCACAGGAGGAAACAAAGCAGGATCTGGCAGGAGACCTTCAGTTGGGGCTTCACCGCGATTTGGCAGAAGGTGAAGTAACAGACAGTATTCCTTTAAAAGGAAGTAATACAGATACCGTTACCTTTACAGTTCCAGAAGATGCGAAATCCGGGGATACGATTCATATTATTGCAGAAGTACAGGATGATGGAGCGCATGAACTAAAACATTACCAACGTGTTATTTTAACAGTTGAATAAAAATCTGTTTATTGTAAAAGTAGTGATGGAAATAATTTTACTAATAGAGGGTTTGCATGCACAAGGGCACAACTAGCGTTATTGCTGGTTGTGCTTTACTATTTCTTCTACAGAAGATCCACAAACAAATATTTGTTTGCCAGAAAGAAAATCGAAAACAAAAGAATTTTCCGGGAAATTGTGTTTTTATCTGTGAATTTCTCTAACTGAAATCGACAATCTTTATTACTAGTCTAAAAGAGAAAACCTTGCGCGGCACCCTCTTGGGCTGTTTTAACTAAACGTTTGAATAGTATAGCTTATAGGGGAAATGGTCGAAACATTGTTGTTAAACCTTATAAGAACCGTTTTTAATGGAAATATCTATGACAAAAGAAATCACTTCAATAAAATGGTAAAATGGTGAAAATATCATTTGGGAGGTTATATATGAGCGTCGAGGAGATTATGGAGAAGCTGGCCGAAATGGGTTCGGAGCAAACTAAAAAAACGTTCATGAATCACGGGGCGAGTGGCAGTTTTTTTGGAGTTAAGGTTGGAGATTTAAAAAAGCTCGTCAAGCATGTCAAAAAGAACCAGGAACTGGCTTTGGCTTTATATGAAACAGGAAATTCTGACGCTATGTATTTAGCAGGACTATCCGTTAATCCGAAATTGATGACAAAGGAAACGCTTCAGAACTGGGTTCATAAAGCAAACTGGTATTTGCTTGCTGAATATACAGTTGCAGGTGTTGCCGCAGAAAGTCCGCATGCAATAGAACTTGCTCGTGAATGGATGGAGTCAGACGAAGAAATGATTGCCGTTGCAGGCTGGAGCACTTATTCAAACTATTTATCGATTACTCCTGATGAAAAGCTGGAATTAGAGGAGATCCGAGCTTTGCTCTCAAGGGCTGAGGCAACGATTCATCAAGAAAAAAACCGGGTTCGTTATGTGATGAACGGCTTTGTGATTAGTGTAGGGGCCTATGTGACCGCACTACATGATCAAGCGATAAGAGTTGCTGAAACCATTGGCAAGGTTCATGTCAATATGGGCAATACTGCGTGTAAAGTTCCTCTCGCTGTTCCGTATATCAAAAAAATAGAAGAACGTAATAAAATAGGTGTGAAACGGAAGACTTGTATCTGTTAGGGTCGGAGCGAGGGGACGGTTCTCATGATTCGGAAGCATGAGAACCGTCCCCTTGCTTACCCTTGCTTATCTTTCAACTTTATTGTGTTGATAGCCGTTATGGGTGGCATAGACTTCATACCACTGGTAATTGGGGGATTTGAACCAAGCGTACTGTGGTAAATAAACCAAATATCTAACATTTCCTTCTGCATCATGGATGGATTTGAAAACTTTCGCCATTTCGAATCCAAACGTTTGATCCATGTAACCGATTATCCCCTCTCTGACAGTATTTTTTGCCTCTTCTTTTTCTTTCTTATAAAGCCCCATCAGTCCATCGATGAAAAGACTCAACAAGATCAAAGTAATAGCGATTAAAACAAAAATCAGCAATTTGAACAAAATAACCCCTCCTTTATTCTGATTGTAAATTCATTCATTTAAGAGAGGTGTGATAAAACTAACAAGAATTTTCCTAAAATGTTAGAAGTTTGTGACAATGTTGGAAGCATGGGGACGTTTCTCTTGCTTCTTTTTATTACTAGATAAGAAGGACCAGAACATTTCTCGACAAATTATTGAGACACAATGAAGGGTCAATCCAGGATTTGTACGGTTTGAGATTTGTTCTAAACAAACGTTTGAGTAATGTTGAAAAGATGCGAAATTCTTAGATTCTTGTCAGAATGATAGAAATTTGGTGAAAGTAGGTTGTAATCAGCTTCGTTTTTGTAAGAGTGTCGACAATCTTCTATGTATTCACTTTAAGAGAATGCTTATAGGACAATAATTGGAGCAGTTTTAACCAATCGTTTGATTAGTTTAACATATATCGAATTTAGGTCGAGGGCTGTCGGTTCGTAGAGATTTTTTTCAAAAATAGGTTATTAGATTTGAAAATAAACTAGGAGAGTTACTTGAAAATAAATAATACTAATTTGAGTGCAGAAGAAGTGGCGCAGATGATAAAAGATAGATTTCAGCTATAGAAGTATGGGGACGGTTCTCATGCTTCTTTTTTGATGTTAAATTTGATATTCCTTTCTTTTTTTCAGGTTTGCCGGAACTGTCACCCTCATCCGGAATTATCGAGATTTATAAATAGTAGGTTTGAATAAAGACATTAGAATGTGACAGTTCTGACAAATTTAAGCGTCACCTAGGGTAAAAATCTTAGTTAATTCTGACACTTAAAGAACTAACTCCCATAATAAAGGGAAGGGTGAACTACATAAACCCCTGCCATGTTGGGCACAATTTTCTTTTAATTTTGACCGTTCCGGCTTGCGCTTTACCATGTTGGGCACAATTGCTTTTAATTTTGACCATTCCGGCTTGCGCTTTACCATGTTGGGCACAATTGCTTTTAATTTTGACCATTCCGGCTTGCGCTTTGCCATGTTGGGCACAATTGCTTTTAATTTTGACCGTTCCGGCTTGCGATTTACCATGTTGGGCACAATTGCTTTTAATTTTGACCGTTCTGGCTTGCGCTTTGTAAAGAACGAAAGATATCTCACTGTATGCTTTAGATGGCGGGACGTCCTTTTTTAATCGTGAAATTATCAGCGAGCAATGCCCAGTTGGACGGGTACGGATAGCCTAATGCCCAGTAACTGATTCCACGGAGGTTAAATTCTTTTGCCAAGTCGAACTTCGCTTGTGCACTCCGGGCATCCTCAAACCAAACCTCATGGCCTCGGCCTTGTTCATCCGTGTATCGGAAAAATGGTGATTGTGTGGTGGTATCATATTGAATCGCTGCTCCGTATTTGACGGCACGGGCAATCGCTTCTTGGGTACTAAACGTTTCGGCTTCTTGTCCTTGTACATGAGGAAGAAGCCAATCACGAGCGTAAATTTGGAAGCCTAAAAATATTTTTTCTGCCGGCATTACGGACCTTGCGTATTCCACGACGCGTCTCATTTGGTTAATAGGTGAAATCGCCTGTGGCGGCCCGAGCCGGTATCCCCATTCATACGTCATCAATACCACAAAGTCTGCAATTCGACCATGGGCTTCATAGTCATGGGCTTCGTACAATAAACCCGCTTGTGTAGCGCTGGCTTTTGGAGCCAAGGCTGTAGATACAAAATATCCTTTAGGATGCAGGCGATCCACAGCTAGTTGGAGGAAAGTGTTGTAATTCTCGCGGTCCGCTGGTAATACATTTTCAAAATCGATGTTTGCGCCCTTATATCCCTTTTGGTCCATAATTTGAAGCATATTTGTCAGGACCTTTTCGCGTAAATTTGGGGTGGATAACAGAGTATGTGCAACATTGGAGCCAGCAGCTGATGAGGTGAAATTCGTAATCGACATCATCGGCACCACATTTTTTGCTATGGCTGCTTGAATGGTTAACTCATCATGGGCTGGAGTAAGATCACCGTTTTCATTGATCAAGTAAGCAAACGGACTTATATAGGTTAGATAGGGGGCCAGCTCATTTACTGTGTCGGCGGCCGCTTGGTCAGGCTGATACGTATAGGCATTTACTTCAATCGTCGGTTTGTGTGGGGGAATTCTTAACGGAGTTCCCTGGTAAATCAGATTTGGATTTTGAATCTGATTTTCATTGATTAATTCTTGAACGGTTATCCCATAACGATTCGCGATTTGCCATAGGGTTTCGCCGGCTTGAGTGACGTGAATCCTTGGAGGGATGATTAACTTTGTCCCTGGATATAAGACAGAAGGATTGGTGAGTCGATTGGCTTGGATGATGGAATTAATCGATACTCCATACTGCTGTGAAATGGCCCATAATGTTTCTCCATATTTAATGATGTGCGATGTACCAGGGACAGGGATGACTAACGACTGGCCAATTACCAGCTGATTTGGGTTTTGTAATCCATTTAATTGAACAATTCCATTCATATTGACATTGTACCGATTCGCAATTTGCCAAAGTGTTTCCCCGCTGCTGACAACATGGATGACCACGGGCATCTCCTCCTGTTTTTTTTCAATAATGTAGTATATGCAGGGGAGCAAGGGGACGGTTCTCATGCTTCCTTTGTCGAAAAATTTTCATGTTAATAATTAGAATATATTTGATATGATAGTACCGGTAGAAAATACCTATTTGAACTCGGATACATATAAGGAGGATTCGTGTGAAGAAATACCGAATTTTGTTTTTATTTGTTTTATTTTTTGTTATTCTATCGACAAAGATCGATACTGTTTTTGCTGCAGCGGGAGATCGAGCTACGCCATTTAATGCCTGGGAGAATCAGAGACTTACTTTTCAGGAATACGATTGGGATAGTCCTAAGGTAATAGAGCTGCAACTAAAAGAAATGTACACCGGTGAAAAGGCAAATTCCATGATTGAAGCCGCAGATGATTCATTGTATACAGCTCCAGCATCGGATGAAGAATGGCTTTTAATGAAGTTTAACTTAAAATATGTATCAGGCCCGGAAGAACCTTTGTATGCAAGTGATGTACTATGGAGCGAAGAAAGTTTTTACACACCGAGCGGTTCGAAAATCACTCCCATGGCTACAGCCTATTTTATGAACCAATACAGTGGATTGGGCGAATATGATGTGGAGTTATATCCTGGTAGTCAATCGTCAGTATACTACGGGATATTGGTTAAAAAGACTGTAGGCGGCTATCCATATTTTAAGGTAGCGAATGGGTATAACAGCTCTACCTATCAAACCATCTATAAATGGTTTTCAACCAACCCAGCTTCCTATAACCCACCAACCGATTTAAAGGTGGCAGCCACTTCTTACAATAATGTCAATTTAAGTTGGACAGCGGCGAGTGAAGTATCTGGATATGAGATTTATCGTTCAACTTCAAGTACTGGAACTTTTACTAAAATAGCATCTACCACAGGTACTTCTTATAACAATTCAGCTTTAAATACAGGTACGACTTATTACTATAAAGTTAGATCCTATAAAACCGGAACGACAACCGCATATAGTAGTTTTACACCGGTTGTTTCGGCCAAACCAACACTTGCAACACCTGCTTCACCTAAAGCTGTTTCAACGGCTTATAATAGTATAAAGACAAGCTGGGCAGCAGTTAGTGGGTCAAATGGGTATGAGGTATACCGAGCAACATCAAGTACAGGAACATATACACTTGTAAACTCAACAACATCAACAAGTTTTACCAACACAGGACTTTCTACTAATCAACCGTATTATTATAAGATAAGAGCTTATCGGACAGTCGGAACGACAAAAGTTTATAGTAGCTACACGACTGTGGTCTCAGCAAAACCGGTACCATCTGTACCAACCAGTTTTGCCGCAACCAGACTAAGCTCAACAAGCATTAAGTTGACCTGGGGCGCCGTATCAGGAGCAAACGGATATGAACTTTACAGATCGACATCAAGTACAGGAACATATACTCTGCTAAAAAGTACAACTACTTTGTATTTCACTAATAGTGGGTTAACAACAGGAAAGACCTATTATTATAAATTAAGAGCCTATAAGATGGTTGGTACAACAAAGGTATATAGCGGTTGGACCTCGATTATTAGTGCAAGGCCTTAAGGAAGCAAGGGGACGGTTCTCATGCTTCGAAAGCATGAAAACCGTCTGATACCATAATTTAGTTCGCTAAAAAGATAGTAAAAGCCTATCCGATCGTTAACGGATAGGCTTTTATTCATTCATAAAAATGATTTAAGGTATATATTGTTGTGTGATTTTCGTTACCACACCATTTTTTATTTCGATATGATACGGAATTTGATGATGCGTATCTTGCTGTTTCAAAAAGGTGATAAACTGGCTTCTAGTTACTTTTTCGTTCCATTTGATAGCGTATAAATTTCGTGTCTGTAGAACATATTGGGCATTGTTTGAAATTGTAAAGGTGCGAATCCTCGGATTCACATTCCGAATCCAATAGCCATCCGGCGCATGATCCATTTCTTTACTGCAATTACAGTCCTTTAAAAATTCTCTATCAGCAGCTTTGCCGAAATACCATTGTATATAATCAAATTTCCCTACCCATTTACCATGGTCATATTGAAAGGAAGTAATATAGGTGGGTGCTTTTTCTGTTATGGGCTGTTTGGTAATCTTGGTTGTTGCGGATGCTTTTGAAATCGTTGAGGGCAATAAAAACAAAGTAAAAATCATTAGTACAGAAAAGAATAGTTTAATTGATTGTATCCTCATGCGTAATTCCCCCTCTTTAATACTTGTCTACAGTTCAAATATAATTGGTCTACCTTAAAAACGGTGTCGATATAGGAGATACTAGTAAAATATTTTTTGCTTTAGATAATAGTTACCCTCTTTAAAGAGAAATCAATCCTAAGATGTAAGGGGACGGTTCTCATGCTTCTTTTGAAGCATGAGAACCGTCCCCTTGCTCATATATTTATTGGGGAGGGGGGAAGGCATCATGAAGAATAACAAACTCATTATAAGCGGCTTGATTTTGGTTGTGGTTATTGTGCTGTTTATTTTTTCAGGCACTACGGTGGCATCTGGCTATAGAGGTGTTCTTTTGCAATTAGGGGCAGTGAAGCCAACAATTTTAACAGAGGGCTTTCATTTTAAAATTCCATTCATTCAAAATGTGGAACAGGTAGAGGTCCGGGTTCAAAAAGAAGAAAGTTCTCAGACCGCTGCTTCAAAGGACTTACAAATGGTCACAGCAAATGTCGCGGTCAATTATTCGGTTGACCCAGGAGCCGTAAATAAGCTATACCAAGAAATTGGTCCCGATTATCGTGTTCGTATCGTGGACCCTGCGATTGCCGAATCATTAAAAGCGGTTACAGCTCAATATACCGCAGAAGAGTTAATATCAAAACGCCCGGAAGTATCTGCACAAGTGAAGGATATGCTGGCCAAAAAATTAACCAAGTATTATATGATTCTAGAGGATATCAATATTAAAGAATTTGCCTTCAGTGAGGAATTTAATAAGGCGATTGAATTGAAACAGACGGCCGAACAAAATGCGTTGAAGGCACAAAGGGATCTGGAAAGAATCAAGATTGAAGCGCAGCAGCAAATCACCCAAGCAGGTGCAGAGGCTGAGGCTTTAAGATTAAAAAAGCAGGAAGTCACACCGGAGCTAATCCAATTAAAACAAATTGAGGTTCAAGAAAAGGCCTTGGAAAAGTGGGATGGACGTCTTCCAAGTGTAACTGGAGGAGCTACCCCGTTTATAGATTTGGGCGGGGTTGAGAAGAAGTAAAATTTTACAGACTATTTTAAGTAAGTTAAGAACCTCTTTCCACGTGATAGAGGTTCTTAATTTTTTTTTGGAGCAAGGGGACGGTTCTCATGCTCCTTTTAGTGGGGGAACATATGGAAAGTTGTTATTGCTTTAATGAGCCTGAACTTTCCTTTTGGTTTTCTTCAATTAAAAGGGCATCGTAGTGGAAGAATATTGAAGTGAGAATAATGGTACTCTAATGGTATTGGGCACGAGGAGCACCAAAAAGGTTGATTAACGTTCTATGCCCGCATGAAAGGTATTGAGCCGCCATTTTATTTTATAATTTGAGTGTCTAAATAGGTAAAACTGAAGCGATGCCGAATTGGCATCGCATTTTTTCGAAAGAAATTGGGGGGAAAGCTGATATGGATTCACTGGAAAGAAAAAAGAAAATTGACCGTGAAAAATTCACAGTTAAAAATATAGTCAAAAGAGCTTTTTTTATTACAGTAGGTTCAACCATTATGGCTTATGGGTTAGAGGCCATTCTAATTCCAAATCATATGATTGACGGGGGAGTAACAGGCTTATCCATGATATTAAGTCATGTGACAACAATCAACCTTAGCATATTTCTAATCATTTTAAACTTACCTTTCTTTTTCTTAGGATATAAGCAAATTGGCGGCACCTTTGCTCTTAGTATGTTGTATGGAATTATCGCTCTTTCTGTGGCCACTTCTTTCATGCATCATGTAAGTCCGATTGTCCATGATAGGCTGCTAGCGGTTGTTTTTGGAGGGGTGGCATTAGGATTCGGTGTGGGTTTAACATTAAGGAATGGTGGAGTTTTAGATGGTACAGAAACATTAGCGATTCTAATTGAGAAGAGGGCACCATTTTCTGTAGGTGAAATCATCATGTTTATAAATGTGATTATCTTCTCCGTTGCAGCCTTGGTGTTCGGGTTAGAAAATGCTTTATTTTCGATGCTCACTTATTATATTGCCTTTAAAACCATTGATATTGTAGAAAAAGGTTTGGAGGAAATGAAATCGGTGTATATCATAAGTGATCATAATACTGAGATTGCGGAGGCTATTACAGAGCGTTTGGGTCGGGGCATAACTTATTTACATGGAGAGGGTTCTTATTGTGGTATAGATAGACGTGTTATTTTATGCGTTTTTACAAGGTTAGAGGAAACTAAGTTGAAAGATATTATTAGAGCGTTAGATCCTCAAGCATTTATCATTACAACGGATGTATCTTCCGTTCATGGTGGTCGATTTAAGAAAAAAGACATTCATTAATACAATGTCTGTGATGTCACGCGTGCGTTTCTACTAAAAAGTGGAGACGTTTTTTCTTTGACAGTGTAAGTTTGAATATCCAATCTGATATTATCTTGGCGGTTTTTTGTTATTGAGTGTACGAATCGGGTTAGTTTAACAAAATGAAGGGCAAGGTAATGGTGAATTTAGGTTATATTAGATATAATACATTGCTTAAAATAGATAGAAATGGTGAAACATGAACATTATAAAACAGCAAAAAAAGAACGCACTAAAGCCCGCCCAAATAATCGTCATTTATTATCTGATAGCTGTGGTTGTTTCGACCATCTTATTAATGCTGCCGATTACACAACAACCGAATACTAAATTGTCGTTTATTGATGCCTTATTTACGGCTGTTAGTGCCGTTAGTGTTACAGGGTTATCGACCATTGCGATTAATGAGGTTCTTAGTGTTCCGGGAACATTTATTTTTGCTCTCATTTTGCAATTTGGCGGCATCGGAATAATGTTTCTTGGAACCACTATTTGGCTCTTAATTGGGAGACGTATAGGAATAAGAGAAAGAATGCTTATTATGACGGATCAGAATCTCCCGACATTTTCTGGAATTGTTAAACTCGTAAGAAATATTCTTATGCTATTTATTATCATTGAACTTGTAGCGGCTATTATTTTTGGAACATACTTTTTAGAATACTTTCCTACTTGGCAAGAAGCTTTTTTACAAGGTTTCTTTGCCTCTGTTAGTGCGGCAACGAATGCTGGATTTGATATTACGGGAGAATCGCTAGTTCCCTTTGCCCACGATTATTTTGTGTTAGTGATGACAATGGTGTTGTTAATCATAGGGGCGATTGGATTTCCAGTGCTTATGGAGGTTATCCAGTTTTTTAAACATAGAAAGAAGATCCCTTATCGTTTTTCCTTATTTACAAAAATAACGACGCTAACTTTTCTGGTTTTAATCGTTATAGGTACTATTCTGATCTATCTATGTGAATATAATCATTTTTTTGCCAATAAAACCTGGCACGAATCTTTTTTCTATTCTCTTTTTTATTCGGTCTCTTCTAGGAATGGTGGACTTAATACAATGGATGTTAATGAGTATTCCACTCCTACTCTTCTGATTTTAAGCATTCTTATGTTTATCGGGACCTCTCCAAGTAGTGCTGGAGGAGGGATAAGAACGACTTCGTTTGCGATTATGTTATTAAGTATCTATTATTTTGCTAACGGAAATACGACCATAAAGGTTTTTAAGAGAGAGCTTGTCATGGAGGATGTAATCAAGTCCTATATCGTCATTGCAACTGCGATGATGCTCTGTTGTGTTAGTACGATTATTCTTACGATCTTGGAACCGACTTTTTCTTTAATGGAGATCATATTTGAAGTGTCTTCTGCCTTCGGGACGGTTGGTTTTTCGATGGGAATCACTGCGGAATTAAGTACGATGGGTAAAATTATTATTATGATTTTAATGTTCATTGGGAGAATTGGTATTTTTGCATTTTTATTAATAATAGGGGGTAAACCCATTAAAACTGATTATCAATACCCAAAAGAGCGAATCATTATTGGCTAATTTAGCGAGAATGAGAAGAAATAAAAGGAAAAGGGAAGGTCTCATCATTATGCAGCATGAGACCTTCCCTATGATTTTCTTTTATCTGTTGATACTCATTTATTGTCAATAAATAAAATCAATAAATTCATGTTTTAATTAGTATAAGCCCCGCCTACGCTAAATACTATGATGTCCACATTTCCCATACAACCCAGTATAATTATACATTAGAATGATTATATATTCAATAACTAAACATAAGCTAATTTATTCCTTTTTAAGGTTATTGAAAATAGATCAATTAATAAGGTTTACTCATGCGACGCGTTTAGTTAGCAAAAGAAGTATGTTTTGTTTTCCATTTCTCCATTGCAATAAACAACCAAAAACTATATATGCCTAATGTAATTAAGCAAAGAAACCACCATTTAATCCAGTTCCCAAACAATCCAACTGCTGATCCAGTGAACTGTAATCTTCTTCCATTAATGACTGTGTGTCGTGTTTTCCATCCTAATATCATTGTAATTGCCCAGGGATAGCAAATCCCTAAAGTACAGATTGTTACAAGTCCGCCTAAGATAGACCATCCTATGTACTGAAATAACCCACCATCGAAATAAGATTTTTCTTGAGTTTGTGCACCATAATTTTGTCTTACTGTTGATTCACTCACTAAACATCCCCCTAAAGTATATAAACTAATACAGGAGAATTGTATCATAAAATTATAGTAAAAAAGTACTATTTGAAGAACCGTCCCTTTGCACCCCTCGCTCCCTTTCTCCCCAATTCCCACACGTCCATACGACTATCCGAATATACTGTCTAACGAGATTGTCGTATGGAGGGAAAAGATGATATGATGAAACGCCAATGGGTTTGGAGTGCATTTTTAACTGCCATCTTGCTTCTTCCTTTACTTTTTATATTCTTCAACCAGAAAACGACTCAAGTTCAGCTCCATTCGCCGCAAATGGTCCAAGATGTTTCTGCCAAACAAGTTGTAAAATCCCAAGAAGATTCAACAAAACAAGACGAACAAGCCAATGATGAATCAAAGCAAGGAGAGCAGCCTTCAAATAAACCAACCGATAAAGGTAATAAAGCCCAAGAAAAGCCAACCCAAGAAAAAAAGCCTACTATTGTTTGGGGAGTAGACACCGCTTCTAATGTTGACCAAGCATTTCTTCAGTGTGTAAAGGAGAATTATGGAGCACCAAGTGTATTTGGACGATACTTGGAGACCAAGGGAGACGTGTCGATGGGTTTGACCAAAGAAGAAGTCGATTTACTTCATCGGCAAGGGATCAAGATCTTACCGATTTTCAATCATTTTATAGAAGCTGTCGGTTATGACAAGGGGGCAGCCGAGGCCAAAGAGGCAATTGCCTACGCACAAAAAATAGGAATACCTAAGGGAGTTGCAATCTTTGCGGATATCGAACCAACCTATCCAGTCGATGAAGCGTTTATTAGAGGATGGGTGAACACATTAGCTAGCTCGCCTTATAAGCCAGGAATTTATGGTGTTATAACAACTGATAGTGAACTCTCCGCTGCTTATCAAGCCGCTGTTTCGAAAGATAAAAAAGTTCAACGCGAAACCGTCCTTTGGAGCAGTAATCCTGATCCTGGTGTGACAGCGAAAAATAAGGCACCTGCCTTTCAGCCTGGAGCACCAAAGAATATAAATATCTCGATCTGGCAATATGGAATCGATGGGGAGGCTTGTAATATAGACACGAACCTCATTCAATCTACTGTACTGAATAAATTATGGTAGGTTAAGATATTAAAAAAATGATGATATACGCTGCTCCTGTATATCATCATTTTTTTGTTTATGGGTATAACAAAAAATAGTGTCCGAGGTATTTTTTTGAAAAAAAGTAAAGCTTGAGGCGCATCAAATTTACCTCAAGCGTTTTTTTTTACATTTATTACTATCGTATGCTGGAACTCGTAGGGGACTGTGGGAAACAGGAAACCAATATAAAATCTATTAGACTATAAACTTACCCACTCCACCTTATATTTCGTTACGGTAGTTTCCAAGCTACATTATAGTCATCGTATCCACCATAGTACTGCCAAATTTCTGCCTTTTCGTTTGTTCCAGGGAAAGTGAGCCAATCTGAATTGCTCGTTGTCAAATCGGAAGGGATGTCACTAGGGTAATAAGCAACCCAATAAGCGCCCGGAGTGCTCGGTGAAAAGTTCCCCATCGTGAGTTCCCAATTCCATGGAGACGAATAGGTACCAGGTTTTACACCTTGTCCATATTGATTTAGATAATTAACAAATGAGTTATAAATTGATTGATTATTTGCATAGTCATAGTCATTCATACCGGTTAAAGCCGATTCTACATCAATAAAGATAACAGGTCTAACCTTCGAACCATATACAATCTTCATAGCTTCGTATGCTTCTAATGCTAGTTTTGCCTGCTGCTCGCCCCACTCACTTGCAGACATTCCTATTGGCGCCATTTGTATACCAGATAAAAACCAATAACCGTAAACATAGCTAGCATTCTGTGCTCTTGCACTACTAAAATAAATTCCACTGCCTGTACTTGCATCAAATTGCACAGTGCTGCCATAACCTAACTTCCCTAGATAAAAATCTTCCCCTTCAGGATTCGCTGATGAAGCGGAATCCGATCCGAACAAATATCCCGTTGTAGCATCAGTTTCAGTTTTAGTTTCAGTTTCAGTCATTTCTGTCGATGGGGTTTTCGAAAAGATGGCTGAGTTTTGGGCAGCATGCATTTTTGCGGTTTCACTAGCATGTATACTTGCTTGCGATTTCACAATTTTGCCCTCTTCCTTCTGTGGAATCTCAGCTTTTACTTCTGCTTTAGGCTGAACAGGGACCTCCGGCTTTGCAGGAGTGGCCTTTTCGCTGGCATCTATATTTTGGGAACTGTTTGCTTGGATAGCCTTAACAGGTTCCACTATTGTTTTATTTTGGGAACTATTTGCCTGATCGGCTTTAACAGGTTCCACGTTTGCTTTATTTTGGGAACTATTTGCCTGATCGGCTTTAACAGGTTCCACCTTTGCTTTATTTTGGGAACTATTTGCCTGATCAGCTTTAACAGGTTCCACGTTTGCCTTATTTTGAGAAGCGTTTGACTGAACAACTTTAACAGGTTCCACTTTTGCTTTATCAAGTCCAGCCGCTGCTGTAAAATGGCCTCCTGAAAAAAGTCCAAAGGACAATACTGTCGTTGCTACGAAAGATTTTACAAGTTTCTTTGTGTTAAGGTAATTTTTCATTCCAATTTTGCTCCTTTTAATTATCGTTACATGTGGCTAAATAAGCAGTGAACGTTAAGAAAAAAGGAGCTGCTTTTGGTGGTGGTGAAGGTGGAGCATTAATCCATTGATTACGGTACTTAGCCTGTTGAGAAGTATAGATGTGGCTAATGTTCAAACCAAAATTTTCATCCCAGTCAAACTGATTGGCAATAAAGCTTATCGTGCCTGCCCCCGGGCTGAACTGCTCATTTGATTGCCCTCCAGAGGATTGCATTCGTTGTGGAGGGTTATTCATGATTTCAACTTCTCCAGGATTCTTCCTATTATTAGATGGAGTCTTGTTTTCTTCACCCATTAACGGTTTATGCACCAAGGTTAGGGAATGACTCGTCTTTATTAATATTGAGGATTCAGCCTCTTCTGTATAATTTTCTGACTTAGCATTTAAACCTGGAGTCTGGAGGTTGGTTTCTACCTGAGAATTTCTTTCATTTGAGGAGAGTGACTTAGGAGCCGCCGGAATCCTTTTCGTGACAGCATTTAGCTTTGCTCGTCCTGTTTGTCCTGTTTGTCCTGCAACTTCCACCTTTGCAACTGGGTTTGCAGTTTTTTCTGCAGCTTCCACCTTTTCAACAGGGTCTGCAGTTTGTCCTGTATCTTTCACTTTTGCAGGAACTACTGCCGGCTTACCAACATTTATATTTTTTTCTGAAGAAGGCACTGCCTTTTCAATACTCCTATTGGTCTTGTTTGGTGACTTTTGAACAGGTTTTGTTGGTACGGTTTGATGGGTTCTAGGATTCGTCTCTGGTTTTTGAACCACTCCACCTTGACTTTTATGTACGTTTTCAGGTGTAACGGAAACTGCTTTATCCGAAGCCATTGGGGTTTCAATTTTCTCCAAAACGGGAGTATGTACTTCAGAGTTTTGAGGTACCGGTCGACCGGCGGCTTCGTTTTTCTCTGCAAAAACGTTATTTGGCAAGAAAGCGGCCGCCCCTAAAAATACACCCATTAAAATAAAATGACGGATGTGCATTATTTCACCTCCTTTCAAAAACAGAGAATCATTACTTCCATGGACAGCATTCGACATTGTTTTTAAATTTTTGTCGGTTGTTCATTCCTTTAACAAATAAAGAGTTCTTTTAACCTAAGGTGGATCTATAATGCCTGAGTCGAATTTCCTTGAAAAGGGGACTCAGGCTATGAAACTTTTTATTTATCAAAATATAAAAAGCTCATTTTCAAATTTAAGAATCGACTCTGAAAAATTTAATTAAGCTAATCCACCTATTTAATTTTTCAATGCTGAGGTAAAAAGGACAAGCAGCTTGTTTGAAGTCGGAGAAAAACTCGTCATATCAGAAATTTGGCGAAGATTGATAGGTTTCTAGTGTATTAAAAAGTGATAGAATGGAGTTGCAACTGAATATCGTGAGGGTGACTGGTTTGTGATCTTCTTTTCCAATAGGAAAGGAGGTGATATTCCTGGACTATTTTCTTGAAATTCTAAAGGAGATTCTAAAAGGAGTTTTGCGAGAAATAATCGCATATTTCTTTCGGAAAAACGTTCTAGAAAACAAGAAAACCACCCTGCGCCGTCGGAAGCAAAAGGGTGGTCTTCATAAATAATGTACACAAACAACCATCACCTTGGCGGTTAGGTTGCAGTGAGAAGTGTTAGCCGCACTTCTCTTTTTTATTATTATATTCATTATATACGATTATATTCTGCTTTAAAAGTGGAAGATAAGATGCTTGGGCGCCAACAGTGAATTTCTAATTTTTTTATCTATCATTCATGCCTTGTCCTCTTAAGCAGAAAGGTTGTACTATAGTATTTGTTGTTACAGGAAGGGAGATTCATAAATGAGCAAAAGAAAGTGGTGGATTCTTGCGGCCATTCTTTGGATGGCAGTCATTTTTACTTTTACGCAAGTCCCGTATTCTACTGGAAGCAGTACTTCAAGTGCGCTCGAGAAGCTATTTGCAGCGTTGCATATAAACCTGGATCCATCTGCTATAGATTTCTTAAATTTTATTGTGAGAAAAGCTACACACATTACGGTATTCGGCATCCTTGCATTCTTATTTTTTAAGTCTCTTGAAATCTACCGATTCGCTTATGTCCTATCATGGATTTTAACGGTTATTTATGCGATGACTGATGAATATCATCAATCCTTTATGCCAGGGAGGACTGCTTCCATAAAGGATGTCTTTTTGTTTGATTCTGTCGGTGCTTTTCTATTCCTACTGCTGACGTTTCTAATTGTTAGGAAGAGTAAACAGAAAAACACAAAAGTAGGATAATTTTCTGCCGGGAAATCCAACTGGATTTCAAATAGTTAAAAGTATTAATCAAACGTTCATTTTAAATCATTATCTGAAGAAATGTTAAGCGGGGAGTTCAAGAGGCTCCCTGCTTTATTCTGGCCTTGTTGTGAGTTCCTCCGTCAGATTATTCAATGTTTCACGAGTGCTATTGGAAATAATTGATAAATAGGATAGTGAATAACTTATTGTCGGCTATAGACTTTTATAGTAAGTTTTTTATAGTATATATAAATAAGTTTTTGAAATCTATTGCAACTCGGTCAAAACTAAATTCATGTGAAAAATAAGGGGGTTCTATGAAGTCTCTTTTTCGTCTTATCTGTTTTATCATCGTTATTTTACTAACTGCGTGCGATGGTCATCAGTTAGATCCAGTAACAGCCCAGAAAGAAAAGGTTCAACTTGAGTTTTTATCACCAAAATTTGAAACTGAGAGAGTTTTTAACGATCTCATTCAGGAATTCGAACAACAACATCCTTCCATTGAAATTAATCAGTTAGTGGTACCAGGAGGAATGACGGTATTAAAAACGAGAATCGCGAGAGGGGATAGTCCGGATATTTTTATAACTTATCCCATTGAACAAGATTACCTGATTAGAGCCAAAAAAGGTTATTTATTAGATTTGACGCAAGAAGACTTCATTCAAAATATTGATCCCAATATACAAAATCGCTATCTAGTAAATAGAAAAATGTATGGAGCTGCCTTCACTCAGAATGCGGTAGGAGTAATATACAATAAAGATCAATTTAACGAATATCACCTGTCTATCCCTAAAACATGGAACGAATTTATTGCGGTAATGGAAAAATTAAAGGCCGCAGGTAAAACCCCCTTGTTGATGCCCAATAAAGATGCCAACAAAACGAGTGTTTTCAATTTAAACCTCGTAGCTAACGAAATTAATAATAACTATTGGAGACAGGATTCTTTTTCTTTATTGAGGGATCAAGCATGGCGGGAAATTTCAGAAAAGACTGTTAAAGTGCTTTCCTATGTACAACCAAATTCCTTTCAAGATGATTATTTTGCTGTGAATCGAAAATTTGCCAATGGAGAGGGAACGATGTATGTGATGGGGACATGGGCTATACCAGAAATAGAAAAATACAATCCTCCCTTTCAATATGGGATCTTTCCGTTTCCCGCAACCAACCAACCGGAACAAAATAAAGTATTAGGCGGAGTCGATATCGGACTTGCTATCTCATCTGATACCAAACATCCAAAGGAAGCAAAGGAATTTTTAGCATTTTTAACGAAAAAAGAGGTGGCTCAAAGACTTTCGGATTATGAGGGCTCCATTAGCACCGTTAAGGGAGTAAGAGTTAATAAAGAGCAATTAAAATTGCTAAATCAAAAAATCCTGGAGGGTAAGACAGTGAATTGGCCGAACCATTATTGGTCCGGGGGTACGGCAGCAGAATCGGACTTTCGAAAATATTCATCCCAATTTTACTATGATAAGGACATCGATACCTTTCTTATCAATCTCGAAAACATGTTTAATCATTATAAGCATTCAAAATAGAAGAAAGGTGTCTGCATGCTAAGATTTCAACAAAAAATGATACTCGCCTTTTTACTTTTTATCTTATTACCTATTATTATATTGGGATTTGTCTCTTACAAAATATCATCGACCACACTTCAGCAAAAAATCAGCAGTCAGACGGTCCAAACATTGAAGGCGGTTGACCGAAATGTAATGGCTTCGGTTTCTGAGGTAGATGCATTTTCAGATTATGTCATTTCATCAGGTGAGATTCAGTCATATTTAAATACAAACGATCAAACTTCTATGATTGATTTTTATAATAAGCAGCAGGCAGTCGCTGGAATGATGCTGGGAAACTCTCAAATTGCTGATTTTATTTTATATAGGGAAAGCGGGGGAGCCACCCATTTAAGAGATACCCAAATCCCTGCATTTGAAAAATTTCGATCAAGCCCTTTTTACCAGCAAATTATTAAAGAAAAGGGGAGACCCGTGTGGTTAACCCCTTCTGAAGATCAGCCATTTACACAGGACAAACGATTTTCTTTCACATTAGGAAGAGTGGTAAAGGATATTAATACGCTTAATAACTTAGGATATGTCATCTTAGACGTCAACATGAACTTGTTTGATTCGATTTTCAAGGATGTACAAGAAGGTACAGCCTATGGGATGTTAGTCAATCAAAATGGCAGAATCGTCTATTCATTAAATCGAGAGCTGATTGGCAAGCCCTTTGCTATTAATCATTTTTCCGACATTCAATCAAAGAAAAGCGGATATTTGATTGATAAGTGGGACGGGGAAAAAAGTTTAATTACGTATATGCCTTCAAGCTTCCACACGGGTTCAAGCTCTTCTTCCCTCATGATGATTTCGATTAAACCATGGAAGGAAATTTCTAACGATATTACTCATATTCGAAATATGACCCTATTAATTGTCGGCTTAGCTTTAATCATTGCAGGTCTTTTTAACCTGTTTTATTTAAAACGTATTTCTCTTTTCATTCAAGAGCTATTAAAAGACATGAAGCTTGCTGAAAAAGGAACGTTAAGCATTCGGATGAGGCGTTATAAAATAAAGGAATTAGAGAATATCGCGATTGGGTTCAATAACATGATTGCACGTATCCAAAGGTTATTAAAAGAAGTGGAAACGGAACAGGAGAGAAAGCGGGAGGCGCAATTCAAGGTACTGCAACAGCAAATTAATCCTCACTTCTTATACAATACGCTCGAATCGATTAATGCCCTTGCATCCTTAAATGGTCAAAAGGATATAAGTAAAATGACGATTAACCTTGGTAAATTATTGCGAATCAGCATCAATGGCGGTTACGAAGTGAAGGTTAAAGATGAGATTCGGCATGTGATGAGCTACTTAGAAATTCAAAAGGTCAGATATGATAACCGTTTTTCATATGAAGTGGAGGTTGAAAAAGCACTGGAATACCAGCCTGTCTTAAAACTGATTCTTCAACCGTTAGTGGAGAATATCTTAATCCATGCCTTTAATCAGGATCACACAGGTCTAATCAAAATTAGCGGGACCATTAGGAATGGACATGGCCAATTTTTCATCGAGGATAATGGCAAGGGGATGGAACATAACGTATTGCTTAAATTAAATCGTTCAGAAGAAGAGCGCCCTAAACATGGAGGACATGGTATTCGCAACGTTCAGGAACGATTAGATCTTTATTACGGTAAAAAATATGGATTAATGATTTGTTCAAGTGTAAATGAAGGTACGACGATTAGAATCTCATTCCCAATTCAAGGTGATAAACATGTATAAAGTATTAATAGCTGATGATGAGCCTTTGATTTTAAAAAACCTGACACAAATTATCGATTGGCCGGCACTGAATTGTACCGTTGCTGGTACCGCCCAAAATGGCCATGAGGCAATACAAGTTTTAGAAAAAGAACGGTTCGATCTCGTCTTAACAGATATCTCAATGCCTGGAATGACAGGAATTGATTTATTAAGGAAAATCCAAAAGATACCCTATAAGCCAATCACCCTATTAATTAGTGGATATGATGATTTTGAGTATGCTAGAGAAGGAATCAAAAATAACGCCTTCGACTATATCCTAAAACCTATCGACTATGATGAATTGCAAGAATGCATTGAGCGTGCCATTGCCGAATTAAATCAACAAAAACTTAATGAACATGAATATGAAAAGTTCTTCATCTATGAATGGATTACAACAGAAAAAACAGACTTAGAGGTGCCGAATAAATACCAGCCCTATATCGCACTAGCTGTGAAATCCTATGAAAAAAACGTTGAGGTCGTCGTTCAACAAATACATGAGAACCTTTATGTGTACAGGATGTCAGATGAAGAGATCATTATTGTATTAACAGGTTCTGATGATTCGATAAAAGAATGTGCTGCGGATGTAGCCCAGCAAATCATCAATAAGGCTTCACAAAAGTGTGTTGTTTCCATTGGCGACTACGTTGATTGTTTATTTGATGTTAAAAAGTCTGTTACCCATGCGAGGGAACTGCTTAAGTTTGATGCCTTTACAAAAAGTGCCATCATTACAGACGAATTGATTAAACAGGAGTATAAACCGAAACAATCGGCAGCAGACTTAATGGATGACGCGATCTCGTATATAAAGAATCATTTTGAGCAGGATTTAGGAATTGAGCAGGTGTCAGAACAGGTTGGCCTAAGTGTCAGCTATTTTAGCCATCTTTTTAAACAAAGAACAGGGGTTACCTTTCTCGAATACTTGACCAATGTAAGAGTTGATTATGCCTGCCTGCTATTGGAGAATCTAGAATTAAAGACATATGAAATTGCTCTAAAAGTGGGCTATACTGATCAACGGTATTTCAGTCAGGTTTTTAAAAAGAAAATGAAGAAAACACCAAGTGAATATCGAAAAATGGTCAAATAACCTCTCATATTTTGAGAGGCTTTTTTAATATTAGGGAAATTAACTTTGAACATTGTCTAGCTCCAGCGCCCTAGCGGCTAGTGTCCTTCGCGCTCCGCCCTACGATAAGTCAACATCGAATCGCTTAAGCTCTTCGTGTTTCCTTTATCTCAGTTGGAGCACTCCAGGCCATACGCCGCTGACCAGGGCGCTTGCGCTTTTCTAATTATAGTAAGAATTTAAACATTGATAAGCGGAATACCACGTTTTGAAAGCGGTTCATTTCCATTATTCTAAATACATGAAAACGCTTTATAGCAAAAACAAGACAGAGGGGGAAATTTAGGTGAAAAAGTTTTTAGCACTTAGTATGGCTGTTGTTTTGTTACTTGGAATCTTAAGCGCTTGCGGAAGTAAGGAAAGTTCTTCGTCAGAGAGTGACGGTGGAGTCGTCAAATTAACCTTATGGCATCCTAAGGGAGACACAGCTGACGCCTACAAAGAAATTATTAAGGAATTCAATCAGAAATATAAAGGGAAAATTGAAGCAGAAATGACCTTTATCCCAAGGGGTAATAAATATGCCTATGAAGATAAGGTTTCTGCTGCAGCAACAAGTAATACACTGCCTGATTTAGTGGCGATGGATGGTCCGAATGTCGCGAACTACGCTGATTCCGGAATTATCCAACCAATTGACGGTCTTGTTGAGAATCAAGATGATTTTGTCAAGTCGATTATTACACAAGGTACTTTTAATGGAAAGTTATATACGGTTGGAGCTACGGAATCAACGGTTGCCCTGTTTTATAACAAAAAAATGTTAGCCGATGCGGGCATTCAACCTCCAACCAAGCTAGAAGATGCCTGGACATGGGATCAATTCTATGAAGCTGCTAAAAAATTAACGGACAAAAAGAAGGGGATTTATGGAGTAAACTGGACCCTCGATTATGGTGAATGGATTATTTACTTCTCCGGCCCAACGGTTTGGAGTAATGGCGGCAGCTTTATCGCTAAAGATGGTTCAAAAGCAGAAGGTTATGTAAATGGTCCAAAAGCAGTGGAGGCATTGAAATATCTCCAAAAGTTTACGAAAGAGGGTCTAGTGAACTTACAGCCTAAACCAACTGAGTTTGAAGAAGGAAAGGCTGCGATGATGTTAATGGGTTCTTGGGAATGGAGAAAGTTACAAGATTATCCTAATACAGAATGGGGAATCACTTACTATCCAAAGAGCAACAATGGAGAGCAAGTATCACCATCAGGCGACTGGAACTGGGGAATTTCCAAGGATACAAAGCATAAGAAAGAAGCTGCAACACTTCTAAACTTCATTTTGAATAAAGACAATGTGATTAAACTAGCTAAGGCTGATAATAAACCGGCGGCACGTATGTCTTCATTTGAAGCCATGACCGAATGGAATGAAGCACCGCTTAACATTCTAAAAGATCAAGTGTTAAAGTCAGCTCATCCTAGACCTGTAACTACGGCTTACCCTGTCTTGTCAACCAAGTACGGTCAGGCTGTCCAAAACATCTTCCTAGGGGGAAATGTTAAGGAAGAATTAGATAAGGTAGCGAAAGAAGTCGATAAGGAAATTGGACGAAAAAAATAAAAACTAGATAAAAGGCAATCAATAGATTGCCTTTTTTCCTACAAGGTGGTGTGAAAAATGGAAACAATCGTTAGAAAAGGTGAAAGTCAGGTCAAGTACAAACGTAAAAGGAACATGACCTACGAGCGTCAGCAAAAAGTACTAGGAGTGTTGTTTTCTCTTCCCGCTTTAGTATTGTTGTTTACATTTTTGATCTTACCGGTCGCTCTAGCATTTGTTTATAGCTTTATGAATTACAATATGTTAAACCCCGATGAAAAGGTGTTTACTGGTTTAGATAACTATGTAAGGCTTTTCCAAGATGCCATCTTTTTCACGGCATTAAAAAATACGTTATATTTTACCGCTCTTGTTGTTCCTCTTCAATGTGGGGTTGCCCTTTTTCTAGCCATTCTCGTTAATAAAAAGGTAAAGGTGGCTTCCTTAGGACGGGTATTCTTCTTCAGTCCGGTTGTTACCTCCATGGTGGTCGTCGCGATTTTATGGACCTTTTTGTACAACGTGGATAATGGACTCATCAATCATACCTTGAACTTTTTTGGAATCAAAAACCAGCCGTTTTTGTTAAGTCCTAACCAGGCGATGAACAGCATTATCTTTATGTCAATCTGGCAGGCGGCCGGATTTCAAATGATGATTTTCCTCGCTGGATTAAAGGATGTGCCTGAGGAATTGTACGAAGCAGCTGAAATCGACGGGGCCAATGTATGGCAGAAATTTAGAAATGTTACCTTGCCGTCTATCCAACATGTCACCGGCTTTGTCTTGATCATCACAACGATTCAAGCGTTTCGCTTATTCATCCAGCCATATGTTATGACTAACGGCGGACCTAGCGATTCAACTAAAACACTTGTCTTTATGCTTTATGAAAACGGGTTCCAATTCCGGGATGTTGGTTATTCATCTGCGATTGCCGTTGTCTTTTTCCTAGTGGTACTTATTACATCCATGGTTCTTAAGAAACTATTAAAACAATAAAGGGGTGGACTACTGATGACAAACCGTACGAAAAAAAGAATGGGAAAAATAGGGATTACGATAAGCATCCTTGTACTTGGGTTTTTGTTTATCTCGCCGCTCCTTTGGATGATTATTGCTTCAATCAAACCTGAAACCTTAATTTTTAAAGATATGGGATTTGAAGCGTTTATTCCTAAACAAATGACGTTTGATAACTATTCAAAAATTTTATTCTCCGATAATATTAATTTCTTTCATTATATGGGTAATAGTTTATTTACAGTTGGTATGATTGTGCTATTTGGTACCATTGTGAATTCGATTTGTGCCTATGCGCTCGTAAAGTTGAAATTCCCTGGCAGTGACTATGTATTACTTATTATCATTGCTTTGTATGTCGTTCCGTTTGAGAGTGTCTTGATTCCCCTCTATATTGTCGTCAATAAATTTGGGTGGATTAATCAATATCCGGCACTGATTGTTCCGTTTATCGCCAGCGCCTTTAATATCTTTTTGTTCAGGCAGTTTTTCATTGGCTTTCCAAAAGAATTGGAAGAAGCGGCCCAAATTGATGGGGCTTCCCCATGGCAGACTTTTATTAAGATTGTTGTTCCTAACTCGAAACCTGTCTTTGCGACAGCTGCTATTTTAACCTTTGTCACCCATTGGAGTGACTTTATGTGGCCGCTGATTGTGGCAACCGACCAGTCGATTCAAACGGTACAAATAGGGATTCAATATTTGTTCACCGATAACAACATTCAATATGGTCAGATCATGGCTGCCCTTACGTTAACAACTATTCCGGTCATTTTGATTTTCTTATTTTTCCAACGTTATTATGTCCAAGGAATTACGTCTAGTGGGGTGAAAGGATAATGAAAGAGGAAAATGGCAAGTGCGAAGTTGTATCCTTAGGGGAATTACTGATTGATTTAATTCCCCATCATGATTATACCGCTGATGCCCCTTCCTATGAAGCAAAGGTCGGCGGTGCGCCGATTAATGTATTGTCTGGATTAGCCAAGTGGGGACATACGACTGCTTATATTTCAAAGGTAGGGAACGATGCTTTTGGCGGCTATCTGAGGAAACAAGTAAAAGGTGCAAATATCAATGTCGATTATGTGCTGACTGAAAGATCAGCCCCAACAACAGTAGCGATTGTATCTTTGGATGAGGAAAAGAATCGGACCTTCGATTTTATCCGTAATCCCGGGGCAGACCAGCTTTTAACAAAGGATGAGATTCAATGGGGTCTAATTCGAGAGGCTGAGGTCTTTCATTTTGGTTCTTTGTCCTTAACCCATCATCCGTCAAGAGAAGCGACATTGGCAGCATTGAAATATGCCAAAGAGAACCATAAAACCATTAGCTATGATCCAAACTATCGACCGTTATTATGGGAGAATCAAGATGAGGCAAAATGGTGGATGGTCGAAGGATTAAAGTGGGCGGATATCGTCAAGATTTCGGATGAGGAAGTACAATTTATTACGAATGAAGAAGATGCCTTGATGGCTGCTCAAGTGCTGGCAGAAACCCACAATATTCCGTTGTTGGTTATGACAAAAGGGAAAGAAGGTGCGTTGGTCGTTTGTAACGGACACGTCCTTGAAGAAGACGGACATACGGTACAGCCTGTGGATACGACAGGGGCTGGGGATTGCTTTATGGCATCGGTGCTGCATCAGTTTTTAGTTAAAAATAAATCAATTCATGAATTAACGGAACAGGATTTAGCGGATATGCTGCAATTTGCCAATCGTGTAGCCGCTTATTCGACTACGGTAAAGGGCGGGTTCAGTGTCGTACCTCCTTTGGATGAATTAGAAAAAATAATTAGAGGTGTTCAGCATGTATGATGAGCAATATCGGCCCCAGCTTCACTTCAGCCCGAAAGAAAATTGGATGAATGACCCGAATGGATTGGTGTATTACAAGGGTGAGTACCATCTCCTTTACCAATATCATCCGCACAGTATGGTATGGGGGCCCATGCATTGGGGGCATGCCGTAAGTAAAGATTTGCTGCATTGGGAGGAGCTGCCGATTGCACTCTATCCAGATGAGTTAGGGCAAATTTTTTCAGGCAGTGCGGTCGTTGACACGCAGAACACAAGCGGCTTAAAGACGTCGGATGAAGATGTGATGGTCGCGATTTTCACCCATCATGGTGAGGATAATGAAAAGCAAAGTATTGCTTATTCCAATGATAGAGGAAGGACTTGGGTTAAATATGAAGGAAACCCAGTGATTCCGAATCCAGGACAAAAGGATTTCCGTGATCCGAAAGTATTTTGGCATGAAGAGTCAGAAAAATGGGTGATGTCGCTTGCGAGCGGCGACTGCATTCGTTTTTATGGCTCACCCAATCTGATTGATTGGGAGCTTCTATCGGCGTTTGGAAGTGAATACGGTGCGCATGGTGGAGTTTGGGAGTGCCCGGATTTAATTCAATTGCCGGTTGAAGGGGAGGACCAAAAGAAATGGATCTTGATCGTCAGTATTAATCCAGGCGGGCCGAATGGTGGTTCTGTTGTCCAGTATTTTGTTGGGGAATTCGATGGCGTAGAGTTTGTTTGTGATGATCGTCCGGAGGTTGTGAAATGGGCGGATTTTGGACGTGATTTATATGCTGCCGTTACATGGAGTAATTTTCCTGAACCGATTTGGATTGGCTGGATGAGTAACTGGCAATACGCTAATCAAGTTCCATCTGAGCCGTTTAGGAGTGCGATGTCGATACCAAGGAAGTTAGGACTGCGTCGGGTTGATGGAGAGTTCACCTTGGTTCAATCCCCTATTGATCTTTCTTCATTATTTAAGAAAGCGGTAGTATCAAATGAAACGATCACTCTAAGGCCTAGTGAGACATATCAGGTTAAATTGGATAACCGCCAATTATTTGCAAAAGCGAATGTGTTGAACAGTACCGCTTCCGAGTTTTTGATTACTTTTAGAGGAGAACAGGAACGGCTGGAGATTGTCTTTGATCAAGAGAGAAAAGAAGTACGGATCGACCGCAGGGATAGTGGTCAGATATCCTTTTCTGAGCTTTTTGCCAGCATTGATCGGATGCCGTTGGCAAGATTGAATGATTTTACCTTGATACTCGATAAAACCTCCATTGAGCTCTTTGTCAATCAGGGTAATCGTGTAATGACAGAGTTATTCTTTCCATTAGAGTCCGAATTTACCTTAGACTTCAGGGCTTTGGATGGGGAAGTTATTTTAGAAAATGTTGAGTTACGTCATCTTGAATCTACTTGGAAATAAGAAAGGGTGTTAACCATGAATCCTTGGGAAGGAAAGACCTCTATATTCTTGAAAACTGTTACGAACATCGTCATCCTAAATTTCTTATGGGTGATTTGTTCGCTGCCCGTATTGACGATTGGACCTTCCACTGCCGCGATGTATGGAGTAATTAGAAAGTGGCATTTGTATAAGGATGAAAGCGTCATTCGGAGCTTTATCCATGAATATCGGTTATTTTTTAAACAAGGATTTCTGGTGGGCAATCTATGGCTATTCCTTGGGATGCTGCTTTTGCTAGATGTTTACTTTTTCTTGCAGGTGCCTGGTACCGTAAAAGTGGTACTGATTGTGGTAACAGTGACAACGTTTATTCTTTATATGTTGACTTGTGCTATGTTGTTTCCGATTATGGTTCATTATCAGACAAAAAGACTTGAACTGATTAAACAGGCGTTTACATTTTCTATTATTGATGGGAAGACAACTTTTGCCATTATCCTGATGTGGATTGGGGCAGGTATGGTACTTTTTTATGCGCCATTAATGGTTCTTGTTATTGTTGTTCCTGTTTCGATGATCTCATTCCGGTTTTCGATGCTGGCGTTTGATAAGGTTGGGAAGCTGCCAAGGATACAATCGAGGTATATTCCTTTCACTACGGGATCTGATCCACGTTCTAGTTAATATTAGAGTGTTGGGGGGATTTGGTTGAAGACATTCTTTGCTAAACAAAAAGAACCCATTCTAACTTTAGAATGGGTTCCACTATTTAATCCACTAAGGGTTCTGTGGACTCTTTAAATCATATTATTATTTAATTTGCCCATTGTTTCAATACTTGCTCTTTTCCAATCCTGTGAATTTCTTCTTGTGTCAGGTTTTTATCAGCTATAACGTTAGTTTGATATAATTTTCCCTTGAAGGGTACATAGATGGTATACATGCACATGATGTTCTTTCTCCTTTTAGATAAGTTAATATTTTTTCATAGTTTGTTTACCCATATATCAATTTCCTAATCCTCTTAATAAGGGTTATATTAACGCGATTCGGTTATTCTTGATTAAATGACGATCTAGCTTTGATACTTTCTTTTCAACATATTCACGAATTGCAAAAGTTACCTCAATGTTCTCTCCCCGGATGTTAAATTTCATTTATGAATTCCTCCTAATTATTTATCAATTAATCGTTAGTAGAAATATAAGTTGATAATGTTTCTTTAACCATGTCTGTATTGTGCACGACTAACCTGAATGTTTCCTTAACTTTTAATAGGAATAGGAATGCAATTTTAAAAACATGAGGACTATTTGAATTCAAGGAATGGAGAAGCAATGTGTGGAAAGCAATCAAAAGTATTGTGCTAACATAAACATAAGTAAGAAGGTACAACATAGCAGATAGATTAATTAATTTAAAGTAGGACACGGCAGGAATGGAAATTCAAAATACTCTTAAAATTGGAGGGAATTCATATGAGGGAATTAAACGGAGTGGACTGTGCAACAAAGCTTAATAATAGATTACTAGCTGGACTTAAATCCAATGGTATTCAGTATGTAGCACGCTACCTCGGAAACAGTTGGAAATCAATGGACAAACCAGAGGCAGATGCCATTTTAGTTGCAGGGTTAAAGATCGTAAGTATATGGGAAACCAATCCGACGAACGTGGCTTATTTTACAAAGGACAAAGGGATTTCTGATGCAAAAGAAGCATCTTCTTATGCGAACACAATTGAACAGACAGAAGGAAGCGCCATTTACTTTGCGGTTGATTATGATGCTCAACCATCTGACATGGCCTCCATTTTAAACTATTTTTCGGGTGTGCGAGACGGAATGGACAAAAGTTATAAAGTGGGAGTTTATGGTTCCTATTCTGTGCTCCAATCGCTTTTTCGTTACCATGCCGTTGATTTTTATTGGCAGACAACTTCATGGTCCCGTGGCAATGTAGCTGATTTTATCCATATTCTTCAATATCAGCATAATACAACACTAGCAGGTATCCAAGTTGATTATAATGAATTTTCGAATAGTGCTGGATCGTGGAGCAGAACTGTCGCGGCTGCAGGTTCGCTCCAGCCTGCTATAACCACCTATACAGTTCAACCAGGTGATACATTAAGCGGAATTGCGACGAGATTTAATAAAACGGTTGATGAGTTGGTAAAAATAAATAAAATCGATAATCCTAACATCATTTATGCTGGTCAGATTTTGCGCCTTTCTATTAAAAAATCACCAGAACCTGCTTTTTACATCATAAAAGCGGGCGATACTTTGTCTCAAATAGCATTGGTTTTCGAAACTACAGTCGCCCAGCTGCAAGCTTGGAATCGTATTAGCGACCCGAATGTTATCCGGGCCGGTCAAAAAATACGTGTGAAATAATCCCGCGGTTCTCGACATTTCTTTTAAACGTTTGGATAGTGAAATACACTATTGATGCGGCTCATCTCATTTTTAAACAATCGTTTGGTTAGTGGTGAATAATCGGAAAAAGAAGAGAACGATGTCAGTCCAAACGAATAAAGGAGAATTTTCCGGGAAATTAAGTTTTTTTCTGTGAAATGTTCGACAAATTTTTTTAATAGTTTATAAGAGGAATTCTTGAAGGACGACCATTTTGGCTTTTTCAACCAAACGTTTAATTAGTAAAGCATATAGGGATTATGGTCGAATATATGTCGTTTTAAAGCATTAAATCGGCTAATTCTTTCTTTGATTATCACGTTCCTACCAGAGCTTGTTTTAAAATTGCACGTACCTGGAAGCATCGGCATCTGCTTTAAAACCATGTACTAATAGTGAACTACAATATTTAATTGAATTGTTTAGAAACGACTCTCAAAGATAAAGATGAAAATCGTTTTTTTTGCATTAAATATGGAAGTATGGGGAGGGTTCTTTTTATTCATAATGGAAGCACGAGAACCGTCCCCATGCTCCCATTTGTTTGATTTTTATGAAAGAAATATGAAGAAAGATAGGCTATTTGCAGTGGAAATAAAGCTAGGAGAAAAAGATTGAGTTTGATTTTATGAGTCTCTAAGTTTATTTTCCTATTAAATAATACCTAAAAATAGTAAAACACTAGATTTCCCCCTTTACATTTCTTTACATTCAATTAAAATTTCCCCTCTATAATGGAGACCAAGATTAAAATTTGATTAAAAAAGAGGGGATAAACATGGTGCGTGAGATACCTTTGAATGAGTGGATGAAGAACCTTGGAATGGATAGATTAGAAAAAAATATCGACCGCCGGAGTTTTTTACAGGGGGCAAGTAAAGTTGCAGGACTTTCACTGGGACTAGCCCTCGCTCAATCAATCGGTGGATTTGAAGTGAACGCGGATCCGTCCTTCAGTGACTATCCATTTACACTAGGTGTTGCCTCTGGTGACCCGATGCCCGATAGCGTCGTTCTGTGGACAAGACTTGCTCCAGATCCATTAAATGGTGGAGGGATGCCGCCGCATAGTGTCCCGGTCAAATGGGAGCTGGCAACCGATCAGAATTTCCGAAATATCATCCAACGGGGAACGGAACTGGCGAGACCTGATCTCGGGCACTCTATCCATGTGGAAGTGAATGGATTAAAAGCAAACGCAGTCTATTATTACCGTTTTAAATGTGGTAATGAATTAAGCCCGGTTGGAAAAACAAAAACCCTGCCGTCAGCTGGGACAAGTGTTTCTTCTCTCAACTTTGCATTTGTATCCTGCCAGCAATTTGAACACGGATACTACACTGCTTACCAGCACTTAGCGAAAGAGGATTTAGACCTCGTTTTCCACCTTGGAGACTACATATATGAATACGGACCAAATGAATACATCGCTTCAACTGGAAATGTGCGCACCCACAGTGGTCCCGAGATTAAAACCATTAATGATTACCGAAACCGCTATGCTCAATACCGTTCCGACGAGCATCTAAAAGCCGCTCATGCCGCTTTTCCATGGATCGTTACATGGGATGACCATGAGGTCGAGAACAATTACGCTAACGTGATACCGGAAAAGGGTCAGTCGGTGGAGGAATTCATTGTCCGCAGAGCCGCAGCCTACCAGGCTTATTATGAGCATATGCCGCTTCGAAAATCTACTATGCCGCAAGGGGCAGATATGAAAATCTACCGTGATTTCGAATACGGAGATCTCGCTTCCTTCTTTGTCCTCGATACACGTCAGTATCGTGATGACCAGGCAAACGGGGATACAAGCTCCCCTCAGACTGCTGAGTCGCTTGATCCAAAGCGGACATTGATGGGAACCGAACAAGAACAATGGTTATTTAATAAACTTGATCAGTCCAAGGCGGGTTGGAATGTGCTTGCCCAGCAAATTTTCTTTGCGCAGAGAAATTATGGAACGGCTGCTAAACCTAAATACAGCATGGATGCATGGGACGGTTATCCTGCAGCGCGTCAGCATGTGTTGGATTACGCTAAATCTAAACAATTAAATAACATGATGGTTTTAACAGGAGATGTTCATGCGAGTTGGGCAGCAAACTTAATAGAAGATTTCAATGATCCAACCTCAAGGATCTTTGGTGCTGAATTCGTCGGCACGTCGATCACTTCAGGTGGTGACGGTGCTGATAAGCGGGCAGATACGGACAAAATTCTAGGCTTGAATCCACATATTAAATTCTTTAATGACTATCGAGGTTATGTTCGCTGCCGGGTTACCCCTGAACGCTGGCAGGCAGACTACCGTGTGGTTCCTTATGTGTCAGTAACTGGTGCTGATATATCGACACGAGCATCGTTCGTTTTTGAAAAAGATGAGCAGGGGTTGAAACAGGTTTCAACCACGCAAGTACCATTAGGCATACAGCTTTCAACTGAGGTGGAAGAGGATCGAAATAAGGCTCATAGCCGTGCCCATCTAAAGCAATTAGAGAAAAAAGGAGCTAAGGTTCCCAATTAAGCACTAACAAATGACTATTATTAAGGAGTTGGCCTTTGATGTTTTCTAATATTGGTATTCCCGGTTTAATCCTTATCCTTGTGATTGCGCTGATCATTTTTGGACCGTCTAAGCTGCCGGAAATTGGCCGCGCCTTTGGCCGGACGCTGTCCGAGTTCAAAACGGCGACAAAGGAATTAGTTTCAAGTGATGAAAAAGAGGAAGAGAAAAAGCCTGCTTTAACAGCTGTAAAAAAAGAAGGATAACAGGGGTTTCGTTTTAATGTGTGGACGGGGAAACTCGTCCTCTTTTTTTTATAATCGAAAAGGGGGGCATAAGAATGGACCGAAAAGAGCTGAATGTTATGGAGCATTTAGAAGAGTTACGGGGAAGAATGATTAAAACCTTGTTAGCCTTTCTCCTTTTTTTTATTATCAGTTTTATTTATGTCGAACATATTTATCAATGGCTGATTAAAGACCTGGACCAGAAACTGGCGGTACTTGGCCCAAGTGATATTTTATGGGTTTACATGATGATCGCTGCTGTTTTTTCGCTGGCAGGAGTGATTCCGGTAGCTGCCTATCAAATATGGAGGTATATTGCGCCTGCCTTGAACCGCGAGGAACGAAGGGTGACTTTGGGCTTCATTCCCTTTCTTTTTCTGTTATTTATGATTGGGGTTGCGTTTGGCTATTTTGTGTTGTTTCCTACTGTATTAGGATTTCTGACCTCCTTATCCCAGGGGCAATTTGAAACCTTATTTACGGCAGAAAAATATTTTCGGTTTATGCTGAATCTTACTCTTCCGTTCGGATTGCTGTTTGAAATGCCGTTAGTGGTGATTTTTTTAACGAAATTAGGAATCTTAAATCCTTTGAGACTAGCTAAAGCGCGGAAGATTTCCTATTTTGTTCTGATTGTCATATCGATTTTGGTGACACCGCCGGATTTTATGTCGGATATTCTTGTGACGGTGCCTTTGCTCATTCTGTATGAGTTGAGTGTCACCTTATCAAAAATCGTCTATCGAAGACGGCTGGTGAATGAGGGCCTTTCGGTTACATAATGAAACAAAGGATACCGTTTTATTATGGTATCCTTTGGGAGTTTTAGAAGGATATTATTCTTAAAACTTAAGTGACATTTTAATATCATATGAATAAATGGTACCTATACCTTGTATAAATATCACGTAAGAAAAAGTACCTCTACCGTAAGCTGTTCCACCAGTTTTGCTAGAATTTAAGATAGCATAGGCATTCTTTTCATCCCAAGCAAATCCTAATGTAATTCCTGTAAGAGTTGTCCATACATCGGTATCAGTAACTTTCCCTTTTGAATTACGGTTTACATCTGCATAAAGATTTAATTTAGATGCTCCATGCCATTCACTGTACTTATATGTTTTCATTGCTGCGTCTGCTGTTTTTATACCAAATAAAGATGCAAAAAGCTGATCATTTTCTGATTTATGTTCATTAATTTCAATTTCAGTAGGTTTATTAGTATCTTCTAAGAATTTCTTAAATTCTTCAACACTATCAAAATTAACAACTGGTGTATTAGCAGGTAACTCTGTTGTTAATGGTTCAAGACTATATTCTTCAAATAATTGTTCAATTTGTTTTTCTTCTTTTTTTGTTGCAACTTCTTTATCAGCTTTAGCTTCTGTAGTAACTTCATAATTTGCATCAGTTATGCCATCTAATATATCTGATTCTTCAGCCTTAAATGGTGACACTAGTGATAAAAACATTAAGCTAAATACAAGACAAAACGAGATAATATATTTTTTCATATGATGTAACGCCAGCCTCTGCTATTTTTTAGATTTTTTAATTTTCTTAGCTACATAAACAATTAAACTAATAATTGCTATAAGGCCCACAAAGTTTAAAATTTGCCATAAAATATCACCCATTTGACTACCCCTTTTTTTATTTTTAACTTTACTTGGATAATTTAACATAATATTACTATTTATTTCAATGAGAAATTTTTTTATAGGCATAGGCATGGAGCATCTTTTTGCATTTTGTTAATCGGCTTTGCTAGAGGGGAATCATGGGGACGGTTCTCCTGCTTCCGAAGCAAGAAAACCGTCCCCATGATTCCAAATGAAAAACGAAGAAAAACAGCGAAATAGTGAGAAAACATTATAAAATGTGCGCTTACATTGGAAATGTACCCGTTTTTATGAGGAATGTTTCCGTTTTCTAGATCTTTGCCAAAATACACCATTCTGTTTGATAATCAATATATAAATTATGGAAGGTGGTAATAAAATGAAAAAAGCAATGGAAAACTTTATGAATGTTTATGGAAAATACATGGCAGCATCCGCTTTCGCTTTAAAACCATGCACTAAAAGTGAACTACAATATGTGGTTGAATTATTTAAAAACGACTCTCAAAG
The DNA here is from genome assembly GCF_038440275.1 of Bacillus sp. OTU2372. NCBI lineage: Bacteria > Bacillati > Bacillota > Bacilli > Caryophanales > Bacillaceae > Bacillus > Bacillus sp. OTU2372. The sequence goes on from NZ_JASATK010000008.1 coordinate 69,032, forward strand.
ATAAAGATGAGAATCGTTTTTTTTTTGCACTAATATGGAAGTATGGGGAGAGTTCCCGCTATTCAAAATGGAAGCACGAGAACCGTCCCCATGCTCCCATCTATCCAATAAAGTGCGCCAACTCTCGATTGAGTTTATCCCGTTCATCCCAGAATAGTCCGTGGCCGCTGTTTTGAAATGGTACCAGTTTGGAATTTCTGATTCCTTGTTTTTGTGCTTCAGCTAAGGGGAAGAGGCAAACTTGGTCATGGACACCATGGAGAATGAGTGTCGGAACGTGAATCTGTGCTAAATCATAAAATAGTTTTTCTTCGTATAGCCAAGTGTTTGCGATGGCCGCAGTCGACCAGCTTGCGGCCTGCAATCCTAATTGGAAAAACCAATCCGAGAATGCTTGGGTGGTATGCTGGAAGAAAAATGTGTCTCCAAATCCTCGCAGCATGTTGGGACGGTCATTATAGGTTCCTTTAATGATGTTGAGTACATCTTCTTTTTTTATGCCGTGTGGAAAGTAGGGACGTTGGATCAAACTTGGAGCTGCCGCGGCCATTAGGGCGAGCTTGGAAACCCCATAACCACCGTGGCGGGCCATATATCTGATGGCAATCGCTCCTCCGGTGGAGTGTCCTGCTAGCGTGATATTTTGTAAATGAAGTGCTTCGATAACAGCCCTCAAATCGTCCGCAAGTCTGTCGTAGTCATATCCTACCCATGGTTTATCTGATTTCCCGAATCCTCTTTGATCCCAGCCAATACAACGATAGCCCATTTTTGGCAGTTGGTTAAACTGGTATTCAAACAACTGAAGGTTTCCCGGCCAGCCATGAAGGAACAAAATGGTCTTATTGCTCCCTGGATTAATGTCTTCTACATAAATGGACACGTTTGCTTCCACTTGAATATAGTAGCCCATACAGATTCCTCCATTAGTTGAGTAGTCTTTTAGACTATATTCCAGATGGCAAAATAATATATCCATGGATTGATCAAGGAACGTTCCATTAATAAATTAATTTAAACGTTTAATTAGTTAGCAGATATCTTAGATTTACTGCTTTTTAGTGTGAAGACTAATCTTTTTGTGTCTAGCTCAAAAAGCTAAGCAGCTCTCTAATTGCATAGTTTGAAATAGTTTCTCAGCATCAACTGTATCACTGCTATTATCAAAAGGGGTAATCTGAATATTCTCCCATAGACACTGTTTTTCCTGGATGCTTTGTACATAGGTATCCCAGTTGGCCAATTTCCAGGTGTCTCTTTCTAGCCCTCTAGCTTGCATCCTATGTTTTAAAATGGAAAAATCAATCGTAACCTGAAGGACCCGTTTGTTTACAGCTTGCCAGTTATATTTTTCTATCAATCCATTTATGTAATGCTTGTTTGAAAAATAACCAAGGAATGGAGCGTCCAGTATGACGGAATTTCCTAACTGGAGGTTGTCATCTGCGATGTCTAGTAAGGTTTGATATTCAAGATCCATTACAACATCAGTATAAAAGGAACAGCCGTCACGGTCATGAGGGGAATATCCATTGGATTCTAGTAATTTACCTGTAAACTTGTTACAAATGATATCTTTATCTAAATAGCACCAATTATAAGTAGATGCCAGCAATTTTCCGACCGTTGACTTTCCAGAAGACGGGGTTCCGATTAAAAAAATAACAGTGGGTTCCATGACAATTTCCTCCTAGTTAATAGCTAAAACGTTTACAATTTAGTTCGCATATACGAACCACGTTCCGAATGACGAATTATATTTTTAGAATATCTCACCTTTTCATTCATTTCAATCCCCATTTTTATAAAAAACTTTTTAGAATAAATTTTCAAAAAACTATTGTGTTTATTTTTTTTGCTCACTATACTTGAGCTATAAATTCGATATGTTGAATGCGGTTCGTATATGCGAACTTAAAGCGAAGGAGTCATTATGGAAAAGATTCGTATCAATAAATCAGCAGAGCGAGCCTTAGATCTTCTCGTATTGCTTGCTAAAACAAGTTCCCCCTTAACACTGAATGAAATCTGTAAAGAGATGGACATGCCGAAAAGCAGCGGGTTTGAATTGGTACAGACATTACTATATAAGGGATTCATAGAAATGGATGATCCCCGTCTTAAAACGTACCGATTAGGTTTATCCGCTTTTGAAACGGGGATGGCGTATCAATCAAATATGGAGATTACCCAATTAGCCAGACCTTTGCTATTAGAGTTGAATAAACAAACTGGAAGTACCGTGTTTTTAGGAGTAGAAGATAAAGGTAAAGTCGTTTATCTAGATAAAGCCGAAAACTTCTCGGTGATGCGTCCGACTGCCAAGCTTGGTTCTCGCCGGTTTTTACATACTACTGGTGTGGGAAAAGCGCTTCTCGCCGCTATGCCTGATGAAAAAATTGAATATTTGTATAGTGATGGTGAGATTCCAAGAAAAACACCTTTCTCCTTGGTAACCATGTCCGATATTTTACTAGATATGAAGGAAATCCGTGAACGAGGTTACTCGATTGATGACCGTGAAGACAATGAGGAAATGTATTGTATGGGATCTGCGATCTTTGACCAAGCGAATCAGCCAGTAGCTGCCATCAGTATTGCCAGCGTTTATTCGAGTTTGACAGCTGAGAGAAAAGAACTGGTGAGTAATTTAATTACTGAAACCGCATTGAAACTATCTAATCAACTTGGATATAGCGGGAAAAGGTTATATGTGAATATTTAGAGATTCTAAATAGATAAAACAAAATAGGGAGGGATTCCATGCCTAGGAAACTAGAAAATTTAAAAAAGATCTATGAAAGCGGTATCGTCTTGATCATCCGTTCAGAAAGCGAAGAAGAGGCATTGGCCGTTTCTGAAGCAGCCATAAAAGGAGGAATCAAAGCATTAGAGATTACAATGAGTGTCCCTAACGCTTTAAATGTCATCCGCATCCTATCGGATAAGTATAGGAGCGAAGGGATTTTAATCGGGGCAGGTACAATCTTAGATGGTGAAACGGCTAGAGCAGCTATTCTAGCAGGGGCAGAACTATTAGTCAGTCCACAGTTGAACCCAGAGATGATCAAAATGGCTAACCGCTATCAAGCGATCACCATTAGTGGGGCCTTTACTCCAAGGGATGTGATCGAAACGTTAGAGGCTGGTGCTGACATTGTTAAATTATTCCCGGCCGAAGTAGTAGGGCCCAAATATGTAAGTGCGATTATGGCTCCAGTTCCAGAGGCACCGATTGTCCCAACGGGCGGCGTTACACCAGAGAATGTTCATGAGTGGCTCAAGGCCGGCTGTATTGGTGTTGGAGTGGGAAGCTATATTTCAAAAGCAGCCCAAAAGGATGGGGATTATCAAAAGGTTACTACTGCCGCAAAAGAATTTATTCAAGCAGTAGCTAATGCGCAATATACCTTGGTTTAACCACTTGTAGGATTGGGTTCATAGCACTCATTCCTACTGACCGTCGTGGTTGGACATACTTTGCAGAAAACATCACAGAGATATCCACAACTATTACAAGAAATGCAAACGCGTTCAAAAGTGTGGGTCGGTCAGGCTAAATAAGGCGAGACCATTTTGTTTGGTTATGTAAGGGTATTCACATGTTTATTTGAAAGAGGGGGTTATATTATGGCTAAATTACAGCAAGAAGTCCTTCAAGGCACTAAAAAGGTAAAAAGTATTAATCAATTCCGTTGGACTTTTGTTTTTATTATCTTAATTGGAGCAGTGGTAAACTACTTGGACCGAGCGAATCTAAGTGTAGCGAATCCTTTGATATCTAAGGAGTTTGGTTTATCTCCATTGCAAATGGGTGTACTATTGTCCGCGTTCCTCTGGCCATATGCTCTGGCAAACCTCCCAGCAGGCTGGCTTGTCGATAAAATTGGTCCGAAAAAAATGTTTACAGGGGCGATTGGCTCATGGTCTATTGTTTCATTGCTGACCGCTTTTACTAGCAGCTATTCTATTTTTTATACTTTACGCGTATTGCTTGGTATTTCGGAATCACCGTTTTTTCCATCGGCTACAAAGGCTATTAATACTTGGTTTTCTAAAAAAGACCGCGGAACACCGCTTGCCGTTGTTAATACCGGTTCACAAATTGCGAACGGGATTGCACCTCCACTGCTAACAGCGTTGATGCTCGCTTTTTCTTGGAAGATTATGTTTTTCGTCATCGGTGCAGCTGGGCTTGTGGTCATGGTTGTATGGTGGTTCATTTATCGTGATCCAAGTAAATTTGAATTAATTGAAATCAATAAAGATGAGCAGGAAGAAGTCCAAGTTCATTCTACAGAAAAGCAAATTGGCTGGGGAAGTTTATTTAAATATAAATCAACATGGTTTATGATTTTCGGTAACTTTGGACTTGTGTATACAATGTGGACATTCTTAACCTGGCTGCCAGGTTACTTAGTGGCTGACCGTGGGTTAACTATTTTAAAAACAGGCTGGGTTGCTTCCATTCCGTTCTTAATGGGGATTATTGGTGTACCTCTTGGCGGCATCATCTCTGACTACTTTATTCGTAAAGGCTATCAACCAATTAAGGCGCGCAAAATTCCTCTTGTATGCGGAGCAATTCTTGCAGCGTGTGCAGTGATTCCAATTCCATATGTATCAGGGGTTAATGCGGCGATTACCTTAATTACAATTGCTTATTTCGCTTCTTCTGTACCGACCGGTGTCATCTGGACACTTGCCACCGATGTTGCACCGAAAAACATGGTCGCATCATTAGGGTCCATCCAAAATTTTGGCGGCTTTATTGGAGCGGCGTTAGCACCAATCGTTACGGGTGCGATTGTACAAGCAACAGGATCGTTTGAATTTGTCTTCCTTATTGGGGCTGTATTATTGATTGTTTCGGCTGTTAGCTATGGTATCTTCTTGAAAAAGCCGATTGAGGTGAAGTAAAATGTTATCTTTTAAAAAAAGAAAACCACCCTATACTTTGGCGAGCAAAAGGATGGTCCTTTAAAGATATTTGAATAAACAACCATACTTGGCGGTAGTGGTTGCAAAGAGAAGTGTTCACAGCACTTCTCTTTTTATTATACAATAGATTCCCTTTTAAAAGTAAGTTTCTATAAATCGTAGGAGGTAACAGTAACACTAATTGTTCCCGGGCAGTTAACCAGTCAAATGGTTCCAGCTAGCATATGTATACATAGCGGGTCTATTAGGAAGAAAGCCTTAATACCTGTATTTTGGGACAGGAGGTTAAAAATGAAAAATAACCAAATTAGTAACACAAAATCATTGACAGGGAAAAAGACAACAAAATCCTCTAATCTTTTCTTCGATTCAAGAGAAAGCGTATTTTTTAAAAGAAATTCTGAAAATATTATTTTCCAAGTTACCTCAGCACAACTACCGGTCTTGAGGAATATTGGTTTGGATAACATCTTTCTTAGTAGGGACCACATTCTAGAACCACATTGGCATCCAAATGCGGCTGAGCTGGATTATGTCGTTAGTGGGGAAGCCATTATCTCTGTTCTTGATCCTTTCACACCACAATTGCTTACTTATCGTGTGAAACCGGGAGACGTTGTTTTTATCCCAATTAACTGGTGGCATTGGATCATATCCATTACGGAAGAAGCCCATATTGTTGCGATATATGACAATGAACAGCGTGAAAATATCTTTGGCTCCGATATCCTGCGAAAAACTCCTCCAGAGGTTTTCCAACTAGCATATGGTGTAAATGCGGAAAAATTAGCAAAGGTATTGGCACCAATTACAGAGACAGTAGTAATCGGACCGAAAAATGCTGCACCATTAAAAGATTTGTTTAGGGAAATGTTTATACCCATGAATAGAAGAAGGGAAGGAATGTGGTGGGGTTCCACGACTTCTCCAGAACTATTTTTTGATGTTAGCGACAATGTGGGCTTTCGAAGGAATCCCGAAAACGTTCTATACGAAGTTACCACTGCTCAAATCCCGGAGATGCAGGATTTAGCTTTAGGGGACCTCTTTCTAAGCCGGGCTCATATTCGCGAGCCACACTGGCATCCAAATGCGGATGAACTTGATTTCATTATCTCTGGAGAAGTAATTATTTCGATTCTTAATCCGTCTACCTTAGAGTTGCAGACCTATCATGTTAAGCCTGGTCAGGTCACATTCCTGCCAAAGGGATGGTGGCACTGGATTACTTGTGTTACCGAGGAAGCACATCTTTTAGTTGCCTTTAATGATGGTCAAATCCAATCGATTGAGGGTTCAGACGTATTAAGATTAACGCCGCCAGATGTTTTTGAACTCGCCTATGATGTTAATGCAAGGAAATTAGTCAAAGTATTATCCCCGATTGATGAAACTGTTGTCATTGGACCTCCTGACTCTGACGATTCTAACTGAAATCGAAGCATGGGGACGGTTCTCTTGCTTCCGAAGCAGAAGAACCGTCCCCATGCTTCTTCTAAAGCCACTTCCTCGATAACAGGAATTGGCTTTTTTCAATATAAACACATTATTTATCTTTTTTAACTCCTGTTAAGACTTAATTAAGGTTGGAGTATCATAATGCAGACATGGACTTAAAGAAAGCATCTAAAAATTGAAAGGAGTCATTCAAATGGCCAAAAAGAAATTTACCTCTTGGGGAGTGAGCTTTGCGAGTCTTGCTCTCGTCGCTGGAATGATGTCATATATGGGAATTAAAAAAGATACAACAACCAATACAACTGCAGTCGCGACAACACAATCATCTCAAAGTGGGAGTAGCCAAAATTCATCGATCACCTACGAGGTCCCTAGTCAATCTACAGGTACCACTGGATCTACAAATACCAGCGGTTCTACTGATACTAGCGGGACTACAGACACAAGTGGAACTGGGCAGTCAGATGATCAATCTGTTTCACAAGACAATTCGTTTCCAAGTCAACATGGGGGCTTTGATACTACAACCGGGGGAACCTGATGAAGTATAAGTATCATTTCAATAATTACGATAGTGCATTTGATACTACTACAGGAGGAGCCTTAACATGTATAAGTATAACTTCAATTCAATGAGTACAATGGTACAAATATTGATAAATAAAGAATTGTTTGTCAATGATCTCATGCCCGTTTATAAATTATTCGCATCTGTCGAAGACACCTGCAGCCGGTTTAAAGAAGATAGTGAGTTATCCAAATTAAATCAGCAGCTAGAAAAAGAAGTCGAGGTATCGGATCAATTTTTTAGCATTTTAAAAGAGGCACTTAGATTTTACGAAGAAACAAATGGAGTGTTTAATCCTGGTATATTGTCAGCAATTGAAAACAGCGGCTATACAAAATCAATTGAATTTATCAAAGGGCAGGAGTTAGCGACTCCCTCCCTTACAGCTCCAGTGTTTACGAAACTCAGACCTTATCAATTAGATGAGGATAGACAAACGGTGGTTTTGCACACTGGTATTGATCTAGGTGGAATCGCTAAGGGCTGGGTGGTTGATTGTGCAGCTGATATCTTATCGCAATATGGCTATGGGTTTGTTAATGTCGGCGGAGATATTCGGATTTTTGGAAGACTGCCGCGGCCCTTAAATATTGGCATTGAGGATCCCCTTGATTCATCAAAAATGCTCTCTTCCATCCAGGTATCCGAAGGGGCTGTAGCTACTTCTACTTCGATGAAAAGAAGGTGGAAGGTGAATGGCAGAAGTAAACATCATCTTATTGATGCGACAACAGGCGAGCCATCTGCGAGCACCATTATCTCTTCTACTGTAACGGCACCAACGGCTGTAGAAGCGGATGTATTAGCAAAAGTGGTTCTTTTATTGGGAGAAGAGCGCGGGAAGGCCTTGCTTTCTGTCAAAAAAAATCCAGCGGTTATCATAAATGAAGCAAAAGAAATCTGGAGAGGTGGCGAATAAAATGGAGTCATTAGAATGGTACGCAATCCGGGCGACTGGGGTTGTGGCATATCTATTATTATATTTGGCGGCATTAACAGGACTATATTCCGCTGTACAGAAGAAACGGAAAAAGAAAGTGAATAATCTCCTGCATTTTCATGAGGTCGTGTCAGACTGGTCATTGATTATGACGGCCGGTCATTTAGGAATTTTATTGATTGATGCATACATGAAATTTAGTTGGTCTGATATACTGATTCCATTTAGCAGCAGCTATGAAACCATTTCTATGGGATTAGGATCTATCGGCTTTTATTTCTTAATTTTAACGATTGTCACATCGAAATTCCGTAAGAAAATTGGTTATCAAAGATGGCAAAAACTGCATGCCCTTAATCCTATTCTGTATATTTTAGTAACAGCACACGGGTTAATGAGTGGTACGGACTTCCAAGGGACGGTTTTGGCTGTTGTTAATATCGTGCCAGTTGTTCTTATTTTGGGCATGTTTCCTTCTGATAAGAAGAAGCTAACTGATGGGAATCCTGTAACTTAGGGTTTCTATGGGTTTGATAGGTTCAAGGCTGCCAATGTTGACAGCCTTTTTATCTCTTGCTTTCAATAAACAGTAACATTGAGCTATTCCATTTTTTATACTATAATTTTAAAACAATAGTTTTTAAGATGGAGTGAAGTCTTGATGGAGAAAACAAGCGGTACGCCTTATTATGAGCAGATCAAGAGTTATTTTATCGAGGAAATCGAAAGTAAAAACTTGAAGCATGGTGATAAGCTTCCATCAGAGAGAGAACTTGCGGAAAGATTTAACATTAGCCGGATGACCGCAAGGCATGCGATTTCCATTCTGGAGCGGGAAGGGTTTGTTGAAAGAATTGTTGGGGCAGGAACGTTTGTGACCAATAAACGAATTCAAATGGACTTTATAACCTTTAGCAGTTTTACCAATGTATTACTGAACAAGGGTTTAGTTCCTTCCACCAAAATGCTTGAAATCAGCAAGGAAAAAGCAAAGGCTTCTGTGGCAAAGGCCTTAGAAATTAATACTGATGAGGAGATTATTATTATTAAAAGGTTAAGGCTGGCAGATGGAATGCCAATTTCGATTCAAGTTTCCCATATTCCTTATAAGTATTGTGATGGAATTGAAAAGCACATGGAAGAAAACGCTTCCGTCTATGAAGTCCTTGAGAAGTACTACGGAATTAAACTAGTGAAGACAAAGCAGTTTATGCGCGTATCACTGAGTAATGAGGCGGAGAGCAAACTATTAAACATTCGAAATGAGAGCCCGTGTATCTTCTTTGAAGAAACGACTTCAGATTCTCTTGGAAGGATCATTGAATTTTCCCAGTTAACGACTCGATCGGATATTGTAAACTATTATTCAGAACAAACCTTATCAGACTAAACTAGTTAGACCCCGTTTCCATTGAAAGAAATTTTTGTTAAAAAGTTGTTGAATTTTTAGAATTTATAATTTATTATATATTTTAAGTAAGGGCTTTCAAAAAAGAAGGGGGGGAGAATCTAGTTTAGTTAATAAGCTTAGTTATAATGGTATATACCATTTATGTTTTCTAACAACATCATCCTTGTTTAATACCCCTATAGAAGCGGATTTACGCAAAATCTATTAGTTGTTTTTTACCATTCGAAAATATGTCAGAGAATCTTACAAAAAATGAGAAAAGATTGATAAAGTGAATTATAATCACATTATAAATGGTATATACCACTAAGGCTCGAGTGGAAAGCTTTTGAATGATCATTCAACTATTAAAAATAGGGAGGTATTGCGATGAATGTTGAACAACGAAGTATTGAGTTTATTCCGCATAATGAAAGACATGGAAACGTAAGAAATTTGTTTTCGATTTGGTTCAGTGCAAACACAAACGTTATGCCATTACTCAACGGTTGTATGGGAATCGTGTTGGGTCTCAACATCTTTTGGACGTTAATTGCAATGATTCTAGGAAACTTAATTGGCGGCCTTTTTATGGCATTCCATTCCGCCCAAGGACCTAAGCTTGGGATCCCGCAGATGATCTCGAGCCGGGTACAATTTGGGGTTATCGGGGCAGCGATTCCGATCATTATGGTTTTTGTGGGCTGTCCGCTATTTGGTGCTGCTGAATCACTATTAGTAGTTGACGCGATTAAGTCCGTAGTGTCTGTACCAGAAGTAATTGGATTAGTGATTTTTGGTGTTTCCACCATCTTTATCACCTTTTTTGGCTATGATTTTATTCATAAGTTTAGTAACGTTATGACCATCCTATCATTAATTACCTTTGCTCTTACAACCGTTTTTGCTCTTCAACTTGATTTACCTGCTGGTGCATGGTCCGCTTCCCAAGGATTTAATCTAGGGGCCTTTTTAGTGGTCATGGGTCTCGGGGCATCTTGGCAAATCGGCTATGGCCCATGTGTAGCGGATTACTCTCGATATCTTCCAGCCCATACATCGACTGCCTCTACTTTCTGGTATACGTACACGGGCACGGTATTATCTGGTATCTGGATGCCATTGGTAGGAGCAATTATTGCAGCCGGTATTCCAAATGCAGCGGATCATATTAATACTAGTATTGCTACTCTTTTTGGACCATTTGCACCATTAGCCTACATTTCTCTCATCTTAGGAATTATCATCATGAATACCGTTATTACTTATAGTGGATACATGTCATTAGTAACTTGTTTTTCCTACAATAAGCAGCATATATCAAAAAACAGCAAGTTTTGGATTATTACGTTTATTGTAGCGCTTGGAACCATTATCGCAATCACGACAAAAGATCATTTCAACGATTATTTTGGTGATATCATGGTTTTCCAAATGTATTATCTAATCCCTTGGACTTCTGTCAATCTGATTGACTTTTATTTCTTCCGTAAGGGTAAATACAATATTCCGGAAGTTTATGATGTGAATGGAGTCTATGGTAAGTATAATTGGTCTACCATGGCAGTCTATATTGTAAGTTTCTTCATTCAAATCCCGTTTATGAGCTTTTCCTTCTACAAAGGGCCTATGTTTACAGCACTTGGCGGAGCTGATATTACTTGGATTGTTGGGTTAGCCGCTTCAGGCATACTTTATTATTTCTTCATGGGATCAAAGGTTAAAAACCGATTAAGTAAAGAATTTAATGTAGAGAACGATGAAAAGAGAGTGGCTCAGTAAATTCCATTAATTGGGTGCTTTGTGATTTGTTAAATAAAAAATATAAATAAAATGGTATATACCATTAATCAGGAGGAATTCAAATGTTAAATTTTAATGAAGAAAACTATCTAAGTGTATTAAATGGAGCTGTTCATGTAAGAAGTCAGATTGAAAAAATTGCGGATGAAGTTTCTGCGGCTGGATATAAGAATGTCTTTTTAATTGGATCAGGCGGTACGATTGCCCTGAAGTATCCTTTAGAGTACATTTTAAAAACAAATTCAGATATCCCTGTTTACGCAGAAATTGCTGCTGAATTTATTGTAATGGATCATCAACGCCTTAATGAAAAATCATTGGTTGTTTTGTCTTCTTTATCGGGTACCACAGAGGAAACCGTAGCGGCCGCAAAGTTTGCCAAGAAACAAGGGGCAACAACGATTGGTTTTGTTGGAGAAGAGAATACACCACTTGCCAATGAAACGAAATATACGGTCATCAACCATGCGGCAAACGATACTCTTTGTGAGGAAATGCATATCCAGTTGTATACGTTGATTTTCCGCTTAATGCATCTTCGCGGAGAATTCCCTGAGTATGAGGCATTGATGGAAGATTTAGAGAAGCTACCTTACGAGTTACTTTTAGTAAAAGAAAGAACCGAGCGAAGGGCAGAGGAATTTGCCCTTAAATATAAGGACGAGACTTACCACATGATCGTTGGCTCGGGGAATCTATGGGGAGAAACCTACCTATATGGCATGTGTGTATTAGAGGAAATGCAATGGATCCGGACAAAAACCATTCATGCGGCGGAATTTTTCCATGGCACGATTGAATTAGTGGAAGAGGATACAAGTGTGATCTTATTGTATGGTGAAGATTCTACCCGTCCATTAATGGATAGAGTGGAAAATTTCGTTAATCGTTATACAAAGGAAATTACCATCTTTGATACGAAGGATTATGAGCTAAATGGTATTAGAGAACAATTCAGAGGATTCTTCTCTCCAATCGTCATGGCTGCGTTACTGGAACGAGTAAGTGTTCATTTAGAAGAAAAGCGAAACCATCCATTAACAACCAGAAGATACTATCGTGTGGTTCAATATTAAAACAGAATAGATTTATAGGTGCTGCTTAAGTAAACTAAAACTTAAGCAGTACCAGTTTTAAGCCACAGAATGGCAGGAGGATCTGAGATGAAAGTGATCGGCTTTGGAGATAATGTCGTAGATAAATATGTTCATATCGATACCATCTACCCTGGTGGAAATTGTGTTAATTTTGCTGTAAATGCGAAAAAGCTAGGTGTGGATTCTGCTTACATGGGCGTTTTTGGTAATGATGAGGCAGCCAAGCATATCATAGACACGTTAACGGAAATAGGGATCGATCTATCTCAATGTGTTCAGTATCCAGGGGAGAATGGTTGTTCAGAAGTAGGGTTAATAGATGGAGACCGTGTCTTATTAGGCTGGAATAATGGCGGAGTTGCCAATGAAAAGCCGATGGTTTTAGAGAAAAGCGAACTGGACTATTTTGGCGAATTTCAACTGATCCACTCAAGCTGTTACTCCAAGACAGAACTAGAATTAGCAAAGCTTAGGAGCCTGGATTCGATCGTAAGCTTTGATTTTTCTGAAGATGAGATGTTCCGTCAGGAGGATTATTTAAAAAGGGTTTGTCCAAACATTGATTTTGCCTTGTTTTCAGGAGGCGGCTCATCAGTGGATCAAATTAAAGAGCTAATGATGAAAATTGTAAGTCATGGTACTTGTTATGTTCTAGCTACTCGAGGAACTCAGGGGTCACTCTTTTTTGATGGAGAAACCTTTTATGAGGGAACAGCGAAAATTGTCAAACCGATTGATACGATGGGATGCGGCGACTCTTTTTTGACGGCGTTTCTTATTCACCTACTGCAGCATGGATGGAGTAAAACGGAACCACCTAATGAGGAAACAATTCGGGAAGGTTTGAAAAGGGCAGCAGACTTTTCCGCAGAGAATTGCTTTATTGAAGGTGCATTTGGATACGGAAAAAAATATACAGCCGTTTAACCGAGGAAGCAAGGGGACGGTTCTCATGCTTCTGAAGCATAAGAACCGTCCCCTTGCTCATACCTTTTTCATATATAATCTTGATTTAGGGGGGCGAGGATGAAGGAATACTGGATTAAGAGTATCGGGCTTGATATCGGAACAAGTTCAACGAAGTTCGTTGTCAGCCGCTTGCAGGTAAAGGAGATAGGAGGGCAGTTTAGTTTACCGAGCTGCCAGATTGTTGACCGCAAAGTACAGTATGCTAGCCGCATTTATACCACTCCTTTAAAGAATCACTATGAGATTAATATCGAACAATTAAAGGATATTTTGAACTATGAATACGAGAAGTCGGGAATTGACCTGCATGATATAAAGGCAGGTGCCGTGATAATCACAGGGGAAACGGCAAGAAAAGATAATGCCGAAGCGATTATTCATTATTTAGCAGAACGTGCTGGTGATTTCGTGGTAGCGGCTGCCGGTCCGGATTTAGAGGGGATTTTAGCTGGAAAAGGCTCCGGGGCGATGAACCGTTCGAAAGAAATAAAGGGTGTGGTGGCCAATGTCGATATTGGCGGAGGTACGGCTAATATCGCCTTATTTCAACAGGGGAAAGTCCTGCAAACCCTGACTTTCCATATTGGAGGGAGACTTATTCGCCTACAGAAGGATGGAATGATTGACTATATTTCAGACCATATCGTGCCGTGGTTAACTGCCAACCATTTTCACCTGGGAACAGGAATGTCCGTTGATTATGATTGTATTCAACGAATTTGTCACCGGATGAGTGAAGCCTTACTTTCCTTATTATGTGGTTCTCCTGAATATGCACCAGAATTATTACTCCTTCAACCAACCTCTATTTCCCTTCCTCCCATTGATGAAGTTATTTTTTCAGGAGGGATTGGGCAGATGCTGACGGAAGAGCCTCCTGAGTTTTTGGAAGAGGTAACTAGGCATGGGGATATCGGGCCATTGCTTGCCGCTGCATTAAAAATAGTTGCTGATTCCTGTCCTGTACGAGTTGGAGTTGCAAGTGAAACCACAAGAGCGACCGTGATTGGAGCGGGAATGCAGAATACGGAGATTTGTGGCGCAACCGTTTATGTGAAGGAATCGCTTTTACCAAAACGAAATGTTCCGATTGTCAAAGTGAAGGTTGATCCTTTGGCAGATCTTCGTTTACGGATTAGTGAGGCAATGAAACAGGCGAGAAACTCCTTTGATACGAAACAAGAAACTCCGCTTGCACTTGGTTTAACCAGAGTTGAAGAGTGTACGTATGCTATTTTACAAGATATTGCGGACTCGATTTATTACCCATTTATTCAGCATTTCCCAGAGGCGCAATGCTTGATTGTCATCTGTGAAAGCGATATGGCCAAAGCACTTGGTCAAGCTTTAGCTAAACGCTGTAAGGAGCGGTTGGAAGTCCTATGTATTGATCAGATTGATTTTACGTATGGTGATTATATTGATTTGGGCTTGCCTGTTGCAGGGGAGGCGATTCCGGTCTCCATTAAAACTCTAGCTTTTGTCTAACGAGGTGTTCAAATGGATAAGAAAACAACGATATTAGGGAAAACGTATCAATTTCGTAGTTTAAAAGAAATTATGGCGAAAGCAAATGAAGAACGGTCTGGTGATGAGCTGGCTGGGATTAGTGCTGAAAATATGAAGGAACGCATGGCAGCAAAAATGGTATTGGCTGATTTAACCTTGGCGGATTTTCGGAATCATCCTTTATTACCGGCAGAGGAGGATGAGGTTTCAAGGGTAATCGAAGAAAGTATCGACGAGAGTATATATAGAAGGATTAAGAATTGGTCGGTAGCGGAGTTGCGGGAATATATCCTAAGTGATGGTCCGGATTTATTGGGTATTAGTAAGGGTTTAACGAGTGAAATGATTGCAGCGGCTGCAAAAATTATGTCCAATTTAGATTTAATCCAAGCCGCTTCAAAAATTAAGGTGGAAACCCATTGTCAAACAACGATTGGACAGCCGGGCGTTTTGGCGTCAAGGGCGCAGCCTAATCACCCCGCTGACCATCTTCAGGGTATGCGGGCATCTTTATATGAAGCTTTAAGCTATGGGATTGGGGATGCGGTTATTGGGATCAACCCAGTTATTGATACGACCGATAATATTTATACTTTATTAAAAGAAACGAAACAGATCATTAACGATTTTTCGATTCCGACACAAAATTGTGTGTTGTCTCACGTGACAAGTCAAATGCGAGCCATTGTGAAAGGAGCGCCAGCGGATTTGATTTTTCAAAGCTTAGCTGGAACACAAAAGGGAAATGAATCATTTGGGATTTCTGTATCCTTGCTGAATGAAGCTAATGCTCTAATCAATGAACTTGGTACAGCAACAGGGGAAAACAGATGGTATTTTGAAACAGGTCAAGGATCAGAGTTATCGTCTGAGTCTCATTTTGGGATTGACCAGGTCACGTTAGAAGCAAGATGCTATGGACTTGCAAGGATCTATAAACCGTTTTTGGTAAACACGGTTGTTGGGTTTATTGGACCTGAGTACTTATATGACAGCAAACAAGTGATTAGGGCTGGTTTGGAAGATCATTTTATGGGGAAGATGCACGGACTGCCAATGGGTGTGGATGTTTGTTATACAAACCATATGAAGGTCGACCAAAATGATATGGATAACCTGAGCGCCCTGTTAGGCGCAGCTGGTGTGAACTTTGTGATTGGTGTCCCGATGGGGGATGATTGTATGTTGAACTACCAATCGTTAAGCTACCATGATATTGCGACATTGCGCAGTGTGTTGAGGTTGAAGCCTGCTCCTGAATTTGAATGCTGGCTGGAGAAAGTAGGGATTATGGAAAGTGGCAAGTTAACGACTTTAGCCGGTAATCCAGCTCTTTTTATGGGAGGGAAATCGTGATGAATGAATTAGATTTTTTAAAACAACATACTCCTGCCCGGATTGGAGTTGGCCGCACGGGGACAAGGCCGTTAACAAAGGATTCTTTATCATTTCGGATTGACCATGCGGCCGCGGTGGATGCCGTGTATGGTGAGGTATCGCAAGACCTGTTAGATCAAATGGGTTTATTTACGGTTGAAACGCGTTATGGTTCGAAGGAGCGGTATTTGAAAAGACCAGATCAGGGGCGGCTCTTATCCGAAGAAGGGGAGAAGCTGATTATTGAGAAGTGTATATTGCGTCCCCAGGTTCAAATAGTGATTTCGGACGGGTTAAGTGCGAGTGCGATTCAAAAAAATATTCTGGATGTGTACCCGACGTTACTGGATTCCTTATCGGTCTATAATCTTTCAGCCGGTACGGCTTTCTTTTTAAAAGGAGGAAGGGTTGGGTGTATGGATGCGATTGGTGAGCTTTTGCAGCCAGAAGCCTTTGTTCTTTTGATTGGGGAGAGACCTGGGTTGGTTAGTGCGGAATCCCTAAGTGCCTATATGTGTTACAGGCCTCAAAAGGGGACGAAGGAATCGGACCGGATGGTAATCTCTAATATTCATCAAAGAGGGACGCCTCCTGTTGAGGCTGCCGCTCATATCGGAACAATGATTCATAAGATGCTTGAGCAAAAAACGAGTGGGGTCGGTCTAGATATTTAGGATGAAGGGAAGGGGAAAACTCCAGTTTTTGGACTGGGGTTTTATTCTGTGGAATCATTGGGTCAACCTCTAAGCATTTGCTACTTGTTAGTCCCGTATCAGCCGTGGATTCGGGATTTTTTAGCATGAAGATTAAGACAGTTATTTTTCAAAGAGTTTAAACCTTCTCATAATGAATAATAATAATAGTTGAAAGAAATTAGGTTATGGGAGGGGAGACATCATGTTACATACAGTTGTATCGTACTTAAGAATGGTGCTTCCCTTTATCTATATAATTAGCACTTGGCGGTTTGCTGATTGGAGAAATTGGAGGAAATACTATCCCACCATCCTTTTCATTATAAGCGTTGATTTTTTTATTTCTGTCCTTATGTACGAATACCCATTATGGACTTTTCGTGGTTCATTAATTATAACCAACCATACTATTGCTGATTTCTTTTTAACATTTATCATCTTCCCCAACCTGACCTTACTGTACTTATCCTTATACCCGTATCAATCACATCTGCCTAAGCAAGCTTTATATATTGGCAGCTGGTTTATTTTTGAGACGATCATGGAGTATCTGTTTATGAATGCGAAACTTATCACCTATCATCATGGTTGGCATTTTGGCTGGTCTTGCGTGGTTTGGCTATTTCTGTTTATTGGACTGCGCCTCCACTATACGAGGCCGCTTTGGGCATGGTTACTATGTTTTGTTTGTACCTCGTTTTTAATCCTATATTTTCACATTCCGGTTACGAAGTTTAGATGAACTAATTGAAATTCTCGGAAGCGTGGGGAAGCGTGGGGACGGTTCTCATGCTCCGGGATCAATCCGGAAGCAAAAGAACCGTCCCCGCGTCTCTTATTTCCACACATCATTCGCAATAGAAATCACATGTCTAACTTTATCCCATTGCTGTTCTTCTGTTAGCAGGTTGCCTTCTTCAGTGGAAGAGAATCCACATTGCGGGCTTAGGCAGAGTTGATCTAAATCTACATATTTAGCAGCTTCTGCAATACGTGCTTTGATTAATTCTGGATCTTCTAATTCACCGAACTTCGATGTAATCAGTCCAAGAACAATTTGTAAATCCTTGCGATTTACGTGCTGAAGAGGAGCAAAGCCGCCAGAGCGCTCATCATCAAATTCTAAGAATAAGCCATCTACCTTTAATTCACCAAAGATATATTCAGATGCATTATCGTAACCGCCGCTTGCTGTATAAGTAGATTTAAAGTTACCGCGGCAGATATGCATGGTGATGACCATATCTTCTGGTTTGTTGGCAATCGATTCGTTGATGGCACGAGTGAAAATTTTAATTAACTCTTCAGGTGTATAGCCTTTGTCGGCAATTTGCTGCTGGCCTTTCTCTGAGAAGAAAACTGCCCAAGATGTATCATCTAATTGCAAATAACGGCAGCCTGCATCATAAAATGCCTGAATAGCTTTTTGGTAGGCTTTAATTAAATCATCAAAGAACTCATCTTTGTTTGGATATGCCGATTCCTCGATCACCCCTCTAAAGAAGAGCATATTTGGACTTGGAATCGTGAATTTCGCAACATGGTCACCTTTGATGCTGTCCAAAAATTTATAGTCTTCGATAAATGGATGCTGACCGAAGTCTAATTTGCCCGTTACTTTTACTCCGTGTGCTCTTGTTTGAACCCCATTAAATTGAATACCTGACTCAGCTTCATAAAGCTCAACGCCCTCTAGTCCTGCTAGGAAGTCGAAATGCCACCAAGCACGGCGCAATTCTCCATCTGTTACAGCTGAAAGACCTACTTCTTTTTGTTTTTCTACTAATCTAATGATTTCTTCATCTTCGATGGCACGAAGCTGTTCCGCTGTGATTTCTCCGTTTTCTTTTTGAAGACGTGCTTGCTTAAGTCGTTCCGGACGCAGGAAGCTTCCGACATGGTCGGCCTTGAAGGGTGCTCTAGTAAGTGTTTTTGTCATTATTTGTATGCTCCTTTTAAAATATAATTTTAATTATATATAAAATTTTCAAAAAATGCACAATTGAAATATCTACTAAAAATCCTCTTAAAAGCTGTAAGCCTTTGCATTTCGCAGTGATTTTTCAAAAAATAATTATTGTATGGAAAATATTGATTTTTTTAAATATTTATTCTAATATATTAAAATACTGATTATTTGGAAAAACGAAATAATTTCGAGGGGGTATTATATTATGGGAGTCATCGAGAAAATCAGCGGATTTGCCGGAAAGACCTTTACCTTATGGGTATTAATCTTTGCTGTTGTTGCTTTTAATTTTCCAACTCACTTTGTGTGGCTGGGAGGATATATTGTTCCTTTATTAGGAATTGTTATGTTCGGCATGGGGCTGACACTGGAGTTATCGGATTTTAAAGAAGTTTTTAGAAGACCAAAAGAAGTGGCGTTAGGGGTCATCGGTCACTTTATCATCATGCCGCTGTTGGCCTTTTTATTGGCGGTCGGTCTTGATTTACCAAAAGAAGTTGCGGTTGGGGTTATTTTAGTAGGATGCTGCCCGAGCGGAACGGCTTCGAATGTTATGGTGTTTCTAGCAAGAGGAAATGTAGCGCTGGCAGTTGCGATTGCCTCTGTTTCTACGATTCTAGCACCAATTGTCACACCCTTGCTAATTCTTCTGTTTGCGAGTAAATGGGTGGATGTTAGTGTGGCGTCTTTATTCCTATCGATTGTACAAGTTGTCATTGTTCCATTGGCGCTTGGCTTTATTATTAAAAAGTTCTTTGGAAAGCAGGCACAGGCTGGTGCAAAAGTATTGCCGCTAGTTTCTGTTATTGCGATTGTGCTAATTGTTTCCGCGGTTGTTGCAGGCAGTGCGGCGAAGATTGCTGAAACTGGTTTACTAATTTTTGGCGTTGTCATTCTTCACAATCTGTTAGGATTCTTGATTGGATTCTTCTTTGCCCGTTTATGCGGGATGGACCTTGCGAAACAGAAGGCTGTCGCAATGGAAGTCGGCATGCAGAACTCAGGTTTGGGAGTGGCTATCGCCACGGCTCACTTCTCGCCATTAGCAGCTGTACCTAGTGCGATTTTTAGTGTGTGGCATAATTTATCTGGTTCGGTTTTGGCGAATATTTTTAGCCGGATGAAAGATAAAGGTCAAACCGATCAAAGTATCAAACACGTCGGTTAATTCTGATCACCTCTCAGCCTAATTGGGCTGGGGGTTTTTTTGTTTTGGGATTTTGTTTCCAATTTTTGTGGAATTAGTTCTGATTTTCGTAGAATACTCACCTACTTTTGTAGAATTCTTCCTTTATTGCGTAGAATCCGCTCGTACTTCTGTAGATCCATAGCTAAATTACGTAGAATACCCCTTGTTTTCCTACTCTTAAAAGAGTATCGCGGCCTGTACCGATTATGTCCAATGTTTAACAATAAAATAGCACGGGTATGAAACAAATAAGAAGTAATAAAGGAGGAATTAAAGTGAATGTTGCTAGTGTAATGACAACCGACGTTGATAGCTGTACTCCTGAAAGTACTTGTAAAGAAGTAGCGATTAAGATGAAAGAACTTGATGTAGGAGTGATTCCAATTTGTGAAAATGAAAAATTAGTGGGAATCATTACCGACCGCGATTTAGTGATAAAGGGATTAGCAAACGACCTTTCGGAAGAGTCACCCGTTTCTGAATTAATCACAAATTTGGTAGTAAAAGGTACCAAAGACATGTCCATTGAGGAAGCTGCAAAAATTATGTCCCACGAACAAATTCGCCGCCTTCCTATAGTGGAAAATGAAAAATTGGTGGGAATGGTCTCTCTTGGTGATTTAGCTGTAAATAATCAGTCGAGTGAAAAGGCCGGGGAAGCCCTTAAAGATATTTCGGTTCCATCCGAACCTAATAAATAAAGCGCTTCTTAGAAAGTTCAAAGTATTCATTTAAAGTGAAAGAAATCCGGCTCAATTAAGGAGCCGGATTTCTTATCAGGTAAGAAGGTATAAAAGTTTTACATAGAGAATTGTCCAGCTCCAGCGCCTAGCCCCTCGAGGTCACAAGCCTATCCAGTTGCGGCTCCTTGGGACTAAAGTCATAAGCCATCCCCTGAAGAAGGCAAAAAGCGCCTTCTTACAGGGGCCGTCTTAGCCTAGAGTCCCAGGGCAGTCGCCTCCACATTTAGGCCAATCCGTCCAAAAGGTTAAAGAGCAACCTTTCGGCCGGCTCGTCTTGTGCTTGGCTACAGAAAGCTATTGCTTTCTGTACGCATTAAGGGCGACTAGTCTCTGGCCTTGCTTTTGCTGGCCAGTCGACAAGTCGCCCTATATCGGGGCTGACCAAGGCGCTTGCGCTTTTCTTACGTCTGCTTTATTTCTAACCTTCGTGCAACTAGTGACAAAGCATAATTCACGATAAAATACATGAACGCTACAATGACAAAAACAGGTATCACATACGATCCCTTTTGCGCGTAAATAATTTGTCCATTGTGCAATAAATCCGGCAATGCAATGACGACAGCTAACGATGTATCTTTAAGCAGAGAAATAAATTGACTGACAATAGGTGGAACCATTCTTCTCAGAGCTTGGGGCAAGATGATATAGCGTAAGGTCTGGATGTAGTTCAGTCCAGACGCACGTGCTGATTCAATTTGTCCCTTTTCGATCGAGTTTAAACCGCTTCGGATAATTTCCGACAGCATGGCTGATTCAAAAACCGTCAATGCTGCGATGGCTGCAGTTGTTATTTCCATTTCAATCCCGATCTCAGGCAATGCAAAATAGGCGAAGAAAATGATCAGCAGCAAAGGAAGATTCCGAATCGTCTCGACTAGCACGGCAAGTAATGGAGATACAACAGGAATCCGCGCATATCTGAGAGTGCCAATAAGACCGCCAATCATGAAGCTTAGCACAATTGAAATGGCAGCGACCTTAAGGGTGACCCCAAATCCTTCGAGCAAAAATTTAAAATTGTCCAGTTTATATACTTCAATGAACGGTGCTAGAAAATCCATCTAAGCACCTCCTCAATTACTTCTAGCCATTCGTTTTTCTAAAAATCCTACACCAAGACTTAACGGGATGGTTAAAACTAAATAAAATAAGGCAACAAAAACATAGGTATCAAAAGTTACGTATGTCTTTGCAGAAATTAGGTCCCCCTGATACATTAAATCCCCACCTGCGACCACTGCTAACAATGATGAATTTTTAACTAAATTGATAAATTGGTTGCCAAGAGGAGGGATGACGATCTTGATGGCCTGGGGGAGTATAACCAATCTCATTGCTTGGCCGTAACCTAGTCCTGTGGAGCGGGCTGCTTCCATTTGCCCGCTTGGAACCGACATGATTCCGGCACGGATTGCTTCAGCTATGAAAGCCGCTGTATAGATGGTCAATCCGATTGTTCCTGCAGCCATCCCGCCAAAGTTTCCAGACAAATAAGTGAAAAACACAATAACGAGTACAGGTATATTCCGAATAAATTCTACATATGCCGTACCAATCCAGTTAAGAGATTTAAACGGGGCGATCCGCATGACAGCAAGAAGTGTTCCCAAAATAAAGCTGCATAATAAAGCGATTAAACTGGAAATAATGGTTATTTTTAATCCTTGCAAAAACGAATCTATATTAGTTGTTAGTATCGAGAAATCGAGCAAGTGATCTCCTCCTCATGAATCAGGATGAGCAGGTCTGTAAACCCTCTGCCCATCCTGACGAGAAACCCGGTATCAATCCTTAATTTTTAATCCATTTATTCTTAATTTCATCATACTTTCCTGAATCCTTCAGGCTTTTTAATGCTTTATTCAGCGCATCGACAAGTTCTTTATTGCCTTTTTTAACAGCGATTCCATAAGGCTCTTCTGTGAACGTTCCTCCGACCAGTTCAAATGACGGATCTTCTTCTGCCATTCCATATAGGATGGCATCATCTGTTGTCAGGGCATCACCCTTACCTGCCTTTAAGGCTGTAAAGGCTTCAGCATAGTTTTCGTATTCCAGTACGGTTGTTTCAGGCGCTTTCTCACGAATATTGATCGCAGAGGTCGAGCCTTTAACCGCAAGCACCTTCGTTCCTTTTTTCAAATCTTTAATGCTCTGAATCTTGCTGCCTTTTTTCACAAGTAAGGATTGCCCAGCTTGAAAATAAACATCCGTAAAATCGACTTCTTTTTTACGTTCATCCGTGATGGTCATTGTAGCGACGACCGCATCAACCTTACCATTATTGAGGAGGCCAACCCTGGTTTTTGAAGTAACCTCAACGTACTCAGGCTTTACATCCTTGCCAAACATTTCTTCTGCCAATGCCTTCGAAAGATCAATATCGAACCCTTCCACCTCACCTGTCGAAGGATTTTTCAATCCAAACAAACGAGTGTCATTTTTTACTCCAAACACGATTTTTTTATGTTCCTTGATTTGGGCAAGAACATCCTTGCTGTTGCCCTTAGAGTCCTTGTCCCCGCCGCAGCCAGCAAGAAAAATGACAGCCATTATTGATACTACTGCCATTTTTACGAAAGTTTTTGTTTTGAACATTCCATTACCTCCAATTAATGATTTAATATACGACTGAGAAATAAACGAGCCCGTTCATCACGCGGATTCTCATAAAACTCAGCCGGAACTGCTTCTTCTAAAATTCGCCCCTCATCCATAAATACGATTCGGTCTGCCACCTCTCTGGCAAAGCCCATCTCGTGGGTTACCACGACCATCGTCATACCTTCTTTGGCCAGGGCTTTCATCACATCTAGAACCTCCCCGATCATTTCGGGATCAAGAGCCGAGGTTGGTTCGTCGAAAAGCATGATTTTTGGTTTCATTGCAAGGCCGCGGGCTATGGCTACACGCTGCTGCTGGCCTCCGGAAAGCTGAGAAGGATAAGCTTCAGCCTTATCTAAAATCCCAACCTTATCGAGAAAATGCCTGGCTGTATCCTTAGCCTCTGATTCGGATTGGCCCAATACTTTCATAGGAGCGAGAATGATATTTTCAAGGACGGTTTTGTGTGGATATAAATTAAAATGCTGAAAAACCATTCCTATATTGCGTCTTAGCAGATTGATATCTGTTTTTTTATCCCTGACAGATACCCCATCGACGGTGAGTGTCCCATCAGAGATGGTTTCCAGATGGTTGATACAGCGGAGCAAGGTACTTTTTCCTGAACCAGAAGGGCCTATTACTACTACGACTTCCCCTTGATGGATTGTTAGATTAATATCTTTTAAGACATGAAAATCTCCATAGAACTTATTTACGTGATTAAATACGATCATTTTGACCTCCTAATAAAAACTTATAATATATGGAAAATCCGGGATTCGTTAATTTATATTCTTACCTTGTCTTATTTAAACTAGGCCTAATTTACTTGTTTTTTTAGAAGGTCAGATTGGCACTGAGAATAAGTTCTAAGTGGCAGCGGATGAAATGGAGACGAGGGCAGACTGTGTTCCTTTTTTATTGTTCGAAAAAATGCAAACCGAAAAATGTGCGTTCATTAGGGAGGAATAATCAGAATCTAGTAAAAAGTTTGTATTTACAAGATGACAATTAAACTATATAATCCTATATAAATACTTGGAATTAAGAATGGGCGTGAGATAGATATGAGTATAGGGATTGCATTAATGGGTTTATTGGTCGGCTTTTTGGTAGGGTTAACGGGAGTAGGCGGGGCAGCACTTCTAACCCCTGTGCTAATTTTAATAGGGGTTAATCCTTCGATTGCGGTTGGGACAGACCTTGTTTATAACTCGATTACAAAATTGTTCGGTGTGTTTGGACATTGGAGACAAAAAACCGTGAATCTCCAGATGGTTAAGTATTTAGCGATTGGAAGTATCCCGAGTGCCGCGATTGCAATAGGGGCCCTTCATTTCTTTGAAGCGTCTTACCACAATCAAGAACAGATCATTCGCAATGCCCTTGGATATGTTCTCATATTTGTTTCAGTCGCTATCATCATCAAAACGTTTTTTGAAAAAAGATTACGACCTAATCGCATACAAGCCAAACCTTTGAGTGAGAAAAAGGGGCTAACAATCCTTATTGGCTGTATCTTTGGATTTATTGTTGGACTTACTTCATTAGGATCAGGTTCTTTGTTCGCTGTGGCGATGATTTATCTTTATAAAATGAAGACATCCGAGATGGTTGGTACGGATATTACGCATGCCTTTTTTCTAGTTACAGTCGCAGGATTGCTGCACATTGGTTTTGGTACGGTTAACTATATGCTTGTAGGGAATTTACTTATGGGCTCGATTCCTGGAGTGCTAGTAGGCAGTACGATTTCTGCTAAGGTTCCGACAAGACCGCTGCGGGCGGTGGTGGCGGTATTGATTTTTGTTAGTGGGATAAAGTTAATCTAATAGGTGCAAGGGGACGGTTCTTATGCTTCGGAAGCATAAGAACCGTCCCCTTGCTTTTTTTTGAAATCTTTTTCTCTTTTCACCAAGTTTTCACCATTCTCTATTAATATTCATTACATCAGGTAACGAAAGGAGGATAAAAGAGATGAATACAAAAGCAAAAAAGGGTATTTTCTGGGGAGTCATCATTGCTTCCACGGTGCTAGTAATCAATGTACTCCACTTTCTATTAGGAGGCAGCAGCGCATTTGTTGCTAGAGGTCCACATGGTGGACATGGTCTTGGTGGAATGGGGCACGGCGGCGGATTTGGCGGCCACCAAATGATGAATGGTGCTCACCATGGTGGCGGATTCCCTTGGCTCTTCCTTATTATTGGACTAGCAGTTCTAGTTCTTCTAGTAAGATGGCTAAGAAAGAAATCGAAAGCTTCTTCGATGCAACAGTTTATTGACACATCACTTGTAGGTTCACATATACCGGTAACAAACCAAAATGCTAACATTTTGGACCAATGGGAAAAAACTATTTTAACTAAAAAGGAGAATGAATAAAAATGGGTATTTTTAAACGATTAAAAACAATTACAATGGCAGAAATTAACGGATTACTAGATGGGATTGAAGATCCAATTGCAATGCTGAATGAGTACTCAAGGGAAATGGAACAAGAAATTGTCAAAGGTCAGAATGCGTTAGCTCGACAAATTTTTGTGGAGAAAAAACAAGCGGCACTCATTTCTGAGACCAGATCATTAGTGGACAAGCGTACTCGTCAGGCGAAGCTGGCACTTGAGCAAGGCGACGAGGCAATGGCAAAACTAGCTGTACAAGAAAAGCTCAGCAAAGAAAACCAGTTACAACTATACGTAGACCTATTAGCTTCTATTAAGGGACAAACCCAAATCCTTGTTGAAAAATTGGACCAGCTCAAGGAAACCTATAACCAAATGCAGCAAAAGAAAATTTTACTAGCATCACGTGCGAATGTGGCTCAGTCGATGAAGCAAATCCAGAAAGTAACGGTTTCTTTCAATACGGATGATATTGCTAGAGGAGTGGCTCGTGCCGAAGAAAAAATCCTCATGATGGAAGCGGAAGTGCAGGCGGGTAATCAGTTTTCGACTCCATTAGCTCAGTTTGATGCAGCATATGACAATTATGTGAGCGATGAAGAGTTAAATAAGGAACTTGAAAAGCTGAAGGGCGAAAAGGAAAAAGTGGCCGCATTATAATTCAAGGGAGGAGCACCGCCTTATAGGGTTGGTGCTTTTCTTTCTATCTGGTAAAGAGAGGAGGATTTACATTGAATACTACAACCTTGATTTTGATTTATTTAGGTGTAGCGTTGGTTGGGAGCGTGCTTCCTTTTTAGGGTCCTATTTTGCCCACTTCCATAACTTAGTTAACCTCGTAATCAGTGCTTGCCTAGAAGGTGGTAAAATTCATCTTTATCGGGATGGTTCAGGACAGACAACGGGGAGTGCTGCATCACCGTTTAAAAGAGCGCTTATCTCGTATGCCGGTTATACAGGCGCTTCAGTGGCAGCGATTTGATTGCTTTATTTAGTATTGAAAGGCCACTATGATTTGGTGATTTATTTGTATTTAGGGCTTAGTGTTGTTGCCTTATTGTTGTGGATTCGCAACGCCTATGGGGTACTTTGGGGCATTTCAACTGTGGTTTTGTTGGCTTTACTGGTTTTTATCCGTTATGGTAATGTTTTGGTTTTACCTGTCAATGTTAACTTAGAGACGATACTCGTTCATATTGGTATTTTCTTAGCATCGGTTCTATTTGTTCAATCGATGATTGGTGCGGT
Source organism: Bacillus sp. OTU2372 (assembly GCF_038440275.1). Lineage (NCBI taxonomy): Bacteria > Bacillati > Bacillota > Bacilli > Caryophanales > Bacillaceae > Bacillus > Bacillus sp. OTU2372. Next base: position 95,943 of record NZ_JASATK010000008.1, read on the forward strand.
TCATGTGTGTAGACAAGCTTTTATGTCGAGAAGCAATCCGAAGAGGAGGGCGGCACTGGTCCAAACGAAGTTTATCCCAGCTGTTGTTTTGGGTATTATCCTGTTTGGATAGACCGTTTTAGCTGGCTACTTTTTTGCTCTTAATTTTATAAGTTTACCGTTTAGTTTGGATTTGGATTTACCAAATCAACTTCTTGCTGCGAAAGATGTAATTTGGTCCACAGTTAGTGGGAGTTTAAAGCAGTAAGAGATAACCTAGAAACAATATTATGGCAATAATCTCGCATTGATCGGGCTGTTTTTCGTAAAGAAAACAGCTCTATTTTTTGTAATGGGTTTAGACACTTATAGAATGATATTATGAAAGAATAACTGGAGCATAAGGTTAGTTGATAGATTTTATTGACTACCGGGTCGGTATAAAAATATGTACTTAGGTAGCCGATCGGCGGTATTGACGACCGAACAGGTGAAAAATGAGGTACTTGGGTAGTCAATCAGGCTTATTGACGACCGAACAGGTGAAAAATGAGGTACTTGGGTAGTCAATCAGGCTTATTGACGACCGAGCAAGAGAAAAAAGAGCAACCTGGGTAGTCAATCAACGGTATTGATGACCGAGCAAGAGAAAAAAGGATGCCCAGGGTAGTCAATCGAAGTAACTTAATAGAATATAAGATTATTTTTTATTCATAATAGGCCCATTGACCAAATCCTATCAAAGTATAATTTTGTTTAAGGATTCGACTAATTTGCTTTTTAGACTCAATCACCCTACACCATTCATAAACTATATTAGTAGTGATTTTCATATCAGGAAAAAGCAGCAATAACTCCTCTACACTCCGTAAGACAGCGGAATCAACCGTTTCCACATGACCGCATGTTTCACACACAATCTTCTCCCTTCTTTCCATCGAACAAATTAACGAGTGACACACTGCACAAATAGTTCCCTTTTGCAATCCATTAAAGGTATAAGAAGGTAAGCGAGTATAGGGAGAGTCCGTTTGATGCATTGAAATTAACTGATCAGCAAGCAATTTATGGCGGTTAGTTAGCTTTGACGGGACTTCGTTTAATTTTTTCATAAGGCTATTAAGCTGAGTGGGGTGAATAATCGGCTCGTTTAATGGGGCTTGGTATAAAGTGAAATTGGGGTTTACAAAGGTTAAGGAACCTTCAATAGGTAATTGAAAACCAAGATTTTTAAGTGAAGGGCGGAGAAGAGATTTACTGCGTTTTAATTGATCCAAAGGATTCTTTATTTCGTCCTTAGATAACTTAGGATAGAAATTTCCTAATTCATATCTATAATCACCTTCAAAGTTTTTAACTTCAAATGGGTAAATCGTTTGCTGAGAAATGATTAAGGTGTCAATTTGAAAAAATGATTTATTATGCTCAAGGCACAAATCATTTAAAATGTACAAATCATTTTGCAGCCTTGACGTTAACTCGTCAAAGACCAGCTCTCCCTGGTATCCTTTTTCAAGGTTAGCATAATGCTGCTTGTCTGTTGAAGATAACTCCATTCGTGCGTTTAAAGAGTCCAGGGCCCTCAATTCGTGTGACTTCAATCGCTGTTTATAAGGAGGCATATCAGACTTCCTTTCCCATAATTAATATACTACTCCACATCAATCTTATAAAAAATTACTAAATTAGTGTTTGAATACTTTGTTAACATTTATAGAATAAACGGATGAAATTTGGCAAATTAATAATTGGATTAAACCTTTAAATATTAAGTTCATTGCCCTTTTGAATAAATATCATTATAATTAAACATGTCTAATTACTCACTTAGGATACAACATACAAATCGTAAAAAGAGGTGAATATTATGAATTTTAATCCAGTATCTAGCAAGAAATTATATATGCAAATTTATAATCAAATTCTTTCAGAAATACAATCGGGTGCATTTAAAATAGGTGATAAACTGCCAGCTGAAAGAGAATTATGCGAAATGTTCGGTGTAAGTCGTGCTCCTATTCGACAGGCTCTAAGCGCTCTAGAACTTAATGGAATTATTTATTCCCGTCAAGGCGAAGGCGTTTATGTGAAAAGCAATCAACTTGCGACTGATCAATCCTTCTTTAAATCCATCACCCCTGAAGATATTGTTGAGGCAAGAATGAATATCGAGCCACTTATTGTTAAATTTGCGGCCCAAAGAGCAACTGATGAAGACATAGAGGAGCTTCGTTCAACCATAAAACAGATGGAGGACGAAACAAGGGCTGGGGTATACGTACCAGAAACAGACGAGAAATTACATTGTGGTATTGCCAAGGCCTCTCATAATGATTTATTTATCAACATCATGGCTGCTATTATCAATGCGATGAAACAACAGGAAATGTGGAAATTTATTCGAGATCGGACCGTAACTCGACCAGACTACCGGGACGTTAATTTCAGAGAGCATCAATTACTTATTAAAGCGATTGAGGATCGTAACGAAGAAGAAGCAGTGAAGATTATGACGAACCATATGCAAAATTTATATGATCGGTATTGGAAGGATTAGAAGAACCAACCTTTCAAAACTGTATAGTACCAATACTCGAAATTCCCCTTCAAAAAATGGGGAATTTTTTTGTTTTCTGAAGTTTCTTCATCATCCTATTTTTCTTATTGACAAACAAAAACAAGAAAAGTATATTAAATACATAACATCTTAGTAGACAAGTGAACAAGAAGACAAGTGAATAGGAATGAAAAACATTAAAAAAGGAGGAGATTATGAGAGCAGCAGTCATCGATAAACCATTTTCGATTCGTTTACAAAAGGTTAGTTCACCGGTAATAAAACTTGCTAATGAAGTCAAAATTCAGGTGGTCGTCACTGGAATATGCGGATCAGAAATTCATGCTTACCACGGGACACATCCTTTTCGAATCCCACCAGTCATATCAGGACATGAGCTTGCAGGGGTGGTTGTAGAAACAGGGTCAGAAGTCAAGGGGGTCTCGGTAGGGGATCGAGTTACAGTGGAGCCTCATTATGGATGTGGTGTTTGCAGATCTTGTAAAGCTGGAAACTATCATATTTGTAAAGAAAAAAGAGTGTTAGGTACACAAGAATGGATCGGTTCTTTCGGTGAATATATCGTTGTTCCGGAAAACACGATTGTAAAGCTGCCAGATAATATATCCTATGAACAGGGAGCCTTAATCGAACCCCTTGCAGTAGGCGTTCATGCTGTTAGAAAGGCTGGAGTAGGACCCGGCGATAAAATAGCTATTCTCGGAGCAGGCCCGATAGGTTTGGGCTTAATGATAGCTGCCAAAAACGCAGGTGCATCCAAGATCTACATAACAGATGCTTTGGATTATAATTTAGAAATTGCCAAAAAACTGGGTGCCACTTCTCCAATTAATACAAATGATGAGGATGCAGTTGAAAGAATATTGGAAGAGACAGATGGTGAAGGAGTAGACACAGTATTTATTGCTGTTGGAATTCAATCCGTCCTGAATGATTCTTTCAAGATCGTTAAAAGAGGCGGAAAAGTATCTGAGGTTGCTCTTTTTGGAAAAAAACCAGAAATTGATATTTCTTACATTCAAAATAAAGAAATCGAATTAATTGGCTCTAACATGTATGTGAGAGAGGATTTTGAGATTGCGGCTGAGGCAATTGCCACTAATTCATTTGATACCTCTTTGTTCATAACAAAGGTTATCCCAATCGATGATATCAAGAATGCTATGAATATAGTTGACCAAAAATTAGAGAATGTTATAAAAGTTTTATTGAAATTTTAAATGGTTCATATTTTCGTAGCTTTCATCTTTTATGGAGAAAAAAGAGAATAAAGAAATTTTTAAACTGTTTTATGTAAGGGGTTGCAATAAATTCAGAGGGAACGATAGGAGGAATTATTTTGGATATACTTCAATTAGAGCGTTCAACTACTAAAAAGGTTACGTTAAGATTAATTCCGTTTTTATTTTTATGTTTTACAATATCGATACTAGATCGGGTAAATATTGGATTTGCCGCACTACAAATGAACCAGGATTTAGGTTTTTCTAATGCGGTTTTTGGATTTGGGGCAGGTATCTTTTTCCTTGGTTATTTCCTTTTAGAGGTCCCGGGCAGTGCCATTATGACGAAAATTGGACCAAGAAAATGGATTAGTAGAATCATGGTTACATGGGCTATCATTGCCATTTTTATGGCTTTTGTAAAAACGCCCATGCAATTTTATACAGCACGATTTCTTTTAGGGGTTGCTGAAGCTAGTTTTTATCCATGCATGGTATTTTATTTAAGCGGTTTTTATCAAACCAAACATCATGCAAAGGCAATTGCAGGATTTATGATTGCTATACCAGGTGCGAATGCATTGGGTTCACCACTTTCTACTTTCTTACTGGGGGTCCACTGGTTAGGATTGGAGGGCTGGCAATGGATGTTTATTATGGAAGCGATTCCAGCTGTGATTTTAGGTATCATATGCTATTTCTATCTTGATGATAAAATTGAAGATGTCAAATGGTTAAATAAAGAGGAGAAAAAGTGGTTAATTGATATTACAACAAAAGAGAAACTTCAAAAACAGGAAGTCAAACACTACACTTTCTTGCAGGCTTTAAAGGATCGTGATGTTTTAATCTTATCTATCGGATATTTTTGCTGGATGATTGGCTATTATGGAATTGTCATGTTTTTACCAACCATTTCAAAAGGTTTAACGGAAGCAACTTCCCTTAGTACTCAATCAATGGGTTGGGTTTTAGGGCTCATGTATGTTTGTGCTATGGTCACGATGATTCTAGTTGGTAACCACTCCGACAAAAAGAACGAGCGGCGCTGGCATGTTGCCGCATGTTTAACAACTAGTGCTATTGCAATGGTCATTAGCAGCTTGGTTGCCAATTCTAGTATTGTTTTATCATTTGTCTTTTTAACCATCGCCCTTTGTGGAGCATTTGGCGCATACTCACCATTCTGGTCGATTCCTCCATCTTTCTTAACTGAAGCAGCAGCTGCAGGGGCCATTGCACTTATTAACAGTATTGGGAATCTTGGTGGATTCTTTGGACCTTACATTGTTGGATATATTAAGGATCTCACAGGATCATTTAATGCTAGCATGGTCTTCTTAGGGATAAGTTTGATTGTAGGCTCTTGTATTGTTGTTTTCTTAGTAAAACAGTCAGGCAAGGTTTTAAAGCCGAGTGTCGAAAATAAATTGGAAAAGTCTAGTTAAAAAGTTAATTAATCTGTGGCTTCTGGCCGGCTCAAACCTTCGGATAACAATATTTTGTTGCCCGAAGGTTTTTTTTTATATGTAAGGTGAGTTTATATGAATTTTCTAATTTATTAATTTTATAAAAAATCCGTATTGACAAATAATAGATAGGTGATATACTGAGTCCATAAGTTAACTTAGTAGACAAGTAGACAAGAAGATAACAAAGCAAGTTAATCAAAATTGAATGAGGTGACTGGTATGAAAAATGTTGGTATTGAAGAATTAAAGCAAAAAGCGATTGAGATGAGGAAAACCGCTCTCACGATGATACACGAAGCGCAATCCGGGCATCCGGGAGGCTCCTTATCAGCAGCTGATGTGGTAACGGCACTTTATTTTAGTGAAATGAACATAGATCCGAATAATCCTCAATGGGAAGATCGTGATCGGTTTGTTTTATCAAAAGGGCATGTTTGTCCGATCCAATATTCAGCATTAGCTTTACGAGGTTATGTACCTTATGACACCATTTACACGTTAAGAAAGTTCGGTTCTCCGTTCCAAGGACATCCAGATATGAAAAAGTGTCCAGGTATTGATATTTCTACAGGGTCTTTAGGACAGGGACTTTCTTGTGCAGTTGGTATGGCACTGGGAGGCAAAAGGGATTCAAAGACTTACCGAGTTTTCGCTATGTTAGGAGACGGAGAGTGTCAAGAAGGCCAAATTTGGGAGGCTGCACAAAGTGCGGTTAAGTATCAGTTAGATAATTTAGTTGTATTCGTGGATGACAATGGATTACAAATTGATGGTACAACTGAAGAAATTATGCCAAACCAGGATTTAGAAAAGAAATTTCAGGCCTTTGGTTTTGAAACGAGACGAATCAATGGACATTCGATGGAAGAGATTGTTGAAACATTAGATTATATTCGCGAAGCTAAAAATGACAAACCAAAGTGTATCGTTCTTAACACGGTAAAAGGCAAGGGAGTATCTTTTATGGAACATTCCGTTGGATGGCATGGTGTTGCTCCTAATGATGGCGAGTATTTGAAAGCAATTGAAGAAGTAGCAGGGGGGTTAAAATAATGAGCTTAATGGAAAAAGATATTGTAGTCAAAAAAGCTACCAGAGAAGCCTTCGGAGATGAAATTGTACGATTGGGAAAAAAGAACAAAAATATTTATGTGGTTGATATTGATATTGGTAAGTCTTGCAAGACGACAGAATTTGCAAAGCAATTTCCAAATCAGCATGTAAATGTCGGTATAGCTGAACAAAATGGTGCTGGATTAGCGGCAGGACTTGCGACAACAGGTAAAATCCCTTTTGTAAGCACTTACGCAGTATTTGGTTCACTAAGAATGGCGGAGCAAATCAGACAAGAAATTTGTTACCCCAACTTAAATGTAAAAATAGCCTGTTCTCATGGCGGACTTACTCCAGCGAATGATGGAGCAAGTCATCAAAGTATTGAAGATATGGGTGTACTAAGAACTATTCCAAATATGACGGTCATTATGGGTGCTGACTATTATTCTACTAGGAAATTAATCGAACAAGCAGCTGAAATGTATGGTCCGGTCTATCTTCGTTTTACTAGAGACACGGTTCCAGTTCTATATGATGAAAATGAAGAATTTACGATTGGGAAAGCAAAGCAGATCAAGGACGGGAAGGATCTCGCGATTATTGCAAATGGTGACACCGTCTATCTTGCCTTAGAAGCGGCAAAGCAATTAGAAAAAGAAGGTATATCTGTAAAACTGCTAGACATGCATACGATAAAGCCACTAGATCGAGAAGCAGTCGTTGATTGTCTAAATATTGGCAAAATCATTACAGTTGAAGACCATAATATTTTAAATGGTCTAGGAAGTGCGGTATGTGAAGTAGTTGCTGAAGAAGGCAAGGGGATTGTGAGAAGAATTGGGGTTCAGGATCAATTCGGGCAGTCGGCGCCATATGAAAAGTTGTTAGAGCTTAATGGTATTACAATCGAAAATATTGTCACTACAGCAAAAAATTTACTCAAAAACTAATAAATGACCGAGGAGAGAGAAAACATGTTTGAATTAGAAAATAGAGTAGCGATCGTTACAGGCAGTGGTTCAAAAAAGGGGATTGGACGTACAATTGCACTTACCCTTGCAAAACAGGGGGCAGCAGTGGTTATCGCTGACCTTAATATGGATGGAGTTCATGAAGTCGTTAATGAGATTAAAGAAGCTGGCGGAAAAGCTTTAGGAGTAGAATTAAACGTAACAAGCAAAGAATCGAATGAAGCCATGGTAGAAAAAGTTCTACAAACCTATGGCAGAATTGATATCCTTGTCAATAATGCTGGGATTTCACAAAAAGTAACCGTTCAAGATATGACTTTAGAGGACATCAACAAAGTATTTAATGTCAACATGTTTGGACTGTTCTTATGCACCCAAGCCGTACTAAAAACGATGAAAAATCAAAAGTATGGACGAATCGTAAGTCTTTCCTCCGTTTCCGCCAAACGAGGAGGCGGAGTATTTGGTGGACCGCACTATTCTGCCTCAAAGGCTGCCGTATTAGGATTTTCTAAGAATCTTGCTCGTGAAGTTGCTCTTGATGGAATCACTGTAAACTGTGTGGCACCAGGTCTTGTTAATACAGACATTTGGAAGTCCCTTCCTGAAGATGAAGCAAAGAAAGTGATCGACGGAATTCCAATGGGAAGACCAGGTGAGACTGAAGAGATTGCGGCAACGATTGCTTTCTTAGCTTCAAAAGAAGCATCCTACATTACAGGAGAAGAAATTGATATCAATGGCGGGTCACACATGGATTAATTTTATCCTTACTGTACAGGCATTCCAGTTAGGAATGCCTGTGTAATTTCAATGAACACTACAGAGGAGTGGTTGATATTAATTTTAATCCAGTGGCTAGTAAGAAATTATATATGCAAATTTATCATCAAATCCTTTCTGAAATAGAATTGGGTTCATATAAAAAAGGTGATAAACTGCCTGCCGAAAGAGAGCTGTGTGAACAATTTGGTGTAAGCCGTGTTCCCATTCGCCAGGCCCTAAGTGCATTAGAATTGAATGGAATTATCTATTCCCGTCAAGGCGAAGGAGTTTATGTGAAAAGTAATCAGATTACACCTGATCATTCTGAATCCGCTATTTTTTTTAAATCGATATCCCCAGAAGATATTGTGGAAGCAAGGATGACTATAGAGCCTCTCATTATAAAATTTGCAGCTGAAAGAGCAACTGATGAAGACATCGACGAACTTCATTCGACCATCGAAGAGATGAAGAAAGAAACCATGGCTGGTGTTTATGTACCAGAAACAGACCACAAATTACATTTTAGTATTGCAAAGGCCTCCCATAATGACTTATTTATTAACATTATGGCGGCTATAAGTAATGCCATGAAACAACAAGAAATGTGGGAATTTATTCGAGATCGAACTGTCACTCGATCGGATTATCGAGACACTAATTTTAAGGAGCATCAACTACTTATACAAGCCATTGAGGATCATAACGAAAAAGAAGCAGTCGAAGTCATGAATAAACATATGAAAAACTTATATGATCGTTATTGGAAGGATTAGACCTATTAAGTTTTCAATCCTAAATCTTATTGACAACCCTTACATGCGAGGATATACTTAATGCGAAAAAGGGAACTTAGTATACAAGTAGACAAAAGGTATAGGGAGCGGCTACGCAGAAATTTTATATATATAATAGAAGAATAGGAGAGTCGCCATATCTATTTGTGTTGAAGAAGTCAGTTTGAAGTTTTTTGGAAGCGTTTGATGTATGGGTTTACAAAAGTTTAAATACTAGTAATTTTAAATCTTTCTTAGGGGAACTATCTTTTCAAGGAGAATTTAATTCCCTGTAACCTTTAATGAGATGATGGCTTGGAATAAGGAAGGGACAACAACATAAGGGGGAATTATTTTGGATCAACTTGCACTAGAGCGTTCAACCACTAAAAAAGTTACGTTAAGATTAATTCCATTTCTATTTCTATGTTTTTCGATATCTGTACTTGATAGGGTGAATATTGGATATGCTGCCCTGCAAATCAACAATGATTTAGGTTTCTCGAATGCTGTTTTCGGATTCGGGGCCGGAATTTTTTTCCTTGGATATTTCCTTTTAGAGGTACCGGGCAGTGCGATGATGGCTAAAATTGGACCGCGGAAATGGATTAGCAGGATCATGGTTACATGGGGCATCCTTGCCTTTTTAGAAACCTTCGTCCATACTCCCATACAATTTTATACAGTACGATTTCTTTTAGGTGTTGCTGAGGCCAGTTTTTATCCATGTATGGTATCTTATTTAAGCGGTTTTTATCAAACGAAACATCATGCAAAAGCGATTGCCGGATTTATGGTGGCAATACCAAGTACAAATGCTATAGGTGCTCTATTATGTACTTACTTGCTAAACGTTAACTGGTTTGGTTTGGCAGGATGGCAATGGTTGTTTATTTCTGAAGCTATTCCATCTGTAATCTTGGGTGTTATATGTTATTTCTATCTTGACGATCAAATTGAAAAAGTAAATTGGTTGAACAAAGAAGAGAAAAAATGGTTAATTGACGTTACAACAAAAGAGAAACTTGAAAAGCAGCAGGTGAAACACTACACTTTCCTGCAGGCTTTAAAAGATCGTGACGTTCTCATTTTATCAGCCGGATATTTTTGCTGGATGGTTGGATATTACGGAATTAACATGTTTTTACCAACAATTTCAAAAGGCTTATCTGAAAAAATATCTCTTAGCACTCAAAGTATGGGCTGGATTTTATTTCCTATGTATATTTGTGCCATGGTGACGATGATTCTAGTTGGCAACCATTCAGATAAGAAGAATGAGAGACGCTGGCATGTTGCTGTTTGTTTAACCATAAGTGCTATTGCGATGATTGTTAGCAGCTATATTGCCAATGCAAGCATTATCTTATCATTTGTATTTCTAACCATTTCACTATGTGGGGCATTTGGAGCATACGCTCCATTTTGGGCCATTCCACCTTCTTTCTTGACTGGAGCTGCAGCTGGAGGCGCCATTGCCCTTATCAATAGTGTGGGAAATCTTGGTGGATTTTTCGGACCTTACATTGTGGGTTATATTAAAGATACAACAGGTTCCTTTAATATTAGTATGATTTTCTTAGGTGTGAGTTTGATTATAAGTTCTTGTATTATTGTTTTCTTGGTAAAACAGTCAGGAAAAGTCAAGAGTAGTAAATTTGAAAAAAAACTAAAAAAAATAAGTTAAGAAAATCTAACTATACTAAATTGAAACTTTATATAAATTGATATCGTGTATGAGGTGTATTGATCATGAAAAAACTAGGGGTCCTAACAAGTGGCGGAGATGCCCCGGGAATGAATGCTGCTATAAGGGCAGTCGTAAAAGCAGCAAGTCACTATCATGTGGAAGTAATGGGAATACAGGGCGGATTCCAGGGTTTAATTGATGGTAAAATTCATAAATTAACATCCCAAGAGGTAGAAGATATTGCCGATCGTGGCGGCACGATTTTAAAAACGTCACGATCCTTAGAATTCATGGAGGAAATAGGACGAAAGAAAGCTTTTAATATATTGAAAAATCTGGATATAGATTCCTTGATTGTCATAGGTGGGGAAGGATCTTTAAAAGGAGCCGAAAAATTACATAAACTAGGTATAAATGTGATCGGAATACCTGGAACCATTGACAATGATTTAGCTTATACAGATTATTCAATAGGATTTGATACCACTTTAAATACGGTATTGGAGTGTATCGGTAAAATTAAGGATACTGATTCTTCTCATGATAAAACAACGATTGTCGAAGTGATGGGAAGATATTGCGGCGATTTAGCCTTATATTCTGCTTTAGCAGGTGGAGGAGAAATCATCTCTACTCCAGAAAGACCATTAGATTTATATTCCATCTGTTCAAAATTACGTTTAAGAATGAGTAGTGGAAAAAATGACAATCTCGTCATCGTTACCGAAAGAATGTATGATTTGCAGGACTTGCAGAACTACATTGAAAAGAAGTTAAACATTAGTGTAAGAACTACCTCATTAGGGTTCATCCAAAGAGGGGGAAATGCATCTGCATTTGATCGGGTATTAGCAAGTAATATGGGCGTTAAGGCAGTGGAACTGTTGATGAATGGATATTCGGGTCTAGCTGTTGGGATGAAAGAAAATAAAATTATTCATAAAGAACTTGGCTGCGTAAATTCCGAGATAGCGGATAAGCAGGATAAATATAGATTACTAGAAAAGCTTTTAGGTTAGAAAAGTATATCCCTTTATTGTTGCGTGGATTAATAGGTTTTTATTTAACAAAAGTTAAGGGGGAAGCGAATGATGGGCGAGAAACTAATTGAAAAACAAGGTACGATTATATGTCAAGTGTGTGAAAAAGTAATTGACACTGTTGAAAGTACAGAAGGCGTTAAAACGTGGTATGGAATGTGTGAGGATTGTTCCGGGGAGAAGAAAGAAGATTAACGTTAATGGACTGTTGGAGGGAAGTACAATGAAAGTAGCGATTGCATCTGATCATGGTGGTATAAATATTCGTAATGAGATCATCTCATTGCTAGAAGAGATGAAAATTGAGTACTTAGATTTAGGGTGTGATTGTGACACCTCTGTTGATTATCCAGATTATGCTATACCTGTTGCGGAAAAGGTAGCAAGTGGTGAAGTAGAACGAGGTATCTTAATTTGTGGCACGGGGATTGGAATGAGTATTTCGGCAAACAAAGTAAAGGGAATACGCTGTGCCCTGGTGCACGATACGTTTAGTGCTAAGGCAACAAGAGAGCATAACAATTCCAATATCTTAGCGATGGGAGAGCGTGTCATCGGTCCGGGCCTAGCCCGCGATATCGCGAAAATATGGTTAACAACCCCCTTTGAAGGCGGCAGGCACGCAAATCGTATCAATAAAATAACGGAATATGAAGCGGGGGGATGGTTCTCTTGCTTCCTCCAAAGTTAAAAACAGACCCCCTTTCGCTTACTAGGCGAAGGGGGTTTTGCATTTAAGTTCCTTTATTTCTATAGCATGTATTCTAATTTCGAAGCACAAGAACCGTCCCCATGCACCCATTTATGCTGCTTTCCTTGCAGCGGCTTCCCTCTGTCTTGTTTCCGGGAAGGTCGCGACTAGGAAGATGTACAAGCTGGAGGCAGCGATGAAGAAGATCATGGCTGGTGTGTAACCGGAAGAGCCTAGGATAAAGCTCCAAATAATTGTTGCGATGGTTTGGCCTGCGTAGGCAATGGCCCAAAATAATCCGAACATAATTGTCAATCTTTGTGGTGTCATCCCTTTTAATTCATGAGGGAGATTCAAAAAGATTGGGTACTGGATATACATCGCAAATCCAGAAATCGAAATAAGCGTATAAGATAGGAGCGGAATTTTATTAGCGAAAACAATCGCAAGGGCAAACGATCCTACCATAACAATTCCTGAGAACAGAAGGGTTGGCTTCCTAGGCACTCCTTTATTCCCGATTGTAATACCGGCAAATGTACCGAGAATGCCGAACCCTGAAATTAACAGGTTCGTCACTGATCCATTTAACAATGTATATTGGTCAAAAATCGCTTTAAAGCTCACGAGCGATAAGACATACAAGGTTAAAAAGGAAGCAAACGCCAGGCCATAGCGCCAGAGAAATCCATCCTTGAGCGCATCTTTGTAACCATACTTTTCTGTTTTTTCACCCGTTTCTTTTGTCTCAAAGTTCTCCGCTTTCCAAAGCCAGCCGATAAAAAACAAAATCGTTAAAGAAGCAAAAAACGTTAAAGTTACACGCCAGTTGGCCACCATTTGCTTGGCAAAAACCGTGAATAAAACAGCCACAATAAAGGCACCAGCATTATAGGCGACCGTATTGGCCGCATTAATGCGCAGCTTTGTTTTTGAATTTTTTACATAGTGGGCAACGATTGGGTTCATGTAGACAATCACCATCGAGCCACCTACGGCCATGACCATCCGAGCGACTGTATAGGCCCAATAATTAGGCAGATAAATCGCGACAAGCCCCATCATTAACAGGCCAATCGCCGTGCCTGCTGCTTTTCTTGGTCCTAATTTCATGAGTACTATTGCTGCTAAAATGTTGGCAAATACACGCGCTGTCGTAATCGAATAGTTCACTAATTGAGAAATAATCGGATTGACCGGTCCACCGAAAAATGTTTCGGTTATTTGCGGTGTTAAGGAAGAACCCGCCACCCAGTTCATGGCAAAGGTTACATAGGCCAGCCATAAAACCGCCATCATAAAATAACCTTTTTTGGTATGATTTATCGTTTCCATATTTTCATCTGCTTTCATTAGAGAGTTCATCTCTGGCAAAGAGTCTATTTAAATTACAGGTTTCATTGTTTCCTTTAATACAGTAACTGAGTGATTAAATTGCTGTTTTTCTTTTTCATTTAAGTCGATTTCGATAACTTCGCGGATTCCGCCACGGTTAATGACAGCTGGAACGCCGATAAACACATCTTGTTGTCCATATTGGCCATCTAGATAAGAAGATACAGTTAAGATACAGTTTTCATTATTTAAAATTGCTTTTGTAATTCGAACAAGAGACATCCCAATACCATAGTAGGTAGCGCCTTTTCGTTCAATGATATGATAGGCCGCATCACGGACGTTAACGAAAATTTGCTCTAGGCATTCTTTGTTTAGTTTTTCGGCGGGAAGTTCTTCAAGTCTTTCCACACCTACTGAGGCGCGGCTCCAAACCGGAAGTTCTGTATCTCCGTGTTCACCAATGATATAAGCATGAACATTTCGTGTGTCCATGTTAAAATGCTGGCCAAGCGCAAAGCGGAGACGTGCAGAATCTAAGACAGTACCAGAACCAATCACTCGCTCTTTTGGGAGACCAGATTCTTTCCAAGTCACATAGGTTAAGATGTCGACAGGGTTTGTTGCGACCAAGAAGATGCCGTCAAAGCCACTGGCCATGATGTTTTTTACAATTTCTTTAAAGATTTTTGTGTTCTTTTCGACTAATTGTAAACGGGTTTCACCTGGCTTTTGAGCCAATCCTGCTGTAATAACAACTAGGTCTGCAGTTTCACAATCTTGATAAGAGCCGCTCCATACGTTGATAGGGGATGGAGCAAATGGGATTCCATGGTTGAGGTCCATTGCTTCGCCTTCTGATTTTGCCTCATTCACATCTATCAGCACTAACTCTTCTGCTACTCCTTGATTAATCATTGAATAGGCATAGCTGCATCCGACTGCACCTGTTCCAATTAAAACTACTCGATTCACTTTCTTATTTCTGTTTTCCATGATGTTCTCTCCCTTTTATATGAAATTAATAAAATGATATAAGCTATATTCTGGATGTAATGATTAATTAATAACTTGACGATGTTAGTATATCACCCGATTGTGAAGTTTTTCACAATAAATGTGACGTTACTATGAACCTTTTGTTGAAAGCCTTTACAAGTAGCGGGGGGGACGGTTCCCTGAAAAATACCCATTGAAAAAGTCCTCCTCCTATACAAAGGAAAAGGACTTTCTTTATGAACTACTGTAACCAAAGTTTATATAATCCCTCGGTTACTGCTAAGTTGTACATGTAATACATCCCAAAAGCGATGCTAATGACACCTGTCAGCCGGGTAAGGGTTTGATTTAGCACGCGTTTTTTAGCACTAAAAACGAAAGGTATCCCAATAATCGTGGTAAAGAAAAGCATACCCAAAATGGTACCTGCACCGAATATTAGGATATAAACAGCCGCCTCCCAAACACTCTTGACTGTACTCATCGTTAGTAAGACCATTGCACCGCTTCCGGCTAGACCATGGACTAAACCAATAAACAGGGATTTCAGGTATGAAACATTTTGATGTTGGTGTTTATGCTGATGCTTTCCGCTATGAGAATGGGAGTGGAGGTGTTTATGCTCGTCCCCGTCATGTTCATGCTGGTGAAGGTGGATATTTTTTAAAGAGAGTAGAGTGGTTAAACCAAGGTAGACAAGCATGATTCCTACTAAAAATTCTAATGACATCGCCCATTTTTCGGGTATTTCCCCCTTCATTAAAATGAGGATTACTCCAATAATGAATAATGTCGCTGTATGGCCAATTCCCCAGAAAACGCCTGCTAGAGTGGATTTGAATAATTTTTTACTTTGGCTGGCAATGGTAGAAACAGCGATAACATGATCGGGCTCGATGGCATGCTTGATTCCGAGAACAAATCCTAAAGCTAGAATGGATAGAAAACCTATCTCCATAATTTCCTCCTAATTAGTAAAGACTTTTTTTAAGGTATGAATTCTAGTAATGAAAAATGCTAAAATAGCTAATCGGAAAAATTATAGCACAGATCCAATAATTTGTTTACCAGACAAACTTAATATTTTTTTTATCGAATTTCTGTTCTAGAAGTTGTGAACTTTTTAAAAGGTTCTTCTCGGATCATGGAAAGGGACTCTCTTATGGTAGCTGCCGAGTTGAAATATTTACCTTGAATTAGGGGATATTAAAGCATGAGGTGAGTATTTTGGATTCATTTACAAAGAATTTAGATTTACATGCTCAGGGAAGCTGGCTGCCAATCTTACTCTCGCTGCTATTGTTTATATATGCTCTTTTTATGCCCAAGCAAGAGATTGGTTGGAGAGAATTTTATGTTACTTTTGGGATCGTTGGTTATTTTGCTTGGATTTCTGATTCTTTATTTGGTGAAATGATCGATCTTGTTGATTTCGGTAATCCTAATTTCGCAGGAATAGGAGAGTTTTTAAGTTACAGCCTCATTCCTTCTTCCCTTTCAGTTATTTATTTAAATTACTTAGAGAAGACAAATAAGTGGAAACTAACGATTATTTTCACCTTTATATCAACTTTAATTGAATGGGGGATGAGGAGTGTAGGTTATATGAAACCCCATGGCTGGAGTTTCTTTATCTCCATTCCTTTGTATTTTGTTGTATTTGCCTTTTTACTACCTTTTCATCGTAAGTTGATAAAGTGCAAGTCGGATTAGTCTTGCTTATAGAATAGAGCTGCGGCGGCAGCTCTTTCTGTTATGAAGAGGAATCAACCTAGAAGGAAAGGCGCCTCCAAACATACGCCCTCAAGGTAGTTAATGGACAGCATTGACGACCGAGCAGAGGCCCTCAGGGTAGTCAATAGACGCTATTGACGACCGAGCAGGAGAAAAAAGATCCCCGAGGGTAGTCAATGGATCCTATAGACGACCGAGCAGAGGAAAAAAAATCTCCCAGGGTAGCAATGGACGCTATTGACGACCGAGCAGAGGAAAAAAGATCTCCTAGGGTAGTCAATAGACGCTATTGACGACCGAGCAAGAGAAAAAAGATCCCCGAGGGTAGTAAATAGACCCCATTGACGACCGAGCTGAGGAAAAAAGATCTCCCAGGGTAGCCAATGGACGCTATTGACGACCGAGCAGGAGAAAAAAGAGCCCTATGGGTAGCCAATGGACGCTATTGACGACCGAGCAGGAGAAAAAAGATCTCCCAGGGTAGCCAATGGATGCCATTATCTACCGAGCAGAGGAAAAAAGAGTCCCTTAGATAAAAAGGGTTCAAAACCGCTAAAATATCAGATTAGAATGTCATTTTAATATATATTTATTCTATATAATAGATACGCTGTTGACTTGTATACAAGATACTAGTATAATCACTTTAAAGCGGTTACATAAAAGGTTGGGTGGGACATGAACTTACAAAATATATCATCAGGAAGAGAGACATTATCCAATCATGCCTATCAGGTAATAAGGGATGCTATCGTCACTTTGCAATTTGAACCAGGGCAGCAGGTATTTGAAGCGGAACTAGGAAATCAATTAGGAGTAAGCCGCACACCGATACGAGAAGCCTTTAGACGGTTATTGGCAGAAGAATTAATTGAAGTCCAACCTCAGCGCGGGAATCGAATTGCTTACTTATCAAAAAAGAAAATTAATGAGGCTCGTTTTGTCAGAGTGAGCTTGGAAGTGAGTGCCTTTAAGGAAGTGGCGAAAAAATGGGATCAAAATAATCCTATTTACCAAAACCTTCATAAGCAAATCGTCGATATTCTAGAAAACCAAAAGAAAATGGCGGAAGACCATAATTTCGAACTCTTTCTGCAACTCGATGAACAATTTCACTATACCATACTCGAAAGCACCGGCAATGCCACGTTAATTTCCATTATCAATCAAATGAGGGGCCATCTAAATCGCCTTAGATATTTGGAATTACAAGAGACCAAACACTTTATGCAGCTGGTCAATGAGCATAAGGCGATCTTTGAAGCGATTTTAACGAATGATGCCAGGAAGACGGAGGAACTGTTAACCAGCCATATCCGTTGGCTGGAGGATAGTACGCAGACACTTATTGAAAAATATCCTCATTTTTTCAAAGACTAAAACAGGATAATAGTAAGTACGTTTAATCAACAGAATCATCAGAAATGAACGTGCTTATTTTTATAGTTTAACTTGTATACTAGTATGCAGTAAATTTGCAGGAGGACGAAGGTCCTAGTCCCCCCAATCGTTACAAATAAATTTTAATAAAGAAGGTGGACAAAAATGAAAGCGGTACAAGTAAGTAAACCACATAAGCTGACCATTCAAGAAGTTGAAAAACCGCACATTGTCAATCCGAAGGATGTCTTGATTAAAGTAAAACGAGTAGGTATTTGCGGCTCAGATCTTCATATTTACCATGGCACAAACCCTTTGGCGACATTACCGAGAGTCGTGGGCCATGAAGTAGCAGGAGAAGTGGTTGAAATTGGACCAGAGGTTGCGAATCTGCAAGTTGGTGATCATGTTGTAGTGGAGCCGATCCGTTATTGCGGAGAATGTTATGCCTGCCGCAAGGGACAGCCTAACGTGTGCCAATCCTTAACGGTATTTGGGGTCCATGAAGATGGCGGGATGCGCGAATGGTTTGTCCTTCCTGAAAAACAATTGCATAAGGTGAATTCTGAACTCTCATGGGAAGAAATTGTTTTAGCCGAACCTTACACGATCGGCGCACAGGCTGTTTTTCGCGGACAGGTGGAAGAAGGAGACACCGTTCTAATCCAGGGAGCCGGACCGATTGGTATTTGTGTTCTCAAGATGGCAAAGTTCCATGGTGCAACGGTGATGGTCACAGATTTGAGTGATGAGAGACTATCCTTTGCGAAAGAAAATGGTGCAGATGTAGTGGTTAATGCAGGGCGGGAAGATGTTTTAACGGCTGTACAGGAATGGACAAATGGCGAAGGAGCAAACAAAGTGATTGATGCAGTTTGCCTTCCTATTACGTTTGCATTATCACTTGAGGCCGTTTCTGCTGCCGGAAATGTGGTCGTACTTGGTTTTGATGAACAACCGGCCGCAATATCACAGCTTCCTATTACCAAGAAGGAAGTAACGATTACTGGATCAAGACTACAAACCTATCAATTTCCGAAAGTAGTAGAGCTGCTTAACGAAGGAGAGCTTCGTCATAATGGGCTGGTAACCCATACCTTCCCTCTTGCACAAGTACAGGAAGCTTTTACGTTTGTCGAAGAACATCCTGACCTAGTTAGGAAAGCAATTATTACGTTTGATTAAAGGCGGAGGTGTGTTATGAATATTACATTTCGATGGTATGGACGAGATAATGATACCGTTTCCTTGGATCAAGTGAAACAAATTCCCGGGGTTAAAGGAATTGTTTGGGCATTGCATCATAAACCAGTTGGGGAAGTGTGGGAGAAGGACGAGATCCAAGCGGAAGTTAATTATATTCAATCGTTTGGATTCCATACAGACGTCGTTGAGAGTGTCAATGTCCATGAATCTATTAAACTAGGTAACAAGGACCGAATGAAGTATATCGAAAATTACAAGCAAACCATTCGCAATCTTGGCGAGTTTGGCGTGAAGGTTATCTGCTATAACTTCATGCCGGTCTTTGACTGGACGCGGACAGAAATGTTTCATCCTTTGGAGGACGGTTCAACGGCATTGTTTTATGAAAAGGCGAAGGTTGACAATCTAGATCCTGAGGAGCTTATTCGGACCGTTTCTGCGTCGTCTGACATGACACTGCCAGGCTGGGAACCGGAAAAGCTTGCCCGAATTACGGAGTTGTTTGATGCTTATAAAGAAGTAGATGAGGAAGCCCTATGGGGGAACTTAGCCTTTTTCCTAGAGGAAATACTCCCTGTTGCGGAGGAGGCCGGCATAAAAATGGCGATTCATCCCGATGATCCGCCATGGTCCATTTTTGGATTGCCAAGAATCATTACAGGGGAACAAAGCTATGAAAAACTGATTAGCATCTCCGATTCTCCGGCAAACGGTTTTACCTTGTGTTCGGGATCAATGGGGGCCAATCCGGCCAATGATATGGTGGAAATCGCCAAGAAGTATGCGAGTCGCTCACCATTCTCCCATATTCGTAATGTAAAAATCTATGAGAATGGTGATTTTGTAGAAACCTCCCATTATACACAAGATGGTTCTATTAATATTAAAGATGTCGTGGGAGAATTGAACAAACAGAATTATCAGGGCTATGTAAGACCAGACCATGGACGCCACATTTGGGGTGAAGTCTGCCGCCCGGGATATGGGCTGTATGACCGTGCCTTAGGCATCATGTATTTACATGGTTTATGGGATGCCTACGAATCTAATAAGGAAGCAGGTGAACTTCAATGCTCCCCATTCATGAAAATTTAACTGGCAGGGTGGCCGTCATTACAGGCGGAAGCGGTGTCTTATGTTCAGAGATCGCGCGTGAACTTGCCCGCCATGGCGTGAAAGTAGCGATTTTAAATCGAACGGCTGAAAAAGGACAAAAGGTAGTGGATGAAATTGTTCAATCAGGCGGAACTGCCATAGCGATTGCAGCGAACGTTTTGGATAAGGTATCCCTTGAGAACGCTCGAGAAATCATCCTTGAATCGTTTGGCAGTGTTGATATTTTGATCAATGGTGCAGGAGGCAATCACCCTGACGCGATAACCGGTCCTGAGACTTATGAAGACGGCAGCGGGCAGTCATTTTTTGAATTAGATCCAAAGGGTTTTTCTCAGGTGTTTGACAGTAACTTTATTGGGTCTTTTCTAGCTAGTCAGGTATTCGGAAAATCTTTGCTTGAGGCAAAGGCACCGGTGATTATCAATTTTTCATCAATGAGTGCTTATGCTCCAATGACAAAAGTACCTGCATACAGTGCAGCAAAAGCATCGATTAATAATTTTACGATGTGGATGGCGGTTCATTTTGCCGAAAAGGGCTTACGAGTAAATGCGGTTGCACCGGGGTTCTTCCTGACAAACCAAAATAAAAACCTGCTGCTTAATGAGGATGGAAGCTATACCGTACGTTCGAAAAAAATTATTACCGGAACCCCTATGAAACGGTTTGGGAAACCGGAAGATTTAATAGGGACCATGCTCTGGCTTTTAGATGAAGAGTATTCTGGGTTTATAACAGGTATCACGGTACCGGTGGATGGAGGCTTTTTAGCCTATTCGGGAGTTTAAGTGCTGCTGTGAACAGATATGGGAGTGCGAATGACTGGGGAGTCGTTCGCACAGGGATTGGATTTTTTAAAAAAGGAAATTGAAAGCGTTGACAAGATTCTAGGGGGTATATGAATGTTAGCCAAAATGTTTTCGAAAGATAAATTGCCTATCCTGTTGTTACTATTCTTAGCCGGCGTCATTAATTATTTAGACCGTTCTGCATTGTCGATTGGGGCTCCGTTTATAAAGGAAGACTTGCACTTGTCGGCCACTCAAATGGGAATTATTTTTAGTAGTTTTTCTGTTGGATATGCGATTTTTAACTTTATTGGCGGCATGGCTTCTGATAAATACGGTGCGAAACTTACTTTGTTCGTTGCGATGATCGTTTGGTCCTTATTTAGCGGCGCTATTGCCTTAGCCGTGGGATTTACTAGTTTAATTGTCATTCGTGTTTTATTCGGAATGGGGGAAGGCCCGCTGTCGGCAACGATCAGTAAAATGGTCAATAACTGGTTCCCGGCTGACCAACGTGCGTCTGCGGTTGGTTTGGCGAATAGCGGAACACCACTTGGCGGTGCGATTTCTGGCCCGATTGTCGGCTTCATCGCGATTACCTTCAGCTGGAAGATCTCCTTTCTACTTATCATGGTCATCGGTCTTGTTTGGGCGGTGTCATGGTGGAAATTTGTAAAAGAAAAGCCAGCTGCGGCTGCGAAAAAGGCGGCAGTGGTAAAAGCGGATCAGGTTTTACATGAAAGACGTCCATTAACTTTTTATCTAAAACAAAAAACAGTTTTATTTACGGCTTTTGCGTTCTTTTCCTATAACTATATCTTGTTCTTCTTCTTAACCTGGTTCCCAAGTTATTTAGTAGATGCCCGCCATATGGATGTGAAGGAGATGAGTGTGATTACCATGATTCCATGGATTGTAGGATTCATCGGTCTTGCCTCTGGCGGATTTGTTTCAGATTTTGTTTTTAAAAAGTTTACCAACAAAGGTGTTCTATTCTCAAGAAAAGTTGTGCTTGTTACTTGTTTATTTATTTCAGCTGTTTGTATCGGATGTGCCGGCCTTGTCACAACGACTGTCAGTGCCGTAACGTTGGTAGCGCTCTCGGTCTTCTTCCTATACTTGACAGGTGCCATTTACTGGGCCATTGTCCAGGACGTTGTCGAACCAGGCAGTGTTGGATCAGTGGGTGGATTTATGCACTTTTTGGCTAACACCGCTGGAATCATTGGACCGGCATTAACAGGGTACTTAGTGGATCAATCTGGTTCATTCACGTCAGCCTTTTTATTAGCAGGCGGACTGGCCGTGTTTGCTTCGCTTTCTGTCATCCGATTTGTTCGTCCTATCAAGTACCCCAACACGAAAAAAGCAGACGTAAATATGACTGTTTAACCTATGGCAAGAGCGAAGGGACGGTTCTCATGCTTCGGAAGCATGAGAACCGTCCCCTTGCTTGTTTATCAGTTCAATAAACTTTCGCATTCCCATCGAGATTTGTTCTTCATTGGCGAATGAATAGCTTAACCGCAGCCAGGAGGATGGCTCTTTTAACGGATCGCAAATTTGGCCGGGAACAAACGATATAGAGTGCTTTAAGCTCTTTGCCAGTAAGTCATCTGTTGAAAGCTGGTTTGGCAGCCGTACCCATAAATTCAAGCCGCCATTTGGGCTGGTCCATTGCCAATCCGTCGCTGACAGCTCCTCTTCCATGATTTCTTTCCGTATTTGTAAGGCAATTCGTAGTTTTTCAACATGCTGCTGCAGTCTTGACGAAGAATAATAATGCAGGAAAATCTTTTGATTGAGCAGCGGTGAACCGTTATCCACTAACGATTTTACTGAAAGCAGTGATCTCATTATAGAAGGTTGACTGTTCATCAAAAAGGCAATCCTTAACCCAGGTGAGATATATTTGCAAAAGCTTTTAATATAGATCACCATACCAGAGGTATCATAGGTGTACATGGGCGGCGGCGGCTCTTGGTCAAAATAGATGTCATAGTAGGCGTCGTCCTCGATTAAGAGACAGCGGTATTGCTCAGCTAACTGGACTAATTGCTTCCGTTGTTCTGCTGGTACCGTGTATCCGGTTGGATTATGGAAGGTTGGATTCAAATAGAAAAGACGTGGTTTGTGTTCCTTCATGATGAATTCAATCTGTTCTAAATCGTACCCGAAGGGATGAATGTCCACCGTGACAATATTGGCTCCTTGGGCTCTAAATACGTCTATGGCTGAACTGTAGCTCGGCCGTTCCAAAAGAATTGTGTCTCGTGCTTTCACAAACGCTTGAGCAATCAGATGAATGGCTTGCTGGGAACCAGCTGTAATTAATAGCTGATCAGGATTTGTAATCGTCTGATAGTGTTGATTGAAATAGTCGGAAAGCGATTGACGCAGCTCTTCGTCACCTTGAACGGTGGAGTAGGTGGACAGTACCTTTGGGTAGAGGTCAAACACTTTTTTTACATAATCAGAGATATAGCGATTCGGCAACAAATTGGGGTCAATTAATGCCTGTGAAAATTGATAGGAAACTGGTACTTTATGAATTTCCGATAAATGATTTTTTTGCACATAGGCAGAGACGATTGGGTTTTCAAGATTTTCTCTTTCACCGGATTGCACATAATAGCCGGATTTATCTTTTGAATAGATTCTATTTTCCTTTTTTAGAAGCTGGTAAGCTTTTAATACGGTTAAGCGGTGAACATCGAAGTCCACTGCTAGTTTTCTAATCGAGGGGAGCTTTTCATCTTCTCTCCATTCACCCAGTTCGATGCGGTTTACTACATAATCATAGATTTGATTAAAAAGGTAATCAGCTTTCCTCATTTTCTTCCCTCCATTCCTCATAATTTTTAGCATATTTCTATTGTATCTGGGCTCGCTGCTTATAGCGAAAATTAAGATACTTTTATCTATTAATCTTTTATTAAGGACTTAGTAAATTCCTACTTTAGTCCTGTTCAATTGGGGGGATTATGAAGCCATTTAATTTTAAAAATGTGATAAACTTACAATATGTTTTTGATTTTATCAACATCCAATGAGGTATAAATTGTGAATGAATCAAATTTTTTAATAGATAAAGAAATCAAAATCGAGCTGCAAAAGGCGATTGAACAGAACCAGTTTTTCCTTCACTATCAGCCGAAGCTGGATTTGAGAACAGGTGAACTAGTTGGAGTAGAGGCGTTAATTAGATGGAATCACCCTAGATGGGGAATGGTTTCACCAGAAAGTTTTATTAGGATTGCTGAAGAGACAGGTTTGATTATCCCGATTGGAGAATGGGTTTTACTAACTGCTTGCAGGCAAATGGTAAATTGGCAGCATGAAGGTTTTTACACAGTGGTCTCTGTCAATCTATCACCAAAACAGTTTAGTAACTCAAATATAGTTAAGACGATTGAAGAAGTTCTACAAAAAACAGGACTTGATCCGCACTATCTAGAGTTGGAATTAACCGAGAGTTTAAAGTCTGATATGGAGCATACCATTTCATCCTTACAACAACTGAAGCAACTTGGAATTTCTATCAGTATTGATGATTTCGGGACAGGATATAGTTCCTTTAATTATTTAAAGGAATTCCCGATTGATACATTAAAAATTGACCAGTCTTTTGTAAAAGAACTTCATCACAAACCGAATGATGCGGCGATTGTTAAAACGATTATCTCCATCGCTCACAATTTAAACTTAAAGGTTGTGGCAGAAGGAATTGAAACAAAGGAACAGCTCATATTTCTCCAACAGCATTTGTGTGATCAGGGGCAAGGATATTTCTTTAGTAAACCTATGCCGGCGACTGAGTTAAAAGAAAAACTTTTTGAGGTTCAACAAGTTGTAAATCAATACGGTATGCCCGAAGGTACAAGGAATCGTATCTGGTATGAGGAGCTATTAAAGCAAGCAAAAAAAGAGTTAGAAGATACCGTTCGGATGCAACAAGGAATGATCTTTAAGTATAAAAAAATAGGCGGCAAATTTGTTCATACCCTCTGTGATGGCGAATTACTATACCGGATGGGATCGACCCCTGCGCAAGTGGTAGGGAAAAGATTAGATGAATTTCTTCCTTTGGAAAAAGCCTTGAATAAAACAGCATACTACCAGAGGGCGTGGGAGGGGGAAGAACTTGTTCATTATGAGGACGAGATAAATGGAATTGTTTATCTAGCTAGTTTACGCCCTATTAAAAAAGGCGGAGAGATCATCGAGGTCATTGGGTCGTGTGTTGATATAACCGCGCGAAAACAGACAGAGATCTCTTTACGAGAAAGTGAGTCCAGGTATCGCCTTATAACGGAGAATATGAGTGATATCCTTATGTTGTTGGATAGCCTTGGCAAGATTTTATATGCATCTCCTTCACTTGGCAGGGTACTTGGGACGCCAACAAAATCCTACGAGGAGGGCAGCTTACTTCGATTAATTCACCCCGAAGACAGGGATGAAGTCATGAGACGATATCAACAAATTTTAAATAAGAACCCCTCCACTCGAATGGAAGCGCGTTTTTTACATGCTAATGGTAACTGGGTCTTAATTGAGGGGATCGGTACACCTGTGTTTAGCAGTCATGGTGAAATAAACCATTTTATTATTGTGGGACGCGATATTACAGATAAAAAAAGAACAGAAGAGCAATTAGCACAATCAGAGAAATTAGCCATTGTAGGAGAACTAGCAGCCGGTGTTGCGCATGAGATTCGAAATCCAATGACATCTATAAAAGGATTTATCCAGCTATTCCAGCAAGGGATCTATAAGCCGGAATATTTTAATGTTATTTTTGAGGAATTTCAACGGATTGAGGATATCCTTCAAGAATTTTTAAACCTGGCTAAACCACAACCATTCAAATCGAATAAGTCTGACTTGAGATCCATTCTTCAAGATGTTGTGACCTTGCTTCGTCCAGAGGCCAATCTGAAAAATGTTCAAATCTATCATGAATTTGACCATCTGCTCCCATCCATTATGTGTGATGTTAATCAAGTCAAACAGGTTTTCATTAACATCATGAGAAACAGTATGGAAGCTATGGTAAATGAAGGCAGTATTAAAATTGTTGGAAGTTTAGAAGATAAGCATGTCCTTATTAGTATTATCGATAATGGCATGGGGATAAGTGAAGAACGACTCAAAAGACTAGGAGAGCCGTTCTATAGCAATAAAGAAAAAGGTACCGGTCTTGGTTTAATGTTATGCTTTAGAATCATCAGACAGCATAATGGGACCATTACGATAAAAAGCATAGAAAATAAAGGAACAACCGTTGAGGTTAGGTTTCCCAAGATGCACGGGGACGGTTCTCATGCTTCCGAAGCATGAGAACCGTCCCTTTGCTTACAATCTGGTCTGCTCATCTTCATCTGTTCTATTCACCATCCCCTATAATGGAGCAAAAGGGGGAATAGTCTTGGTTATTATCGGTTATTTATTTATGTGTTTGATTTTCAGTACGACTTTTCTGGCAATAAAGATTGGGATTGATGCAGGTGTGCCGCCATTTTTATCGGCAGGACTTCGTTTTTTTATAGCCGGTTTGATTCTGTTTGCGATGATGGTGATAAAAAGAAGGGCCACTCTTGGTTTGTTTTTTCGTAAGGAGATGCTGCTCTCGGGGATTGGATTAACATTTGGTACGTTTGCGACTTTATATTGGGCAGAGCAGTTCGTCCCATCCGGAACGGCAGCCGTCTTATCAGCCACAGGGCCGATGATGATCCTGCTCATCCAAACCTTTATTTTAAAAATGAAGGCTGATTCAAGTTCCTTTATTGGATGTTTGGTAGGAATCGTGGGGGTTTTTCTTCTCCTTTTACCAAGCTTTACTTTTCATATGGATACGTTTGTGTTGGTGGGTTGTCTTTTAATTATCGTAGGTGAGGTCTTTTATGCATCGGGAACGATTTATTCAAAAAGAGTAATCAATCAGTTCGATCAGGTATCCCCGATTGCTTTGAATGCGGCTCAAATGATGCATGGCGGAATCCTGTTGATGCTCTTGTCTTTCATGACGGAAGATATTCATTGGGGTGCTATGGTAAGTCCGGCAGCGATTGGCTCTTATCTTTATTTAATTGTGTTTGGCTCTATGCTAGGGCATAGTCTCTATTACTGGCTTGTATCGAAAACAAATCCGGTTTTCCCTTCGACTTGGCTGTTTGTTTCACCGATTCTTGCAATGCTGCTAGGAGTGGTTTTTTATCATGAAGCACTTTCCTGGGTATCCGGAATAGGTGCATTAACGATTATCCTTGGAACCATCATCATTTCGCTGCCAAATTTGAAGTCATATCTTAAAGGCCCTATAAAACAAGGAAACCATCCAGCGTAAAAAATTAGTTAGAAAAATAAAAAGGCTGTTCTCCTGAAATTGGAATTCAAGGAACAGCCCTTTATTTTACTCTTTAGGAACGCAAGCCCAAACCGAAACACTTCCTCCGTTAACCGGGAAAGTCGCACATCCATCTTCATCGATGATGATTTGCTCATCCCTTGAGTTCGTCAGGTCTACCCATGTTTCGCCAGCTTTTCTCTCGCCAACGTACATTCTTTTCTCACCATCGTCTCCATTGGAAATGACAACAGCACATCCGGAATGCTTAAAATCTTTCACACCCAGCCGAACCCAGCCGATCGTATTTGGATGGTCGAAGTAATCTTGCTGTTCTCCGTAGGCTTTATGGTAGCGGGCAAAAAGCAGAGAATCGAGGATTTCCTTTTTTCCATCTGCCGGCTCTGGGCCTTTGATTCCATAATAATCTCCATAGAAGAGGCATGGATATCCATCTTTTCGAAGGAGAATCAGGGCATAGGCACTAGGCTTAAACCAGTCTTGGACCCACGATTCCAAGGATTCATGGGGTTGGGTGTCATGATTATCAACGAAGGTAACCGCATGCTCGGGGTGAGAACTTACAAGGGTTTTTTCAAAGATGCGGGTTAAATCAAAGTCTCTTCCTTCATTGGAGGCTTGATTCAGCTTATAATGTAAGGCGACATCAAACAAAGAGATATTATGGTCCACGTGATCAAGGTATTTCTGACATGCCTCTAGGTCGTGTTTCCAAAATTCGCCTACAATATAAAAATCCGCTCCTCGATGATTTCGCAGCTCATTTACAAACTCGTGAATAAACTCATGATTAATATGCTTGATGGCATCTAGGCGGTACCCATCACAATCAAGGTTATCGGCAAGCCATTTGCCCCATTTGATCATTTCTTTTTTGACTTCAGGATGGTTATAGTCAATATTCGCAAACATCAGATAGTCATAATTGCCAAATTCTTTATCCACATGGTGACTCCAATCCTTGCCCTCTCCAAGGATTTTATAGATTCCTAAATTTCCTGTCTTTTCGTCACAATCGGTTCCATTGAAATGTTCAAACCCCCATTGAAAAGAAGAATATTTTCCCGCACGTCCTGGGAAGGTGAACTTTGTCCAACCTTCGATCTCAATGGGTTCAGATATATCTTCTGTCCGGTCCTCCTGGTTGACTTCAACGGCTTTAAAAATTTGTGTTTCGTCAGCACCTGCTTTATGGTTCATCACTATATCTACATAGACTTTCATGCCAAGATTGTGGCATGCGGATATGGCTTCGATTAGTTCCTGTTTCGTTCCATACTTTGTCCGGGTGGATCCTTTTTGATTGAATTCACCGAGATCATATAAATCGTATGGAGCATAACCATTATTCTCCGGTGAGGACGCTTTTGTCACGGGTGGTATCCAGATAGAGGAGATGCCTTGTTCTTTTAATTGCGGGGCCATTTCCTTCAAACGGGTCCAATGAGTGCCATCCGGTTCTAGATGCCACTCGAAAAATTGCATAATCGTTTTGTTTCTTTCCATGCTCTGCTTCCCCCTTGTCATCAAATCATCAAGTATAGAATGTTTACCCAGTTAGACACCAGGTTAATCCAGGGGAGCAAGGGAGCGCGGGGACGGTTCTCATGCTTCCGAAGCATGAGAACCGTCCCCGCGCTTATTTATGGTTTTAAGACTACTTTTATACAGTCTTCTGTTCTGGTATCGAACACTTCATAACCATGCTTTGCTTGATCTAAGGGGAGGACATGTGTTACTACATCACTTGGGTCGATTTTTCCGGATGAAAATAAATCGTAAAGATAAGGCATATAAGGAATAACCGGTGCTTGTCCTGCTTTTATGTCGATATTTCGCTGGAATAAATCTCCGAGTGGGAAACCATTATAGCGCCCGCCATAGACACCGGTGATTTGAATCGTGCCGCCTTTTCGAACTGCTTGACTGGCAATGACAATGGCACCCATTGCTCCACCATGAAGCTTTAGCCCGCTTGCCAGAAATTCCATCGGTGTCCACTTACCATCCATCCCGACTGCATCAATGACGATGTCAGCTCCGCCTTTCGTGATTTCCTTTAAGTATTGTCCTGTGTTTTCATGCTGTTCAAAATTGACGATTTCCACGTTGTTGGTCCGTTTGGCATGCTGCAAACGGTAGTCAATATAATCAACAGCAATGACCCGTTTTGCCCCTTTATACCAGGCGAATTTTTGTGCGAGCAAGCCAACGGGGCCGCAGCCTAGAATGACAACTGTATCCCCATCTTTCACACCTGCATGATCAACAGACCAATAGGCTGTCGAGGCCGCATCTGCAAGCAATACCAGTTTTTCGTCTTCCACTTCACAATTTTCAGGGATCTTAAAAGGAGTGAAATTCCCGTATGGCACCCTCATATATTCCGCTTGCCCGCCAGCATAGCCTCCCGTTGTTTCGGAGTACCCAAAAAAACCTCCCATGTCCCCATGTGGATTGGAATTATCACACTGGCTTGTTAGGTCATGCTGACAATACCAGCAAGTTCCGCAGCTCACATTAAAAGGGATAATGACCCGGTCCCCCTTTTT
This sequence comes from Bacillus sp. OTU2372, assembly GCF_038440275.1. Classification (NCBI taxonomy): domain Bacteria; kingdom Bacillati; phylum Bacillota; class Bacilli; order Caryophanales; family Bacillaceae; genus Bacillus; species Bacillus sp. OTU2372. The sequence continues at coordinate 125,667 of NZ_JASATK010000008.1, forward strand.
TAGGTTTCGGACATCTGGTCCCACTTCTTCTACCACTCCCATTGGTTCGTGACCAATGACAAAATCTGTAGGCGTATTGGGAATCATGCCATGAATTAAATGAAGGTCGGACCCACAAATCGCGGAGGTTGTAATTTTTACAATGATATCATCTGAGTTTTTAATAGAGGGATCTTTTACCTCTCTCACTTCTACATTTTTAATCCCTTGGTAAGTAACAGCTTTCATCTAGTATCCCTCCTTTTATTCATTTGGTGTAGCAAACATTCCGCCCCTGTCCGTGTCATTAGGGAAAAGAGTCATTTGGGCAATTTGAACGGCGGTTTCTGCCCCTTTTAAGTCAATTGGGAACTGATCTTTAAAGTTATAAGGATGGAGCCATTTGTTTTTTATCATGAGTTCGGAGAGTTCACCATGTAAATCAAGAGCCGCTTCAAGTTGTTTTGCGAGTATTCTTCTTAGTTCAGGGTTTGTCGTCTCTGTAATGGCAAAGCCATAATTACGAATCCCAGTTTTTACAGATAGTAAAAAATCCATGGCAAAGGTGGAATCCGCTAAATTTGGCATACCCTCTGCATTTCGTGGATCTAGATAATCTTGCATCTTTTCACCTCCTGATTAATGAAGTATTTGGCTCTGTTTATAAAAGGGCAGTAGTTCATTTATATCCTGAATGGATTGCTTCACATCTTTTTCCATTAATTGTTTTAATTCATTATTAAAGCAAATTCCCTGCATTAATTTAGATCGAAGCAAACAGACGGTTTTAAAATTAATGATTTCATGCGTTTCTAATGTTTCATGTAAGGCTAACTTTTCCTGATCCATTTACCCACCTCCATTTCTTAACATAGATATTTTCTCCAAACGTACAAATTTAATCTAAGAAAGTAATGAATATAGATCACAATTTATTGAAAATATAAGAGAACGAAAATACTGAATTAATGGAGTGAACGGAATGGTAAAATTTTTGGGGCTTCATGAAACTCTTGATTTACATGAATTGTTGACCTTTAAGAATCTGTGTCTGACCAAATCAGCCACAATGGGGGCACTTGTTCAGGATGAAGAATTAAAAACCATACTAGCAAATGATGTAACTTTAGGACAACAGCATATTGATCAATTACAGCAATTTTTAACCAATCGGGAGGCGCAGTGATGAACTCATTTATTCAAAATATGATGGGGATGGGCGGGATGACCGATCAGGTAATCGCCACCGACTTTTTAATCGCTGCGAAAGCAGGGGTTCGAAACTATACAGTTGCTCTTACCGAAGCGGCTACTCCAGAATTACGAACTGCTTTAAGAGAACAGTTAAGAGATGCCATTCAAACCCATGAGAGTATTACCAACTTTATGATTGCAAAGGGATACTATCATCCACATGCGTTGAGTGAGCAGCTGCAGGTTGACTTGACTGCCGCAAGCACAGCGACAAACCTTGCACAAAAAGTAACAGAAAAATAGATTTGCTACACCTTAAAGAAACTCCCCTTCTAACAAAGATGGGGAGTTTCTTCATTTTATTGATGACAGTCTAGTGTGAAGGTTTTAATTATTTAGATAAATCATGAAAAAACTATTGAATAGCAACTAGATTTGGGTGTAAACTTTTAAACTATATGATAAAAAGAAGGAATGTTCATCTAAATTGAAGAAGCTATTACTCGTATTTTCAACAGTGATAATCGTTAGTTCTTTAGGACACCAAGCGAAAGGTGGATATAAAGATCTGCGTAGAACCCGAATTAGACCTTTTCATTTTCACGTGCAAAATAAACAGTTTTATTAGTTTAAAAACGTCCACAAAGGCCAACGGTTAAATCTGAAGACTAATTTTGAACAAAAAAAGATGCCCCTAAAAGTTATACTTTTGGGACATCCATTGATTACTATTAATTAACAGCCACTTTTTTAGAGCTCGTTGGCCAAAAATACCCGATAATCGCACCAACTACAGCTGGTAAGATCCAGCCAAGCCCAATACTGTAAAGCGGTAAATACTCAATATAGGCAGCTTTAATTGATTCGAACCATGCGTTAGTCGCTCCTGGTAAGCTGGCTGCTAATGTGCTGTAACCGTCGAAGAAGCTCACACAAAAAGTCAGAAACATAGACGCTGCATAGACACTTTGCTTATGTTTGAATAATGAGGAGCCGAGAGCCAACAAAATCAGAACAATCGCTAAAGGATATAATAACATTAGTACCGGCACTGCAAATTGAATAATATTGTTTAAGCCAAAGTTGGCGATGATAAATGATACCAGGCATAGGATTAGTACGAACATTTTATAGCTTACTTTTGGAAAAACACTATTGAAAAATTCACTGCACGATGTAATAAGACCAATGCTAGTTTTTAAACATGCTAGTACGATAATAATCGCAAGTAAAATCGCCCCGAATGGTCCGAAATAATGCTGAGCAACCTTAGCAAAGATCAACCCGCCATTATCGAATGTACCGATGGCCGATACGCTTGATGCCCCCATATAGGTGATGAGGCCGTAAATCAGCATCATTAGTGCCATAGCGAAGATACCTGATTTCCAAGTTGCTTTCGCAATCGTCTTCGTGTCGGTGATCCCTTGTCCTTTAATAGCATTGATGACAACAATCCCAAAAGCTAGTGATGCGAGGGCATCCATCGTATTATATCCTTCTTTAAAGCCCGTAATAAAAGCCAATCCGCTATAGTCGCCTGTCGGCTTATCGAAGTGTCCCATCGGCTTGACGATCGCAATAATAATTAAGAAGAATAAAAAAACTAAAAATGCCGGTGTTAGATATTTTCCAATATAGTCGATAATTTTTGCTGGATTTAATGAGAAATAATAAACGATGGCAAAAAATAGAAAACTAAAGAGCCCGAGATATAAACTGGTGTGCTCTGGATTAATAAATGGTTCGAAACCAACCACAAATGGTACGGTTGCTGTACGCGGAATCGCGAAAAATGGTCCAATGGTTAAGTATAGAGCCATTGCGAAGACGACGCCGAATATTGGATGGACACGGCCTGCTAAGTCACGTAGTCCGTTACTTCCGGATAAACCAAATGCCAAAATTCCCATAAACGGGAGGCCTATTGCTGTAACTAGGAAGCCGATTAAAGCTGGCCAAAAGTTTGTTCCGGCAAGTTGTCCCATTTGGATAGGGAAAATTAAGTTACCTGCACCAAAGAACATTCCGAACAGCATGGTACCGATGACTGCATAGGTTGAAAAGGATATTTTTTGTTGCATTATATGTGCTCCTTCTTGTTGAATTTGATTCATTTTAACACCTTTTTTAGTAGTAAGCTATAGGAGTTGCTGACAAAAATCTTTCCTAATATATTATTTTGAAAAATTATTGACAGAATAATAATTCAAATTCTATAATACAGAACATACTTGAAATTTGGAACTACTTCTTTAAAATTTACATAATTGAGCAATGAAGGGAATATTAGTAGTGCTTATCTCACTGTTTTTAGAGAGCTGATGGAAGGTGCGAATCAGTACAAAGATAAGGATGAACTTCGATCCCAGAGCATCTTTTTCGAAATAAAGTGGACCTTTATGAGGGAAAGACGGTCGATGGACCGTTAACAAAGTCGAGAGGCAGACTTTGTCTGCAACTAGGGTGGTACCGCGATAAAAAGTCGTCCCTACTGATTTGATCAGTAGGGACTTTTTGTATTTGCTGGGCGATTTTCATTGCCTGAGGGAGTGCCCGGCTACCCATCGCGGTAAATGAGCGACCCTTTAAAAAGTTATATTAAATAGGAGGAAACTATATTGGAATTACAAAAAAGATTATTGCCACGGCATATCCGATTGATGGCAATCGGGGGAGCGATTGGCACAGGTATATTTAAAGGGACATCGGAAACCGTATCGATTGCGGGGCCCGCTGTTATATTTTCTTATCTTTTCGCAGGAATATTGCTGCTTGTTGTCATGAGTGCCATTGCCGAAATGGCGATTGCCTATCCTGGGCTGAATATGAAAGGATTTATTCGATTAGCCTTTGGAGCTAGAGTTTCATTTGTCATTGGGTGGCTGTACTGTTTCATGTGGCTCACCGTTTGTGTGATTGAGGTAATAGCAGCAGGAAGCTTTCTGCAGTACTGGTTTCCTTCGATGTCTTTATGGTCATTGAGCTTTATTAGTGCAATTTTTATTGTCGCTATCAACTTTATGAATGTTAAGAAGTACGGAGAGTTCGAATTTTGGTTCGCTGGTATTAAAATTACCATGATTGTGTTATTTATTATCCTAGGTGCATGTATTTTGTTTGGGGTGATCCCTAGCAATGAAACTCACTATCTACAAAACTATTCGCAGCACCAGGGATTCTTTCCACACGGCTGGTCAGGCGTGTTCTCTGCCCTATTAATTGTTATCTTTTCTTATGGTGGTTCAGAACTGATTGGATTGACGTTAACAGAAACAAAGGATGCCGAAAAGGTATTACCTAAGGTGATTAAAGGAGTCATTTGGAGGATTGTGATCTTCTATACAGTCCCTATCCTGATCATTTGTGGGTTAATTCCGTGGGATGAAGTCGGCAATCAGGATAGTCCGTTCGTCCAAGTGTTATCGGCCGTCGGATTTCCAGGCTCTGCCCATATCATGAATTTTGTCCTTATTACCGCTGTATTGTCTGCAGCAAACTCAGGTATCTATGGCTGTACTCGGATGTTATATTCCTTAGCGGCTGAAGGGGAAGCGCCGAAACAGTTTTCATTTGTTGCTAAGAACGGGGTTCCGTTATACAGTGTGATCTTGAGTGCTGTCGTTCTTGTCGGGGGGACGTTTGTTGCATATTTTTCACCAGACCGTGTGTTTGGGTATTTGATGGCGATTCCGGGATTTACGGTGTCTTTGGTGTGGATTGCGATTTGTTTAGCTCAATTGAAGCTTCGTAAGACGTATAGCCAGCTGCCGCATTTTCATGTATGGGGATTTCCTTATGTGACAGCCTTTACGGCAGCGGCATTGACTATTAGCTGTGTGGTATTTGCCTTCAGCAAGGAGAACCGATTAAGTATTTTTGTTTGTTTAGGTATTCTGATCATTTTAGTCATTTGCTCGGTTATGGCCGGTAAAAAGCAGAGTAATCTTGGAGTTTAGGAAAAGAGCCGGTGAATTAACTTTAAAAGGTCTCTATCAAAGTTGATAGAGGCTTTTTGTATAGGCTATTATCCTTTTGAAAGTATGTAACTATAAAAATGGGAAAAGTACTCGACACAAAAAAGGACCCCTTTTTAAAGGAGTCTATAAAAATATTAAATTGATTAGGTTAAATCTTCTCCGTTCGTTTCAATCACCTTTTTATACCAATGATAACTATCTTTTAATAAACGTTTCTTGCTGCCATGGCCATAATCATCTTGATCAACATAAATGAAACCGTAACGTTTAGACATTTCCGATGAGGAGCAGCTGACAATATCGATAGGGCCCCAAGCATAGTAACCGCGTAAATCGACCCCGTCTTTGATTGCTTCCTTCATTTGTTCGATATGTGCCCGTAAGTAGTCAATACGGTAGGGGTCATGAATTTTACCGTCTTCTAATTTATCATAGTATCCCACCCCGTTTTCTGTGATGTAGATGGGACATTGATATCTATCGTAGAAGAGGTTAAGAAAAGTTCTCAACCCAACCGGGTCGATTGACCAGCCCCACGGGTTTGCATCTAATTGTGGGTTACGATGATCTTGATTTCCATTTGCATAACTTTCGGCATCACACATCCGAGTGTAGTAGTATGAGAAGGACATAAAGTCTGCCGTATTTTTTAGCGCTTCTTCATCCCCTTCGCCAAATACAATGTTAATGCCAATATCGTTAAAATATCGGAATGCGTAACCAGGATAGTATCCACGCAATAATACATCCGAAAAGAAATATTCCATTTGATTGTGGCGAACGGTCGCCAAAACATCATCTGGTTTAGGAGTTGCAGCATAAGTTGGTCCGCCACATAACATCATGCCAATTTGTAAATCTGGATAGTTGTCACGAGCATATTTTGTGGCATGTCCGCAAGCAACCATTTCATTATGAACACCTTGATATTTTGCCTGAAGCAGGTTATCGACTTTATCTTCTGCAATACCTAAATGGTTAAAGGACTCATGCACAATTAGGTTAATTTGGTTGATGATAATCCAATGTTTCACCTTTTCGTGGTAACGGTCAAACAAGACCTTGCAAAAACGATTGAATAAATCGATCAGTTCACGAGAATACCAGCCTTTGTAAGCCGTTGTTAAGTATAAAGGCATTTCATAATGTGAGATGGTAATCATCGGAACCATTCCATTTTTTATAATTTCATCAAATAAATCATCGTAGAACTGTAGTCCCGCTTCATTCGGTTCTAATTCATCCCCCTTAGGGAAGATGCGTGTCCATGCAACGGAAGTTCGAAACGTTTTAAGTCCCATCCCGGCTAATAATTTCAAATCTTCTTTGTACGTATGATAAAAGTCGATGCCCCAGCGTTTAGGAAAAATACGGTCGGTGCTATTTAAAGCTTCTTCAATGTATCGGGTGTCAATTTCTAGATTTGACTTTTTCTCAATCGGAATGTCGGCGCGATATTCGTTAATATCCGCTACGCTTAATCCTTTTCCATTAATGTCATATGCACCTTCTGCCTGATTAGCGGCAATAGCTCCACCCCATAAGAAGCCTTCAGGGAAACCTGTTGGTACTTTATTCATGGTCGTTCTCCTTTTCTGCTTTTTCTAATTTTGCTAACCTAGTATCATACATTTCGAAAATCTTAATCATTCGTTTGGCGATGTTTATCTCACTATAAATCGTCATTAATGTATCTTGTGCATGGGCAAAGAGGACGGAATAATCACCTTTTTCACCTTGTGTTTCTTCTGAAATGGCATCGGTTTGAATACGGTGGGCCTTAACGATCTCATCATTTGCTCGTTTCATCTCTGCTTTGGCTTTTTCAAAATTACTTGTTTCAATGGCTTTTAATACATTCATACAATGAACCCTGGCATCTCCAGCATGGAGTATGATTTGCATGGCATTCTCAGCAGTTTTTTCAGAAATCATATTTTCATATCTCCTCAGAATCATTATTTCGCTTTTCTTAGTTCCGTTTTTACTTCTTTTACATCGTTTTTTATTTCTTGTTTTTCATATACTTTAAAAAATGGATACCAGATCACGGAAGCGACCAGCACGCAGACAAACATTAAGATAAGCCCGGATATTGTACCTGTTGTAATCCAAGTTGAAATTGGGAAAGGAACATACCACAAATCAAATACAATTTTTGGAATTGGAGCAAAGTGAATGACCTTTGTGAAAACCCAAATGATGATTGGCAGGACAATTCCGATAATCCACATTGGGAACATCATGATGGGGTTCCAGGCAATCGCCCCAAATACGACTGGCTCATTAATATTGAAAATACTAGGAGTAATACTGGCTCGGCCAAGTGCTTTGAGTTTCGCACTTTTTGAAAAAGCCAGCATGATAACTAATGGCAATGTAGTACCGATGCCTCCGACCCACAGGTAAGCCGAATACATTGTTTCAGAAGTTACAAGATTTGAGGCTCCAGCAGTAGCATTCGCTGTAATCGCAGCTAAAAGAACAGGCTTTGTTACTGGAGTCAGCACCCAAGTGGATATTCCCATTGTGTATAAGAAACAGGTAATAAACATGATCAACGGGAAGCCCCAAGGTGATTCCATTACTTTTGCCAGAGGCATAAATATCTTCAAAATCGTGTTGTATAAATCAAAGCCAGCAATGTCTACAACTAACCACGTTGCCACAATCACAACCGCAATAGGAAGCATCGCATCAAACCAAGCGCGGACAAAATCAGGAATAACGGACTCTTCTTTAAAGAACGAGAATGATCCGAACAGTCCCATAATCCAGCCGGTAAATACACCTGCCACGATAGCGACGAACATACCACCAGAACCTAATGAAGCATGACTAAAACCAACCGTTTTATCTGCAATGACTTGAGGTGAAATAATAATTAAGAAAGTGATAAGACCAGTACACCCAGCAATCATACGTTGCTTACGCATACGTTTCTTCTCCATTAAGTTAAATGGAATTAGGAAAGAAACAAATAGCGATAACAACCCCATTGTCCAACCGAACAGTGTCCAGAAATTAGGGTAGTTTTTAATGTGGAATACATCTCCAGGGATGGTTAATAAACAAAATAAAGAACCTAATAAGATAAATGGAAGTAATTGCATGATAGAGTCTTTTAGCGTTATGACCCATACATTATGATTAATTTTGTTCATTCTTGGCGCGAAGTCTTTTTCTAGCCAATTAATCAGTTTCTCCATATATGGCTAACCTCGATTCGTTAAGTTTTAGAATTCCTTCAATAAATCTTCTAAAGCAGCCTCTCCATCTAAGGTAGAATAGTAGGAAGGCTTCATTAATAAAACTTTCACATCAGCATCACCGATATAATCCTCGATTTCGTCTAAGATATAGGCTAAGTGAGGGCCCACCATTAAGGCATCGATCTCATCAATGTAATTTTCAATTTCTGCCTCACCGCGTGCTTTAATGTTAATATCAAGGTTACGTTTCGCAGCAGCTTTCCGAATATTTGAAGCCATAAAACCAGAACTTGCCCCAGATCCGCATACTAGTAATACATTTAATTTTCCCATGAAAATAACCCCTCCAATATTTTGATAGCGTTTTCTTTTCTACAACCCTACTATAAAATTAATATTGGAATCTTTCCAATAATCCTTTACACTGGGGTGGTGCAAATATATATATTTAGTAGTGCAAATCGACCTTTTTAAGATGAAATGAGGCTAGATTTATGAATATAAAATACAGAAATATACTTCGTCATCTGAGTACTCAACAAGACTGGACTTCGTCAGCCCAGCTTGCTAACTCATTAGGTATTTCAAAAAGAAGTGTGAAAACCTATATTGCCGATATAAACGCAATGGAAAAAGAGTTGATTATATCATCAAAAAAGGGATACCGAGTAGAAATAGAAAAATTAACCCCATTTTTAAATTCGTTGGAAAAGTCGATACCACAAACACCAAAAGAACGAGCGGAATATTTATTAAAAAGTCTTGTGAATGCTGATGGTCCACGTAATATTTTTGATTTAAGTGATGAATTATATATCAGTGAGGTCACTTTAAAAGGGGACTTACGTAAGGTCAAAAAACGTTTAGCGGATTATAATTTGGAACTTAGGATGTCTGGTGACTCTATTGAAATGGTTGGACAAGAAAAGAGTAAACGAAAATTAATGAGTTCCATACTTTATAGTGAAACAAATGATAACTTTCTTGATATTGATAAGCTTAGGTCATCTTTTGAGGGCTATGATATCGACTATATCCGCGATGTCATTGCGGAAGTCTTTTCAAACTTTCACTATTTTACTAATGATTATTCCCTTACCAACATTATCCTTCACATTGCCATCGCAATTGACCGAATGGAAAACGGCTTTATTTTTTCAAAACAAGTGGATGGAGAAGCCAGTCTGGAAAAGGAATACAAAATCGCAATTGAGATTGCCAAAAGACTTGAGGAGCACTTTGGTGTAGAGTATTCCGAGGGAGAAATTCGTGACCTGGCTCTGCTTATTTCCAGCAGTGGGACAAGTGTTAACTTCATGCACTTGCAGCTGTCAGATTTGCAGGATGTAGCAGGAATACGATGCTTAAATCTAGTAGGGAAAATCATTGAAGACTTGCGAAGTAATTATTACATTGTGATTGGGGATCCGGATTTTTTGGTACGGTTCACCCTTCATATTAAAAATTTAATCATGCGTTTAGAAAATGATTTTGTGAGTAAAAATCCTTTGACTTCAACGATTAAGCTGAATTGTCCTTCTATCTATGACTGTGCCGTTCATGTATCCTATACGATTAAGGAAGAAACGGGATACACAATGAATGATGATGAGATCGCCTATGTGGCCTTTCATTTAGGCTATGCTTTAGAGATGCAAAAGCAGGCTCATTCCAAAATTACTTGCGCCATTCTTTTTCCGTTTTATTACAATTACAACGTGCAGATTACTGAAAAGTTGACCAAGCAATTTGGTGAAGACCTTCTAATTCAACATATAGTAACCAACGAGGGCGATTTGAACGTTTTAAATTGTGATTTAATTATCTCAGCTGTCCAACTAAATTCTGTTCCGAAGATTCCATATGTATTAATTAATCCATTTTTTACAAGCGTTGATCAAAACAAAGTGGCCCAAAAAATTAATGATCTTAAAGAATCGAAAAGAAAAAATTCCTTTAAGAGTAATATTGAGGCGATTACGGAACAGCAACTATTTGAAATGATTGATTTTACTGGGACAAAAGAGGAAATCCTCACTAGAATGTGCACAATTATGGAACAAAAGGAGTTCGTCGATTCTAATTTCCTTGCAAATGTAATAGAACGTGAAGCTATGTCGTCCACGGCTTTTGGCCGTATAGCAATTCCTCACGCAATCAAAATGAATGCGAAAAAGACGGGTATGTTTGTTCTGATCAGTGATAGGGGGATCAAGTGGGGTGATCTCACGGTTAATGTTGTATTACTTTTCTCCGTTAGTAAAGATGATAGGAGAATATTCCATGAGGTAGTGGATTCACTTGCCACCATTTTTACTGTAGATGGGAATGTTTCTCTAATCATGAATGCAGAGGATTACAAGAGTTTTGTTGATATATTAGTTTCATGTTACTAAATATACAATGACTAGAAGAAACCTGAATAATCCACAGCGATTTTTCAGGTATTTTTATTTTGGGACATTTTTTGATATAGTGGCTTGATCAGCTTTAAGAGCTTAAAATAGTAATTTTATCAGCCCTTCAAGCTGCTGATAGGAATTTGTCTCATATGTTGGATGAATATGTTCAATCGTCCTTGCTTTTTTCTTGTTATTAATCCATATTGAGCTCCAACCAGCATTATGGGCTCCTATTATGTCATTCTCAAAAGAATCTCCAATCATATAGGAATCGGAACCAGATGTATTGGTTTTTCCATTAACATAATCAAAGAAATCCTTATGCGGCTTTGCATAGCCCACTTCACTAGAGATATAGATATTGTTCTTTGGGAACCACTGTGAGAGATTTAGTGATTCTAGTTTTAACCGCTGATGGGCGGAAGGACCGTTTGTGGTTACATAAACAGGAATGCCCTTATTGCTTAAATATTGAAGGATATTTTTCATTTCTGGAATAAGGGTGACCTTGTATTGCTGATCTTTGTATTCCTTCTGAAAGTCATCTGCTTCCTCTGTCGTAATCGTATATCCGAAATCTTTAAAGGCATTGATCATGCGATATTGATGCATCTTTTCTAATGACATTTCTCCAGACTCTGTCAGCGCAAACACTTTATCACTATACTCGCGGCTCTTTTTAAAGAGTTCTAGAATCGAAATATCGGTGAACGTTGAAAAAACTCTAGTATACGCTTCTTGAAAGGGCTGGAGTTGGTCGTATAATGTATCATCTAGGTCGAAGAAAATCGATTTCATGCGCTACACTCCTATTCGTGGCATTCAACTCTTCTATTATAGTGAAATGCGGAACTCAAAGGAAGCCCTCTTAGGAAACGATTCTAAATTCGATCTCTTGATCGTTCAACTCAAACTCATCATGAAGCTTTTTATGAAAAAGGTTGCAAAATTTGATTTCTGTTATCCCGTAAAAATAGGCATATGGGTTCTTAATATTTCGGTTAAACTTTAGTTTCCGAATGAGCTGCTTAAAGGATTGAATGGCAATATCAAGGATGACCTCAGGATCATTTTCCCATGAATTGCGGTAGGCCGTGATTTTTGCTGTTTTCCAAAACTCTTCGATGGATTTTGCATCGTTAAAAAAGTAGTTAACTTGCTGAACAAAAGGCTGTGGAACACGATCGCTTACGTATGTATGATCTAATTTGGACGGTTCTTCTATACGTTCTTTTATCTTTTGATCTTTTTCAGTTTTTAAAAGATTACTAGCTTCTTTAGGGGAGTTCATTATTTCCTCTTTGGGTGGTTCATTTGAGGGAAAACGATTAAACTGGTATAGATTACTCGACTGTGAACCGTTTTTTCTTTCGGTCTCGAAGACAGTGAGAATGCCCAATTTCGTGGCTTTAAGGATCATCCGTTTAAAAGTAGAACGAGAGATGCCGAGGTCCTTATATTCTTCGTGGATGGCTTTTAAGATGGTGCCAATTTTGGCATTGCAAACGCCGGGGATTTTAGCTGCGTAACGTACCAATCTCTTTAATCCCATTAACTCTCCTTTTGAAAAATCTTGCTTATGTTCTAACATCCACATCTCGATATGGTGATTGAATTCCGGAAGTGAACTGAATTGCGAAAACTGTTCGAATCCTTCAATATTTCCTGACTTAAGATTGAACATTAGCTAACACCCTTTCATCGCAAAATTGGTGCCGTATGTCATCGAATCTGACATATCTGGCATCTCCACGATATCGGGTTTAGCTCGGTAAATCGAATTCCGCTTTTTCGAATTTGAAGGCGATTTTGGTGCTTTATGTCTCTATTTGGGCTTCAAATGTGAAATTTGGAGCCGTTTTTTGATATTTGAGCTGATTTTAGGATCATTTTGTTTTTTCTAAAACAATTTAAATCTAGCGATAATGATTGTCCAAATAATGAATGTTAATATTGGAAGTGAGACGAGTGTAACTAAAAACGACCGTTCGAATAGGTTATAGCCCTTTTTTTCAGCAAACCATTCACATAATAGGACAAGGATATAAAGTAAGATAAGTTGGACTGAAAGAGATATGAGTTTATATAGTAAAAATTGAAAGAAATCATGATTGTCCATTTTATTTCCCCTTTCACATATCTATAATTATTCAGCAGACGGGGGAAGTATTATTAAATGGAATGGAAAAAGGCCCCTTTCTAAAGGAGCCTTTCACTATAATAAAAGAGTTTCTTTTTTATCTAGATAAAGGTCGTACATTTCTAAACACTCAAGAAGTTCATGTTTATACACTAATAATGCCTTTTTCACAACCAAGTTGTTATTTTTGCTGTCGAGCTCTATATTACACTCTTCCAGTTCCTTGCTTTTTACTGTTTTTAACTCCCTAAAAATGCTCTCTAAATCTCTCCCCATTTGCATAACCTCCAAAACTATTTCTTTTTCTACTGAAAGTATGGACGGATTTCTCATATTTTATGCAGGCGTCTTACGGGGAGAACAATTTTTTTATAGACTTGGTCACACTTGTAAATCTAAATAAAATAGGTATAAATATCCATTGTAAATATCCTGAAATATCTAATTGTTACTTTGTTCACAGGGATTTAATACTATTGCTATATTATTAAAAACACTTAAATTTGGAGGCTGCCATTATTTTCAGTGTTGTGCATATCGAAAAAAATGTCTAGAATTATATTGTGATATCATGATATGATATTGATTAAACTTAATTTATGCTTTTATATATATAGTAATAATCTAAATACATTCTTAATGAGAAGGGGAGAGGTTATGAAAAGAATAAGTCTTGCATGGCAAATTTTCATTGGTTTAGCACTAGGTATTATAGTAGGTGCTATCTTTTACGGTAACACTCATATAGCAGATTACCTGCAGCCGATTGGTGATATCTTCATACGCTTAATCAAAATGATCGTTGTCCCAATTGTTATCTCAAGTATTATTGTAGGGGTTGCCGGTGTGGGCGATTCGAAATCGCTTGGTAAATTAGGCGGAAAAACCATTTTATATTTTGAAATTATTACAACTATTGCTATACTGGTCGGTTTAATATTTGCTAATGTCTTCCACCCAGGAACTGGTGTTGATCGTTCCCACCTTACGAAGACAGATATCAATACGTATGTGGAAACAGCGAAAACCACTGAATCTCATTCTTTTGCTGATACGTTTGTTAATATCGTTCCAACGAATATCATTCAGTCATTAGCAAATGGTGATATGTTAGCCATCATTTTCTTCTCGGTTATGTTTGGTCTTGGTGTAGCGGCGATTGGAGAAAAGGGCACGCCAATTATCAACTTTTTTAAAGGTACGGCCGATGCAATGTTTTATGTAACTAACCAAGTTATGAAATTCGCTCCACTGGGTGTTTTTGCACTTATCGGCGTGACAGTTTCAAAATTCGGCTTATCTTCGCTTATCCCATTAGGAAAATTAGTTATCGTTGTTTATGGCGCGATGTTCTTCTTTATTTTGGTTGTCCTTGGGATAACAGCTAGAATTGTTGGAGTAAATATCTTCAAATTCTTAGCCTACTTAAAAGATGAATTATTGCTTGGTTATTCAACAGCCAGCTCGGAAACTGTTCTTCCGAAAATCATGGAAAAAATGGAAAAGATTGGCTGTCCGAAGGCGATTACTTCTTTCGTTATTCCAACCGGTTACTCGTTTAACCTTGATGGATCCACGCTTTATCAAGCGATTGCGGCATTGTTCATTGCACAAATGTATGGAATTCACTTGAGTATTACTCACCAAATTACGTTAGTGCTTGTCTTGATGGTAACGTCTAAAGGTATTGCGGGTGTTCCAGGTGTATCTTTCGTGGTTCTACTTGCGACGTTAGGAAGCGTAGGAATTCCGGTTGAAGGTCTTGCGTTTATCGCTGGTATTGACCGTCTTCTTGATATGGCTCGTACATGTGTAAATATTGTTGGTAACTCTTTAGCTGCAGTTGTGATCTCAAAATGGGAAGGTCATAAGCTTAAGGATGAAAGTAACTTAGCAGCTTAATTGTTGGGGGGGACAGAGATGCAGATTGCACTCTGTCTTTTTTGTTTCTTAAAAAGGCGTGGATAAGGTTGTTATTGGGTTTTACGAAGGATTGTCTATAAAAGGTGGATGAAGGACAAAACGGCTTGAATCAGGGATGAATTGTCCTACATAAAAAAAGCAGAACACGTATAAGTGTTCTGCTTTTTTAAAAATTATAAAACCGACCAAGTAAAAAGGAGATCCATTTACAATGCTGAGATTTGCGGATATTCTCAATCAGCCCTTTAATGATTACAGGACGATAGGTCGGCTCCACCAGCTGCTCTTTCAGTAAAAGCAGTGATTCTTTCTCCACTGATTCCTCCATTTCCTCCATTTTCTGTTCAATGATTTCAAGAATTTGTTCCTTAGTGATTTCTTCATTTACCGGACTCTTAAACATTTGGATTAACTCTTCCGAAATAAACGGGACAGTCGTATGCTGCGCAAGCAAGTTTGTTTTTTCTACAAGTGACTGTGACAGTAATTCCAAATTGAGAGGGACGTGGTAAAAGAAAATTAAGTGTGAATAGGTGTGAATGAATCCTTTTATACAATACACCAAATCATATCTCGTTTCCGTGACTGCTTTACCATATAGTTGATCCACCATGTAAAGAATGGTGTTATCGAGTAAGCGATCATAGTAATGCATTTTTACCAGAAGGTCATTGTTAAAGGTGTGGGACTGCTCTTTCATCAGTAATCTCGCGAAATCTGAGTGCTGGTAAGAAGTCTGGAAGATGGTGAAGTAAAATTTATATAAAAGTTCGTCCTTGTTTGTATTTCTGACTACATAGTCAATATCAGAGGTCATTTGATTCATGAAGTGGTCAATCAACGCCAGAATCAATTCGTCTTTCGATTTAAAAGACAAATAAAACGCTCCTTTAGAAATGCCGCAATGTTCAGTTATCTGTTGAACGGAGGTTGCTTCGAACCCTTGCTTAGCAAAAAGTTCAAGTGCTTTTTCCATAATTAGTTGTTTTTTCATTGTACCCGCTCCTAACGTCATTTATTGACAAATGACTGATTGGTCATTATTATAAATAATTGAGCTAAGTAAGTCAATCAAGGGTAGGTGTAACAGTGAAAGGGATAGCGAATTTTGTACTTGGGAATAAACTAGCCGTCTGGCTGCTAACGATTATCATTACAGTATCTGGGATCTATTCAGGGACACGAATGAATATGGAAACGATTCCGAATATATCAATTCCGTACCTGATGGTGACAGGCGTTTATCCGGGGGCCACTCCTAAAAAGGTAATGGAAGATGTATCGATGCCAATCGAGAAAGCAGCTGAAGGTCTTGATCATGTGAAATCGGTACAGTCCAATTCATATTCGAACATGTCAAGTATTCAGGTCGAATATGAATACGGTATTGATATGGACGAGGCAAAACGTACCTTGAAATCAGCATTAGATGACGTGAAGTTACCAGATGGAGCACAAGAACCAAAGGTTACGGCCATCAGTATGAACATGATGCCGGTTGTGGCTCTCAGTGTGAGCAGTTCAAAAGAAGATATTGTAGATTTAACTTCAACCGTAGAAGATATCCTACTTCCGAAGATTGAAAAAATCGATGGGGTGGCTTCTGCCACTATTACAGGCCAGCATATCGATGAAGTTGACCTTACCTATAACCAAGCCAAATTGAAAGAATTTGGTCTAACGGAAGATAAAGTGAAACAAATGATTCAAGCCAGCAATATGGCCGTTTCTTTAGGCCTTTATCAGTTTAAAGAAGGGGAACAGGCTGTTGCTATTGACGGTAAATATATGACAGCGGATGAATTAAAGAATACGATCATTCCTGTTACACCGACTAAAACACATCCATCCCCATTTGTAAAATTAAGCGATATTGCTACGATTCAAACTGTTGGTAAAGTGCAGTCCGTTTCCCGCACCAATGGGAAAGAAGCAATTGCGATTCAAATCGTGAAAGAGCAGCGTGCCAACACAGTTGATGTCGTTAACAGTGTCAAGGATCTGGTAAAAGAGCAAAAGTCAAAAATCGATGGTCTACATATTGATGTGACCCTTGACCAAGGTAAACCAATACAAGAATCTATCTCCACCATGGTGGAAAAAGCTGTGTTTGGCGGTTTCATTGCCGTATTGATTATCTTATTATTTTTACGAAGTTTAAAATCAACGATTACGTCAATTATCTCGATACCAGTTTCGATTTTTATGGCGTTATTGATTCTCCACTGGCTCGATATTACGCTTAATATTATGACACTTGGAGCAATTACGGTAGCAATCGGCCGGGTCATCGATGACTCAATCGTTGTCGTAGAAAATATTTATCGCCGCTTGCATTTAAAAGAAGAGAAATTAAATGGCCGCGCCCTTGTGCGTGAAGCGACGATTGAAATGTTTAAACCAATCCTATCATCAACATTAGTAACGGTTGCGGTATTCGCACCATTGATTTTTGTAGGTGGAATGGTTGGTGAGTTGTTTGCACCGTTTGCCTTAACGATGACGTTTGCGCTGGGTGCTTCGTTACTCGTCGCTATTACCGTTGTGCCAGCTCTGTCCCATACCTTATTTAAGAAAAAGTTATATGGGGAAAAGACAGGTAAACGTCATAAAGAAGTTGGCGAGCTAGCGAAATGGTATAAGTGGGGGCTAGAAAAGGCGCTTAATCATAAGGTCATTACGTCCATCATTGCGGTGGTGTTATTGGCTGGCAGTTTGGCGCTGACGCCATTAATCGGCTTTAGTTTCATGGGCAGTGAACAAGAAAAGATGATGTATTTAACCTATACACCTAAAGCAGGTGAGTTAAAGGATGAGACTCTAGAGAACGTTAAATACGTTGAAGATAAGATGATGAAACGGGATGATATCGATATCGTTCAGTTATCGGTGACCGATAAAGCGGACACATCCACTGCCATGTTTGGCGGCAGCGGTGGCGGGGGCTTAATGTATCTAATTTTTGATCCGGATACAAAGGATTTCCCTAAGGTAAAAGAGGAAATTGAGAAGTATGTGAAAAATCTTGATCAATCGGGCACATGGAAGAGCCAAAACATGGGTACCACATCCGTTGGTTCCAATGAGGTAAGCTATACCTTCTACAGTGACAACCTAGATAAACTCTACCAATCGGTTGATAAGGTTGAAAAGGTATTGAAGAAGGATAAGGGTCTTAAGGATGTTACGTCTAGTGCAGAAGATCCTTATGTCGAATACACCTTTAAAGTAGCCCAGAATGATTTGATTAAATATGGGTTAACCACAGGTCAGCTTGTGATGATGCTGAATCCAACGAAGACACAGGATGTGTTAACGACGATCGAGAAAAACGGTGAATCCCTGGATGTTATCGTTCAGCAAGAGCAGTCGAAACAGCCGGCATCGATTGATGACATGTTAAAAACGCCAGTCCCAACAGCGATGGGTGCCACTGTTCCGCTTTCAAAGCTTGTAAAAGTGGAAAAAGGAACTACGTTAAATACACTGGCACGCAGCAAGGGTGAGTACTATGCGAGTGTTTCTGGAACTGTCCTTGGTAAGGATGTTAAAGCTGTAACGGATAGTCTCAAGAGAGAAGTAGATAAACTTGACTTGCCAAAAGGTGTTACGGTCGGCACTGCAGGTGTGCAGGCAGATATGACGGATACCTTTACGCAGCTTGGTGTTGCGATGCTAGCGGCGATTGCGATCGTGTACTTCATCCTTGTGGTAACCTTCCGTGAAGGTGTCGCACCATTTGCGATTCTGTTCTCGTTACCGTTTGCGGTAATCGGTTCGTTTGTCGGTCTGTTGATTGCCGGTGAGACGATTTCGGTTTCGGTTATGATGGGTCTCTTGATGTTGATTGGTATCGTCGTAACGAATGCGATTGTACTCGTGGACCGAATTATTCATATGGAACGTGATGGATTGACGATGCGTCAAGCGGTACTGGAAGCGGGGGCGACCCGTTTACGTCCAATCCTGATGACGGCGATTGCCACGGTTGGTGCGCTAATTCCGTTAGCGCTTGGCTCAGGTGGCGGCGGTTTAATCTCGAAAGGACTTGGAGTTACCGTTATTGGCGGTTTAACAAGTTCAACATTGTTAACATTGTTCGTGGTACCGATTGTTTATGAGGTATTATCGAAGTTATTTAAGAAAAATCGACGCGAAGAACAAGAAAACTAAGAAATGGCCCTGCAAGATGATGCGTCTTGTAGGGCTTTTTTAGCTGAGAAACAGTTTATCGGCGGTTTTTGGGAAGATATCAGCGGTTTTGATCCTTTTATCAGCTTTTTTAAAAATAGGTACCTAAGGTTTGTTTAATGTGAGTTAAATTTTGTTTGTTACATACATTAAATAAAAAGGTTTCCATTTTTTGAAAAGAGGGTGTTATAAATAACGACCATCCAAGAGATTTCTGAGGTCCTCACCGGTATTGATCATCCGCTTGCCCCAATCTGGAGCCAAAATGATATCATTAAAAAGAATATAGCGATAAGTTTTGATTATTGGTTAGTAGATACCGGGATACCCATTACCTTAGCGGAATTTGTGGAGCAGTATTTAGCGCATGCCGAGTATCTGGGAGAGATGTTTTCGTCTGGTATCGAACTAGATAATGGTTGATGTTACAGGGAGAAGTGTTCACAGCACTTCTCTTTTTATTTTGAGATAAGAAATTATAAAAGTTTTTAACTTTGAGAATTGTCTAGCTCCAGCGCCTAGCCCCTCGATGGTCTACTGCCACTCAGGGAATGAAGGCAAAGAACGCCTTCTTTCCCTGAGCGTCTTATGCTTGTCGGGGCTGACCAAGGGGCTTGCGCTTTTCTTATAGTTTTTAATAAAAGCGTTTTCTTTATAAAAAGTCCTACCTTTTCAGTATCTGTTCTAGCAAACTACCACTTTTGTCGGATGTTTTTTGTCGAAAATTGCATTAATATGACTATTGAAGTAAATAAAGGAAAGGTAGGAATTATTAAAAGTGAAGAAAAATTTAGTAACAGCCGCTGCAACTGCCGGGCTCGTTCTTACTGCTTTTGGGGCCACTGCAAGTGCACAGGAACCCGCATATACGGTTCAGCCAGGAGACAGCCTTTGGAAAATTTCTCAATCAAATCATGTGACTATAAATCAATTAAAAGAGTGGAATGCTCTATCAAGTGATACAATCTATGTCAATCAAAAACTATCACTTACTTACACGGTAAAAAAAGGGGATAGTCTTTGGGCGATTGCAAGAGATAATGGTACGACCGTAAGTGAACTAAAACGCTTGAATGGTATGACATCAAGTTTCCTTCGTGCTGGTCAGCAATTGAAGGTAGCAGAAACGAGTGTAAGTAATTCTTCTTATACCGTTCAAAAAGGTGATTCGCTTTCTGTAATCGGAGCGCGTTTTAATGTAACCGTTCCTCAACTTAAATCTATGAATCAATTAACCTCTGACACTATTTATGCTGGGCAGACGTTAAATGTGAGTAGTAATGGGGCTAATACTATCACTGTGACAAAATCAGATACAGCTGCAACAGGAAGCGCTACTACAGCTTCAAATACTACAGCAACTGAAAAAGCACCAGTGACATCCGGATCGACTGTGACACCGGAAAAAGCACCGGCAACTTCAGGGTCAACTGCAACACCGGAAAAAGCACCAGTAACATCCGGTTCAACGGCAGCAACTGAAAAAGCGACGGCAACACCGGCAACGCCTGCAACACCGGCAACGGCTGCAACACCAGCAGCACCGGCAACGGCTGCAACACCGGCAACGCCTGCAACACCAGCAGCACCGGCGACATCAGCGGCACCGGCAACACCAGCAGCACCGGCGACATCAGCGGCACCGGAAGCACCGGCAACATCAGCAACACCGGCAGCACCGGCGACATCAGCAGCACCGGCGGCACCGGCAACATCAGCAACACCGGCAGCACCGGCGACATCAGCAGCACCGGCGGCACCGGCAACATCAGCAACACCGGCAGCACCAGCAACATCAGGATCAACAGCAACAACAGCAAAAGCACCAACAACATCAGAATCAACTGCAGCGTCTAATTCAGCTTCAGTTCAAAAGCCAGCTACTTCTACTGAAGCAGCACAAAAACCAGCGACCGCATCTACTTCAGTTGTTGAAGGAGTTATCGCTGAGGCTAAAAAATATATTGGTTCCCCATATAAATGGGCAGGAAACACTCCAGCAGGATTCGATTGCAGTGGTTTTACAGTATATGTTTTCAATAAATTTGGAATCTCCTTACCACGTACAGCTGCAACACAATGGGATGCGGCAACACCAGTCAGTTCGCCACGAGTGGGTGACCTAGTCTTTTTTGAAACCTATAAAGTCGGACCATCCCATGTTGGAATCTATTTAGGAGACAACAAATTCATCAGCGCAGCATCGACGGGCGTAACTATTTCCGATATGACATCTTCTTATTGGAAAACTAGATACCTTGGTGCAAAATCTCCTTATTAATGGTGCCTGACACTGTAAGCCCTACAAGCATATTGCTTGTAGGGTTTTTGTGCATAAAGGAAACATCCTGGGTAATGTCAGTGAGCATTTTGTGCAGGTTGTATTGGGAAAATGTTCTCACATGGACATAAAGAAGAAATATTGTGCCCGTTCTTTTAGAAAATACTCTCAAAAGGTAACAAAAAGGATTAATTGTGCCCGTTTCGCCTAGAAAATCACTCACATAGTCATAAAAATAGATTATTTTGACGGTTCCTACCCAAACTCACCCTTCATGGGCAAAATTAATTCACCTCAATGCCCCATTTATCAGGTCTCATCTCAACTACGTCTCAGGTCTTATATAAAAATCAAGCTCTAGCGCAATTATGGAGATGAAAGAAAAAAGGTAAGATGATATCAAGATAAAGAAACAAATACATGAACAATTCCAAGGAGGAATTAAAATGAAAAAGTTTGGTTTATGTTTAGCAGGCGGGCTGGCTGCTCTTATATTGCTCCACTCCATCGGCCCAATGGTTGGATTACTGGTAAGTCTCGTGTTACTTTACTTCATCTTTAGACAGTTTCTCAAAACGGATTCGATTGCTTGGAAGATTGGTCTAGTCATTATGGGCTTAATTGTACTATCTTCCACCATCCACCACATCCCAGCTTTAATAGGAGCGGCCGCTGCTTATGTGCTTT
This sequence comes from Bacillus sp. OTU2372, assembly GCF_038440275.1. Lineage (NCBI taxonomy): Bacteria > Bacillati > Bacillota > Bacilli > Caryophanales > Bacillaceae > Bacillus > Bacillus sp. OTU2372. Next base: position 147,656 of record NZ_JASATK010000008.1, read on the forward strand.
ACCTAGTTTATAAAGAATGGAACAAAACCAAAAAGGCACCCAAATTCAATGATAACGATCCATTTGTAAACTTTGAAAAGCAGTGGAATGAATTTAAAAAATAATTTTTATTAAAAGGAGAGATTTAACATGACAAACTTATTAACAAGAATTAAAGACATCATTATAGCGGATTTAAATGAGGCCCTTAATAAAAAGGAAAATCAAAACCCGATTGCCATGCTCAACCAATACCTGCGCGAATGCGAGCGGGAAACTGAGAAGGTCGGCAAGTTGGTGGGTCGTCAAACTCAGTTGCGAGATGAATTTACAAGAGAATATAGTGAAGCAATAAAATTGGCTGAAAAAAGAAAGCATCAAGCAGAGGTTGCCTCATCGGCTGGGGAAACAGAGCTTTACCAATTTGCTGCAGCCGAGCAACAGCATTATGAAGAACGGACCCAGCGCCTGCAAGCCTCACTCACTCAAGTAACCGAGCAGCTTGCTCAATTGGAAAAAAAGTATGAAGAGATGAAGCGAAGAGTGAAGGATATGCAAATTCGCCGGATGGAGTTAATGGGGAGGGAAAATGTAACCCGCGCTAACTTGGAAATGAACCAGATATTAGAACCGAATTCTTACGCGAATCCTTCCTTTTCAAAATTCAAGGAGATTGAAGGTTATATGGACAGACTAGAGCAGAAGGTGAAGAGTTCTTTCTTCAGCAGTACCATTGATGAACGAATTGCGCAGCTAGAGAAAAAGCTAGAGAAGTAGAATAAAGAAAAACGGGCTTGTGAAAAAAGTCCGTTTTTCTTTTGCATACACCAGTATATTAATTTCACTCGCTAATATGATGTTAGGGAAGAGGTGATTGGATGACGGTACATGTCGTTGGTACTGGTGAAAATCTGTGGTCTATTTCCCAAAGGTATAATGTGTCAATGAAAACCATCGTTAGTGTAAACGGGTTACCATCTACCCCAGCCCTTGTTCCCGGACTGGCTCTTTATATTCCGGACAATAGTCAGCCAATAAGGGCCTATCAAATAAAAGCTGGGGATTACCTATGGCAATTAGCCCAACAATTTAACACGAGTCCTTCCTTGATCAGTACGGCGAATCCAGGAATAGATATGAAACAACTTAAAATCGGCCAGGTGATTAACATTCCCTCCCCAAGCAAATTATCCATTCGTACTGTTGGGTTTTATGTTCCCTCAGGAACTAACCTTTCCATATTAGATTCACTATCCAATCAATTAACCTATTTAGCGATCGTGAACTATGCCTTTACCAGTGAGGGTTTCGCCTTCGCCCAGATAGATGATTCTGCCATCATTACTAAATGCAGACAACTAAATATTACACCATTATTAATGATCCGAAACTATACCACTAGTGGGTTCAGTGCTGAGTTAGCAGGAGTGGTTCTGGGAAACGCAACCTATCGACAGAATTTAGTTACAAGCATCGTTAATCTCACGACTAGTAGAGGTTTTGGAGGAATAAGTCTTGACCTTGAATTTATTCCTCCGGCAAGACGAGATGATTTTACTATGCTTTTATTAGAACTAAAGAAACAATTAGGAGATTTACTATTAAATGTTAACGTCCACGCCAAAGCAGCCGATTTACCGACCAATCGGATTGTGGGGGCTTATGATTATGGGGCAATAGGAACTGTTGCTGATCTTATGGCGGTCATGACAATCGATTATGGCTACCCGGGTGGCCCGCCTGATCCAATCTCACCCTACGAATGGGTAGAACAAGTGATTAAGTATGCACTTACTCAAGTTCATCCCCAAAAACTGTTAATGGCAATGGCATTATATGGCTATGACAAGGTGGTCACTACAAATGCAGCTCAAGGAATGTCTGTGCTGGCTGCCCAAAATCAAGCCATCTCTGTTGGAGAGCCTATTCAATTTGATCCTACAGCGAGATCTCCCTTGTATCGTTATTGGGCCGGGACGGTAGAGCATGTGGTTTGGTTCGAAGACATTCGAAGTTATATTGAAAAATATAAACTGATTGATATTCACAAGTTAGTTGGAACTACTTTTTGGCAAATCAGTTTACCGGCACCCCAGAATTGGGTATTTTTAAATAGGGATATAACAATTATTAAAAACAGGGGAAAATAACTTCTAATTACAGTGGAGCTAAGAGGATTTTGGATAAAAGGGGGGAGAATCAATGAAACATGAAGCTGTTAGAGAAGACAAGAGAAGGACTTCTATGCAGACTTTAGTAGAGCTATGGCTGGTATCAACAAAATTGGGATTAACCTCTTTTGGCGGGCCGATCGCTCATTTAGGTTATTTTCACGAGGAGTATGTTAGACGTAGAAAGTGGATGGATGAAAAAAGTTATGCTGATTTAGTGGCTCTATGTCAGTTTTTACCCGGTCCTGCTAGTTCCCAAGTGGGAATTGGAGTTGGTGTGATGCGTGCGGGTGTTTTAGGTGGCATTATCTCCTTTCTTGGATTTACGTTACCATCTGTATTAGCTCTGATTATCTTTGCGTTGATCTTGCAAGGAATAGACATTAAGAATTCTGGCTGGATTCACGGTTTAAAAGTTGTAGCTGTTGCAGTTGTGGCGCAGGCTATTTTAGGCATGGCCCAAAAGTTGACGCCCGATTTAAAAAGAAAAGCGCTTGCTTTATTCGCATTGATTGCCACGTTATTATGGCAAACCTCATACACTCAGGTAGTGGTCATCTTGATTGCAGCCATTTTTGGTTTTCTTATCTACTCTAAGAACAATGGAAATATAGATTCTAAAAATCAATTTCCTATATCGCGTAGGTTTGGCGTTATTTGTTTAAGCTTATTTTTTACATTACTGATCCTTCTTCCTCTAGTAAGAGAGGTTACTTCGTGGCATTGGATTGCGGTTTTTGATAGTTTTTATCGGTCTGGTTCCCTTGTTTTTGGCGGGGGACATGTAGTACTGCCATTGCTTGAACGGGAATTTGTACCGAACGGATGGATCAGTAAAGAAGTATTCCTTGCGGGATATGGTGCGGCACAAGCTGTTCCTGGTCCGTTATTCACTTTTGCCGCTTATTTAGGTGCGGTTATGAATGGGGGGATTGGCGGGCTAATTGCTACGCTCGCAATCTTTTTACCGGCATTCCTGCTTATTCTTGGGACCTTGCCTTTTTGGGAGGCTCTACGGCGTAATCAAAAAATTAATGGAGCGTTAATGGGCGTAAATGCAGCAGTGGTAGGGATCTTAATTTCTGCCTTTTATCAGCCAATCTGGACTAGTTCCATTATAGAACCAATGGATTTTGCTTTTGCCGCAGTTCTATTTAGTATGTTAGTTTATTGGAAGCTGCCACCTTGGGTCATCGTTGTTACTGGTGCAGCGGGTGGTTCGCTACTAACGTTTCTTTCATAAGGATTGTAAAAATCGTGGCCGATTTAACATAGATGCATGCACCATCCACCTTTCCATATATTGAAACCAAACAAGTTAGTTTACGTATGTATAAAACCGGCTATTTATAAAGATAAAAGGTGGCTATGTATAAATGGAAACTAGAGAACAATTATTGGACGAGCTATCTGTAATAGAAAAATGGGAAAAAAACCAAAGTGACTTGTGGTTTTGGGAGCGGCTGGGCCGACTGCCATTTAAGCTTCTGGATAAATTAACTCCTCAATTCATTCATAACAAAGTTGGCAGCTTACTTGAAGAAATCGGTTCTTATATACAAACTGGCGGCAGTTATTTAATTAAAAAAGAGACTATTTTTGAAAAAATAGAAAAAGAGATTGGGAAGCCAATCAACGATGTATCGGATATTAAAGAAATCCCTATTACGACAATGCATAAGTTAAGCATTGAGCTTACTGAGCAGAGGAAAAAGTTTGCTGCCATCCAAGGAGCCAGCACTGGAATCGGCGGAATTTTTACGCTTGCGATCGATATCCCGGCTTTAATGGCTATTTCTTTAAAAACATTACAGGAAATTGCGCTTATTCATGGTTATGATCCAGGCGAGCAAAGTGAGCGAGTTTTCATTGTGAAATGCCTGCAATTTTCATCTGCTGATATTGTCGGGAAACGGGCGATTTTGAATGAGCTTTCCCAGTATGGTCGACCAGAGAGCAGATCGGGTGAAATGGTTTCACAGCTGCAAGGCTGGCGTGAGGTTGTCTATACATACCGTGATCAGTTTGGCTGGAAGAAGCTTTTTCAAATGGTCCCGGTGGCCGGGATGATTTTCGGGGCATTTACCAACAGGTCAATGATTAATGACCTTGCTGAAACAGGGGAGATGCTTTACCGAAAAAGAAGGGTTTTGGAGAGGCTGGAGCAAGAGATGAAGGACCTGCGAGATTAGACAGGTCCTCTTTTTTTAAGAATTGTGCTATCCGCAAGTAAGCGGTCGCCATCAGCAAGCAAAAACGGGTTATCCGCTAGTAAACGGGTGCTATCCACGAGTGGAAGTGAGTTATCCACCCAATACACTATCTATGTCTTTTTAAAAGCGGTCGATTCTGCAAATACAACGCCATATCCTGGCTGCTTCCTTTGACGATATCTTCGACAATAATCTTCGCCAGCAGCTGACTGTAGACAGTGCCGTTATCACCAAAAGCAAATAGAAAATAGCTGTTTGGATATTCATCATAAACACCGATAATCGGCAGGCCGTCAACAGTGCCTCCATAGAAAGCAGCCAAATAGAATTCCGGCTGCACCCGGATATCAGGAAACTGCTTATTAAACTCCTCAATCAATTTATCCTTCTTGTGCATCAACTTACTATCCCGGTCATCAGGGTAAGTTGCATTATCATCAAGACCGCCGATGATGATACGATTGTCCGCTGTAGTACGCATAAATAGATAAGGACGGGCCGTCTCCCAAAGGAGTGTGCGGTTATACCATGTTGAAAAATCATCGACTGGATTTGTGGTAACCGTATAGGTACTTACAAAAGAAGCCTTTTTCTCTTTTTTAATATCGATTCCCTCATAGCCGGCAGTGAAAATAACATGGCGCGCTTTAATCGAGTGTCCCGTCTTCGTTGAAATGACCATCCGTTTCTGTTCCACATCGTAATGGTGACCATTCATTTCCGTATTTTCGTAAATACGAACGCCTTTTTTTGCGGCATAATCAATCAATGCATGAGTAAACTTGAAAGGATTCAGTTCGCCATCGTTGTATGAATAAATCGCTGCTTCTCGGCTAAAAGGATATTTACTTTCAATGTCGTCCTTTGTCCAAAAATCCAGCTCGCAGTTATGCTCCTTTAAAAAGTCATATTCTTTTTTTAGTTTCTCCACATCTTCTTTGCAGCTAGCAGAGTAAAGTGTATCCCTTCGGGTGAATTCACTATCGATTTCGGCAGCTTTTGAAGCGGCTTCCATTTCGTTGATCGCTTCTTTTAATAATTGTAAGTGGCGAGCGATGTATTCTTGCCCGAATGTATGAATGAGGTCAGTAAACATTTTTTCACCGGAATATTGAATCAGTGCCGTATTTGTACTGGTACTGCCGCTGCCGATTTTCCCTTTTTCGATGGCAATAACATTTAAACCGGTATCCGCTAGGTAATAGGCACACTGGGCAGCAGAGCTTCCACCGCCGATAATACACACATCACAAGTTAGATTCTCCGCTAAAGATGGATAGGATGGGGCGTCGGGAAAAGTCATTGGCCAATAATACGTTCCAGATTGTAAGTTCATTCATTTTCCTCCTACTTTTTACACGGATACTGTTACTATTTCCATTCAGGTGATTAGCATGCAGGAGATTGTTCAAGAAATGCAAAGGGACGGTTCTTCTGCTTCCGAAGCAGAAGAACCGTCCCCACGCTTTTAATAAATAACAACCGGCTCGTATGTGCTGAGGTTGTTATAGACTGTTTTCATCACACTAGATGGTGTGTTAACACAGCCGCCAGAACCTGCATTTAGGTAGGCTTTGCTTGACCAGTTTGACCGCCAGCTGGCATCGTGGAAACCTTGACCGCTGTTTGTAAATGGCGCCCAATAATTGACTTTCACTTCATATGACCCGCTGCCAACATGGCTGCCTCTGAGTGTGGCTGGTGTTCTCTTGTAGAGGATATACCACACGCCTTTATCGGTATCTTCACCCGTACTGTGTTTACCGGTCACGACACTCGTTGTGACGACTAATTTTCCATGTTTGTAAATCCATATACGCTGCTCGGCAATTGAAACTTCCGCATAGGTATCGCCAATACCATTGTTCGCGGTCGTTTCATAACCGTAGCCTTCCCCGCTCCAGCCATGTCCGACAGTACTAGAAGCAGAAATGGACGTTGTTCCTTTTTCAAAAGCCGCCTGGACCTGTGCAGTTTCTTTGTCCACATCTAATGCCCAGCCATAGCCTTGTCCTTTAACCGAAATCACTGAACCTGAATGGGTCTTAAATGTGAAGTTTTTATTTAACGTAGACTGAGAATCATTAATTTCAGTAATCTTGTTTTTAATATCATCTGTATCAATAGTAACTTTTAAATCTTTAGACACAGAAGCACTTTTGATTAATTCGCTGGCTTTTAATGAATAAACTTGATTCTGTACTTTATATTCAACGGTTTTCTGAAGGAGTTCTTGCAGCTTTTCTTCTTCTTTTTTTACAACCTCACTGTCTTCTTTGACGGGAAGTATAAACACAGGATCCAGACGGATTTCACTTGTAAATCCTTGCTTCTCGAAGGCCTTTACTAGACCAGCGACATCATATTGCTCCCCGTCAATGCTCTTTGAAACGACAATTTTACCTTGTTCCAAATGAGCTTGTGCATCTTGTGGCACTTTTAAACTCTTATTCATAGAGATTAGCTTTTCTTCCAATTGTTTTTTCAATTCTTGGCTGTGATACGTATCTGGTTGAGTAGGCATAAGTGAATAATTTTTTGCCTTTGATGAAGGGAAAAACGTCTGCTGGCTTTTTGCTATTTTTTTAACACCTGACAGGTCTTGATCCGTAAATCCCATCTTCGTATCTGATCCATCTAAAATTTGTTGTTGGCCGACATAGACTTCGTTTTTTAATACAGTTGTTTTTAATTTATTAAGTGCCTCATCTGCGGTTAGTCCACTGACATCAATGCCATTAATCTTGATGTTTGTATTAAAGTGGTTTGCCTGATAATAACTGATTCCGCCAAATGCGAGTGCAATGATAACGATGATGCCTGGTGTGATAAACTTCCGGTTTTTATACCATTTAGATGGCTTTACCCGTTGTTCACCCATTTCCACTGATTCATTTACCGCATTTTCCATAAAAAAATTCCCCCTCAACCCGGTGACCAAGCAATTAACGTCAACCGCCTGTACTTTTCACTTTTCCTTCAAACATTACAATTATATTACAACATTCTCAAAATAAACTTAAATTATTACAACTATTCTACTAAATTTTTTTTTTTGAATTTGTCGTAATTTGTAACTGTGTGAAATATTTAATAAAGTTGTGATAGTAGGAAATTATAGTTGAATCCAATAATAAGCCGTGGTATAGTAATACAGTCCAATAAATGACCGAAATACCAAAATGGTCAATTAACAGGAGATGGTTATGGCTGAATACGTAAAAGTGACTTGTATTTTATGAAAGGAAATTTTTTTTATAAAAAAATGACCGATTGGGGAATTTGGTCACTAAGAATTTAATAGAATAATAATGAGGTGAATCACATGAAAGCTTTCACATCGGTGAAAAGTGAGTTTCTGAAAATCCTTCGCACGCGTAAATTGCTAATCGCTATTATCGGTGTGATGACAATTCCGGTGCTTTACAGCGGAACTTATTTATGGGCCTTTTGGGATCCATATGCCCATTTAGACCGAATGCCTGTGGCGATTGTGAATAACGACCAAGGGGCTGTCTACAATGGCGAGAAGTTAACGATTGGTAAGGATTTAGTGGAGAATTTAAAGGAGAAAAAAAGCTTTAACTGGAATTTTGTTAATGCCAGTAAGGCAAAAAAAGGCTTAGAAAATCAAGATTATTATTTAGAGATCGAAATTCCGAAAAATTTTTCAAAAAATGCCACCACGTTACAAAGTGATCATCCTGAAAAACTAAATCTCATCTATACCGTTAATGAAGGGAATAACTATTTATCATCGAAAATCGGCGATTCGGCGATTGAAAAAATAAAAGAAGAAGTCTCCAGCTCTGTCACGAAAACCTATGCAGAGTCGATGTTTGACAGTTTAAAAGATGTTGCTGAAGGATTGAACAAGGCAAGTAACGGTGCCGGGGAGCTTCATAATGGAATTACCGAGGCCAAAGACGGTGCCGGAAACCTAGCGGATGGAATCAATACTGCCGGCAGCGGTGCGGCAAAATTAGCGGATGGTGCAAAATCCGTAGATTCCGGTACCAAAACCATTAAGGAGAATCTTGAAGTTTTAGCAAAAAAATCGGTTGACTTTTCAGAAGGGGTTGTATCGGCTTCTTCTGGCTCCAAAGAGCTTCAAAGCGGATTAGAGCAATTTAACACCGGCCTTACCCAAATGAAAGAGGCCAACACAAAGCTATTAACAGGTGCGACTCAAAGTGAATCCGGCACTAAGCAATTATCGGATGGCTTAGCTTCAGCCGCAGCTAATTTACCTAGTCTGCAAAATGGTTCACAGCGGCTTGCGGACGGTGCTTCCCAGCTCTCTGATTCCCTAGATCGATGGAAGACAGGAGCAGACCAAACAAAGGCTGGAGCCGATTCCGTAAGCCAAGGACTGGAGCAGCTGCTTGGTCAAGTAAGCAGCATGGCGGATAGTTCGACTGATCCAGCCGAAAAGGCAAAATTGACGGCCCTAAAGGACAGCCTGGCGCAATTATCACAAGGCACCCAGCAGGTCGCTTCAGGTGTGGGTAATTTGTCAAGCAGTGCTGGCCAAATCAAACAAGGAGCAGGTTCTTTATCTGCTGGCGCGGGTCAGCTAAATCAAGGTCAAGAGAAATTGGCAGATGGTATCAACCAATTATCAAGTGGAGCAAAACAGGTATTAAACGGTCAAGGACAGTTAAAACAAGGGCTTGCACAGTTCGGCTCCAAGCTTGATGAAGCCCAAACAGGATTCGGTCAAATTGTGAATGGCTCAAACAGCCTGACATCTGGTCTAGGCCAATTAGCATCGGGCTCCACTTTATTACAAGATGGGACGAATAAGCTTGCACAAGGCGCGAATCAATTAGCGTCTGGTACCACATCGCTTTATAATGGTGAAAAGGACTTGAATAACGGGATGACCAAGCTTGCGGATGGATCATCGGATTTAACCAGCGGTATGGCGAAACTGGCGGATGGCTCGAAGGAATTGAGCGATCAGTTAGATAGCGGAGCTAAAGATGCCAGTGATGTTAAAGCCAATAACAATGTGTTTGATATGTTTGCTAAACCAGTTAGTCTTAAAAGTACGAAGATGAATCATGTTCCCAACTACGGCAGCGGCTTAGCTCCTTATTTCTTGTCACTTAGCTTATTTGTCGGCGCTCTTATGCTGTCTGTTATTTTCCCAATGTTTCAACCAGCTTCAGAACCGAAGAGCGGATTTAGTTGGTTTTTAGGAAAAGCAGGGGTTATTTTGGCGGTTGGTATTGGCCAGGCGTTGTTAGTGGACGCGGTCATGCTTCTAGGCCTCGGGCTTGAAGTGAAGAGTGTTCCTTCTTTTATTCTGTTAAGTATTATTACCAGCTGGACCTTCTTGGCGATCATTCAATTCCTTGTGACGGTGCTTGATAATCCGGGACGTTTCTTAGCTGTAATTATCTTGATTCTGCAATTAACAGGCAGTGCGGGAACGTATCCGATTGAACTAGGACCAACATTCCTGCAGCATATTAGTCATTTCTTGCCAATGACCTATACGATTTCTGGTTTCAGGGCGGTTATTTCAACGGGAGACTTTGGATTTATGTGGGGGAATATCGGATATCTTGCCGTCTTCTTTGTTCTATTCCTAGCGGCAACCTTGAGTTTCTTTATCGTGAAATTTAAACGCCAGCCAGAAGTGCGGGTATAATAATATAATGATGAAAAATGGCAGCTTGAATACAGGCTGCTATTTTTTAATTAAGGCTTACCTTCGACTTTTTTTGACACCTTTTGGACAAGCGTTGATACCATATCTTTTTCCATTCATAGACTGATAGAGCAAAAGAATGGAGGGATATTGATTGTTTGGGTATTCAATGGTTCAAATGGTACGATCACATGCACATAAATTGGATCATTCATTACGTGAAAGTATCTTAAACCTCTATAAACCCTTCAAATGGACACCATGCTTTTTGCATACTTTTTTTGAAGGGTCTATAAAAAAGAGAAAAAAATTATCTGTTATTATTGAGTTCGAAGAGGGTTGCTTTGAAGACGGGTGCCAAGCATTAAATGAAATATCGAAGCGCCATAAGAAAAATGGGGTGAGACATCATTTTCACCGGATTTCCTGCAGCAGTGCCGACCTTACGCCTAATGGATTAGAAGAGCTTCTCGCAAATTGTAACCATATAAAGAGAATCTATTTAAATAGTGAAGTGAAGGCTTTTTTAAACGTAGCTGTACCATCAGCGAATGCTAAAGGAATCGTAAGAAACGGAAAAGAATTAACTGGCAGCGGGGTTAAGATTGCCATCGTCGATACAGGGATTTATCCACATCCTGATTTATCTGGCAGAATTACAGATTTTGTGGATTTTATTAATAACAGGTCCTCTCCATATGATGATAACGGTCATGGGACGCACTGTGCGGGAGATGCCGCTTCAGCGTCTTTAAGGTATACGGGGCCTGCTCCAAAAGCAAATCTAGTTGGGGTTAAAGTTCTGGACAGATCAGGTTCAGGTTCTCTTGAAACGATTATGCGCGGGGTCGAATGGTGTATTCAATACAATGAACAAAACCATACTAATAAGATCGATATTATTAGTATGTCGTTAGGAAGTACTCCCCGCACTTATCGGTTAGAGAATCAAGATCCAGTGGTTAAAATCGTGGAAAGTGCTTGGCAATCCGGAATCGTCGTATGTGTCGCAGCTGGAAATGAAGGTCCGGATCGGAGTACTATCGCAAGCCCAGGTATAAGTGACCAAGTGATTACGGTGGGAGCATTCGATGACAAGGACACGTTGCAAAGAACAGATGATGATGTCGCTAGTTTTTCCAGCCGGGGGCCAACGATTTATAATGTGAAAAAGCCGGACATTTTAGCACCTGGGGTTGATATTGTTTCATTAAGGTCACCTAACTCCTATTTGGACAGGGCTCAAAAGAGCAGCCGGGTAGGAAGTAATTACTTTACTTTATCGGGAACTTCTATGGCGACACCGATTTGTGCTGGTATTGTTGCTTTGATAAAAGAAAGTAATCCTCAATTAAGCCCTGATGAAATCAAAAACTTACTAACGTCCGGTACCGTTTTGTGGAAGGACAGGGACTATAATGTATATGGTGCAGGGTATATTGACGCTAATAACTCGATTCCTTAATCATGTTAGAGAGGGAGGGTGTTCTAGTAGAACGCCCTTTTATCTTTTCTACTCTCAACTTGTTTATAAGTTTCGCCTAGTACATATGTGATAAAATGATATAAAGAGAAATGGAAAAGGGGGGAGACCGTGATTTCTTTTTTAAAACAAAAAGCAGTTCATCTATTCCCAGGCTATTTTGCGCTGGTAATGGCCACGGGGGCCCTCTCCATAGGCACTTATCTGCTTGGAATGGATCTGATTGCTAAGATTTTACTATATTTTAATGTGGCCGCTTATATTAGTTTATGGGTCCTAACGCTTACTCGGTTATTTTGCTATTTTCCTAGAATGGCTGCCGATCTGATGAGCCATACCGTTGGCCCTGGCTTTTTTACGTTAGTCGCTGGAACCAGTATGTTTGGCTGCCAGCTTATTATTATTACTGATTTATATATGGTTGCCATGTATTTATGGGGGCTGGCGATTCTTTTATGGCTTGTGATTATGTATACTTTTTTTTCGGCGGTTACGATTCGCAAGGATAAACCGGCACTTGCTGAAGGGATTAACGGGGCTTGGTTGATTGTTGCAGTCGCAACGCACTCGATCTCCATTCTTGGTACATTGCTTGTGTCCCATGTGGAGCGTGGGCATGATGTGGTCTTATTCTTTACGCTATGCATGTATTTCCTTGGCTGTATGTTGTATCTTAATATCATTACGTTGATTTTTTACCGCTTTACCTTTTTAAAGCTTGATCATTCAGCCCTGACACCTCCCTACTGGATTAATATGGGGGCGGTTGCGATTACCACTTTGGCAGGTTCTTCACTTATTTTGAATGCCAAGTATTGGCCGTTGCTGGTTGAAATTACTCCCTTTTTAAAAGGGTTCACGTTGTTTTTCTGGATAATGGGTACCTGGTGGATTCCACTGATGTTTATTCTGATGATCTGGCGTCATCTTTATCATCGTTATCCATTATCATTATGATCCTCAGTTTTGGGGGAATGGCATTCCCGCTGGCGATGTATACGACGAGCACCTATCAGTTGTCTAAGGCACTGGGGGTTCCATTTTTAACGGTGATTCCTAAGTTTATGGTGTATATTGCACTTGCTGCCTGGATATTTGTGTTTTTGGGCATGATACACCACTTGTTTTTTCATCGTATTCATTACTCTAAGTCAGTGGAGGAGAGAAGCTTGTAGAGCGGTGTTTCTACGAGCTTTTTTTCAATCTTTTGTTCTCCATTCAGTAGGATCGGATCATTCTAAATTACTTAAGATACGGTGAACCCTATCATATTTAAATGAGGCTTTTCTGAAAAAAGTAACAGCACCTTCCAATTTTAATTTGGAGGTGCTGTTTTGTTATTGGAATACGTATTGATGATCATATCTAGGCTTCTTTATTCATTTCCGTTTCTCTCAACATTCTTTTCACCCTCACAAAAGAGACAAAATCGATTAATTCATCGGCTGACAAAAGTTCCCCATCTATTGAAAGTCTGTGAGAGCGGCTTTTTATAAGATTTGTAATCTCTATAAAATCGTCCTTTTCTGCTCCTAATAAATAATCAACCGTTGTATCAAATAAACGTGCAATTTGTAATAAGGAGTGGAGGGAGGGTTCACGGTATCCTGATTCGTAACCGGCATAAGTGCTTTTTGCTATCCCTAGTTTGTCGGCAGTTTCTTGTAGGGACCATTTTCGCTCTTTTCTTAATACAGATAAACGTTCCAGCATGCTCTCGAGGCCTCCAGCTTTTTAATATTGGATTTATTATACCATTGAAAATTGGCGAATACTAGAAAAATATACGCGAAACGAGAACAATATATTGATTTTTCATAATTTAGTTATATAATAGCTAATATAAATACGCGTTACGCGTAAATGTTGACCATCCTTTTTCAATGGAGATGTTGCTTGTGAAGAAGATTTTATTGCTTGCTACCGGTGGAACGATTGCCTCAGTGGAGAGGAATGAAGGGCTGGTTCCAGAATTATCTGTTGAAGAATTGTTGAACTTTTTACCAGAAACATCAAGTGACGTACATGTTGACGGTAGAATCTTAATGAATATTGATAGTACCAATTTGCAGCCAGAGCAATGGATAAAGATCGCTGAGGCCGTCTATACCCATTATCATGATTATGACGGATTTGTCATTACACATGGAACAGATACGTTAGCGTATACATCCTCAGCCCTTTCTTATATGCTTCAGGGTCTGGAAAAACCGGTTGTGCTGACCGGATCGCAGGTTCCAATCAGCTTCAAAAAAACCGATGCGAAGAAAAATGTTTCCGATGCCCTTCGGTTTGCTTGTGAGGATATTGGCGGAGTATTTGTCCTATTTGATGGCCGAGTCATTCTCGGAACGAGAGCAGTCAAAATGAGAACAAAAAGTTATGATGCATTTGAAAGTATTAACCATCCGTATGTAGCTTACGTAAATAGAAATGAAATTAACTACAAATGGAAACCGGTTCGTGCCTCCAAAAAGTTTTCTTTAAATACTAGCTTATGTACCGATGTATTTCTGATGAAATTATATCCTGGTATGAAGCCTGAGACTTTTGATTGTCTAAAAGATTTATATAAAGGAATAATCATTGAAAGCTTTGGAAACGGCGGCTTGCCTTTTGAAGGAAGGAACTTGCTTTCAAAAATCCAAGAGCTTACGGAAAAGGGAATTGCGATCGTTATCACAACGCAATGCCTGGAAGAAGGGGAAGACCTGCTTCTATATGAAGTGGGCCGCAAGGTAGCTCAGCATCAAGTTATTTTATCTGGGGATATGAATACAGAAGCAATCGTTCCCAAATTAATGTGGGCTTTGGGACAAACTGATTCTCTGGAAAAGGTTAAGAGAATCATTGAAACGCCATTGGCAGAAGACTTAACCGTCAGATCAGATAAAGAATAAGATACCGGAACCACTTACTAGTTTGCTTTAATAGAGGAGTTCGAAAAATAGGTCTATTATGAGGGCGATGTAGAATTCTGTCGTTATAAGGACACGTGACGAGATACATCCATAAATGGAGTGGGTACGCTAATGAAGGTTTTACAAAAAACACAAACGATCGTTCGTTATCAGAATGATAAAGGTAAAGTACTTTACGGAATTGTTGAGGGTGATGAGATTTTACAATTGTCCAGTAATTTTACTGAAATTGCAAACAATGAGCTAAAATATGATGGTATAAAACTTAAATATAGTGATGTCAAAGTTTTAGAGCCTGTAGCACCCTCAAAGGTGATTAATTTTGGCTGGACATATGCTGAACATGCAAGGGAGACTGGGGGAAAGGCTAACCTCAAAGAACCATTTATGTTTTTAAAACCAGCCTCTTCCTTGATTCCAAATGAAGAGGATATCATTCTTCCGTCAATTGATTTAACCAAGCAGGTAGAAATGGAGGGGGAAGTAGCCCTTATCATTGGGAAACGTGGTAAAAATATAAAAGAAGAAGAGGCATTGGATTATGTTTTTGGCTGTACGATCTTTAATGATGTAACGGCAAGAGACCTTACAAAAACGGATCCCCAGTTTACACGCGGCAAAGGTTTTGACACTTTTGGACCGTTGGGGCCGTGGGTTGTGACTGGCCTCGATCCAACTAATTTACGAATCGTTACA
This sequence comes from Bacillus sp. OTU2372, assembly GCF_038440275.1. Classification (NCBI taxonomy): domain Bacteria; kingdom Bacillati; phylum Bacillota; class Bacilli; order Caryophanales; family Bacillaceae; genus Bacillus; species Bacillus sp. OTU2372. The sequence continues at coordinate 162,778 of NZ_JASATK010000008.1, forward strand.
ACTTTAAACGGAAAAATCGTACAAGATGGTAATACGAATCAGATGTCACTCTCCATTCCTTTTCTTATCAGTTGGGTTTCACAGATTATGACACTTGAGCCTGGTGATGTTTTGGCTACTGGTTCACCATCTGGCAGTTGTCCAATGAAGGCGGGCGATGTCGTAACTGTGGAAGTAGAGAATATCGGTAAACTATGTAATTATGTATTGTAGCAGATATAAGGGCCTAATTAGCCTCTAAGAAGCACGGGAACCGTCCCCGTGCTTCTTACTTTGATTGGAAATAGTTGATGAATTCATAAAACTAAAACAAATTGGAAACCTCTTTACAAAATAGGTTACTACTAATATAGTAATCACATGGATTAAAAAGATCTTTTCCAGTGGTAAAAAATGAAACTTTTACAAAAATGAAAGCGCTGGCGTAAAGAAACGAATCAATGTAAAGATAAACCCGCCTTAATTGCACTGGTTGAAATTACCATTAACTCCAAAAAAGAAAGGGTTTACAACTTTAGTAACAAAGGAGTAAAATGAAGTTGTTAGTTAGACGTCTGACATCCTACTTTCGTATGCAGGTACTAGGTTTCGATAAAAATAGTAGTTGATATTTATATAAAAAGAGGTGCGCTCCAATGAGAATGGTTGATTTAATTGAGAAAAAACGTGATGGTTACGAATTAACCAAAGTAGAAATTGAATTCTTGATAAACGGGTTTACAAAAGGAGATATTCCTGATTATCAAATGTCAGCTTTTGCAATGGCTGTGTTTTTTCAGGGAATGACAAAAGAGGAACGCGTTTACTTAACGGAGGCGATGGTTCAATCCGGTGATCAAATCGACCTCTCAGGCATTGTAGGGATAAAAGTAGATAAGCACAGTACCGGTGGAGTTGGCGACACAACAACCCTTGTGCTGGCACCGCTTGTTGCTTCTGTCGGTGTTCCAGTTGCAAAAATGTCAGGAAGAGGCTTAGGCCATACTGGAGGTACCATTGACAAATTGGAATCCATTAAAGGATTTCATGTGGAAATTTCAAATGAAGAATTCACCCAATTAGTGAATCAAAATAAAGTAGCTGTCATTGGTCAGAGCGGGAATTTAACACCTGCCGATAAAAAGTTGTATGCACTTAGGGATGTAACCGCAACGGTTAACTCCATCTCGCTGATTGCCAGTTCCATTATGAGTAAGAAAATTGCTGCAGGCGCTGATGCGATTGTTCTGGATGTCAAAACAGGCAGCGGAGCATTCATGAAAAATCTTGAAGATGCGAAAGAATTAGCTCAGTCGATGGTGGAGATCGGCAATGGCGTCGGGCGGAAAACAAAGGCGATTATTTCCGATATGAGCCAGCCGCTCGGCTTTGCAGTCGGCAATGCTCTTGAAGTAAAAGAAGCGATTGACACGCTTAAAGGACAAGGACCAGAAGATTTGCAAGAACTCTGTTTAACCCTTGGAAGCCATATGGTTGTATTGGCCGAAAAAGCTGTTGATTTCAACCAGGCTCGTGAAATGTTAAAAGAATCCATTCAGAGCGGCCTGGCATTACAAACCTTTAAAACCTTCCTTGCAGCACAAGGAGGAGATGCATCGGTTGTGGATGATCCTGCTAAACTTCCGACTGCTGCCTATATGGTTGAAGTTCCGGCAAAAACTTCTGGTTATGTGGCCGAAATTACGGCGGAAACGATTGGAACCGCTGCTATGATGTTAGGAGCAGGACGGGCCACAAAAGAATCCGTCATCGATTTGGCAGTAGGCGTTGTCCTTCATAAGAAGGTAGGGGATCATGTCGAGGAAGGAGAGTCCTTGGTTACAATCCATAGCAACAAAGAAAATGTTCAGGAAGTAATCGAAAAAATTTACTCGGCTTATAAAGTTACAGATAAAAAAGTAGCCGCACCTACACTCATCTATACAGAAATTCAATAATCGGCAAAGTAAGAGAAGAATGGCAAAAAATATAGTAAAGATCGTAAATTCAGAAACATCATCATCTGCATGCTAGAAAATATCTAAAGGCTGGTTTCAACGCCAGCCTGGATACTAAAAACATATTTGAAAGGATGACGAAACGATGGACATGCAAACATTACTCGATCAAGCAATCGAAGCCAGGAAAAAAGCGTATACGCCCTATTCAAATTTTCAAGTTGGCGCAGCAGTTTTGACAAAAGATCATCATGTCTTTCAAGGATGCAATATTGAAAACGCCTCCTATGGATTGGCCAATTGCGCTGAAAGAACGGCTATTTTTAAAGCGGTTTCTGAAGGGGAAAAGGGGTTAGATACAATCGTTGTTGTTGCTGATACGGAGGGCCCTGTTTCACCTTGTGGTGCCTGTCGTCAAGTAATGGCCGAATTCTGTGATAAAAACACAAAAATTATTTTAGCTAATTTAAACGGCGAAAAGATGGAGACCACCATTGATGAATTGCTGCCCGGCTTTTTTTCTTCTAAAGATTTAACAAAATAATTTATTGTTTGTGATGTAAACGAATACAACCGACTTTTGGAGGACTGAAAATGAAATACATCATTGCGATTATCGGACTGCTTGTTGTTTTCGGACTGGCATACCTGGCAAGTAATAATCGGAAAAACATCAAAATAAAACCGATTATTCTTATGGTCATTATTCAAGTCATATTATCAGCATTATTATTAAATACCACGTTAGGCCTGGATTTAATCAAAGTATTTGCCGGGGTTTTTAGTAAATTATTAGAATATGCAGGTGCCGGAATCTCATTTGTTTTCGGGGGAATTGCCAATAAAGGAGAGATGCCATTCTTCCTGAATGTATTGCTGCCAATCGTGTTTATTTCCGTGCTAATTGGAATCTTTCAGTATTTGAAAATCCTGCCGTTTATTATGAAAGCGATTGGGTTATTACTCAGCAAAGTGAACGGCATGGGGAAATTGGAATCCTATAACGCGGTTGCTTCGGCCATGATTGGTCAATCCGAAGTGTTTATTACGGTGAAAAAGCAGCTTGGTCTCTTGCCTGCCCATCGTTTATATACTCTTTGTGCATCAGCGATGTCTACCGTTTCAATGTCAATTGTCGGTGCCTATATGACCATGGTTGAACCAAGATACGTGGTCACGGCACTTGTTCTGAATTTATTTGGCGGATTTATCATCACTTCTATTATTAACCCTTATACGGTAAATCCTAACGAGGATATTCTTGATATCCAGGAAACAGAAAAGCAGAGCTTTTTTGAAATGTTAGGCGAATACATTATCGATGGTTTTAAAGTAGCAGTGATTGTCGGTGCGATGCTAATTGGATTTGTTGCCTTAATGGCTGCCATTAATAATATTTTTGATTTAATTTTTCATATTACATTCCAGGAGATATTGGGATATATCTTTTCGCCGATTGCGTTTATCATGGGAATTCCATTTTCAGAGGCTGTCCAAGCAGGCGGTATAATGGCCGAAAAGCTTGTAACGAATGAGTTTGTAGCTATGATGGACCTGGCGAAAATAGGGAAATCTTTCAGCCCCCGCACTTTAGGAATTATTTCTGTTTTCCTTGTTTCATTTGCCAATTTTTCATCGATCGGGATTATTGCTGGAGCAGTAAAAAGTCTTAATGAGAAAAAGGGTAACGTTGTCGCCAAATTTGGCTTAAAGCTTTTATACGGCGCCACTCTGGTCAGTGTGTTATCCGCTGTGGTTGTAAGTATTGTTTTATAATCTGTTGAAAAAGCATTTTTTCATCCAGTAAGGATGGAAAACTGCTTTTTCCTTTTTGAAGGAGGGGAATGTTGTGAAAAATTTTTTTCACAACAAAGCATATGAGTTTCGTCGGATTATTTCTTTCTGGTGCCGTTTTATTTCTTAATAGTTTGATGTTAACCGGAAAAGCAGAAGCAAAAAGTGTTGGGGTTTTTAATCTGTTTGTAGGAGTCATACAACTGATTATACCGTTTTATTTAATGATGGTATCTGGTCAACATCATTGGGAGTTATATAACTACGCATCTATCTTTTTATTTGGTTTAACTTATTTATATGTTGGGGTGACCGCATTAACAGGACTTGATGGCAGAGGGCTCGGCTGGTTTTGTTTATGGGTGGCGGTCATAGCGGTTGTCTATACGTTGACAGCCGTGATCCACTTCCATGATGCTGTCAGTGCGATTACATGGGGAATGTGGGCTTTTCTTTGGTTGTTATTCTTTTTATCCAATTCACTGCAAATGAAGATTGACCATTATCTTGGGCGGGTTGCATTTATTCAATCCTGGGTTACCTTAACGATCCCGTCTTTATTGTATTTTTTAGGAATTTGGAACACACCTGTTGTCAAAGAAATATGGCTGATTGTTTTAATCGTGTCCATCGTTTATTTTTGTATTAGCTTATTTCAATTCCGTTTGCCCATACAGAAAAGCAATGAAAGAATGAAAGAGACGGATTTGAGGAGGATTTAAAGTGGAAGGCAAATATCGGCAACCGTAGCTGACAATTTTAATGTTAATATGCCGGTGTACGGTACAAGCTTTTTAAAAAATTTGAAAGCAAAAACCGCTAATTTGGAGGTGTGAAGCATGAAAACGATCTTGATTACAGGGGCAGGTACAGGGCTTGGTAAAGAACTTGCCCTCGCATATGCCCAGGAAGGAAATCGGATCATTCTTGTGGGAAGAACACAATCTCATCTGGATGAAGTAAGACAAATGATAGGTAAGACAAACGGAAGTGCTATGTCAGCGACCTGTGATATTACAGACTCTAATAGGGTTGAACAATTGCTTTTCAATTTGAATAAAACAGAAAAAATTGATCAAGTGATTAATAATGCAGGTATCGGTTACTTTGGTCCACTGCAAGAAATCTCAGTGGATAAAATCAGTCACATGATCGATACGAATGTAAAGGGAACGATTTATATAACAAAAGCAATATTGCCGACCTTCTTGGAACGGAATGCCGGAAAAATTATGAACATTATTTCAACAGCTGGATTACGCGGGAAAGTTCATGAAACAGCCTATTGTGCAAGTAAGTTTGCCATTCGAGGGTTCACCGAATCCTTAGTGAAAGAGTTAGAGAGTACTTCGATTTCTGTTTCCGGTGTCTATATGGGGGGGATGGATACTCCTTTTTGGGATGAAAATAATTTTGTGACTGACCGTTCAAGATTAAAATCTGCAAAAGAAGTGGCATGGGAAATTTTAGAAAGGGAAACTGAAACCGAGTTGATTATTGATTGATTGTTTTATCCTTAACGGTATCCCTTGCTAACCACTTAACTGCTATCTTAAGTAAATCCAAATAAAAAGTACTGCCTTTAAAAGTTAATTTCTACTCCAAAGGGCTCTCAATTAAGAAAACCTCAATTAAATATGTAACGGTGAACCGTACCATAAGTAAATGAGGTTTTTTAAAAAAGTACAGCACCTTCCCTTAATTGTTGGAGAGGTGCTGTTTTGATGTTTATATGGTCAGATCAACATCGCCTCCGGTACTAAACAATAGGCGTAATTCTCTTTTGCCGAAACGTAAAGCACGGCACATGTCGGATGCGGCAAAGCTCCAAAGAATTCCCTTGTCCCTTTTAATGTATGCTTGGAAGAAGACGAGCCATCTTGTAGCGACTATAATTTTTTCCATTTGTGAAGCCCCTGATTATGATTAATTACATCGTAAAAAATGTGATGACTGATAGAAGAACGGATGTAATCGACATGACCAAAAGTGGTCTTAACGCCTTCGTACGTAGATCTCTGAGACTAACATTCAAACCTAATCCAATCATGGCCATCGTCAGAATAAAAGAAGTGGAGTAGGATACTCCATTCATGATACTAGCTGGAATGGTAATCGCATGACCAAGTACGTAGCTTCCGAATAAGCTCATGATAATAAATCCTATAAGAAACCATGGGAATTCAACTTTTGTATCGGGATTAGGTTCGTGTTTTCCTTTACGTTTCATCCAGTACATAAGAATAAAGCTAAGTGGAACAAGTAAGAAGACCCGGCCTAGTTTCGCTAACAAAGCGATTGCAAGGGCATCTGGACCTGCAGGTGCCGCGGCGAGAGCTACATGTGCAATTTCGTGTAAGCTTACACCTGACCAAACACCGTATTGCAGAACAGTTAAAGGAATAAATGGTTTAATAATGGTATAGGCAATGGCGAAAATGGTCCCAACCAAAGCAATGATGCCTGCACCAATTGCGGTATCTTCATCTTTCGCTTTTAAAATAGGTGAAACGGCAGCAATTGCGGCTGCACCGCAGACTCCTGTTCCAATTCCAAGTAATAAGGATAATGAAGCCTCCGCTTTGAATAATTTTGCTAGGAATATGGTAAGAAATATTGAAAAAACGATGGATCCAACATCTCTAACAAGTAATCCTAACCCTTGGTGAAAAACAACATCAATATTAAGTCTTAATCCAAAAAGAATAATTGCAAGCCTTAAAAGCCTCTTGGCGGAAAATTGTATACCTGTACGAAATTTCTCTGGGTATCCCCAAATTTGTCTATAAATAACAGCAATTATGATGGCACAAGCAAGTTGCCCAACATGATCTAGTCCAGGTACTTTGGATAATCCAAAACCGACCAATGTAATAATAAAAGTAAAGCCAATGCCCCAAAGCCAATGTACTCTTGAAAAGGACCCCCGCTGTTTGGTTAAATTCTGCTGTTTGACTAAAGTGTTTGTCATATTCAAAACCCCCTTTAATCGATGTGTCTTTATCATATTCTCCTTTCGATTATAAGTAAAATAAGTTATTGTAATAATTACAATAAGTAAATGGTTATTATAAATTCTATTTAAATAGGTCTTCAGTTAAATTTAAAGGAGGAGATGAAATGGACCAAACATTACATGTTTTTATTACGGTTGCGGAACAACAAAATTTCACACGCGCTGCTGAAATACTTCATATGACACAACCGGCGGTCAGTAATTATATACAGAACTTAGAGCGGTCAATGGATACAAAATTATTAGAAAGGACCAATAAGTTTGTCAGGCTTAATAAAGCTGGAGAGATCGTTTATCACCATGCAAAGAATATATTAGGTCTCTATACCCGGATGGAAAACCTTTTGGATGATCTAAAACATACTGCAAGCGGTACCCTGTCTATTGGCTCTAGCTATACCTATGGGGAATACATTCTTCCATACAAAATTGCCGCCTTACTTAAGTCTTATCCGCAACTAAATCCAAATATCACGATCAGGAATTCGAATGAAATTATTGAATTAGTTATGCAGCATCAAATCGACGTAGGGATAATAGAAGGAGAAATAAAGAGCGAGAAAATTCAGATTACGCCATTTGCATGTGATCATTTATCGATCACTTCAGCATCAAACCATCACTTATTAAACAGACACCAAATAAGCTCTTTTGATTTGAGCCTGGAGACTTGGCTCATTCGTGAGGAAGGTTCAGGGACGAGGGAAATGCAGGAAAAGGGCTTTCAACGATTAGGTTTTTACCCCAAAAAAATTATGACCTTTGGGAGTACACAAGTGATCAAGGAATCAATTGAAGCTGGTTTAGGAATTTCTTTACTTTCACATTCGGTTATAACAAATGAATTAGAGCTAGGAAAGTTAAAGTTACTAGATATCAATGGTTTTCCAATCACAAGAAATTTTTCAGTAGTAACTCCAAAGGTTAAATTTCAAACAAAAGCAACCCAAGTTTTTTTGGAATTATTAGTTGGAAATTGACATTAGAGTTAGGAGTCGATTTGGATTGCCAATCAAGTTTAATTGTCAATAGTAAGCATGTTTTATTATTAAATGGAAAAAATACCACCATAACAAAGAATATCCAAAGTTTGGTGGGATTATGAAACATGAAACTATTTGACATGATACATGATGTATTTGAGCCCTTTATGGATGGGGAGAAAAGACCATTGAATGTGATGGAGGTTTCGAACCTTTGGTTTTTTCTTTTAGGTACGGAGACCACTATGCGTAATGAAGAAATTGGTTACAATATAGCTCTTGATCAAGAACTGAAACAAATTTTAAAGGATATAAGAGAAACTGTGCATGTCCCAATTCGAGACGAGTTGATCGAGTTTCTAAAGATAGAAGGGATCCCATTACCGAAAACTACGACGGAAAAACCACTTGGGGATTTTCAGAATATACCGGAAGGCGCAAAGCTAAATGACGAAGAACTAGCTAACCTCATGTCCTATAATCTGGCGATGGGAGTCAATTATGCCGCCAAAGGCCTAACTGAATCGATACGGGCAGATGTAGGGTTACTCTTTTCAAAAATTATCATGAAGAAGACGATGGCGGGGTTAACCGTAAAAGAGTACTTAGACCGGCATGAGTGGCTTCGTGTTCCGCCCTATTACAAAGGTTAATTTTAAGGGAACAGATTAATTATGTAGAAAAACCTGCCTTCATTATGGCAGGTTATTTCTATTACTCCGATTATTTCTCCTCGTGAGGGTAGTGTTATTGGAGGGTTGGTAGATTCCTATTTTAAAAGTAGCATATGAAAAGAATTATCAGAAATTGGCTGTTCTTGGATTAAACTAGATCATATTGTTAATTACCCGGGAAATGTGAAGGGTTTTAGAGAAGTTTGTCGAAATCCTTTGGGAAATGCTGTAGATGGTTCTAATAATATAGAAATTGTCAGTTTTTAAAGTGAAGGAATAAGTAGGAGATGCCTATATCGGGTACCGATACATGATATAATTTTATTAGAAATAAATGGAAGTGTGTAAAAAGGGAGGTTGGAAATAGATGAAATGGTTGAAAAAGTTTAAAGAAGGACTTACTGGGTTGACTGATGCCATTGGACGTTTTCCTTTAACCACTTTATTTTTATTAGCTGCAGCCGTGGCTAATGCCTATTCGATTAACACAGAAAAGGATGATACGAAGTTACTTTTAACCTTTATCCTTGGTGCAATACTTAGTGCTGTCGCCCAGGTTGGTTATGAGCGATTCTTTTCTACATTTTCGTCCCGACTGGCATTAATGGGAGCGGCTATCATTCTAACGGGGGATACTTTTTCATTATTAGACCAGCTCCAAATTTAAGTACAGAGATTGAAATTAGAACCGTTGTGGCCATGTTTGCGCTGCTTTGGGCCTTCATCTGGGTGCCCGTAATCAAAAGCAGCTCCAGTTTTAATAAAAGCTTCATGATTACATTTAAGTCATTTTTTATTTCCCTCTTTTTCTCTGCTATTATCTACGGCGGGATATCGATAATCCTTGTAGCCTTTAATGAGCTGATTTTTAAGATTGGTTATACGGCTTACCCACATACTGCTAACCTTATATTTATTCTTTTTGCACCCTTGCACTTCCTATCGCTTATCCCTAATTATTCAAGGGCGAAAGACGACACGATTGATCAAGCTGCACATTGTCCAGCGTTTTTGAGAATACTGCTATCATATATTTTTATCCCACTAGTAGCGGTGTTTACACTCATCTTAGTGATCTATATTTTTAAAAATATCGGCGGGGCATTTTGGGCTGATAACTTACTTGAACCGATGCTTGTTTCTTATGCTATTACGGTTATTTTGCTTTATATCTTAGTTAGTGAGCTTGAGAATAAGTTTACGGTCTTTTTTAGAAAGGTTTTTCCCAAAGTATTAATCCCTATTGTTCTTTTTCAGATTGTCTCTTCGGTCATAAGTTTAAGTGAAACGGGTGTTACACATACTCGTTACTATGTGATTTTATTTGGTGTATTTGCTATAATCGCGGGTGTTTTATTGAGCTTTTTACCTGTACGGAAAAATGGCATGATTGCGGCCTTGTTGATTATTTTTTCAGCCATTTCGATTGTTCCTCCGGTTGATGCATTTACCATTAGTCGTAACAGTCAGATTGCAACCCTTGAGGATGAGCTCTTAAAGTATGATATGCTCGAAAATAATAAAATTAAGCCAAGCGATTCGGTTTCTGAAAAAGATAGAAGGATTATTACCAATACTGTACAGTACTTAGACCGCATGGGATATATAAAGGAGATTGTTTGGTTACCGAGGAATTTTGATGTTTATAAGGATTTTTATGATACTTTCGGGTTTCATGAGTATCAAGTGTCGGGGGATGAAAACCAGTCAGTCTATCTGACGGTGGAACCACCGCTGCCTATAAATATCGCAGGTTTTGATCAATTTATTCAAATTGCTGTTTTTAGATCCGATACCGATGGTGAAGAGGAGATTAGTGATTTTGAGAAAGAGGGTAAAACTTATACCCTGTTAAAAGATACAAAAGGGAAACGGGTTGATTTGAAATTAGTGGGAGAAAACGGTCAAGAGGTTATCAGTTTTAATACTCAAGAAATTTTTGACAAGTTCTATAATTATAATGCAACTAAGGGCACGATAACAGCGGAAGAAGCTATGTTCACAAAGGAAAACAGGCGTGCCAAACTGACGATTGTGGTGCAAAATGTAAGTATTGAAAAGCCAAATAACCAGAATAACGCAGGGTTATTTGTGTTTATTCAAATTAAATAGGAGGGCTTTTTTACTCCAAATTATTAGACCCCTCCTAGTCTGGAGGGGTTTTAAGTGTGTGGTGGAAATTATTTTTATATTAGTAATTTTCAAGAATACAGGAAAATAGATTGAACGACTTTAGGTCGAAAGAACGGTTTCTTGCAACTGCGGTCAAAAATTGTTTTATTTCCTCGAATGCTGTCATTGAAAGTGACAATTAAGGAAAGGGGGTGAGATGTTGCACTTCCGATCGTTTATTATACCAGCTCTTATGGCTGGAGCCGCATTGTTTTTGCCAAACCAAGCATCTGCCGAGAAGCCTGAGCCAAGAGAACAAGCTAGTTCGCATTTGGTGGAAGCGCAGTCTTCTTTGAAAAAGGCAGAGAATGTTGTAATCAAGGTCAACGTGCCTTCGAAACCACAACAGGCAAAACCTACAGTGGAAAAAAAGCCTGAGGTCACTGTACCAACTAGTAAAGCACAAACTCCAGCTGTCCAACGTGGGCCGAAACAAGCGGTCACTAAAAAACCAACCGCAGTACCCAAATCATTGCCTGCTCAGGCAAAAGGAAATGGAAATGGGCATTTTGCGATAAAGCAAAATGAAAGGCCCGCTGTTGTTCCCACCATTCAGGTCAAAAAAAGTGAGCCTGAAGCGAAAAAGGCTTCTACACCGACTGATGCCGAAGTGGTAAAAAGAACAACCGTTTCAAATGAGCCTGTTCCAGTCGAGTTCAAGGCTAAGAAGTTTGAGCGTATGGAACCGGTTGTACCGGTGAAGCCGGATAAGGACAAGGTCCCTGTTGAAAAGGAAGAACTTCCAACAGTAGACCAGACTCTTAACCAAACTCAGCGATCTAGCGGTTTAGGCGGCGGCCAGTCCAATGACCGTGTTAGCCAAGGTTTACATACAATTAGCTTTTTAGAAAAATGGTTTGAGTGGAATAAGGACTATGAGATCAAGCTTGTCCAGCCATTCCTTTCCCGGTATGCCCTAAAGCATCACCAATGGGTAAATGCACCGCCAGCACCACCACCGCAAACAGCTCCTTTTTATAAAACTGTTACCCGCAGCTAAAGCCTACGGAACACACAAATAAAAGGAGCGAATTTTAAAATGAAACATTATTTAAACCCTAATAAAGTTATGAAATCTTTAGTATTAGCAGGTGCATTGTCATTTGGAGTTTTTGCTGGAGGTCACTTTACACTGGCTGCTGGATTAGAGCATGGAAAAGCAGGACAAAATGCACAAGTGAAAGTTGAAAATGTGGAAAAGCATGTTAATAAGCCTGCTGTTTCTGTAAAGCCAGTTGTAAAAGAAGTTAAGGTTCAGCCTAAAGCTGAAAAAGTAGTTAAGTCTCAAGCAAGCGTTCATGCAAGCGAGACAGCAAAAGAGCATGCGAATAAAGAACACTCTGCTATTTTTAAAACACCTACCAAAACTGATGAGGCTGTAACTGAAGAAGTTCCAGTTCAAAAACCTGTAGTGGAAGAGAAGGCAGAAGCTCAAACAACTGAACCTGTTGAAGCAACTAAGGTTGAAAAAGAAGAAGTTAAAGCCGAAACTCCTAAAACAGAAGATGAAGTGTCTGTGAAAGAGGATGAAAAATCAACTGAAGTGAAAGCTGATCAAACAGTGAAATCCGAGGAAAAAGATGATGACGCTGAAGCAGTAAAAACTGAAGAAAAAGATGACGATGCAGACAAGGATGCTGATTCTAAGAAAGCCGTGAAAGGCCAAACAGCTGTGGTAAAAACGAAAGACGAAGAAGAAGCAGAGGCAACTTTGGAAGATGTTGAAAAAGAAGACGTAGCATCAACTTTAGAAGACGTTGAAAAAGAAGATGTAGAGTCAACTGTAGAAGATGTTAAAAATGAGGCTAAGGTAAATCCTTCTGCTGCAAAAAAAGCAAAATCTCAAGCAAGTGCGCATGCAAGTGCATCAGCGTGGGAGCATGCAAATAAAGAACACTCTGCTATCTTTGCTAATGGCGAAGTTTCTGAAGAGCAGCCTGCTGTTGAAGTGGAAGCAGACGATGAAGCAGTAGTGGCTCCAGAAGTGAAAGATGAAGATCAAGTAGCTGTTGAAGAAAAAACTGAAGCAACTGAAGTAGAAGCAGATGATGAAGCGGTAGTAGCTCCAGAAGTGAAAGATGAAGATCAAGTAGCTGTTGAAGAAAAAACTGAAGCAACTGAAGTGGAAGCAGACGATGAAGCAGTAGTAGCTCCAGAAGTGAAAGACGAAGATCAAGTAGCTGTTGAAGAAAAAACTGAAGCAACCGAAGTAGAAGCGGATGATGAAGCAGTAGTAGCTCCAGAAGTGAAAGATGAAGATCAAGTAGCTGTTGAAGAAAAAACTGAAGCAACCGAAGTAGAAGCGGATGATGAAGCAGTGGTAACTTCTGAAGTTGATGCAGAAGCTGCAGTAGCAGCTGAAAAGTAAGCCCATCTGTAGTAAACTAAGTAAAATCTCAGGCTCTTAAAGCTAGCGAACAAGCAAAAAAAAAACGCAGCAGTAAATTCAGCTGTCCAAGCGGTTGTGCCTGAGGATGTTGCAGTTGAGGATACATCTGTTGAAGCTGATACTCAAGAATAATTTTACGGTTTAAATTTATAAACTAAAGAGTCCCTTTCGTTCATACGAAAGGGGCTTTATTTTTTGGGGTGAAGGACAAAATAGTTTAGAGCTGCAAGGAAACTGTCCTTTACTCACTACTTCATACATATAAAGTTATTAGAGTAATTCCGATTTAAACAAAATAAAAATAAGTAACGATCCTATTGGTAAGAATAAACAATAGAAAGGGGAATATCGATGTTAGATTTAACCATTAACTGGCAAGGTAAAATGGCCTTTGCAGGAACGACCCCCTCAGGCCATGAAATCAAACTGGATGCCGCTCCGGAGGTCGGTGGGGAAAATACGGGAGGAAGACCAACCGAGCTGCTCCTCCAGGCTGTTGCTGGATGTACCGGAATGGATATTATCTCAATCCTGCATAAAATGCGCCTTGAGCCCAGCTCCTTTCAAATAGATGTCGAAGGCGAGCGGGCGGAGGAACACCCAAAACGATTTACCAACATCAACCTCCATTATGCCTTAGACGGTGACTTACCTGAAGACAAAGTCATTCGTGCGATTCAATTGTCAAAAGACAAATACTGCTCCGTCTCCCATACCTTAAATGCCGAAATCACTGTCAGCTACTCCATAAATGGGGTTAAAGGGGAAAAGACAATATGATCATGGGGACGGTTCTCCTGCTTCCAAAGCAGGAGAACCGTCCCCATGATTTTTTTTAAATAATTATTGACGGCACAAATGAAAGCGGTTATATTTAATACATAATAATAACGTCATATAACGTTATAACAAAAGGAGAGAATAAGATGAACCCAGTAAACGTCATTAACACGATTAATTCTCAAACAGAACAAGGGATTACCGAAGTATATTTAGTAGCTTGCGGTGGATCGTTGGTGGATATGTATCCATCTAAATACTTCCTTGAAAACGAAGCTAGAAAAATTGTAACAGGGCTTTACACAGCTAATGAGTTTGTTCATGCGACACCAAAAAGACTAAACAAAGATTCCCTTGTAATCGTATGTTCCCACGGCGGAAATACACCAGAATCGGTTGAAGCTGCAAAAGTAGCAAAAGAGAACGGTGCACATACCATTGGTTTAACGCATAACAATGAAGCAGCATTATTAAGCTATTCTGATCATGCCTTCGTCTATGAGTGGGGCGCAGACACGGATGTAAAAAATAACCCAATGGCCATCATCTTAGAACTAGTAGTGGAGACCCTTCATGTTACAGAAGGATATGCCCACTATGAAGCATTCCAAAACGGAATCGGAAAAATCAACGCAATCATTAAAAAAGGTGAACAACAAGTAGCCGAAAGAACGAAGGAATTTGCGGATAAGTACAAAGATGAAGAGTTATTTTATATCTTATCAAGCGGAGCGTCTTACGGACATGCTTATGGATTCGCGATTTGTTCTCTAATGGAAATGCAATGGCTGAATGCTGCATCGATCCATTCAGGTGAGTACTTCCACGGACCATTTGAAGTAACCGACAAAGAAACTCCATTTATCTTATTAATGAACGAAGGCCGCACACGTGCATTGGATGAAAGGGCAAAAACATTCCTCGGGCAGTACGCTGAAAAAGTAGAAGTAGTCGATGCGAAAGAATTAGGAATCAATACAATTGCCGATGAAGTAGTAGAGTTCTTTAACCCGATTCTTTTCTACAGCATTATGTGTGTCTATCGTGCCGCATTAGCTGATGTTCGGAATCATCCATTAGAGACTCGCCGTTATATGGGGAAAGTATCTTACTAAAATCGAGGGTGAATAATATGATGAAGGTTTTAGGTATTGGTGATAATGTCGTAGATAAATATGTTCATATTAAAACCATGTATCCAGGGGGAAATGCAGTAAACTTTAGTGTATTTGCCAAAAAATTAGGGGTGGAAGCAGCCTTTCTTGGAACATTTGGTGACGATAAAGAAGCGGAACATGTCGAAAATGTATTAAAGGAATTAGAAATTGATTTATCCCATTGCCGTCACTTTCGCGGTGAAAACGGCTGTGCCCGAGTTACACTAGAGGATGGGGACCGAGTTTTCTTAGGAAGCAATTCAGGCGGAGTGACACGAGAAAACCCATTCCAGCTAACGGAAGAGGATCTCGAGTATATCAAAGGATTTTCCATCATGCATACTGGATTGTACAGCCATACCGGACATATCATGGAAGAATTAAGCACCCTAGGTGTACCGCTGTCCTTTGATTTTTCGGATGATTTTCAGCAAGAAGAAATCGACCGAAATATCTCATATGTCGATTATGCGTTCTTCTCCTGCAGCCACCTCACACATGAGGAAACAGAGCAATTTTTAAAAGCAAATCGTAAGAAGGACGGGCAAATCTTAGTCGCCACTCGCGGCAGTGACCCGGCCATTGCCTTTGATGGTAAGGAGCACTATTATCAAGCACCGGACTTCGTAAAGGCCGTCGATACGATGGGCGCAGGGGATTCATTCATTACCGCTTTTTTACTTCACTTTTTAAAAAGTAATGATATAGCCGCATCTATGATGGAAGCCGCTCCCTTTGCTGCGAAAAGTTGTTTGGTAGAAGGCTCGTTTGGGTACGGTGTTCCATATTAATTCCCTATGGTATAGTAAAAGCTTTGCTGCTCTTCTGTTATAATGGTGATATAACGTTATAAACAAGTGGGGGTAAACCATGTTAAACGCAGAAAACCAAGAACCATTATATTTACAATTAAAAAAGGCGATCCAGGCCGCCATTTTAAATGATACGTACCAGCAGGGCGAAAAAATTCCCACTGAACCGGAATTAAGCGAGCAGTACAATGTCAGCCGGATTACCGTACGTAAAGCGGTAGAAGAGCTGGTAAAGGAAGGATACTTAATTAAACAGCAGGGGAAAGGTACCTTCGTTCATCTGCCAAAAATCGATCGTAAAATTGAGCACGTCATGGGGTTTACTGCGGCTTGTGAGGCCAATGGGTTCACTTCTCATAGTGAGGTGACGAAAAAGGAGGTTATCCAAGTGGATGCCGACCTTCGAGAGGCTTTACAGCTGGAGAAGGATGAACAAGTGATTTACATCCAAAGGAAGAGATACGCAGGAGATAGTCCCTTAATGCTCGAGAATAACTATTATCCTTATCATCGCTATTCATTTTTATTAGATGAAACGTTGACTGGGTCACTCTATGAATTGTTAAGAGTGAAGTATGACATTCATCCAGATCAATCTGGTAAAACAACCCTTGAATTGGTGTTAGCGGATGAGGAACAGGCTCAACTTTTAGAAACAAGTATTGGAAAGCCGTTGTTTTATATGAAAACGCTTATATATGATCAGCAGGGACGACCTGTACACGTAGGGAAGCAGTATATCATAGGTGACCGCTATCAATTTACTTTATAGTAAATTTGATCGATTTCCCCTTAGTTATGACGTTTTATATCGTTATGATTAAGGGGATGTCAAAAATAATAAATGACAGCGCTTTAAGTAATATCGCTGATATCTATAAAGAAACCGCTGATATCATCTAAAAAACCGCTGATAAACTGCTATTTAAAATGAGATAGAAGGTGCTTTGATGAGAAGTATAAAAAGGTTTAATGATAATACGTTATAAAACGTAACTTAAAAAGGAAATGGGGAACCACCATGGAAGCAAAAGCATTGCAGCCAACGGTCATCGAAAAGCGAAAAAAGTTGGCTTTGCCTCACAGTTACACACTCATTTTTATTATCATTATTGCAGTAGCACTCTTAACATGGATTATTCCAAGCGGGCAATTTGACCGTAAAGAGGTAACGGTAGACGGCTCACCCCGAACGGTCATTGTCCCAGGAACCTTCCACACAATCTCAAAGGTTGGGGAAAATGGAGACTTGCGCCAAGGATTATCAGGAATATTAAGTGCGCCAATGGCAGGAGTTATTAATGCTGCGGATGTTGTCGCGTTTGTTCTGATTGTCGGAGGGGCATTTGGGATCATTTTGCAGACCGGTGCGATTGACAGGGGATTGATTGCGCTCGCAAGGCGGATGAAAAATAAAGGGATCTTGGTCATCCCTATCTCTATGATTATCTTCAGTTTGGGCGGCTCTACCTTCGGGATGAGTGAAGAAACGATTCCCCTTTACGCTATCTTTATTTCATTGATGTTTGTTTTAAAATTTGATTCGATTACTGCTATTTTAATTTTATTTTTAGGTACTCAAATTGGTTATGTTGGTTCCACCTTGAACCCTTTTTCAGTGCTTATTGCTCAAGGCGTTTCCGGAGTCGAGGGCAATCCGCAATTGTGGCTTCGTTTTATAGAGTGGATTGTCTTCACCGGTGTATCGATTGCTTTTACGATGTGGTATGCCAATAGAGTAAGGAAGGATCCTAGGAAGTCAGTTGTTTATAAAAATGACAAGGAAAATCGTGAACGTTTCATTAAAGCCGACAGCGGCAAGAACATTGCTTTTTCTGGACGAGATAAATTAATTCTATCTGGATTTGTGGTTGCACTTGGCTTAATTGTATGGGGTATTCTTTCTAAAGGCTGGTATATGACGGAGATTGGTGCCGTTTTTGTAGGATTAGGACTGTATTCAGGTCTTGTCGCTAAGATGAATCAAAAAGAGTTAGCGGAAAACTTTGTTAAGGGCTGTGGCGAGTTTGTTTATGCTGCTGTTATTATTGGGCTTTCCCGTGGTATTTTAGTTCTTGCGGAAAACGGCATGATCATCGATACGATTTTAAATTCACTTGCCAATATGATGGAAGGTCTGCCGAAGTTTGCGTTTACGACAATTATGCTCATTGCTCATAATGTAATTACCTTCTTTGTTCCGTCTTCATCTGGTGAGGCAGCTTTAACGATGCCGGTAATGGCGCCATTAGCAGAGTTGGTCGGCATTAATCGGGAAGCAGCGGTAACAGCTTATCAATTCGGCAATGGGTTAACGAATCTTATCTCACCAACCGGTGGAGTGCTACTAGCAGGCTTAGCGATTGCACGGATCAGTTTTGGCCAATGGATCAAATTAATAATGAAGTTGTTCCCAATATTATGGGTAATTTCAGCTGTATTTGCAGCCATTTCCGCTTATGTTGGGATGTAAAAAAGCAAGGGGACGGTTCTTCTGCTTCCGAAGCAGGAGAACCGTCCCTTCGTTTATGTTATTTTTGTATAATCATAGGGATTTATAGCTCTTTAAAACCAGGTAATTATAACTAGTATTTTTATAAAACTTCTGAGCATTTTTGTTGCGATTTGTTTTATTTTTATATATTATCAATTCGAGATAATCATTTTCAAGAATATGAAAAAGGAGATTTAATATAAATGAATATATTAGTAGTAAAAGCAAACAACCGTCCAGCTTCTGAAGCTGTTTCTAGTAAAATGTATGAGACTTTCATGGAGAACCTTGAAGGTGTGAATGTCACCACTTATGATGTATTTGCAGAAGATATGCCTTACTTTGGCCAGGATTTATTCAACGCTTTTGGGAAATTACAATCAGGCGAAGAGTTAACAGATCTAGAACAACGTATCTTAGCAGCGAAACAAAAAGCTATGGATGCTCTATCAGCAGCTGACGTCGTGGTATTTGCTTTCCCACTATGGAACTTAACAATTCCAGCAAAATTGCATACATTCTTCGATTATGTAGCTGGAGCAGGTTTCACTTTCAAATACACTGAAGCTGGTGTAGTCGGCTTGATGTCTGACAAAAAGGCTGTTATCCTAACTGCTCGCGGCGGTATTTACTCAACACCTGAAGCAGCTCCAATGGAGATGGCAGCTACTTATATCAAAAATATGGTAGGTGGTTTATTCGGAATGGAAATCGTTGATGAAGTGATCATCGAAGGCCACAATGCTGCTCCAGATCAAGCACAAACGATTATTGCTGAAGGCTTAGCTAAAGTCGCAGAAGTAGCAAAGCGTTTCTCAACTGTTAAAGCTTAATAACAATATAAATAGGTACAGTAAGCATCCCTTGCTTTTATTACAAGGGGTGCTTTTTTCATTAATGGAGTTGCATGAGACTGTGATTACTTTAAATTAATACGATACTAAGGAACCTGCCTTTGTCTGAAAGGTAGGTTTTTTAGTATATATGGCAATAATTTAGAAAAAGAGGTTTCGGAGGATTTCCCTTATGGCTGAATTGAAATATTTAGAACCTACTGAGCTGCTTGAAAAAATATATGCCACGCTGTGTTCGGAGTATGAGGATGCCGAGCACTACAAAGATGAAAAGGACCAAAGTGAGATAGACGTTACCAAGAGAAGGTTGACGAAAAAAATATTTAACGAGTTTGTGGTGGATGAAGAGTATTTTTTAACGATGGATTCGGCCGTGTTTAAGGAAAGATATCATTTATATGAGGATGACTTTTTAAGGCTGATTAAGCAATGCAGCGAAAACCGAGTCGAGTATGAGACCTTTGTGCAAATTATCGACGACCTGATTGCCAGTGCCAAATTTCGGCTCCATGCGTTTGAACAGCTGACGGAGGAGATACAAAAATTGCAGGAAGTGGACGAACAGGAGGAGTCTGAGGAGGAAAGTGAGGAAGCGGATGAGGAATAATAGGCCTAAAGTGGGGGGGTGTGGATAGAACGTTGGAATATCTGTCGGCATGTTTTGCGGCCAAACTCTTGGGATCGTAAGTACAGCTAGTTTTCTATTACCTTCCATCTCTTATGCCCAAACTCCGTTAAATGTACCGCTGATCTCACAATTGCCAGAATTAAAGAATGGCTGCGAGGTTACTAGCTTATCCATGCTGCTTCGTTACAAAGGAATTAATGCTTCGAAAATGACACTGGCTAGTCAAGTGAAAAAAGACCCGACAAAATATCGCATATCCGGGAATACGACCTACTGGGGGAACCCGAACACCGGCTTTGTTGGGGACATCACCGGCCGTTCCATCGGGTATTCTGTTTATCATGGCCCCGTCTATCAGTTAGCAAAAAGGTATACGAATGTCATCGATCTAACAGGAAGCTCGTTTGATATCATTTTAAACAGTTAAGCAAAGGGAAGCCGGTCTGGGTAATTTCAACGAGCACCTTCGATACGGTGCCGAGCAGTCAATGGAGAACGGTCCAAACGCCAACCGGGCCGATTCGAATGACCTTCCATGAGCATAGTGTCCTGCTTACAGGTTATGACCAAAATTACGTCTACTTCAACGAACCGCTTGCGAACATTAAAAATCGCAAGGTATCCCGAGCGGCCTTCATCAGAGGTTGGGAGCAATTTGGCAGACAGGCCATTACTTATGGATCTTCAAAAGGCGTACTTGATAAACCAGGTGCAGGTACGACCATCAATGAAACTTACAATCTATCAGGCTGGTTCTTAGACGAGAGCGGTGTGTCCAAGATTGAAGTACTGGTAGACGGGAAAGTAGTCGGTCAAGCAACCTATGGCGATGCAAGAGCGGATGTAAGAAATGCTTATCCTGATTACAACAATGGGAATGCGGGCTTCCATTATGCATTGGACACGAAGAAATTGAGTAATGGAAAACATACCATAACGGTAAAGGAAACAGGTAAAAATGGCTGGACCAGCACATTACCTGGAAAGGCTGTCAACATTTCTAATGCAAAAGGAGTATTGGATACTCCAGCAGTCAATGAGAAAACAAAGGGGCAGTATAACGTAAAAGGCTGGTATTTGGACCCAAGCGGTGTCTCCAAGATTGAAATTTTGGTAGACGGAAAGGTGGTCGGTCAAGCAGTTTACGGCGATTCTAGATTGGATGTAAAAAATGCTTATCCTGGATACAACAATGCTAATGCTGGTTATCATTATGTCCTAGATACAACCAAATTCGGGGATGGAGCGCATTCGATTACTGTTAGGGAAACCGGAAAAAACGGTGTAGTGTCCACACTACCAACAAAATCATTCACGATTTCCAATGTAAGAGGCAGTCTCGATCAACCTGCACCAGGCAGCACTATCAGTGGCAGCAAAACCATTTCCGGCTGGATATTAGATCAAAGCGGTGTATCGAAAATCGAGGTACTCGTGGACGGGAAGGTCGTCGGCCAAGCGGTTTACGGGGATGCCAGACCAGATGTGAAAAAGGTATATCCTGATTTCAATAATGGTAATGCTGGCTACCATTATGTGCTGAACACGACAGGATTTAGCAATGGAAAGCATACAATCACTGTAAGGGAAACGGGGAAAACCGGCAGGATCACGACGTGGTCTGGAAGAGTCGTAACTTTCTCTAACTAACATGTAGAGGCGGATTCGTAAATGAATCGGCCTCTATTCCTTTTAGTACATGTCGAAGCCTAACTCTCAAGCCCGGCACGCAGTTTCCTGAGGGCACTCATCTTCCACTGTTTCACCGCAGAAACTGAAACCTTCTCGCGGGCAGCGATTTCCTTTACAGATAAATCCTCCACAAAGGTTGCAACTACCCATTTGGTTTCCTTTTCCGATAAGCCATCACAATAGGATAGGAGTTGTTCCTTCTCAAGCGGTATTTCGGAGCAACCCCCTTCGACCATTTCCCAATACTCCTCTTTCGGATACACATTTTCAGCTTCATATCGGGAGCGTTTGGTCAGTTCAAGTAAGAGCTTCCCTTTTATATAGCTATAAGCATAATTCGTGAAGTTTCCTTTCTCTGGGTTAAAGCCTCTTTGTGCTTCCCAGAGTCCAATTAACGCAGTTTGATAGAATTCCTCTCGGTTACGGTAAATCGATAAGGACTGTAAAATTCGATGAATCATCGGCGTATATTGTTCTACTAAATTATAAAAGTTATCCACTTCTAGATCCTTTCGGGACCCGCGCGTGTTCCAATCAATTCCTAGGTAGCTCTACCATACCGAGAAATACGATTTCCATCGAATTCCAAAATTTCTGATTTGAGAGGGGAAACGAAAGGATATCACCACTTTTGTGGCTCAAATAAGAAATTCTGAGGCGATTTTGGAAATTTTAGTGGAATTCTATATGAATTTAACTGCTGCAAATCATTGCCTGGTTAAGTACTATGACTAGTTCGAAGGGGAGACTGAACTTTTCCTAAGTCGTGGCCTGACTTTTAATCTTAATAAAAAATAACATGCACAGCTATATTCAACTCACCAGATTTTGTAAAATAGAGGTGTGGTGATTATTTGGTAACAAAAATGAAAGGGAGGGAGTTGGAGGTATGGACACAATCATAAGGATGTACCAGCATTTGGATTGGGCTAACCTTCGGATTCTAGAAACACTGAAAACTACTGGGGATCAGAACAGCGAGGCGAAACGATTATTTTCCCATATTTTGCTTGCGGAGGAGGTTTGGTTACATCGAATAAAAGGATTGGATAGTAATCCTCAAGCAATCTGGACAGAACTTAGTCTAGAAGAATGTTCAAACCTTTTGGCAAAAAATAAACAAGGTTTTTCCGAACTTCTTGAAGGTTTGTCAGAGACAGACATAGTCGTGTATAAGAATAGTACTGGTGAGGAGTTTTCGACGGCAGTTGTGGATATTCTCACGCATGTGGCACTTCATGGGCAGTATCATCGAGGGCAAATTAACCGTCTGCTGCGAGAAGAAGGATTTGAACCTGTTAATCTGGATTATATTACGTTTGTTCGTTAAAAAGAACCTATTGGACATGTGCCATGTTCCAACTGAATTTGTCCAATAGGCTCTTTTCTCAAATGTATGAATCCTCCTATATTCCTACAAAAAGTGCATCATCCACTTACAAAAATCCTCATCACAAAAGACTAAACCCAAGATCTAATCAAACGTTTGTATAGTCACCTTCCCAGTCAAAAATCCTTATTTTTTGTCAAAAAACATCCCCAAAAAGTGACATTTCAAACAGCAGAGAATCGGATATTTCGCTATGATAAAGATGTATATCCACATTCCGATGAAGGGAGCCCTTTATGAGAAATCAAGGTACACACTCAGGTTTAATCCATTCCTTTACGTCCATTCTGTCAAGTCTGCATTTCCCATGTTCGATTCATTCATGGGGCCGTCCAAGGGATCCAGAACTTCATGCTTAAACAAGCCGAAAAAACAAAACCAATCACTCCACCATTTCACTCACCCCATTGGGAAAAAATCCTTAATGAAAATAATATTTGTTTATGGTCAGTCGATGCCGGAACGCTGAAAACCTTGCAGATTTCCTCGGCGTGCCAATCTATTTTAGGCTTCTCCAAACAAGAATTTATCGAAAATGCCTGTTTGTGGGAGGAGATTCTTTATCTGAACGATAAAGACAGGGTCCTGCAACAACTGCGTTCAATAGGAAATGGTCAATCCGCAAAACTCGAATACCGAATTCAAACTCAGCATGGGGGATATAAATGGGTCTCTGATTATATATCCTCAGTTCACGATGAAAGCATGCATCTAGTACGATATGACAGAGTTATCATGGATATTGACCATCAAAAAAAGATGGAGGACGAGCTTACGTATTTATCCTTTCATGATCCCCTTACCGGGCTGTCAAACCGAAGGAAATTAGAAATGGAGCTCCAAAAGGCCCTTATCGAAGCAACAAATAACCATCACTTTGTCGGTATTTTATTTATTGATATTGACCGGTTTAAGGACATTAATGATTCGCTGGGGCACAAAATGGGCGATAAATTTATTCAAACGATGGCCAAAAGGTTAAAAGAGAATCTACGGCGAGACGATATTATCTCGCGTCAGGGCGGGGACGAGTTTGTGATTTTATTAAAAAATCTGACCAATAGCCTGGCATTAGAAGAAATGGCTACAAGAATTAGTCAGGTAATGGCGCAGCCAATCAAAATAGTCGACCATGAATATCGCCTTGCTGTCAGTATTGGGACCAGCATTTTTCCAGACCATGGCCTCGAAGCGGATGTGCTCATGATGAGGGCCGACCATGCCATGTATCTGGCAAAAGAAAATAAAACAGGAATCCAGCAATATCAAACAGGTATGTCCAAAAGCCTATCTAGAAAAATGCTGCTGGAACAATATCTTCACCGGGCTATCGAACATGATGAGTTGTATTTAGAATACCAGCCGATTATCGATGTAGGTTCGAACGAGATTATCGGTTTGGAGGCACTGCTTCGCTGGATGCATCCGGTTCTGGGGAATATCTCACCGGGGGAGTTTATCCAAATTGCCGAGGAATCGGACCTAATCATAAAACTGAGCAATTGGGTGTTATTTACCGTCTGCCGCCAACGCCGTTACTGGATGGATCAGGGGTTAGCCCCTTTTTATATTTCCATAAATGTTCCCGCACAGCAAATCCATCAAGATACTTTTATCGAAACGATTAAACGTTCGTTAAAACAGTACAAGCTGCCAGCCGAATTTTTAAAAATAGAAATTACGGAACGAACCGCTATGACGAACGTTGAGAAGACCCTAACCACGATGAGAGAGCTGCAGGAATTTGGGGTCGATATCATTTTAGATGATTTTGGCATCGGCTATTCGTCGATTAGTTATCTAGTCCAGTATCCGTTTAATACGATCAAAATCGATAAATCCTTTATCCAGGACCTTCACCATAATTCCAGCCAAAAGTCGGTTTGCCGCTCCTTGGTAGCAATGGGGAAAAACCTTGGCATGAATGTGGTGGCAGAAGGGGTGGAGGAATTCGAGCAATATCACTACTTATGCAGTATTGGCTGTGATAAAATGCAAGGCTACTATTTTAGCAGGCCCATTTCGCAGGATTTGGTCGAGAGTTTTACTAACCATATATACGCGGTAAAGCTCTAGTTAGCAACAACTATTGTTAACTAGAATTAAACTTATTCTTGGTTAAATCTTGTATTGTCATTTTTCTGGGATTACTATTAAGCTTATTATGATGACAGTGGGCATAATCATCGAATGGCGAAAAGGAACCGGGGTTCAAGGAATTAGCGATGGGCTTTTCTTAAAAATCTGAAGTGACCCCCTTTGAGTTGGACTAAACAATCCAGCTTAGGGGGTTTTTATTGTTATATCAAGGGTTTTTCAGTCATTGTCGCTTCTGCCTGTCAATAGCCGTGATTGACGACTTAAACTGTTCGAAAAATCCAAAGACGGTCGTCAATGGATCCGATTGACTTTTTCCTTTTTTACCCCACAAGAACCCCCGCGATATTATGGCTGTTTTTGCATTTTATAAAGGATATATCCCGTGAAAAGCTGGAACAAGTCCATAAAGTTTTTCGGATTTTTATTGGTTAGGACCTCAATCCTTTGCAATCGATAAGCCAAGCTGTTTCGATGGATATGAAGTTCCTTCGAAATGGCATTCATGTCGCCGCTGTTTTTAATATAGCAAATCAAGGTCTCCATCAGCTCTTGCCCTTTAGGATGTTCATCAAGTTCCATATAAAAATCAGTGATCTCTGTAAACGAGATATCTTTATTGGTTAGGTAGTCAATAAACTTTAGCTCTTGATAAACGCAAATCGCTTGCGGAAGCTCCATCCGTTCCACAATTTCAATTGCACGCCGGGCCTCATGAACGGACTTGGACACATTGGTATAGCTGCTGCCGATACCAATCTTTATCTTATCAGAGGATTGGATCGCCTCGATTCTTTTCACCACCTCACTATCACTTGGGACCACAAAAAGCATGGTGTCTTGGTTGAGCCGAAAAGAAAACTCCTGCTCTAACAGATAGGGTTCCTTTGGGATATGGCCTTTTACCACAATGGCCTTACGCTCTAAAGTTAAATTAATTCCAATCGCTTCCCCGCTGCTGATCATCCCGGGGTCATATTCCTCGCTGCGGAACACCCATTGATACAAAAATTCCTCTTTCATCTGCTCTTGAATACGCCGTTCCCTAAAAAGAAATTCCTGGTTGATTAAAAGATCAGCGGTAACCCGGACTAATTCTGCAAACGGACCGACAATGTTGGGGTCGCCGCTGATTCCGATGACGCCGATTATTTTATTGCGAAAATGGATGGGCATATTGACTCCTGGCTGGGAGTCTCCTTCCGAATGATAAATCGAGATGATGGTTCCCTGCTCGATCGCAGAAACCGCTCCCTGATGGTAGGTGCCGATCCTTTCAGGGGCGCCACTGCCAATAATTACCCCAATTTCATCCATGATATTGACATTATAGGGGATGACTTTCATTACTTTATCGGCGATCACTTGTGCTAGAGCTTGGTTGATTTTCACCTGGGTTCCCTCCATCCATTTTTACTCGGCTTAAAGTATTCTTTGAAATATTTGTTTATTTGCCCAAAAAAACACAGCGATTATTAGCAATTTGAATGATGATTTATTTGTAAGACAATTATACAATAAATAATGTAAACGGTTACTAAAAATAAAAGAAAAAGTTTTTAATACGTCTGATAAAACGTCAAGAGTTAGTCACTTGACTGATAAATATTCACTATTTTGACACATATTAAAAGTATTTTTGGTCAAATGACTAAAAACAAAAAGTTAAACTTTATCAAACTGAACGAAGATATTTTCACCGAAACCGTTTACGATAGTTATGTGAAGTGATTCGCGAACTCAAAGAATGAATCATTACATGTCATTAATTTGTCATACCATTCGCATATTTGTTTACAGAATAAAGGTTATTATGATTACGAAGTTGGAAATAGGGTTTGTCGTAAAATAATAATCTTTTATAAAAACAGAATATGTGAAGGGATTCACAAATGCAGCTATTTTATTATCTTTTTCCAAAGCAAGAATCTTAAAAGCTGGGAGGAGTTTTACGAATGTTTAAGCCAAAAGGGGTTATCCCTGCATTAGTCACACCATTAGATAAAAAAGGTCAATTGATGGAAGAAGCATTACGAAATGTCATCGATTACACCATTGCAGGCGGTGTCCATGGATTATTTATTCTAGGATCGAGCGGAGAAATTTACGGTTTAACACCTGAGCAAAAACGCCGTGTCGTGGAAGTAACCGTGGATCACACTGCTGGAAGAGTTCCTGTTTATTGTGGGGCTAGTGAAATCACCACGAGAGACTGTATTCAAACAGCTCAAATGGTTGAAGAAATTGGCGGCGTGTCAGCATTATCTGTCCTTACTCCATATTTTATGTCACCAACCCAAACGGAGTTAGCCGAGCACTTTAAAGCAATTGCCAAGTCAACAAACTTACCCATAATTCTTTATGGGAACGAAGCTCGTACCCAAGTAAAAATTGATGTGAAAACTTGTGAAGAACTCAGTAAGGTAGACAACATTATTGGAATTAAAGACTCAAGCGGAGATATGACGAAAACGGCTGAGTACTTAAGGGTAACTCCTCGCGAATCATTTTCCGTTTTACTTGGACGCGACACACTTATTTATGCAGGTTTATGTCACGGTGCCACAGGTGCCATCGCGAGCACAGGAAATATCGCTCCTAAATTAGTAGCAGATATTTACAATACGTTTGTGGCCGGCGATTATCAAAAATCACTAGAATTGCAGTTTAAACTGGCTCCGTTACGCTTAGCCGTGGACAAAGCAACATTCCCAGTTGTGTTAAAAGAAGGTTTAAGAATGGTAGGAATAGATGTGGGCTATGCATTTGCTCCTGCAGCAGAGATGAATCCAGAAAGTAAGCAATTATTGGCCAATGTTTTAAAAGATTTAGAGTTATACCAAACCATTTAATTTCTCCAAGAGAGGAAGAAAGACTATGCCATTAGTTTATGTTGCATTAGCGGTTGCTCTTATTTTGGTTTTAATGATGCCATTAAAAATGAACGGTTTTATTGCTTTAATCATTGCTGCTTTATTTGTAGGCTTTCTCCAAGGGATGCCTGCCGACAAATTACTCGAGTCCATTTATGGAGGAATCGGCGGTCAGCTTGATGAATTGATTTTGATTTTAGGATTTGGAGCGATGTTAGGTACTGTTATGGCGGATGCTGGAGCAGCCCAACGGATTGCTACCACCTTGATAAACAAGATGGGACTTAAACGAGTTCAAATCGCGATGTTGATTGCGGCTTACATTCTCGGGATTACAATGTTCTACGAAGTAGCGTTTGTGTTATTGATTCCGTTAGTTTTCACAGTAGCCCGTCAAACTAAATTAAATTTACTTTGGGTAGCCCTTCCAACATCGATTGGTTTATCGACTACACATAGCTTCCTGCCGCCGCACCCAGGACCGGCAGCTGTTGTCAATACGTTCGGTGCAAGCATGGGCTTAACATTATTGTATGGTCTAATCATTGCGATTCCTGTGGGTTGTTTCATCGCACTAGCCTGGCCAAGATTGCCATTTATTAAAAAGATGAATCCTATGATCCCAGAAGGAATCGGGAGCACGAAAACTTTTAAAGAAGAAGAGATGCCAAGCTTTTTGGCTAGTATTACAGCAGCTCTTGTCCCTGTTATTCTGATTGGCGCATCTGCCGTCTGTGAAGTGTTTTTACCAGAAAAAAATGGTTTTAGACATATGATGGAATTCTTTGGCTCACCGACCATTGCCTTAATGATCTCCCTGTTGCTTTCCTTCTATTTACTTGGAAGACGGGTAGGCCGTTCATTGAAGGATGTTATGCAATCCTGCTCGAATAGCGTGAAGCCAATGGCTATGATCATTCTTGTAATCGGGGCCGGCGGTGCATTTAAACAAGTATTGGTAGACAGTGGTATTGCTGATTATATCAAAGACTTAACAAATGGGTGGGATATTTCACCAATTATCCTTGCTTGGTTAATCGCTGCTATTTTACGTATTGCTCTAGGATCTGCCACTGTAGCGGTTATGACTGCCGCTGGTGTGGTGCTGCCAATCGCTCAAGCCTCTGGTATTAGCTTAGAATTGATGACTCTTGCTGTAACTTGCGGCAGTATTGCTTTTTCACACGTAACAGACCCTGGCTTCTGGATGTTTAAAGAGTATCTCAACCTATCTGTCGGTGAGGCCATTAAGGTTAGAACGACTTATACAACCGCGCTCTCTATCTTGGGATTAGCCGGTGTATTAATTCTTAATATTTTTATCGGATAATCTTTTGAGTCAACCGGGCAGTAAATCATCAATTATCTCATCCCATTGGGAGTTTGCTGCCCGCTATGGTATCAAAAATAGAAAAGCGGAAGCGCATAAATAGCGAATTACACTAGTCGCTGGGGGGCGCTGGAGCTAGACACTTATCTAAATAAGAAAAGTACAATCTTGTACTCTCTTTTAATAAAAAAATTTGTAGGAGTGAAGTAGATTATGAAGAAAATTGGATTTATTGGATTAGGAATTATGGGTAAGCCGATGAGCAAAAACTTGATCAAAGCTGGTTACCAGTTAATCGTTAGTGATTTTAATAAAGAGGCAGTCAAAGAACTTGAACAACTAGGAGCTGAAGTAGAATCAACGCCAAAGGCAATCGCTGAAAAAGCAGATATCGTCATCACGATGCTTCCAAATTCTCCAAACGTAAAAGCTGTTGCATTGGGAGAAAACGGGCTGATTGAAGGCGCACGTGATGGATTAATTTACATTGACATGAGTTCCATCGCACCAGCTGCTTCTCAAGAAGTATATCGTTCATTAATTGAAAAGGGCGTTGAAATGTTAGATGCTCCTGTCAGCGGCGGCGAGCCAAAGGCAATTGATGGAACCATCTCTGTTATGGTTGGCGGTAAGAAAGAAGTTTTTGAAGAAGTGAAAGAGGTATTAGCCTCAATGGCTGGATCGGTTGTCCATGTTGGTGAAATCGGTGCAGGTAACGTCACAAAGCTTGCTAACCAAGTCATCGTAGCCTTAAACATTGCAGCTGTTTCGGAAGCATTCGTGTTAGCGCAAAAAGCTGGTGTAAATCCAGAAGCTGTTTATCAAGCGATTCGCGGCGGTTTAGCTGGAAGCACAGTATTAGATGCCAAAGCGCCAATGATGC
Organism: Bacillus sp. OTU2372; assembly: GCF_038440275.1. Taxonomy (NCBI): domain Bacteria; kingdom Bacillati; phylum Bacillota; class Bacilli; order Caryophanales; family Bacillaceae; genus Bacillus; species Bacillus sp. OTU2372. The sequence goes on from NZ_JASATK010000008.1 coordinate 192,733, forward strand.
TAGATCGTAACTTCGACCCAGGTTTCCGAATCAACTTACACATTAAAGATTTAACAAACGCAATGGAAACGAGCCATGAGTTCGGTGCTCCAGCTCCGTTAACAGCAGCTGTATTAGAAATGATGTATGCACTGAAAGTAGATGGTCATGAATTTGAAGACCACAGCAGTCTATTAAAATACTATGAAAAGTTAGCTAACGTTGAAATTTCTCGTTAAATAGATTGAAAAACACATAGAGAACGCACCAATAATTAGAATTATGTGTTCTCTCCTTTTAAAAGGAAGAAAGTATAAAAGTTTTTTGACTTTGAGAATTGTCCAGCTCCAGCGCCTAGCCCCTCGAGGTCACAAGCTTATCCAGTTGCGGCTCCTTGGGACGCAAGTCTAGCCATCCCCTGAAGAAGGCAAAAAGCGCCTTCTTGCAGTGGCCGTCTTATGCCTTCGTCCCAGGGCAGTCGCCTCCACATTTAGTTCAATCCGTCCAAAGGGTTATAAAGCAACCTTTCGGCCGGCTCGTCTTGTGCTTGGCTACAGAAAGCTATTGCTTTCTGTACGCATTAAGCGCGACTAGTCTCTGGCTTTGCCTTCGCTGGCCAGTCGACAAGTCGCCCTATATCGGGGCTGACCAAGGCGCTTGCGCTTTTCTTTAAAAACTAAACCATTTTGATTGGAGAAAATCCCCATGAATACAGTTGAGAAAGTTATTAACGCTACTCCAGTTGTGACAGAAATGGAAGTATATCCGGTGGCCGGCCATGACAGTATGTTATTAAATCTTAGCGGTGCACACGGCGCTTATTTTACAAGGAATATTGTCATCTTAAAAGATAACACTGGAAATGTCGGTGTTGGTGAAGTACCAGGCGGCGAAGGAATTCGGAAAACACTTGAGGATGCAAAAGCGATTGTAATCGGTTCATCAATAGGTAACTATAACAATATTTTAAATAAGGTACGAAAAGAATTTGCTGGCCGTGATTCAGCGGGCCGCGGTTTACAAACGTTTGATTTACGGATTACGATTCATGCTGTTACTGCGATTGAGGCTGCATTGCTTGATCTTTTAGGAAAGCACTTAAATGTTCCAGTTGCTGCTCTTCTAGGTGAAGGCCAGCAGCGCGACAAAGTAAAGACCCTTGGTTATTTGTTCTACATTGGCGATTGCAATCGGACGGATCTTCCTTATTACAGCAACCCTGATTCTGAAGTAGAATGGTACCGCATCCGCCATGAAGAAGCGTTAACTCCTGAAGCGGTTGTCCGTCTTGCTGAAGCTTCACAAGCCCTTTATGGCTTCAAAGACTTCAAACTTAAAGGCGGCGTGTTAGAAGGGAAAGAAGAAATTAAAGCGATTAAGGCACTAAAAGAAAGATTCCCAGATGCAAGAATTACCCTTGATCCAAATGGTGCATGGTCATTGAAAGAAGCAGTTGAGCTTTGCAAAGATTTGCATGGAATTCTAACTTATGCGGAAGATCCTTGTGGTGCTGAAAATGGATATTCAGGCCGTGAAGTGATGGCTGAGTTTAGAAGACAAACAGGTCTTCCAACTGCAACCAACATGATTGCTACGGATTGGCGGCAGATGGGTCATACGATTTCCCTGCAATCAGTGGATATCCCGCTTGCGGATCCGCACTTCTGGACGATGCAAGGTTCAGTGCGTGTAGCGCAAATGTGTAATGATTGGGGCCTAACTTGGGGGTCTCACTCCAATAACCACTTTGACATCTCCCTTGCGATGTTTACCCATGTTGCAGCAGCAGCACCTGGTGAAATCACGGCGATTGATACACACTGGATTTGGCAGGAAGGCATTGAGCGCTTAACGAAGGATCCATTCCAAATTGTTGACGGACATTTAACGATTCCCGATAAGCCAGGCTTAGGGGTAGAAGTTGATAGGGATCAAATCATGAAGGCTCATGAATTATATAACAACATGGGATTAAACTCGCGTGACGACTCTGTCGGAATGCAATTCTACATCCCTGGCTGGAAGTTTGACAACAAGCGCCCATGTTTGGTTCGATAAAAAGAAAGGTGTAAGCCCCTTTGTCGTAAATATTTTTTCAAATTAACCGTAAAGGACAGATGGTTATGAAGTTTGTACTAGCGCCTGATTCGTTTAAAGAGAGTATGACGGCGAAAGATGCTGCCCTTGCAATGGAAAGAGGGGTCCGGAAGGTTTTTCCTGATGCGGAATGTGTGATTGTTCCGATGGCTGACGGCGGGGAAGGTACGGTCGAATCTCTCGTCAGTATGACAAACGGGGAGATCATCAAGACGGAGGTGCTTGGACCGCTAGGCGAGAAAGTTATTGCCGAATACGGTCTCTTGGGAGAAGGGCAAACCGCTGTTATTGAGATGGCAAGTGCAAGTGGATTGGAATTACTTAAACCTGAAGACCGCGATCCTCTATTGACGACTACATTTGGAACCGGACAATTAATCAAGCATGCATTGGACAAGGGTGTCAGCCGGTTTTTAATCGGAATCGGCGGCAGTGCAACAAATGATGGCGGGGCAGGAATGCTTCAGGCACTGGGTGTTTCCTTTAAAGATGAACATGGTGAAGAGCTTGTCTTTGGCGGCGGTGCCTTGAAACGGCTTCATACGATTAATGTAAGCGGTTTGGATGAACGAATAAAAAATGTCAAAATGGACGTGGCCTGTGATGTGACCAATCCGTTAATTGGTGAAAACGGCGCCTCCGCGATTTTTGGTCCCCAAAAAGGGGCAACTCCTGAGGTCGTGCAGGTCCTTGATCAAAATTTAGCTCATTTTGCGGAAGTAATGAAGGCGCAGCTGGGTAAGGATATCGCTCATATGGAGGGTGCCGGAGCAGCCGGTGGACTTGGTGCTGGGTTGATGGCCTTTTTAAATGCTCAGTTGAAAAAGGGTGTCGACCTTGTGATAGAGTATACCGGCCTTGAGGAGCGCGTCCAAGGTGCGGATTATGTGTTTACAGGGGAAGGCAGTATTGATGGGCAGACACTTTTTGGGAAGACTCCATATGGCGTAGCGAAGATTGCAAAGAAGTATTCCATCCCGGTGATTGCGTTTGCCGGCCGAATTGGCAAAGGTGTTGAGCCTTTGTATGAGAACGGGTTTACGGCGATTATTGGTATTTTGACGGGTGTGACCTCTTTAGAGGATGCTTTGGAAGCTGGAGAGGCCAATATTGAGTTTGCAGCAGAAAATATCTGCCGAGTATTAAAGGTATAAATTTGATGATGCTGCCAAGTTTTTCTTGGCGGCTATTTTTTTAAGAGCCCAGGTGGAATTTGTAACTTGAACCTTTTTTCATTTAAGGTAATAATGGAAGAGATTACAAATCAGATTGTGACCCGAGGAGCCTAATATGAAAGACCCTTCGAAAAAAATAAATGTTGAAATCGTTCAGCGTCATACATTATCAAAGCAGGTAATGGAAAGTATTGTCCAGCTATTAATTAGCGGTCAGCTCAAACCAGGTGATAGGCTGCCGACAGAAATGGAATTATTGGAGATCTTAGATGTCAGCCGTCCGGTCCTGCGTGAGGCGCTTAGTTCCTTAGAGTCCCTGGGCGTTATAACCCGTAAAACGCGGGAGGGGACATTTTTTAATAATAAAATCAGCAGCCACCCCTTTTCGGTCATGCTGGCGTTAGCACATGATAATCTGCAGGCATTGGTAGAGGCGCGGATGGCATTGGAGTTAGGGCTCATCACGATGGCGGCTGAGAAAATTAGTGAGGAAGAGCTCGCAAGATTAAAGCAGACGATTGATATCATCGAGAATTGTCAAGATGGTAACTATGGGGAAGCCGATATGGAATTTCACCGCATTATCGCGTTAAGTGCCGATAATCCGATTGTCGAAGGGATGATTGATTCATTAATCGTGACGCTTGTGAAGATTAATAGTGAGATTAAGGTCCGTGAACCGGAGCGGACTGTCCGCCATCATACGGCGATTTATGAAGCACTCGCTAACCGAGACCCCTTTGAAGCCTTCCACCAAATGTACCTCCACCTCGATTACGTCCGTCAGAAGGTACTGAAAGG
>NZ_JASATK010000009.1:0-195587 GCF_038440275.1 Bacillus sp. OTU2372
CTTTTCTATTGTCCAGCTCCAGCGCTTAGGGGATCTTAGGTCTGAGCCCCTGTTCAAGGCACTTCCGCTTTTCCTATTGTTCAGAATTTTGTCTTTTGGTAGGGTGAAGGGCTTTTTCAAGCTCTTCAGCAGCAATCATCCGTTTGCCGCCGCCTGCTGTGTCCGCATAGTTTTTCCCGCTTTGACTGTTACCTTTCTCACGCTTCTGGCTCATGTTCAGTCCCCCTTCATGGTAGTCTCAATTATTAAGATGGTTGATGAGGTGACTGATTATTCATAGGAGATGAATCTAAACAGTTTGGGAGTGAAGGCGGTAATAGCCGGTTTCAATTTTTTTTGATAAATAAGGAATGACAATTTCAATGGAAGCGATTAATTTATCAAGGTCAACACCTGTTGCAATTCCCATTCTTTCGAGCATGTAAACAACGTCCTCGGTAGCAGCATTTCCTGCAGCACCCGGAGCAAACGGGCAGCCGCCCAGACCGCCAGCAGAGGTGTCAAACCGGTCAATTCCTGCTTGGAGGGCAGCTAAAATATTGGCAAGGGCGAGCTTGCGCGTATCATGAAAATGGGCGGTAATAAGAATTTCAGGGAACTCAGCTTTTAATTGGGAAAAAAGAGAAAAAGATTCATTGGGTGCTGCCATACCGATCGTATCGGCTACACTTAATTCATCAACACCAGCAAGAACAAATTCACGGCAAAGCTCTAGGGTGTTTTCGTCGCCGACTTTTCCTTCGTAAGGGCAATAGAAGGCCGTAGAAATACAGGATCGGACAAAATAATTCTTGTCTTTTAATTCACGGATAATCGGCCTTAATTCCGCCATACTGTCCCGTGTTGTTTTATTGATATTCTTTAAATTAAAGCTATTGCTTACGCCAACAAACACGGCAACTGCCTGGCATTCGGTCGAATAAACCCGATCCACTCCTCTCCGATTAGGGGCGAGAACGATGTTTCGCGTCTTCTCATCAAGACAATTCGCTGTGATTTCAGCAGCATCTCCCATTTGCGGCACCCATTTCGGTGATACGAACGAAGTCAGCTCCATTTCCTTAAGTCCGGCACTCCTCAGACTAGCAATAAATTGTTTTTTGATGTCAGTTGGGACTAATAACTTCTCATTTTGAAGCCCATCGCGCGGGCCTACTTCGATGATCGTCACTTTTTTAGGTAAATTAAACATCATTTTCCCCCTCCGATCTTCATACTTTCATTGTAGTGGTGTTATTTTCTGAAAAGCAAGAGTTAATGGAATTTTGACAAAATTAGAGGAATTTTTTTCAAAAAGTAGAATTAATAAAAGGTCAAGGGGAAGAAAAAATGTTTGGCTAATATGAAACCTAAATCAAAGGGAGAGAGAATAGGATGAAGAAAATTTGTACTTCCTTCCAGGAGGCGGTTGCTGATATCCAGGATGGGGCAACATTAATGGTCGGTGGATTTGGTTTATGCGGTATCCCAGAAAATTTGATTTTAGCCTTAGCGGAAAAAGGAGTTAAGGATTTAACCGTCATTTCCAATAACTGTGGGATTGATGAATGGGGCTTAGGACTGCTATTAAATAATAAACAAATAAAAAAAATGATAGGCTCCTATGTTGGGGAAAATAAAGAGTTTGAGAGACAGGTTCTAACAGGGGAACTGGAAGTAGAATTAACTCCTCAAGGAACATTGGCAGAAAAAATACGAGCCGGCGGTGCCGGGATTCCAGCCTTTTATACGCCTGCAGGGGTAGGGACACCAATTGCTGAGGGGAAAGATACAAAGTTGTTTAATGGCCGTGAATATCTGTTAGAAGAGGCGCTGACAGCAGATTTTAGCCTTGTTAGGGCATGGAAAGGCGATAAGATGGGAAACCTCGTTTATCACAAAACAGCCCGAAACTTTAATCCCATGATTGCAGCAGCTGGAAAAGTAACGATCGCAGAAGTGGAAGCGCTTTACGAAATAGGTGAATTAGATCCTAATTTTATTCATACACCTAGTATTTATGTTCAAACAATTATTGAAGGGAAACAGGAAAAACGGATTGAAAGATTAACTGTACAAAAATAGAGTGGGGGAAGGGAGCAAATAGCTATGGCAAATGATAAAGCCAATGTCAGAGAAAGAATTGCAATTAGAGCAGAAAAGGAAATAGAGAATGGCTTTTATGTCAATCTTGGTATCGGTATGCCAACCCTCGTTGCAAACTATATTACAGACAATAAGCAAGTAGTTTTACAATCGGAAAACGGTCTTCTCGGTATAGGCCCATATCCTCGTGAAGAAGATGTGGACCCTGATTTAATCAATGCTGGGAAAGAGACGGTCACCGCGATTAGCGGGGCAGCTTATTTTGATAGTGCTGAATCGTTTGCAATGATACGGGGGGGACATGTTAATTTGGCGATTCTCGGCGGGATGGAAGTATCGGAACAAGGGGATTTAGCCAACTGGATGATTCCAGGAAAAATGATTAAAGGGATGGGCGGTGCAATGGACCTTGTCCATGGGGCCCAGAAAATCATCGTCATTATGGAGCACGTCAATAAAAAAGGTGAATCAAAGATATTAAAACAATGCACATTGCCGCTAACCGGAAAAGGGGTTGTGAATCGAATTATCACGGAGCGTGCGGTGATGGATGTTACGGATTCTGGATTAAGACTTGTGGAAGTTGCAAGCGGGTATACAGTTGAGGAGGTTGTTAATTCAACCGAGGCCGCCTTGTTGGTAGATGAAAATGTTAAATTAGAGGCTTATTAATAGTCAAAGCAGGCTGCGAAAAGATCAGCCTGTTTTTTTATACTAAGTGTGTTTTTTGAAATGGTATAATAGAATAGGATTTTAATTATGGAGGCGTTTAGAATGAAAAAACAAAAAAGACAAACCAATCAATCTAAACCAAAAAAGGAAGATACTGCAGTAACACTCAAAGATTTGATTAATCCGGACTTAATGAAGCAGCTTAAAGAGCAGCAAGATCAGCTAAAGGCTGAAGAAGATAGAATAAAAGCAGAGGAAGAACAAAAGAAACGGGAAGAACGAAGATTAAAAGAAAAGAACAAATCATTTGAGGAACTACTAAACGAGAGTGGTATGAACTGGAAGGAATTTAAATAGACAGGAGAGCGAAAGCTCCCCCTGTTTATCTGTGTTCCCTATATACACTAGGCTTTGTAACCTCTTTAATGAACAACACTTCCTCTTTGGTCAGAGGGTTACTTCTTATCGCAGCAGCATTACTCCTAATCTGTTCTGGGCTGCTCGCTCCAACAACAACCGAAGCCACAGCAGGGGTTGCTAAATTATATTGTAGAGCGACCTCTGTAAATGACCGAGCAGAAGCGACTTTTTCTTTTAAACCAGGCAAAATTTCTGATAAGTCTTCGTAACTGTAATCCAGATAGCCTTTTTCAGTTGCCTTGCTTAGCAGCTTATCGCTTAGCAGCCCTTTAGCAAGCGGTCCGCGTGTCACAACGCTTATCCCATGTTCATGTAAAAGTGGTAAAGCTTCTTCTTCTGGTCGTCGGTCTAATATGCTGTATTGCATCATAACGGACACGATACTAGATTTTTTTATATATTCGCGGATGACATTGGGTCGAATAGATGAGATGCCATAGCAGCGAATAAATCCTTCTGCTTTTAATTCTTCAAAAGCTTCAATCGTTTCTTCAATGGGGTCTTCAATCGTTCCACCATGTAGTTGGTATAAATCGATATAGTCAGTTCCTAGACGCTTTAAACTGTTTTTTACTTCTTCCTTAATATAAGCTTTAGATGGATCCCAGGTCCAACCGGTTTTATCCGGGTTCGGACGATTTCCGACCTTAGTTGCAAGAATGACCTGCTCACGGACAGGTTTTAAAGCCTGGCCGACAATTCTTTCATTTTTACCAAAATCATAGAGGTCAGCGGTATCAAAATAATTAATCCCTTCTTCAAGTGCCGCCTCGACAATCTTTCTGGCTGCTTTTTCCTCTGTGCCGATGGACATACAGCCGAGCCCCAATTCCGTAACATACAAATCTGAATGACCTAGTTTCCTTTTTTTCAAAAGTATCCCCCCTGTCCTTTCTCTACAATTTTATTAAAGAAAAGGGCAGACTACAAATCGAAGCTACTTTTTTTGTGAAATATCCCGAACCCATTCACTGACTAATACATAATCCTTGTTATATTCCTTTAACTTCTGCAGGATTTCCCAGGCCTTGCCAACAAGAGTGATTCCTTGCTCATGGATATAGACTTTCATTACCTACTCCTCCAATTAAAGTATGGTAAAATGTATGCGTATGTCTTTACGGAATAGAACAGGAGTTGACGGTAATGGACAACCTAACAGAAAAAACAATTAAGAGTGAAGAAATATTTTCAGGGAAGATCATCAGTCTGCATTTGCAAGATGTGGAGCTGCCAAATGGAAAGCATTCGAAGCGTGAAATCATCAAACACCCGGGGGCTGTAGCGGTTATAGCTGTTACCGACGAAAATAAAGTGGTTATGGTGGAACAATATCGGAAAGCATTAGAAAGAACGATTGTGGAAATCCCCGCTGGTAAACTCGAAAAAGGAGAAGAGCCTGAAATCTGTGCGCGGAGAGAATTAGAGGAAGAAACTGGCTATGAATGCAGCAGTTTGGAATTATTAACATCTTTCTATACATCTCCGGGTTTTGCAGATGAAATTGTCCATGTGTATGTAGCAAAAGGGCTAACAAAAAAAGAGGATGCGGCAGGTCTTGACGAAGATGAGTTTGTTAATCTTGAGGAATTAACTCTTGAAGAAGCATTAAAATATGTAACAGAACAAAAGATTTTTGATGCAAAAACAATATTCGCTGTTCAGTACTTACAATTACAAGAGGCGTTGAAACATAAATGAATCGCTATTATGTAGATTTACACATTCATATTGGCCGGACTTGGACAGGTAAGCCGGTTAAAATCACGGGTGCTAAATCACTGACATTTACCAATATTATTGAACATGCCCGGCATGAAAAGGGACTAAATATGGTGGGAATCATTGACAGTCATTCACCCGAAGTAATTTTGGAAATGGAAAGCCTTATACAAAGCGGGGAAATAAGCGAGCATCAAGACGGTGGTTTAATTTTTGGGGATTTAACAGTTATTCCCGGCTCTGAATTGGAAATATATGATGAACAATCAAATGGTCCCATTCATCTGCTTATGTTTTTTCCAAATCTTACGGTTATGCGGGAGTTTTCTTCTTGGCTTTCCGGCCATTTGAAAAATATTCAACTCAGTTCTCAACGGATTTATGTGACAGGTCTGGTGTTACAAAAAAAGGTCAAAGACTTAGGGGGCATTTTCATTCCAGCCCATGTGTTTACCCCCTTCAAAAGTTTATATGGCAAAGGGGTTAATAAATCGCTCACAGAGGTTCTAAATCCGGATTTAATTGATGGGATTGAACTAGGGCTCAGCTCAGACACACACATGGCAGACCGATTAGCAGAGCTTCACAAATATACATTTGTAACCAACTCCGATGCCCACTCCCTAGCAAAAATCGCACGAGAATATCAAGTGATTGCCATGAAAGAGCCAACATTTTTAGAATTGCAAAAAGCGTTAAAAGGGGAAGACGGCCGCCATATCATTGCCAATTATGGTCTTGACCCATTATTAGGTAAATATCATAAAACTGTTTGTGCGGAATGTCTAAACCCGTTAAACCATGATGATCAACTATGTGATCAATGTGGAAAAAATAAAGTTATTAAAGGTGTAGCAGATCGAATTCTAGAGTTAAAGACAGCGGATACCAGCCCCCCAGGGCGCCCGCCATATGTTCATCAAGTGCCGCTTGAGTTTATTCCTGGCTTAGGGCCACGGTTGTTAGAGAAGCTGGTTAATCATTTTGGCAGTGAAATGGCCATTTTACATGAAGTTCCATACGAGACATTAACAGAAGTAGTACCTGCTAAAATTGCTGAGTTCATTATGAAAGCAAGAGAAGGTAATGTAACTCTTGCAGCCGGAGGCGGCGGCAAATATGGGAAAATTGCAGACTAAAATACAATTCATACCCGGCAGCCAGTTTGCCGGGATTTTTCATGGTTGATGACTTTTCTTTTTTCTAATCCTACTAAAATTTTTTTCGTCATAGAAAAACTAGACTAGCATAGACTTTACTAATCGACCTTTCGCAGTAGGAGGAAATTAAAAATGAAAAAACGATTGTACCAGTCAGATGCCGCCAGTTATTTTCGTGAACATTCCTCAATCTTCTTATTTATTGTTATCTTATTTTTAATGGGGGTAATCTTTGGGGCTATTGTCGTAAATAGCATGAGCATTACCCAGAAGGAAGATTTATTCTATTATTTATCGCAATTTTTTGGTCAAGTTTCCGATGGAACAGTAACAGATGACAACGATTTATTTTTGCAAAGCTTTTACCACAACAGTAAATTTATTGGCCTTATGTGGATTCTAGGAATCTCTATTATAGGCCTTCCTATAATATTAATACTTTTATTCCTTAAAGGAATGGTTGTAGGTTTTACGGTGGGATTTTTAGTTAGTCAGATGGGATGGAAAGGCTTTCTGCTAGCCTTTGCCTCCATTCTTCCTCAGAATCTGATTATCATTCCTGTGTTTATATTGATGTCAGCATTCTCAGTCATTTTTTCAATGAGAATGATTAAACGGCAATTTATGAAGAAATATGCTCAGCCAATTATGCCATTTTTTAAACGTTATATTGTTGCCTTAATCGCAGCCGTATTATTCATTTCAGCTGCTTCAGGAGTAGAAGCGTATTTGTCTCCTTGGTTAATGAAAAGCATCATAAGTTCAATATCATTAAAATAATTATTAGTTAATATTAATTATTGTATCTTATTTATAATAATTTTATTTTGAATCTCCTTGACCATCTGTTATAATGGAAACTAACAGTGGCGAGGGAGGGCCTTCAGGATGGAAACTAGAATTGAGAGAATTAAGAAACAGTTGCATTCAGCGAGTTATAAATTAACTCCCCAGCGTGAAGCAACCGTTCGAGTTTTGTTAGAGAATGAAGAGGATCATTTAAGTGCGGAAGATGTGTACCTCCTAGTAAAAGAAAAATCGCCTGAGATTGGTTTAGCAACTGTTTATCGAACATTGGAATTGCTAACGGAATTAAAAATTGTCGATAAAATAAATTTTGGTGATGGAGTCTCACGATATGATCTTCGTCAGGAAGGTGCAGCCCATTTTCACCATCATCTTGTATGTATTGAATGCGGAGCTGTTGATGAAATTCAAGAGGATTTGCTAGAAGATGTAGAAGCCGTTGTTGAGCGCAGATGGAACTTTAAAATAAAAGACCACCGCTTAACCTTTCATGGTATCTGTCACCGCTGCTTGGATAAGAATAAGGATGAGGAAACAGAATAATATGAAACTGAAAGTCCCTTTCAATGAAAAGGACTTTTTTCTTTTTTGTCAGATCGAAGCAGGTATATATTTTGTCCATTTTGGCATACCTTTTAATAGAAATTAGTATTGGGGGATGAAAGAATGGTCTCTTTTCTTAAAGTGGCGCTCCAGACATTAAAGGTATTTATCATTTTCACCGGGTGCACGATTCTCTTTTATTATGGTATCATGTGGGTATCTGAAGAATATCAAAATTATCATCGCTATGATGAACCGGAAGGATCTGCGCTAAAGGTATCAAATGCAGTGAAAGAAGACAGTTCATCTGTAATAGACCGGCTGATGTTGTTTTACTTAAATGGGGAGTAATCGTGATGGAAAACCAGTTAAAAGCTTTTTTGGATTATTTAATAGTAGAAAAAGGTTTAGCAAAGAATACGATTATTTCGTATGACCGGGATTTGAAAAGCTACCTTCATTATTTAAAAAGTGTGGAAGTCATTCAATCTTTAAATGAAATTCAGCGTATTCATATTCTTCATTTTTTGAATTTTTTAAAGGACCAAGGGAAGTCCTCCAAAACGGTGGCAAGACATATTGCCTCTATTCGGGCGTTTCATCAGTTTTTATTAAGAGAAAAGGCGGTAGACCAAGACCCCTCTGTTTTAATAGAAACGCCGAAACTTGATCGGGCACTTCCTAAGGTTTTGGGTTTAGTTGAAGTAGAGAAACTACTTAATACTCCTAATCTAAATGATCACTTTGGTATAAGAGACAAGGCCATGTTAGAGCTCCTATATGCAACAGGAATCCGTGTAAGTGAATTAATAGCTTTAGAAATAGACGATGTTCATTTAACACTCGGGTTTATCCGGTGTATTGGAACAGGTAACAGGGAGCGGATTATTCCGATAGGAAAAACTGCATTAGCAGCAATTAAGCACTATTTTGAAAACGGCAGACCTCATTTTGTTACAGAGAAGCACAAGGATGATGCACTGTTCTTAAATCATCAGGGGCATCGGTTAACGAGACAGGGTTTTTGGAAAATATTAAAAAAACTGGCACAAGAAGCAGGAATTGATAAAGAGCTTACCCCTCATATCCTTCGCCATTCTTTTGCTACACATTTGCTTGAAAATGGTGCCGATTTAAGAGCTGTTCAAGAGATGTTAGGACATACCAATATTTCGTCTACAGAAATATATACCACTGTTTCGAAATCAAGAATCAAGGATGTCTACAGTAAATTTCATCCACGAGCTTAATAGAATGATAGCCTAAAATACATTCACAAAAGTGTAAAAAGTCGTCCTGAATTTTGACGGCTTTTTTCTTGTGTTTTCAGAAACTTAGAGTAAAATAAAGATGTCAGACTTCTGACGAGTGATTTAATTCAATCACTTTCATAAACCTATTTTTATGAGGACAACCTATAGCTGTCTGATTCTTATTTGCAAACGTTTTCTATGTCGAGGAGGTAGTAGTGTATGACTGCAAATACATACAAACGTATATTTATCATTGTAATGGATTCTGTTGGGATTGGGGAAGCACCTGATGCTGAGAAGTTTGGAGACAAAGGGGCCGACACATTTGGTCATATTGCTGAAAGAATGAACGGTCTGAATATGCCGAATATGGAAAAATTAGGATTAAGCAATATTCGTGAAATTAAAGGAATCACTAAAGCAGAAAAACCATTAGCCTTTTTTACAAAAATGAAGGAGGCTTCAAATGGAAAAGATACCATGACTGGACATTGGGAAATTATGGGTCTTAATATTCAAACACCTTTTCGTGTGTTCCCAGAAGGATTTCCAGACGAGCTTGTAACAGAACTAGAAAAACGAACAGGAAGAAAGATTATTGGAAATAAACCTGCAAGCGGAACCGAAATATTAGATGAGCTTGGCGAAGAACATATAAAAACAGGGGCATTGATTGTCTATACTTCTGCAGATTCTGTTCTGCAAATTGCTGCTCATGAAGAAATTGTCCCACTTGAAGAGTTGTATAACATCTGTAAAATTGCTCGTGAATTGACACTTGATGAAAAATACATGGTTGGTCGTGTGATTGCCCGCCCATTTCTAGGTGAACCAGGCAGCTTTAAGCGTACGCCAAATCGTCATGATTATGCCTTGAAACCTTTTGATAGAACAGTAATGAGTGAGTTAAAGGACGCAGGATTTGATGTAATTGCGATTGGAAAGATTTCTGATATTTATGACGGCGAAGGGGTAACAAAATCTCTTAGAACGGTATCCAATATGGATGGTATGGATAAGCTTGTGGAAACCTTTGATATGGATTTCAATGGTATTAGCTTTTTAAATTTGGTTGATTTTGATGCATTATACGGCCATCGCCGTGACCCAGAAGGATATGGAAAGGCACTTGAGGAATACGATGCCCGCCTGCCCGAAGTGTTTGCAAAGATGAAAGATGATGATTTGTTAATGATCACAGCCGACCACGGAAATGACCCTATTGCCCCAGGAACAGACCATACACGTGAATATGTCCCATTACTTGTCTATTCTAAGAGTATGAACGGCGGCAAAGAACTTCCATTAAGGGAAACATTCGCAGACCTTGGTGCGACAGTTGCTGACAACTTCAATGTAAAGATGCCTAACTATGGCAAAAGCTTCTTACAGGAATTGAAATAAGGAGAGTGATAAAAATGAATATGGAAAGCATTCAAAATGCAGCTCAATTTTTAAAAGAAAAATATCAAACAACACCAAAAGTAGGTCTTATTCTAGGTTCAGGTCTTGGTGTACTAGCGGAGGAAATAGAAAATCCCGTTAAAACACCTTACAACCAAATCCCTGATTTCCCAATTTCAACCGTGGAAGGCCATGCTGGACAACTAGTTTTCGGTCAGTTAAATGGGGTTGAGGTTGTAGCGATGCAAGGCAGATTCCATTTCTATGAAGGTTACAGTATGGATAAAGTAACATTCCCCGTTCGTGTTATGAAAGAAATAGGTGTTGAAATGTTAATTGTCACCAACGCTGCCGGAGGGGTGAATGAAAGCTTTTCCCCTGGCGATTTAATGATCATAACAGACCATATTAATAATATGGGGACGAATCCATTGGTAGGACCAAATGATTCTAATTTAGGTGTACGTTTCCCTGATCTTTCAGAAGCTTATTCCAAGGAATTACGGAGAATTGCAAGAGAGATTGCCGATCGGTTAAACCTAAATATCAAAGAAGGGGTATACTTTGGAAACCCTGGTCCGGTTTATGAAACACCGGCAGAAATCCGAATGGTTCGTATTTTAGGTGGGGATGCGGTAGGGATGTCCACTGTTCCTGAGGTCATTGTGGCTCGTCACAGTGGGATGAAAGTTCTTGGTATTTCCTGTATTTCTAACATGGCAGCAGGTATCCTTGATCAGCCATTAACCCATAATGAAGTCATTGAAACAACAGAAAAAGTGAAAGCCGACTTCCTTTTATATATTAAAGAAATTGTTAAAGGGATTGGTCAGTAACCAGAACGCTCCCTCTAAAAAAGTGCTTCTAAACGAATATAAAAAAATGTGGTGATATTAATGAGAATGGTTGACTTAATAGAGAAAAAAAGAGATGGGCAAGAATTATCAACAGAAGAAATTAAATTTATTATAAACGGCTACACGGATGGATCAATCCCCGATTATCAGGTTAGTGCTTTAACAATGGCTATCTATTTCAAGGGTATGACAGAAAAGGAGAGAGCCGATTTAACCATGGCAATGGTTCAATCGGGTGATCAAATCGATTTATCACAAATTGAAGGAATTAAGGTCGATAAGCACTCCACAGGGGGAGTTGGTGACACAACCACTCTTGTTCTTGGTCCGCTTGTAGCCGCAGTCGGAGTGCCAATTGCAAAAATGTCCGGACGTGGTTTAGGCCACACCGGTGGAACCATTGACAAGTTAGAAGCAGTTAAAGGATTCCATGTTGAAATTAAAAATGAAGAATTTATCGATTTAGTTAATAAAAATAAAATTGCGGTTATTGGTCAGAGTGGAAACTTAACCCCTGCTGACAAAAAACTATATGCACTGCGGGATGTTACCGCTACTGTCGATAGTATTCCGCTCATTGCAAGCTCGATTATGAGTAAAAAAATTGCCGCTGGGGCCGATGCCATTGTCCTAGATGTTAAAACAGGTGCCGGTGCCTTTATGAAGACATTGGAAGATTCTAAAGAATTAGCAAAAGCAATGGTACGAATCGGAAATAATGTTGGCAGAAAGACAATGGCGGTTATTTCGGATATGAGCCAGCCGCTTGGATATGCCATTGGGAATGCCCTTGAAGTAAAAGAAGCGATTGATACCTTAAAGGGAGAGGGCCCAGAGGATCTAACAGAGCTCTGTTTAACCCTTGGCAGCCACATGGTTTACTTAGCAGAAAAGGCAAGCTCTTTAGAAGAGGCTCGTCAAAAGCTTGAGAATGCAATTAGAGACGGTTCTGCATTAGAGAAATTAAAAGTCTTTTTGAGTTCTCAAGGTGGAGATGAATCGATCGTTGATAACCCTTCTAAAATGCCACAAGCAAAATATACGTTTGAACTAGAAGCGAAAGAAGATGGCTATGTAGCTGAAATAGTGGCCGATGAAGTGGGAACGGCAGCTATGATCCTCGGTGCGGGGCGAGCCACAAAAGAATCTACGATTGATTTAGCTGTTGGCCTTGTTTTGCGAAAGAAAATCGGTGATCAAGTGAAAAAAGGGGAATCCCTCGTAACTATTTACAGCAACTTTGAGAATGTCGACGAAGTAAAAGAGAAGCTTTATGAAAATATCAAGATTTCAACCGCTAAAATCGAGGCTCCGATCCTTATCCACGGCGAAATAACAGAATAAAACGAAAGGGTGACAGGCACTTTGTGGTAATTTCACATGGTGCCTGTCACCCTTTTCCATTTTAATAGCTTAATTAATTTGGAATTATAGGAAATAATTGTATAAAGTAAGTTGATTTGGAAAAAATGGAGATTATAAAGAATGGAGGGTTATGCGAATGAAACGATTTGTCTCTTTCATAGTGACATCTTTTTTACTAACTAGTTTATGGATTCCATCTGCATTTGCTGCTGAAGAGAAAAAGAATACTGATATTGTCAGCAATGTTAAATCCGCTATTTTAATTGAACGAGATACAGGCACAGTCTTATACGAAAAAAATAGTAACGAAGAGCTGCCGCCTGCGAGTATGACAAAAATTATGACGATGCTCCTCATTATGGAGGCAATTGACGAAGGCAAACTATCCTGGAATGAAAAAGTACGAACAAGTGAGTATGCAGCCTCTATGGGCGGCTCACAAATTTTCCTTGAACCAGGCGAAGAAATGACGACTAAGGAAATGTTAAGAGGAATTGCCATTGGATCAGGAAACGATGCCTCCGTGGCCATGGCAGAAAGAATAGCAGGTTCCGAAGATGCGTTTGTCGATATGATGAACGCTAAAGCCAAAGAGCTGGGATTAAAGCATACATTCTTTAAAAATACTACCGGGCTTCCGGTCAGCGGTCATTATAGCACAGCAGCTGATATGGCTATTATGGCAAAAGAACTGCTTAAATATGAAGGTATCACTAAATTTACAGGCATGTACGAAGCATACCTTCGTGAAAATACCGATAAAAAATTCTGGCTGGTTAATACCAATAAATTAGTACGCTTTTATCCTGGAGTAGACGGATTAAAAACCGGTTTTACTGCCGAGGCAAAATATTGCCTGACAGCAACAGCCCAAAAAGATGGAATGCGTGTTATTGCAGTTGTTTTTGGTGCACCGACTTCTAAGGAAAGAAATGCACAAGTAACGAAATTGCTTAACTATGCCTTTGCCCAATATCAAACACATCCAATGTTTAAAAGAAATCAGACCATTGGTTTGGCCAAAGTAAGCAAGGGTAAGGAAAAGAAAATAGAAGCAGTTACTAGTGAACCGATTTCCATCCTAACGAAAAAGGGTGAAAAAATACAGGATGTTAAGCAAAAAGTCATCCTTCAAAAAAATCTGAAGGCTCCTATTACAAAGGGCGATCAGGTTGGAAAAATTGAATTGATTAAAAATGGAAAAGTAATTCTTGAAAGTCCATTAGTCGCCAGCAAGAGCGTGAAAGAAGCAGGCTGGTGGACACTTTATAAACGTGCATTTGGAATGTTTACAAAGTCTGGAAAGTAAATGATTGTTAAACTATATGAAATTACTGTTTAACAACACTTGTCGAAACTTCAAACTACAATACTAATTTTAGCGAAATAGGACTAGTTTTGTATGTATAGAAGGATATTTTCACTGAAAAAGCGAATTGACTCACTATACCAGATTAAGGAGGACGGGAATAGTGAGTCTTAACATTGAAATGGAAACAAAACACGATGTTTTATGTATTCGCTTAAGTGGGGAGTTAGATCATCACACAGCGGATGACCTTCGTGAACAAGCCACAGCTGTTATAGAAAAAAATAATATTCGCCATATTGTTTTAAATTTAGAACAACTCTCTTTTATGGATAGTTCTGGATTAGGAGTTATTTTAGGAAGATACAAACAAATAAAGCAAGTGCACGGTGAAATGGTGGTATGTGCGATTTCCCCTGCAATACAAAGATTATTCGATATGTCTGGTTTATTCAAAATCATCAAAATGGAACCGACTGAGGAATTTGCATTGCAAAGATTGGGGGTGGCCTGAGTGAAGAATGAAATGAATCTTCAATTCAGTGCTTTAAGTCAAAATGAGTCGTTTGCCCGTGTTACCGTCGCTGCTTTTATTGCCCAGCTTGATCCAACCATGGATGAGCTAACCGAGATTAAAACGGTCGTTTCTGAGGCCGTAACAAATGCGATTATTCATGGTTATGAAAATGATCCTAGCGGGATCGTTTATATTCAGGTAACGATTGAGGAAAGTCTGATTGATATGACAATTAAAGATGTTGGTTTAGGTATAGCAGATGTGGAGGAAGCTCGTCAGCCATTGTTTACAACAAAGCCGGATTTGGAACGTTCCGGTATGGGATTCACCATCATGGAAAATTTCATGGATGAGGTAGAGGTTCATTCACAGCCAGGCAGCGGAACCGAGGTTAGATTAAGGAAGCATTTAAAACTTAACAAAATGCTTTGCAATTAAGGAGACTTGCCGATGGATGTGGAGGTCAAGAACGATAAAAGTCAAACATACTTAAAAGATCATGAAGTAAAAGAGCTCATTAAAAAGAGCCAAGCTGGAGATCAAGAATCTAGAGATTTAATCGTTGAAAAAAATATGCGTCTTGTTTGGTCTGTTGTCCAGCGGTTTCTTAATAGGGGTTATGACCCGGATGACTTATTCCAAATTGGTTGTATTGGATTATTAAAATCGGTTGATAAGTTTGACCTATCCTATGATGTCAAATTTTCCACTTATGCAGTACCAATGATTATTGGTGAAATCCAACGTTTTATCCGTGATGACGGGACTGTCAAAGTCAGTCGTTCACTGAAAGAAATGGGGAACAGAATCCGAAAAGCGAAGGATGAATTATCCAAAACGCTTGGAAGGATTCCGACTGTAAATGAGATTTCAGCTCATTTGGAACTTTCACCGGAGGATGTAATCCTTGCCCAAGAAGCAAGCAGGACACCGTCATCCATTCATGAGACAGTATATGAAAACGACGGTGATCCAATCACTTTACTAGACCAAATAGATGACGGTAATGAAGGAAAATGGTTTGATAAGATTGCATTAAAAGAAGCGATTCGCGAGCTTGATGAACGGGAAAGACTGATTGTTTATTTGCGGTATTATAAAGACCAAACCCAATCTGAAGTGGCCGTTAGGCTGGGGATTTCCCAGGTACAGGTTTCACGGCTTGAGAAGAAGATATTACAGCAAATGAAGGACCGCATGGATCTCTGATCCATGCGGTTTTTCATTTGCTTACATGAAAGGACCGAAGATTATCCATACTATTGATGTGGAAATCATTGTGTGGGAAGTGAATGTTTTGGAAAAAACAATCTACATCCGCATGCGGCATCGAGTTCATGTCCGGCCAGAGGAGAAGATCTACTTAAAGGATGTTGCCCAGATTATTGCCCCAGAAGCGGTCCTGTTGAAATTACAATCAATAATGATATATCAAGTAACGGAGAAGGATCGGAATATAATCGTTATAGATGTAATGGAGGTAATCAAGAAGATAACGAGTACATTTAAGGAAGCTGAAGTTCAATCCATTGGTCCAGCACAGACTATAGTGGAAGTAGTTTTTAAGAAAAAAAAGGTTTCATTGCCTATTTTTATCCTTATATGGTTTTTATTGTTTTTTGGTTCTGCTATGACAATTATGAATTTCCATGATGATGTAAGTATGCAAAGCGTTCAGGAAAAAATATATACCATCATTACGGAAAAAAAGGCAGTAAAACCATTGCTTTTCCAAATCCCTTATTCTATTGGTCTTGGCCTTGGAATGATTCTCTTTTTTAATCATGTGTTCAAACACCGTTTAAATGAAGAACCCAGTCCACTTGAAGTCGAAATCTTTAATTACCAGCTTGATTTAGATAATTACGTAGTTATCCATGAAAATAAGGAAAGTATGAAGCATATTGATGACGATTAAAATCCTAGCAGTTATCTTTATAGGTCTTGCAAGTGGATTAATGGTAGGCGCTGGTTTTGTTGCATTTTTAACTGTACTTGGGATTATCCCTAGACTGACACAACTTTCCAAATCAATGAAAATGATTCCTTTATACGAATGGGCTGTAGTGTTGGGAGTGCTAGTCGGGGTGTTTGCAAGCTTAAGGGACCCTGCATTGCATGTCTCTGCCTATTTTTTAATCCCCTTAGGACTTACAGGTGGGGTATTTGTAGGAATGCTGGCGGCAGGGTTAACTGAAGTAGTAAATGTGTTTCCGATCCTCGCTAAAAGGATCCGGCTAGATGGACAAATAATCATTCTAATCATGGCAATCGTGTTAGGGAAAATTTTTGGATCGATTTTTCAGTGGCTTTATTTTATCAATCATTAAAAAACTGAACATCAGCTGTGAATCAACTCTTATTTGAAAGAAAAACAATAAAGAGTATAAATTTCATGGTAAATAACTCATTAATTAGGAAGGGACATCAGATTATGAGTATTCGGAGGCGCGTCATTTTAATTACTGACGGTGATGAATATGCAAAAAGGGCTGTTGAACATGTAGCCAAAGAGATTGGCGGGCGTTGTATAACCAGCTCCTATGGAAATCCTTCCAAATTAACGGGACCGGAAATCGTCAAGTTAATTAAAAAAACACCGCACGACCCGGTATTAGTGATGTTTGATGACAGTGGAATTGTAGGGGAAGGTGCTGGCGAATCGGCATTGAAATATGTTGCCACACATGAAGATATTGAAGTTCTAGGAGCCATTGCGGTTGCAGCAAGATCCAGGCATGAGGAATGGACAAGGGTTGATGTAAGTATTGATCGGGATGGAATTTTAACCCCGTATGGTGTCGATAAATATGGAATACAAGAACTGGAACTCGGCAGGATCAATGGAGATACAGTATATTGTCTTGATGAATTAAGTATTCCTATTATCGTAGGAGTAGGCGATATTGGAAAAATGGCTAGGCAAGATTCATACAAGTTGGGTGCCCCAATAACCAAAAAAGCTGTAGAACTTATACTTGAAAGGAGTGGCTTTCGTGTCAAGGAGCAATGAGCAAAAATGGCCAATCCCTGAATCAGTAAATGAGATAGAAAATTATATGAAACAAAGAGTCGGGCTGGGCATCAGCTTTGATTTAGGCGTTAGAAAGCTGAACGTCCTTAAGAAAGATGTACAAATATATTACTGTAACGGTCTTTGTGATACCCGTTTTATCATCGAATTAATAGAAGAATTAGTCCAGCTAAACAACCATGAAAAACAATCAACGGACATTTACAAGCTTATTTATAATCGGCTTCTCAATCAATCGGTTCAGCCCATTCATAAATTAGATGAGCTCGTGGATTTAGTCCTTTCCGGTCAGATTGTCGTCGTTATTGAAGGTGAAAATACGGCATTGGCCGTTGATGTAAGAAGTTATCCTGGGAGGTCGCCTCAAGAACCGGATACTGAGAAGGTTGTCCGGGGTTCACGTGATGGATTTGTTGAAAATATCATCTTAAATACGGCGCTAACGAGACGAAGAATTAGAGATGAACGCCTGCGTTTTGAAATGATCAAAGTAGGAGAAAGATCAAAAACGGATGTGGCAATAGGCTATTTAGAGGATGTCGCAGATGCTGATTTATTAAATATATTAAGAAAAGAAATAAAGGCGATTAAAGTAGACGGAATTCCTATGGGAGATAAAACGATTGAGGAATTCATTGTCAAACAGGGATGGAATCCCTTTCCGATGGTAAGATATACAGAAAGAGCAGATGTGGCTGCGGCACATATATTAGAAGGTCATGTCATTATTTATTGTGATACATCACCTAGTGTCATTATTACTCCGACAACGTATTTTCATCATGTGCAGCACGCTGAAGAATTTCGGGAATCCCCTGCAATGGGAACATTTGTAAGATGGACAAGGTTTTTAGGAATATTAGCTTCCATCATTTTGCTTCCACTTTGGTTACTATTTGTGGTGGAACCATCCCAATTGCCTGAAAATATTGCCTTTATTGGACCGAATAAACAAACAAATATTCCAGTGGTTGTCCAATTGATACTAGCTGATTTTGGTATTGAATTTTTAAGAATGGCTGCTATACATACTCCAACCCCATTATCAACAGCAATGGGTTTAATTGCCGCCGTTTTGATAGGACAAATTGCAATTGATGTAGGGCTGTTTGTTCCGGAAGTCATCCTTTATGTGGCAGTTGCAGGTATAGGCACTTTTACAACCCCAAGTTATGAATTAGGTGTAGCAAATAAGATTGCCAGAATGATCCTAATGATTTTGGTTGCCCTGTTCCATACACCAGGATTTGTGATAGGGTGTACAGCAATGTTTTTATTTGTTATTCATATGCGTGCGTTTAACACACCATACTTTTGGCCATTCCTTCCCTTTGAACCCAAAGGATTTATGCAAATTCTCATTCGTCGTGCCATTCCAGGCTCCTTGCTAAGACCAAGTATTGTTCGGCCGCGAAATCGTTTCAGGCAGCCGCCTGGTGCAAATGAGAAGTAATGGTTTTTTTTACAATTGCAGTTTTAATTAAGTTATGCTAAAGTTATTTTATTTAAATAAAGGGAAAAAGTAGTCAAAAAAATAGGCAGTATCTTTTGCAGATTCTGTCTATTTATTTTTGAGATTGTCTCATAGACTATAGTAGTGTAACGGAGAGAGGGAGAGGGAATGTATTTTTACGGATCAACAGGTGTAAATAAGAACGGGAATCTAGAAATAGGCGGAGTTGATGCCGTTGAGTTAGCACGGCAATACGGGACTCCTCTGTATGTTTATGATGTAGCCTTAATGAGAGAAAGGGCAAGAGGTTTTAAACAAACCTTTGATGATTTAAATGTGACTGCTCAGGTAGCATATGCTAGCAAAGCTTTTTCAACTGTTGCTATGATTCAGTTGGCGGAAGAAGAGGGATTATCGCTGGATGTTGTATCTGGAGGAGAGTTATATACCGCTATCGTTGCTGGATTTCCTGTTGAAAGAATTCATTTTCACGGAAATAATAAAAGCAGAGAAGAATTGGAAATGGCATTAGAGCACAAGATAGGCTGTATTGTGGTTGATAACTTTTTTGAACTCAATCTGTTAAAAGAGCTGTGCCGGGAAAAAAATGCAACTGTTAATATTCTTCTAAGGGTAACACCAGGTATCGAAGCGCATACACATGATTATATCTTAACCGGACAAGAAGATTCAAAATTTGGCTTTGACCTTCAAAACGGGCAGGCAGAAGAGGCTTTAAAAATGGCGATTGAATGTAACTCTTTTAATTGTCTAGGGCTGCACTGCCATATTGGTTCGCAGATATTTGAAACGACTGGTTTCTTATTGGCGGCTAAAAAAATTGTTGAAAAACTTGAACAGTGGAAAAATGAACTTTCTTTTGTTGCTAAAGTACTAAACTTAGGCGGAGGCTTTGGAATCCGTTACACAAAGGAAGATGAACCGATTCTTCCCTCACAGTATGTCCGAGAAATTATTACCGAGGTAAAACACTTGACGGAGCAGCATTCCTTAATAATGCCGGAAATATGGATTGAGCCAGGTCGCTCGCTTGTTGGTGATGCTGGTATTACCTTATATCAGGTTGGTTCATCTAAGGAAGTACCAGGTGTTAGAAAATATTTGGCGGTTGATGGAGGAATGAGTGATAATATCCGCCCGGCCCTTTATCAAGCAAAATATGAAGCAGTGCTTGCTAATAAACCATTAGCTAAGGCAAATCAAACAGTCTCTATAGCCGGAAAGTGCTGTGAATCCGGTGACATGCTGATATGGGATCTGCCGTTGCCAGAACCTGGGGAAGAAGACATTCTCGCAGTATTTTGTACTGGAGCATATGGGTATTCTATGGCTAACAACTATAACCGGATTCCTCGCCCTGCGGTTGTATTCGTGGAAAATGGAAGGGCCACACTTGTAGTGAAAAGAGAATCCTACGAGGACTTAGTCCGGTTGGATTTGCCGTTAAAATAAGTAGGTAATTTTAACCGTTAATCACTAGAACAAAATTATAAAAAGCTGTCGCAATTGTTTGCGGCAGCTTTTTATTGTGTGCCCGGCATGGGTGCAGGCTCTAGGGTGCAAGTCCCGAACGGTGAAGGCAGTAGTAGCCATAGCTTAAGACAAGGATATGCGGGGTGACTTTCATATCTGAAGGAAGTCGGCGGCAAACTTCCGCTCCGAGGAACACGAATCTCATATAAGGCTAGGTGACATTGGATAAGTCTGCAATACAAGACAAAGCCCATACTGCCGAAGGTGTCACAGAGTAAATGAGGCGGAGACATGGAAGGAAAGTCTGTACTCTTACCCGGGGAGAACCTGTCGGTATGCCGTACTCATGCGGTAAGCCTATTCGTGAGGATAGATTGAACGACAGGCGTCAGCAGAAGCCATAGTACTTATTCGCTTAAGAGGATAAGTAAGGGCTGAACCGGTTATGGAAAATAGGAACTAGGCGTATCTTTCCATTCAATGAAACAGAAAACATGGTACCTGTTTAACGAAAGAAACGGTGAATCCGCAGGGGTCATTAAACAGGGTGGAGAACGGAAAGGACACAAACAGAACACCTATTTACGCAGGAGGTTATATCAATGTTAATGGAACGGATTTTGTCACGGGAGAACCTACTTAATGCAATTAAAAGAGTAGAAAAGAATAAGGGAAAACATGGAGTAGACGAAATGCCCGTCACTGCTCTTCGTGGACATATTATACTCAATTGGAGCGAACTGCGAGAATCCCTCTTCGAGGGAACCTATATCCCATCCCCTGTCCGTCTAGTCGAAATCCCGAAACCAGACGGCAAAGGGAAGAGGAAACTGGGAATCCCAACCGTAACAGACCGTTTCATTCAACAAGCAATTACCCAAGTGCTTACCAGGATGTACGACCCAGGTTTCTCTGAGTGCAGCTTTGGCTTTCGCCCTAACAGGCGAGCACACCATGCAGTTAAATTAGCCAAAAGCTATATAGAAGAGGGGTATCGATGGGTAGTCGACATTGACCTTGAAAAGTTCTTTGACAAGGTTAATCACGATAGATTAATGAGTAAGTTAGCTGAGAGGATCAATGATAGGACTCTTCTCCAATTAATCAGACGATTTCTTACCTCTGGGTTATGGAAGGCGGAATTGTCAGTCCGAACCTTGAAGGGACACCGCAAGGGGGCCCTTTAAGCCCTCTACTTTCGAATATTGTTTTAATGAACTAGATAAAGAATTGGAGCGTAGAGGACATCGTTTTGTTCGTTACGCCGATGACTGTAATATCTACGTGAAATCTAAAAGAGCTGGGGAAAGGGTTATGAATGCAATGACTCATTTTATTGAAGGAAAGCTTAAACTGAAGGTTAACAGGGATAAAAGCGCTGTAGACCGCCCTTGGAAAAGGAAATTTCTTGGGTTCAGTTTTACAAGTAATCTAAAACCGAAGGTGAGAATCTCTCCCCAATCAATCAAACGGTTTAAAGATAAAATAAGGAAGCTTACAGGCAGACGCAGGTCAATTGCCATGGAAGATAGGATTTATGACCTTAATGAATATCTGGTAGGATGGGTTAATTACTACCATTTAGCAGATACTCGCTCAGTAATTGCAAAACTCGAAGGATGGCTTAACCGAAGGTTAAGAATGATTCGATGGAAGGAATGGAAACTTCCTCGAACCAAGGTGAAGAAACTCATTGAACTAGGTGTCCCGGAGGGAAAAGCACATGAATGGGGAAATACCAGAAAGGCTTATTGGAGAATATCAAAAAGTCCAATCCTTCATAAAACATTAGGGAAAGCCTATTGGCTCTCCCTAGGATTGAAAAGTATTTCTGCAAGATATGATTTACAGCGTTCGACATAATTGGAACCGCCGTATACGGAACCGTACGTACGGTGGTGTGAGAGGGATAAATGGAGGTTAGTCGCCTCCCCCTATCTCAATTCAATTCTCATGAAAAAATGGCTTTTAACGCATCAATCAACCAGATGAAAAATTGTTTGAGTTTTTCTAAAAACCCTTGCCCCTCATCGGATTGTAGAAATTTAGAAATTTGATCTTTTGCTTTATTAAGCTGGTCACTAACTTGGTTCCAGTCAATATTTAAATCAATCAGCTTATTAAAAAAGTCAATTAAACTGTTTAGTTCTGCATCTGACAGGGTCACATTTAAATCTTTTGCTGCTTGTTCAATAATACTTCGTAATTCTGCATCATTTTTTGGCTTATTCTTGGCAATTTCCTCTTTAACCTTTGCAATTAATGCAGCGGCATTCTCAGCGCCAATTGAGTCGCCTAATTTTGCGGTTTCCACCATTTCTTCATTCGCTGCTTGTTTTACATCTTCAGGAATCGTTTTATCCGCAGAAATCTCATATGCCTTAATAATTCCGGTTAAGGCAGCCGTTCCAGATACCGAAATAGGTGCTGTGATATAGATATTAGCATCTTTAACCCCAGCTGTAATTAGGGCATTGACATACATCTCATCCGTAACCCAGTTGATATTCTTTGTTTTAACCTTAATCCCTGCTCCCTTTGGGGCAATGGTTATGGCAGATGAAGAAATGGCCTTAGTTCCAATCAAAGATTTCGCGATGTACTTTCCTAAGTACTGATGCTCTTCCTGATTTGTAACGGTAACAATTTGTACATCAGCAGGTGCACCCATCTCTTCTAATAAATTACTTTTTTGCGTTTCTGTTAGATTTTCTCCTAGAGTAACAATCATATCCCCTTCAGCTATGTCAGCAAAGCTGTGAATAGGATAAAGGCTAATAAGTGATAAGAGTAGAAGAACGAATATTTTTTTCATTTCAGGCCTCCTTGAAGTTTTAAGCAAAACTGGAAATATAAAATCCCTTTTACTAATATAACCGAAACCATTAATATAAACGTAATTTTTTATCTGAAAGTTTCATAGTTTCCAAACCTGGCGTACATTCAACAACATTTAAAAGAGAAAATAGATTATTTTTGTTATATAGTGTAGAATGGTGGCAGGATAGAATGCTTTTGGAGGAACTCTCTGTTATGAAAAGTAACTGGTTATTATTTGGGATTCTAATTGGTCTCTCTGTAATTTGGGGATTGATTTACTGGATTTTTATTGTTCCTAGTAAATAATGGATACTTCTATTTGATGAATGCCCATTATTTATGTATTATGTTGTTTAGTGAAACACTATAAATTCAAATTACATATAATGAATAAATGTTTATTATTCAATAATTAGGAAAAAATATAATATTGTTAAACCAGACAGAAAAACGGTTTATTTAATATAATGAGGGATCAAAATGTTAATTCGATACAAGAAGACTTTCGAAAAGATTGCCATGGGTTTATTGTCCTTTATGCCGGATGAAAAAGACTTAAAAAAGCTCCAGGCAACCATGAAAAAATACGAATCCGAAGAAAATTGGCAGCTTTTTCTTTGGAAGGAAGAAGATATAATCGGGCTGTTAGGAATTCTTTTTGATCATCCAGGCAATCAGATTATCGTTCAACATATTTCCGTAAACCCATCACATCGCTTTCAAGGCATCGGGAAAAAAATGGTGAAGGCATTAAAAGAAATGTATGCAGATAAAGTAATTATATCGAATGAGAACACAGCTCCATTTATTGAAAAATGTGATGTATGCTAAGATACCTAAAAAGGCAACGGATTAGTCGTTGCCTTTTCTTAATTTTAGAGATTGATTTCTTTCTTCGATTACACTAGTTCGATCCCGTAAGATGTGTCGATGAACTAAATGATCATTTGTAAGGTCACTGTTCATCCCCCAAACAAACCCATTCTGCTTACAATACCTTCTGCCTAGATCCAACAGGGCTTGATCCCCAATTGGTAAGTTAAAACTAATATATCTTTGTTGATTAGTGATGTTGGATAGCCGACTTGTTAATATATCTTGAAGCAAATGTGGGTCTAATCCAAGCTTTATGACAGATTCGGGCTGTGTCTTAAAAATGGTTATTGCTTTTTCCAATGTCCTTTTGGCACCAGTAAAGTTGTTTCTCCGGTGATGATAGGCCGAAACTGCTAATAAAATAAGGCCCACCCAGATGGAGTTTTTATTTTTCACATCATTTTTTTTCCAATATTCCTCAAGTATCTCGTGGCACTCAAAATAATCTCTGTCACCATGAAAGTGAGCTAAAAATTGGATATACTCTTTTGGGAACAAAAAATCCCCCCTTTTTAGAATTATGTATGTCTTAGTTTATCATATTGGGCTTATCCATTTAACTAGTAAAAAAGACCCGCCAGATAGACGGGTCCCTTTGCTTCCATCTTCGTATTGTCTAACTTTAGCGTCTTTTCCGCGCTTTTGCACTTCTTAGTAAACCCAAGAAGCACCAACAATGATTAACAAAATGAATAAAACAACGATTAAAGCAAAACCTGCTCCAAATCCGCCATCCATATGAAAGACCTCCTTGAAAGTTTTTGTTCTTTTCCTTGTCATCATATGTGGGATAGTTGTCCATTGTTATGGGCAAACACCCTAACTTCGTGATTAACCATCTAAAGGTTGATTTTTCTATTGGATAACAAACTTGAATCCTCTATACTAATAGTTGTCAGTAAGACTTATTAAAAAAAGTTAATTTATTTTTTAGAATTTTGGTGAATTAAAATGCCTTATAAGGTAAAAATCGATGCATTTGAAGGGCCGTTAGATTTACTTCTCCATCTAATTAATCGGCTCGAAATTGATATTTATGATATTCCGGTTGCTGAAATTACGGAGCAATACTTACTATATATTCAAACAATGAGTGAACTCCAGTTAGATGTTGCAAGTGAGTTCTTGGTTATGGCTGCGACATTGCTTGCAATTAAGAGCAAAATGCTTTTACCGAAACATGAAGAGGTAATAGATGAAGTGGACCAAGAGATCTCATATGACGATGACCCGAGAGATGAACTGGTTGAACGCTTAATTGAATACCGAAAATATAAAGAAGCCGCCCATGACCTAAAAACCTTGGAGGAAGAGCGAGGGCTTATGTATACCAAACCCCCGAGTGATCTTTCTGATTTTACTAAAGGGATAAATCCAGAACGGACCGAATTAAATGTATCCTTGTATGATATGCTTGCTGCATTCCAGAAACTATTGCGCAGAAAGAAATTGCAGCGGCCGATGGCCACAAAGATTGCACGACAGGAAATATCGATTGAAAAAAGAATGAACGAAATAATGGATGAGCTACACCAATTGCAGGGGAGGAAAAATTTTAATGACTTGTTTCCGAACCCACGGAAAGACCATATTGTTGTAACATTTTTGGCCATTTTGGAATTAATCAAGAGAAAAGCCATAGATGTGGACCAGAAAGAAAATTTTGGGGATATATTTGTAGAAGCTGTGAAGGAAGGGGCTAATTAAGTGGAAATTATAAATTGGAATAGTATACTAGAGAGTCTATTATTTGCCGCTGGAGATGAGGGACTATCCCTAAAACAACTGGCGGAGGTATTAGAAGTCGATGAGCTGCATGCCAGTGAAATGATTGAGGACTTGCGTCAAGAGTATGACCGTGATCACAAAAGGGGCATTATGATCGTTCAATTGGCAGGAACTTTTCAACTTGCCACGAAAAAGGAAAATGCAGCCTATTTAAAAAAATTAGTAGATTCCCCCCATACATCTACTCTTTCACAAGCAGCTTTAGAAACTTTGGCAATTATTGCTTATAAACAACCGATTACCCGTGCAGAAATTGAAGATATCCGTGGAGTGAAAACAGAGCGACCGCTCCATACCCTAATGGCAAAAGTTTTAATTAAAGAGGCTGGCAGAGCAGAAGGAACAGGTCGTGCTATTTTATATGGAACCACAAAAGAATTTCTAGACTATTTCGGTTTAAAAAACTTAAAAGAACTGCCTCAGTTACCAGAAAAAGTTGAAGAGGAATTTACTCAGGAAGAAGCGGACCTGTTTTTTGAGAAATTTCAGGAAACAATTAACTCTTAACTAAATCTTCAGGAGGAATTTATGCTAAAATAAATATAAATTGATATAAAGCTTGTATGATTTATATTTATTGTGGCAGCCAGTTGATAAGGAGAGGGAGTACATTGCTAATTAGAGAGTGTAAGGGATATGAATTGGAGAAGGAAAAATCAAATACTTCAGAGGACTTTTTTAACAGAAGCGAAGTTACGTTTTTCGAAGAAGGACAGGAAAAAACGCTTCATGTCTTATATGTAAGGTATTTTGATGAGCTCTTTCAAGAGTTTACTCCGTACAAGCAAGACCCTATTATAAATCAAGGAACCAATGAAGTTTATTTTAAGGATATTGTAGCACTTGTTTGTCTCTTGAAAAATCCAGGACTTCGCAGTCGAAAAAGATTATATATTAATTCTAAGCACGAGTTTGCTTCTTATTTTCAAGATATTAATTTTAATAAATTACCTGAAGTATTTCTAGGTATCCAGAAAAACAAAGAGTTTAAACTCCATTCTCCACTTGAATTCATTTTGCAATCACATTAATCAGCACAGCTAATTTAGGAGGGTAATTATGGGAAATACATTGGTGAAAACACAGCTTAATGATGTAAAGGAATTCTTAACAAAATCAATATCAACACTTGAAGACTTTTTAAATGAAACAACCATCTCGCAATTAAATGTAGAAAATGACGAAGACCGAGTTTACGTTAAATTAATTTTGGCAAATATGCGGAAGTTGGTTGTTTATAGTGAAGAGGGGTTAGAGGCCTGCTCTGTTATTTTACAAAGCGAACCTTTTCAAAAAGCTGCAGCTGAAAAAACGCTATATAAGATTTATCATCAATGTATTGAAGAGTTTTTCTCACCAAAGAATGACGCTTGGTTTGAAAATAGTCGTTCGGCCTATACAGGCAGGAACTCGATTAAATATTATCGCAATGTATCTGATAAGATTTCAGCAATTATTAAGAGTTTAGAAAGTGATTTCCAGAGAATAAGGGAAGAACTTGAATACTATGAAACAGATTATCGAACAAAAATGATTCAATCAAAATAACACAATTAATTAATATACACTAGAAGACTGTTCCCCTGTGAACAGTCTTTTTTCGTTCTTATTGAGTGTTGCTCCTCATACCCTTTAGAAGGATTACTTATAAGCTGAAATGAGGGAACCTAATGGGACGTTTTAGCCAATATGTTAACGACTTATTTGTTTGGAATGAACAAATGAAACAATTTCTTCAATCTGAACACGTTGGTCAAGATGCTGAATTATGGGAGAAATTGGACGAATTTACGGAATTAATTGAAAGTACTAATCGGGAATTATCAAACGAGGAGCTGATCAATCTTCAAGGAAAGGCAGAAAATATTCATCAGCAAATGGAATATTATTTTAGGAATAAACAAGAAGTAGGCAAAATTTGGGTGGTGGAAAAAACACTTCAACCAGGTGGACATACATTACCGGAGCTTCCATACGCCTATAACGCCTTAGAACCATATATATCAGAGGAAATCATGAGGCTGCATCATGATAAGCATCATCGTTCATATGTGGACGGATTAAACCGTGCTGAAATAAATCTGAAGAAGGCAAGGGAGATCAATGATTTTTCATTAATTAAGCATTGGTCAAGAGAGCTCTCTTTTCACGGATCAGGACATTATTTGCATACGATTTTTTGGAAAAATATGAGTCAAAATGGAGGCGGAAGCCCCCAAGGAATATTAAAAGGGGAGATAGAAGGTTACTTTGGCAGCTTTGAGGCATTCAAGCGGCAGTTTTCAGAGGCTGCCAAGCAAGTAGAGGGTGTTGGCTGGTCACTATTGGTCTGGAGTCCGAGAGCAAGGCACTTGGAGGTACTGCAAACTGAACGTCATATGCTCCTTACACAATGGGATACAATTCCATTACTTGTCTTGGATGTTTGGGAGCATGCTTATTATTTACAATACAAAAACAATCGGAGTGAATATGTAGATAAGTGGTGGAATCTCGTAAATTGGCATGATGTTGAAATGAGGTTTGAAAAAGCGGCTGATATCAAATGGCCTGCTTTCTAAATTAGAGACTCGCCAATCGGTGAGTTTTCTTTAGGAGATAAGTATAAAAGTTTTTGACTTCGAGAATTGTCTAGCTCCAGCGCCTAGCCCCTCGATGGTCTACAGCTTATCCAGTTGCGGCTCCTTGGGACGCAAGTCTAAGCCATCCCCTGAAGAAGGCAAAAAGCGCCTTCTTGCAGGGTACGTCTTAGCCTAGAGTCCCAGGACAGTCGCCTCCACATTTAGGACAATCCGTCCAAAGAGTTAAAAAGCAACCTTTCGCCCGGCTAGTCTTATGCTTGTCGGGGCTGACCAAGGCGCTTGCGCTTTTCTAATTTAGTGTCATAACATAACTCGTCCCGCATAAACTTGTATAAAAGCGAATGGGAGCTTGAACAAGACCTGTTCAAGCAGCTGTAATAGACAAGCTTCGAATAGACAGATATAAAGGAGACGAGGTTAATCTGATGAGAATGATTTCAAAGCTAGTAATTATAACCCTCATGATCTCACTAATGATCGTAAACATTCCTCAAAAGGTTGATGCTTCCCTTGATGTAAGTGCTGCGAGTGCCGTGTTGATTGAACAAAAATCTGGGCGGATCTTGTTTGAAAAGGATGCACATACAAAGAGAAGAATCGCTAGTATAACAAAAATCATGACAGCCATACTTGCGATTGAATCAGGAAAAATGAACCAGTATGTAAAGGTGAGTGAGAAAGCAACAAGGGCTGAAGGGTCTTCTGTATATTTAAAACCCGGAGAAAAAATTAAACTTCAAGACCTTGTCTACGGCTTAATGCTGAGGTCTGGAAACGATACAGCAGTGGCAATCGCCGAATATATTGGAGGAAGTGTTGATGGCTTTGCCTACTTAATGAATCAGAAGGCAAGGGAAATAGGGATGTATAATACTCATTTTGCAAATCCACATGGACTTGATGATCATGAAGATCATTATTCAACAGCCTATGATATGGCCATTCTCATGCGGTATGCAATGCAGAATAAAACGTTTCAAAAAATATCTGGTACAAAAGTTTATCGGGCCCCGAACCCAACCGAAGACTGGGATCGGATTTGGAAGAACAAAAATCGCCTCCTAACTAAATATAAATATGCAACTGGAGGAAAAACAGGATATACCAAACGAGCAAAACGGACACTTGTGACAACAGCAACAAAAGGCGATATGAACTTAATTGCTGTAACCTTAAACGATTCTGATGACTGGAATGACCATATTTCTATGTACGAAAATGGCTTTAGTGGTTTTGATATGGCGGAAGTGTTAACGAAGGGTAAGTTGGACATTTCCAAAAATAAACTTTATAAAGGACATTTATATGTCAAAAAGTCAATTGTGTATCCTGTTACCAGTGAAGAAATGGACCAATTTTCTATTAAATATAAATTAGAAAAACCTCGAGAAAGCTTAATCTCCTCCCGAAAGGAAGCAATCGTAGGTAAGGCAGAAGTTTACTTGGCTGGGAGAGTAGTGGAAGAAGCTCCTATATATTTTGAAAAGGTGCTGAAAAAAGAGAAAAAGGGGTTGCTTGACTCTATAAAACAAATGTTTCTTTCAGTAATTGGTGTGAACGTCAATGGTTAACTATATTTGGGTAGCTATGACCATTATTGGGATTGTGTTCGCGCTAATAAACGGTAACATGGAAGCGGTCAATAAAGCCGTTTTTGATGGAGCCAAAGAAGCAGTTACTCTTTGTATCGGGTTAATCAGTGTACTTGTATTCTGGCTAGGTATGATGCGAATTGCCGAGGAATCAGGACTACTCCAAAAACTCACAAAACTATTCCGTCCGATTGTAAAAAGAATATTTCCTGAAGTACCTGCCAATCACCCCGCAATGGGCTATATCTTATCCAATATGATTTCGAATATGTTTGGTTTAGGCAATGCGGCTACACCTCTTGGTATTAAAGCAATGGAAGAGCTTAAAAAATTAAATCGAGGAAAAACAGAAGCTTCTAGAAGTATGGTGACCTTTTTGGCCATTAATACAGCCAGCATTACTATAATTCCAACAACAGTAATAGCAATAAGAATAAATTATCATTCTGCATCCCCAACTGAAATTGTTGTTCCAACCATTATTGCTACCATTCTCTCTGCAATAGGTGCTCTATTGATTGACCGCTATTTTTATTATCGCAGAAGTCGAAAAGGATGATGAAGTTATGGGGTTCATATCAACTATTTCGCTAACTTTTATTCCTTTACTGATAGGGAGTATTTTACTATACGGAACGTACAAGCGAGTACCAACCTATGAGAGCTTTGTTGAGGGTGGGAAAGAAGGAATTAAGATTGCGGTATCAATTATTCCCTTCTTGGTGGGTATGCTTGTAGCTATATCCATTTTCCGTGCATCAGGTGCACTAGACGCCTTAATGAATTGGCTGAGGCCATTAATGAAGTCAATGGGGGTTCCTGCTGAAATTGTGCCATTGCTTATAATCAGACCAATTTCAGGCACGGCAGCACTAGGAATGACAAGTGATTTAATTGCTGTTTATGGTCCAGATTCCTTTATTGGACGCCTTGCATCTGTCCTTCAAGGGAGTACCGATACAACCTTTTATGTTTTAACCGTTTACTTTGGTGCAGTGGGCATTAAGAAAATGGGAGATGCCTTAAAGGTGGGTCTTCTTGCAGACGTTGTTGGGATCATTGTTTCTATTTTAATCGTCGGCCTAATATTTGGTACAACTTAATTTTACGATTATGGTATGTTCCAGTTTGGAACATGCTTTTTTTATTTCTAGTATTTAATACCCGTTACTTTGAAAAGTGGAGAAATTGTGTCATAATTCATTAGGATAGAATAGTGATTTTTTTTCGTATATCAAAAGGAATAAATCTCTTTACTACTAACAACGATTAGCAACTAATAGAATATTTGAGGTGAAATGATGGAAAGATTGCAAAAGGTTATCGCTCGAGCAGGAATTGCCTCTAGAAGAAAGTCCGAGGAACTCATTAAAGAAGGCAAAGTAAAAGTCAATGGCAAAGTGGTAACAGAATTAGGCTTGAAGGTATCTCCTTCCGATAGAGTTGAGGTTAATGAAGTACAGATTGAGAAGGAAGAGCCTGTTTATTTTGTTTTGTACAAACCAAGAGGAGTTATTTCAAGTGTAAGCGATGACAAAGGGAGAAAGGTAGTCACCGATTATTTTTCTCATTATAAAGAAAGAATTTTCCCTGTGGGCCGTCTTGATTATGATACTTCAGGATTATTGATCTTAACCAATGATGGGGAATTTGCCAATTTGCTCATGCACCCTAAGAACGAAATTGACAAAGTTTATGTTGCTAAAACCAAAGGAATTCCATTAAGAGAAAATCTAAGAAAATTACAAAGAGGAATCCATCTTGAGGATGGAAAAACAGCACCGGCCAAAGTAAAGCTGCTTTCGGCGGATAATAAGAAGCAGACAGCGATAGTCGAAATTGCCATTCATGAAGGCAGAAATCGTCAGGTTAGAAGAATGTTTGAGGCCATTGGTAATGAAGTCTTGAAACTAAAGCGTGAACGTTATGGATTCTTGACATTGAGCGGCTTAAAAGCAGGAGAAGCAAGGGAGTTAACTCCACATGAGGTGAAACAGTTAAGGGCGCTTGCTATGGATCAATCAAAGAAAAATTCATAAAACCGTCACATTTGTTTTTTGTGTTAACACTATGGTTTTGTTGTAAAATGCTATAATTTTAGACGAATGTGTCGAGTGGTGTACGGGAGGGGAATCTATGAAAAAACGGCGATTAGTCATTAGAACGCTTATTTTAGTTGTATTAGGTGTTGCCGTTGCCTATTCACTTTATGCTAATCTTACAAAAGATAATAAACAAAAAGTCGCGGTTGGGGACACAGCTCCAGATTTTGCGTTAGTTGATATGCAGGGGAATAAACACCGTCTTTCAGAATATCGTGGGCAAGGGGTATTTTTGAACTTTTGGGGAACTTGGTGCCCTCCATGTAAAAAAGAAATGCCGTATATTAATAATCAGTACCTTCAATATAAGGACAAAGGTGTTCAAGTTTTGTCGGTAGATATTCAGGAACCAGAACTTGCTGTAAATCAATTTGCCGAACGCCTTGGGCTGGATTTTCCTATAATGATTGACACAGAAAAGGAAGTAATGAATGTTTACGGGATTGATCTCTTACCGGCAACATTCCTAGTGGACAAGAACGGGAAGGTAGTCAAATATTACACTGGAGAACTAACTGAAAATAAGGTAAAGGATTTTATGGAGCAAATAAAACCTTAAGGGGACCTGAGGGAGTTTTTTACAATGAACGATGTTAAATGTGAATGCGGTCATGTAAATCCGCATGGAACCGTATTGTGTGAAGCCTGTGGAAAAGTGCTGGATGAGCAAGAGAAAAACAATAAAGAGCTTCTTGACATGCGCTATGAGGGAAGTGCACGCCGTTCACAAACATACAATAAGACGATTATTGATAAAATTTGGAACTTTTTTTCATCAGTCAAGGTAGGGATTTGGCTGATTGTGATTACTTTGGTTGCATCCACCCTGGGAACTATCCTTCCGCAAAAAATGTATATCAATCTGCCTCCTGATGTGTATTATGAGCAGGAGTATGGCTGGTTCGGTAAGCTTTATTACCAGTTAGGGTTGCATGATTTGTATGGTTCATGGTGGTATTTATTATTAATCGCTATGATTGGTATTTCTTTAGTTATTTGCAGTCTCGACAGAGTAGTACCACTTTATAAAGCCTTAAAAGCACAAAGGGTTACAAGGCATGAAGGTTTTTTAAGACGTCAGCGGATTTTTGGTGTGACTGAGTATCCAGAAGAAAAGGATTTAGCTGTCATCAAGAATCATTTAAAAGAAAGACGCTATCAGGTTCGCGAAGAAAATGGTGACTTGTTAGCAGAGAAAGGGCGGTTCTCTCGCTGGGGGCCGTATGTAAATCACGTTGGTTTGATCATCTTCTTATTAGGTGCAATGCTGCGCTTTATCCCAGGATTTTACGTAAACGAAGATCTTTGGGTTAAGGAAGGAGAAACGGCTGTTGTACCTGAGACTGGTGAAAAGTACTATCTAAAAAACAATCAATTTATATTGCAGCATTATGATAAAAACAAAGATAAAACGTTTGAAAAGGCGATAGAACAAGCTGGTCAAGTTGTTAAAAATTATCAATCTAATGTTGTCTTATATGAACGGGTTAGCAAAAATCTCCCGGGTGAAAAACCTGAACTTAAAAGGATTAAGGAATATAAAGTTAGAGTCAATCATCCATTAGATTTTAATGGCTATTCTGTTTTTCAGTCATCATATCGCAGTGAGTTAAAAGCGATGACGTTTGTGTTGGCAAATAAAAAGACTGGCCAGTCCTTTGGAATGATTAAAGTCGACCTAGAAGACCCAAAAGCTAAGTATGAACTAGGTAATGGTTATTCCGTAAATATCATTAATTATTTCCCAGACTTCGAATTTGATAAAAATGGTGAGCCTTCTACGAAATCACGGTTACCTAATAATCCTGCCTTCGTGTTCCAAATGACTACACCGGATAAATCAAAACCGGAAACAAGTTTTGTGGCAATTAAGCAGACAATCGAGCCATTTGGGGAAAATACGTATAAAATGGCTTTTCAAGGGATTGAAACCAAAAATGTCTCTGGATTCACGGTTCGGAAGGATTCATCCTTATGGGTGATTATTTTAGGCGGTATTGTCTTTATGATTGGAGTAATTCAAGGGGCTTATTGGAACCATCGTCGGATTTGGGTTCAAAATAAAAATGGACAAATTTGGATAGCGGCCCATACGAATAAAAATTGGTATGGAATAAAGAGGGAAATTGAGACGGTTTTAAAAGATACCAAGCTTGACATCCCAGAAGATCAACAACAAAAGGAAAGTATGGATAAGGAGGGAGTCTAGTTGGCCACAATAAGTAGTAATTTATTATTTATTGCTTTTATTCTTTATTTAATTGCGACATTATTTTATGGTGGATCGATTAAATCGAAGAATGAAAAGAATGAAAAGGCAGAAACAAACACATGGGGAAAAATTGCTGTTCTCCTGACTATTATAGGTTTTATTTCTCAGTTAGGTTATTTTATTACTAGATGGATTGCAGCAGGTCACGCTCCAGTAAGTAATATGTTTGAGTTTACCACCTTTTTTGGAATGGCTCTTGTTGGTGCATTTATCGTTATTTATTTTATATACAGAACAACATTACTTGGACTATTTACAATGCCAGTTGCCATATTGGTTATTGCTTATGCAAGTATGTTTCCAAGAGAGATTACACCATTAATACCAGCCCTGCAAAGTTATTGGCTTCATATCCATGTAACCACTGCGGCCATGGGAGAAGCCATCCTTGCGATTAGTTTTGCTGCAGGACTAATCTATCTTGTAAAGGCAATTGATCAAACAAAACCAAATAAACAAACCTTTTGGCTCGAGGTTGTGATGTTTGCCCTTGTCACAGTTTTAGGTTTTGTAGCAGTTTCATCTATCTTTTCAGCTATGGACTACAATGAAAAATTTAATTGGATAGACAAACATGATAATCAGATGTCTGTAGAGTATACAATGCCCGCCATTACAGGTCCTCATGATGGGGAATTATTAACAAAGAATGGTTTTAAACCATTAGTCGAAATGCCCGCTTTCATTAATGCAAAAAAATCAAATACGGTTATATGGTCTTTAATTGGGGGTCTAATCTTATACGGATTGATTCGCTCTGTGTTAAGACAACGGATTGCGGCTGCCCTTAAACCCCTTGTAAAAAATATTAAGCTGGATTTCGTTGATGAAATTAGTTACCGATCTGTATTAATTGGTTTTCCTGTATTCACTTTGGGTGCACTTATTTTTGCAATGATATGGGCACAAATGGCCTGGTCAAGATTTTGGGGCTGGGATCCAAAAGAAGTTTGGGCATTAATCACTTGGCTTTTTTATGCAGCGTTTTTACACCTTCGCTTATCCAAAGGCTGGCATGGTGAAAAATCTGCTTGGTTAGCCGTAATCGGTTTTGTCATTATTATGTTTAATTTGGTTGCTGTAAATCTTGTTATCGCTGGACTTCATTCCTACGCCGGATAAGCCAAGTGGAACATAGCCATATAGCCTTCACTTATATAAGTGGAGGCTTTTATAAAATCAAGAACTTTTATTAAAAAATTATATTGTCAAATAATTGACACACTTTACGGGAGTAATTACCTTGAAAATGTAGCAAAATGCTATTCCATTTTGTAAAATAAACTCCATGGGGGGATTAATAATGGAAAAAGACGTAAAGATTTTGGTCGTAGATGATGAGGAAAGAATTCGCCGTTTATTAAAAATGTATTTAGAGCGTGAAGAATATATAATCGATGAAGCAGAAGATGGAAATGAAGCCTTATCTAAGGCATTTGCTAATGATTACGATGTTATTTTACTTGATTTAATGATGCCTGGTAAGGATGGAATTGAAGTCTGCCGTGAGTTAAGAGAAAAAAAGGCTACTCCTGTTATTATGTTGACTGCTAAGGGAGAGGAAATCAACCGTGTACAGGGCTTTGAAGTTGGTACCGATGATTATATTGTGAAGCCATTCAGCCCAAGGGAAGTAGTATTACGTGTGAAAGCATTGTTAAGACGCTCATCTCAAACAAGTTATTTGCAAACAGAAACAACGACAAAAGATGTAATTGTTTTTCCACACTTAACTATTGATAATGATGCACACCGGGTAACCGCCGATGGGAAAGAAGTTAGCTTAACACCAAAAGAATACGAATTGTTATATTTCTTAGCCAAAGCACCGGACAAAGTGTTTGATCGCGAGCAATTATTAAAAGAAGTATGGCATTATGAGTTTTTTGGGGATTTACGAACAGTAGATACCCATGTAAAACGTCTCCGTGAGAAGTTAAATAAGGTATCAGAGCAAGCAGCAAGAATGATTGTTACCGTTTGGGGAGTGGGATACAAATTTGAGGTAACTAATGAATGACCTTTTTACGAAGTGTTGTAGGTAAACTCTGGTTTACCATTATTTTTTTAGTTTCATTTGTACTGTTCATCCTAACAGTGATGCTTCTTGAGCTTTTCCAAAACCACAACATTCTTGAAACAAAGAATAATTTAACCAATACAGCTGAAAAGATTGCAAATGTTTTGGAAGCACATCCAAATGATAAATTCCCACTTGGCCTAGAAATTTCTTGGGAGATTATAGATGATGTGACCAAAGTAGTAATTGTTAAAAATGAACACGAAGTCTATTATTCTCCAAATGCTGAAAAGGATAAAAAGTTATCCGTATATGATATCAAAAAAGATCCAGACTTTTTAGCTGTGTTTCATCACAAAAAATCTGTTGAAAAAGTATCTAATCTATCATCAAAAAACAACAATCAGGATGCGAGTTATTCCATCATAGGTGTTCCTTTGCATCTCCCAGGTGAAAAAAATGGAGCTGTCTTTATTTATCAATCACTTGAAGTGATTAAGGAAACATCTGATGAAACAACAAAATACATCTTGCTTGTTGCGGGTGTCGCGATTATTTTAACCACAATTTTTGCCTTTTTCTTGTCAACGAGAATAACAGCCCCGCTCAGAAAAATGAGAGAAGCTGCTTTTGAAGTAGCAAGAGGGAAATTTGATACAAAAGTCCCGATTTTAACACATGATGAAATCGGAGAACTGGCGACAGCATTTAACCAAATGGGCAGACAATTAAAATTTAACATGAATGCGTTGAGCCAAGAAAAAGAACAGCTTTCTAGTATCTTAAGCAGTATGGCAGATGGGGTCATTACCTTTAACCGCGATGGCACCATCTTGATTACGAATCCTCCTGCAGACCGATTTCTGCAATATTGGTATTACGAAAAAGATGGATTCACTGATGCTGAAGCTATCCCATCTCAAGTGATGGAACTTTTTCAAAAATCCTTGGAAACAGAAAAAGAGCAAATTGGTGAGATATCACTTCAAGGTCGTCATTGGGTGATCTTAGTCAGTCCGCTGTATAGCAATCGCTTTATTCGAGGAGCAGTAGCTGTCCTAAGGGATATGACCGAGGAACGACAGTTGGAAAAAATGAGGAAAGATTTTATCGCCAATGTATCACATGAGTTGAGAACCCCTATTTCTATGTTACAGGGTTACAGTGAAGCAATCGTTGATGATATTGCCGAAACGCAGGAAGAGAAAAAAGAGATGGCAAAAGTCATTTACGATGAATCCTTGCGTATGGGGAGACTTGTTAATGAACTATTGGATTTAGCTCGTATGGAGGCTGGACATATCCATCTATCCATAGAAGAGGTTAATCTTTCCGCTTTTATCAATCGGATTATTTATAAGTTTCAAGGTTTAGCCAAAGATAATGATATCCTTTTGTATTCGGAAGCGGAAAATGATAGTTCACCGGGCCTTTTTGACCCTGACCGAATTGAGCAGGTACTGACGAATTTAATTGATAATGCAATGAGACATACACCAAAAGGTGGAAAAGTAAAAGTATCCGTTGTTTCGGAGGACAGAGGGGTTAGAATAGAAGTAAAAGATTCCGGTTCTGGTATACCAGAAGAAGATCTCCCATTTGTTTTTGAACGTTTCTATAAAGCAGATAAAGCTCGAACGAGGGGCAGGGCTGGTACCGGTTTAGGACTTGCCATTGCAAAAAATATCATTGATGCCCATCATGGTACGATTTCTGTTCGGAGTAAAATTAGAATGGGAACGACTTTTTCCTTCTTTCTGCCACGAAAAAAGTAATATTAACAAAAATTTTGCCGATTGTTCTTGATTCACAAGGAACAATTAAAAGCGGAAGCGCCTTGACCAGGGAAAAAAGTAGTTCATTTTTTCTTAGGAGCAACAAGCATAAGGCAAGCCGCGTGAAGGTTGTTACTTTGACCTTCTCGATGGATTGGCTGTAGACCACCGA
Organism: Bacillus sp. OTU2372; assembly: GCF_038440275.1. Classification (NCBI taxonomy): domain Bacteria; kingdom Bacillati; phylum Bacillota; class Bacilli; order Caryophanales; family Bacillaceae; genus Bacillus; species Bacillus sp. OTU2372. Next base: position 38,095 of record NZ_JASATK010000009.1, read on the forward strand.
GCCCCTAGGCGCTGTAGCTAAATAATTATCAAAGTTTAACTACTTGCTCATCCCAAAAAGATGAGCTTTTTCATGTTTTTAATGAGTCTAGTGGCCTGTGATTCCCTGCAAATATCTTCCTTTTCGACTAAAAAAAGTCTATATTTATAAGAGTGAAACTTTTTTATAAATACATCGACTAATATTATGAACGGGGAGGGGAATTGATGGACTCCGTTTTCGATGAGCTTTATCAAAAATATCATCATGACGTGTTCCAATTTCTATTCTATATGGTTAGAAATAAGGAACAGGCCGAGGACCTCGTCCAGGAAGTTTATATTCGAGTATTCAAGGCATATCATCGGTTTGAAGGTAAAAGCAGCGAGAAAACATGGCTCTTTTCAATTGCGCGAAATGTTGCGATTGATTACTTCCGTAAACAAAAGGGTTGGAAGGATCGATTGCTTGAAAAATTTGATTGGTCAACCAATCAGGTGAAGGATGAGTATCCGATTCCAGAAGAAATTACTGTTCAAAATGAAGAGATTAAATGGATTTACAGATGTCTAGAATTTTGCACGGTAGATCAGAGATCTGTCATCATCCTCCGATATTTACAGGATTTATCCATATCTGAAACAGCTAAAGTTCTGGGCTGGACAGAAAGTAAAGTGAAAACAACACAACACCGCTCCTTAAAAGTATTAAAGAAGCATATGGAAATGTTCTATGAAAAGGAGGGAATAATTAGTGAAAAAGTCAGAGTGGAGCGATAGAGAACTAGAAGAACTATTAAGGCAAATGCCCAGTATTCATGATCATCGCGATCCTCGTGACATTTACCAAAATATTTCTCTTAAAAGAAAAAAGCCTAGACCATGGCTGTTACCCGGTCTTGCTGCAACAGCAGCCTTGCTTCTTTTCTTTATTCTAGTCCCAAAGTTTTTGGGTGGGATAAATTTTTCTCATGAAAGTGCAGAAGAAAAATCTTCGTCCAGTGGAAATACAACTGCACAACAAGACAGTAGTGCTTTAAAAAAGGAGAATCCCTCATCTAATGAAACGGAATCTCCTAAACAGGCAGAGTTGCTAAAAACAGAAAACGTTAAGACAGCTATTTATGAAGATGAAGTTGGTAATGGGACTGTGTTAACCTACTGGATTCCAGATGCACAGGCTCAAATACTAATACCTGTTTCAATTATTGTAAATCAGAGCGGGGGCCAATCATGGCTTACTAAATATACGGAGTTAATGGCAAATTTACAGGAGGAGGAATGGGGTTTATCAAACTTCTATCCTCTAAATGCTACGATGAAACTTGATAAAAATGGAAATACAGTAATAGTTGATGTTCCTCCTGATCACCAATATGGTCTAGGCTCCACTACTGAAACGAATTTTATTAATATAATACAGAAGGATATATCAACCAATAGTGATAGTAAAAAAATTAAGTTTACGACAAACGGTCGACCCGGTATAGAGTTAGGAAATTTTGGCAGGATGGAAGAAATCGATGTTACTGCTCAGAATAAACATGCCTACTTTTTGTATTTCCCTGAGGGCAGTAAATTGCCATTCTTAACACCATCTATGGAAACGTATCATGATATATACTCTGCTTTTGAAGCAATGAAAACAGATCAATTAATGGGGTTAAAAAGTTCTTTACTGTCTTTACCTCCAATTAATATTGTATCAATTTCTAATAAAATTATGTATCTTTCATTCGATGGCAGCTATAGTTTACAGGATAATCAACAGTCGATAGTATCTTTCGAGGCTGTACTCTTAACAGCAAAAGAGTTTGGCATTGAAAAAGTTATTATAAAAGATCCTCCTTTAACAAATCTTGGCACATTTGATCTAACTAAAGCAATTAAAGTTCCAATTGCTCCAAATTTACGTAATATACCATAAGAATCGCCGATCAACCCTTGTGGTTGATTTTTTTTATGAATAAAATTTGATAAGTCTCCAAATTATAACAAATATGCTTAGGCTCCCCATAGAACTTACAACTAGGTTCGTTCTAAATAGGACCCATTAAACATATGGTGTGGAGGAGAGGACAATATTAAGGAGGAAAAGAAAGGAATGCGTGACTACATAAAGAGATTTTTAATTGCCATTATTATGGCGCTTTGTGTGAGTTTATTATTTTTAGGTGGAAGACATTCGGAAGCAGCAGGGACACAAGATCTAGGAGTCATCAATGACCACTGGATTTGGCCGGCAGACGGGATTATTTCAGATACATATGGAACAAGGCAGGGAAGGCATAAAGGAATTGATATTGCTGGAAGAATAGACACACCTATCCTTGCCGTTGAGGATGGTGTTGTTGATAAATCGTATTATTCTAATACATATGGAAATGTTGTCTTTATTAAGCATCCAAGTCATTTTGTGACTGTTTATGCGCACTTGAACAGACGAAATGTAGGCAAAGGTCAATTGATCAAACAGGGTGATGTGATTGGAAAGATGGGAAGAACAGGACAAGCTACAGGAACACATCTACATTTTGAAGCACATCAGCTGGAATGGAGATATGATAAAAAATATGCGCTGGACCCTGAACAGCTATTGGGTAAAGCGGATGTCGGCGAATCTGTCCAGGCAGGAATCGCAAGTATTGGTGATTCAGTATTAGCAGCAAGTTCCCATCTGCGCTTACAGCAAATTGAAAATGCTAGCAGCTCCTCAACTTTGGACAAGTACATTGTCAAAGAAGGGGATACCTTGTCCACCATTGCTCAAAAACAGAATACCTCTGTAACCACAGTGAAAAATCTTAATCATTTAACATCCGATCTAATTAAACCAAAGCAGATCCTAATTGTTCCTTAGTAATAGAATCCGCGGCCTCCAGCCCGCGGGTTCTTCTTATTTATATGACGCAAATCATTAAGTAAGTAAGATTTTTTTTCTTAACAAAACAAATATTGTTTAGTATAATAAAGACGTAATTTAATATCGATCTATCTTCGGGGCAGGGTGAAATTCCCGATCGGCGGTATTAGAGCAATGCTCTTAAGCCCGCGAGCCTTTTGTGGCAGGATTTGGTGCGATTCCAAAGCCGACAGTATAGTCTGGATGGGAGAAGATGGAGGTTCTGCAGACATTCAAAAAATGTTGATGTTTTGAATGTTTATTAAGCGTGCCTTTGTAAACTCCCTCAAGTTATTTTTCTTGAGGGAGTTTTTATTTACTTGGGTCGTCTGTTTGCTGAACCTCTCTTCCTAATATGATGGATCAAAAAGGAGAGAGGAAAATGGAAAAAAGAAAGAAGTTAAATGTAAAAGCTTATGTATCAATTGGAATGTTGAGTAGTATAGCCTATTTATTGATGCTATTAAATTTCCCGCTGCCGATATTTCCAAATTTTCTATTTGTTGATTTCAGCGACATCCCAGCGTTAATTGCGGCATTAGTTTTTGGACCGCTTGCCGGTATTTTAGTAGAATTATTCAAAAATGTTCTTAATTATATTGCAACTGGAAGTCAAACAGGCGTACCTGTAGGTCATATCGCAAATTTTGTTGCAGGAATTGTCTTTGTCCTTCCAACATTATTTGTCTATAATCGACTTAAAACTAGAAAAGGTATGACTATTGCGTTAGTGGCCGGAACGGTCATCATGGCTGTAGTTATGAGTATCTTAAATTACATCCTAATCCTTCCTGCATACACGATGCTAATGGGGTTTCCAGATATGAGAAATTTGGTCGTACCTGCGATTTTACCTTTTAATATCTTAAAGGGTATCATGATGTCAGTCATCTTCATGCTATTGTTTATTCGAATGCAAGCATGGATTAATAAATTTTCTGTAGTAAAAGGCGCATAAAAAAACTAAAAAAACAACAAGAGCAACATACTGTCGCTCTTGTTGTTTTTTTATGTAATAGAAAACCCCGTCTGTATAAGACGAGGTCGGATTAAAGCAGCTTTAAGATGAGTTTATTCGAACTTAGTTGGGTTACCTTCAAATGGTTCGTCAGCAACTTTGATTGAATCTGTTGGACAACCTTCGAAAGCATCCATCATGTCATCGATTAATACATCTGGAATTTCAACAATACCTTCATTATCGTCAAGCGTTACAAATGCAATACCTTCATCATCATAATCGTAAATATCTGGTGCTGCTGCGCCACATGCACCACATGCGATGCAAGTTTCCTTGTCAACAATTGTATACTTTGCCATGAAAAAAAACCTCCCAGTAAATAACAAATATTATGCTTCCCAGTTTCCTACTCAGATATGGATGGAAACGAATTACTCATTCCTATTGTAAAGCTGTATGGGCAACTTTTCAATAGAAAAATGATATTAGTGTTAACGGTTTATTGGTGTCAAAACGTTGAAACTTCTTCATTATTAACCAACCAGTAATACAAAATTCATGTTAAAATAAAAAAAGGATAAAATGAGGATTTTTGTCGATAATTGGGTAAAAGTGGTGGGAAAGATGCTGAAATTAGAAACCGTAATTCTATATTGTTTAAAACAACTTAATAGCGAACGGACCATTTATTCCATCTATCACCTCTTAAATGGAAAAAAATCATCGCAAACCATTCAAGATGCTCATTTATTCTCCATAAAGGAATACTTTGGTGTCTACGATACACTTACAAGAGAAAACTTTGAACAAATCATAGAAGAATTATCTAGAAAAAATTTAATTGGTGGCTGCGGTGAACAAAGGTACCGAGTAACGGTTTCTGGATTAGAACATATAGAAACTACATCAATGGATCATTACCTGAATGGCTGGACCTTTCACTCCTATACCACGTTGTTTTGGGAAAGATTATCGTTTTTTATTCAAGTCACTTCAAACCTTGTCTATGAGGAAGCCAAATACATCCCTATTCAAAAAAACAAAGATGTCCATAATTGGCTTAAATCGATGTTAAAGGAAATAAAAATACCAAGGAATGAATTGGGCACGGTTTTATATTCGGAATTGATCAACTGCTTTAAGGGAGCAAAGGATTTAGACCCTTCTGTTTTAGTGTTTCGCTTAACTGGCTTTCAGCAAATAGGATTAACGGCAATTCAAGCGGCTAGGAAGCTTAATATAGACATTCACGATTATCAGCTTGAATTTATAAATACACTGCATTATATAATTCAAAAGATTATAAAGGATGCTAGTTACTTTAATATGCTGACTTTTTTAATTAAAGATTTAGAGAAGGCGGATGTGTTAACTTTTTCTTCGAGGAAGACTTGGAATCTTTTAATACAGGGAAATACGCCTGAAAAAATAGCAGATTTAAGAAATTTAAAATTAAGTACAATTGAAGATCATTTAGTTGAATTTGCATTGCATCTTGAAAATTTCTCTATCGATCCTTATGTTGATAAAGCTATACAATTAAAGATTATTGAACTTTCAAGATCTATTGGAACGAGACAATTAAAACTGATTAAGGATCAATTGAAGACTGCAACTTATCTTCAAATAAGGTTAGTACTGGCGAAGTATGGTGATAGAAAATGGAATTAGAAATTCTTTTAAAAAAGTATTTTGGTTATTCTTCATTTAAAAAAGGACAAAAAGAGGTTATAACCACCATTCTTTCCGGTCAGCATACATTAGCTATGCTCCCGACAGGAACAGGAAAATCATTGTGTTACCAATTACCTGGCTATCTTTTGAGTGGGCAGATTCTAATCATTTCTCCATTACTTTCTTTAATGCAGGATCAGGTTGAGCAAATGAACCGGTTAGGAGAGAAAAGAGTAGTTGCGTTGAACTCTTTTCTTTCCTTAGAAGAGAGAAATAAAGTATTTCGTCATTTACGAGATTATAAGTTTATCTTTATTTCACCGGAAATGTTAAGGGTTCCTTTCGTTATAAATATCCTTCAGCAGCAAACCATTTCTTTATTCGTTGTAGACGAAGCCCATTGTATATCACAGTGGGGATTTGATTTCAGACCAGACTATTTAAAGCTAGGTGATATCCGGAAGAAATTAGGCAGTCCATTAACACTTGCTCTTACAGCTACTGCAACCAAAAAGGTGCGTGAAGATATTGTAACGTCCCTCGGGCTTGATAATGACGAAATAATAAAAATAGAATCAACCATTGATCGCCCTAACATAGCCTTCCATTTTGAAAAATTAACTGATTATCACGATAAACAAAATCGTATTATTGAACTAGTATCACAATTGCAAAAGCCAGGTATTATATATTTTTCTAGTAAGAAGGCAGCTGATCAGATGGCCTCTCTGTTGATGGAAAAAGGAATTTGTCAAGCAATGGCTTATCATGGCGGATTAGATGCGAATTCTAGGGTATTAATTCAACAGCAGTTTATTCACAATCAACTTGATGTTGTTTGTGCCACAAGTGCGTTTGGTATGGGGATCAATAAAGAAAATATTCGTTTTATTATTCACTATCATATGCCGATGCAGATTGAGTCGTATCTACAGGAGATTGGAAGGGCAGGGCGAGATGGGCTGCCTAGTGTTGCCATCCTTATATACGCACCAGGTGATGAGCAGCTTCCGATTCAGCTTGCTGAGGGTGAATTGCCATCTGAGCAGCAAATTGATTGGTTATTTACCAATTTAACCGAACAGCATTTGTTAACCGATGGCGAAATCGAATTAAATCAGGAGCTGGGTATACTTGGTGGGTTTTCAGAAATTCAATGGAGAATCATAAAGGACTACGTAAATAACCCCGACCGCGAAATTAAAAATCTTGAGAGGTTAAAAACTTCACTGAAAGAGTTTGTGAGAGAAAGATTACAATTAAAACTTAATAATATCGACTATATGAAAAAATTGATAAATGCCGACTCATGTAGACGTGAATTTATTTTACATTATTTTGCTGAAGAAATGATCCATAAAAATCCATCCTGCTGTGATATCTGTGGTGTCAATTTAAGAGATTTCCAGGCACCTGGAAATATAACATCCCTACCGGCTCGTAAAGAGAATTGGAAGGATTACCTTGCGAAAATTCTAATAAATTGTGAGTTGAGTGAATGAAAAGAAAGTATAATCAAATAATCACAGATCTAACAGATAAAGAGCTGTTATATCACTTATACTTCACACAAATCATCCTTTTAGGTATTTCACTCATCTTGGGAGCAATATTATATGATCATTTTTCGTATATTCAAAATATAGATTTGACAGATTATCATATTTTAACAATTGGTATTCCAGCAGGTGTAATCATTGTTTTAGCCGATGTTTTGTTAATGAAGCTGCTGCCTGCATCCTTTTATGATGACGGGGGATTAAATGAGAGGATCTTTAAAAATAGACATGTATTTCATACATTCGTCATTGCTCTTTTTGTGGCGTTTAGTGAAGAATTGCTTTTCCGGGGAATTATTCAAACAAAGGTTGGTCTAGTAATAGCTAGTATTATCTTTGCCATCATTCATTATCGTTACCTTTTTAATTGGTACCTCTTTTTTAATATTATCCTTTTAAGTTTTTTGATAGGGTTTATTTACAAATGGACAGGTAATTTAGCAGTAACCATTATGATGCATTTTGTCATAGACTTTCTTCTGGGAGTATATATAAAATTTAGACTGACATCAGATGACATGAACAGGGAGGAACAACTCTGTGAATAAAGAAGAACCATACAGAGACCAAGCGGAACGATTAAAAAAACGGATTCAAAAAATAAATGAAAAGGTGGATGGGGACAGTGATAAGCTGCCGCCGAGAGAACAGGTCCACAGACAAAAGAAAAAGAAAACAAAATGGAAGGTTAAATATCCGATAATCCGGCTATTAGTCTTGTGTTTTATTCTACTTCCCATCATCATTTTTAGTGTGATATCGTATCGGGATGGCGGCGTGAAAGTCAATGGAACACAAAAGACTTCCGGAAATTCAGTGGGATATGAAACCATTAATCTTGAAAAGGCTGATCCTGAAAATGAGGATTCGATAAATGAATCATCGAAATCTGATCAAGAAGCCGACAAGATGACGGCTCCAGAGGAAAAAAGTGTAGAAACTTCCGCGCAGGAAGATGAGTCTGCTGAAAGTTCTGCTGGATCTCCTGTGGCCACTACAAATCAAGGGACAGCAAATCAGCAGGTATCTGATAAAAATAGTCAGCCAATCGAGGCAGTAAAAAGTCAGACGACTCCAACTACACCTCAAAAAACAAGTAAAACGATTTATCATACGGTAAAGCCTAAAGAGACACTATTTAAACTAGCTATAAGGTATTACCATTCTAAAAATGGTGTCACCATCATTAAGGAAGCTAATAGACTGCAAAGTGAAAATATATATGTTGGTCAAGTACTCAAAATACCGTTAAACTAGCCGATCTTTGATCGGTTTTTTTTTGGCTTTTACAACATAAATTTTAGGACAAGAACATAAATATATATATCTGAAATAGGGAGGGTGACATGATGGATACACCAATCCAACACCTTGAATATACCGATCAGGCGACAAAGCAAATGTTAGAAAATGTAAGAAAGAGAAAGAAAAAATTCGATGACGTTAAAAAGTGGCATTATATGTCGATTTATGGAACGCTTTTTTTGGCGTTTATCTTTTCGCTTTATTTCTATATTATTTTTGTTAAACAATATTCTTATAACTTTATAACCATGTTGTCAGCAATATTAAATGATTCAGTTGCAGTTTATTTTTTGGCGTTCATCATAGTTGGGTTTGGGGCAATGAATCTGTTAAAACAGCAAAAGGAAAAAAAGGAAAAGGAATATCAAGAATTGAGATGCGAGATTGTGGATCGAAGTAAAGATTTGTGGAAGAAGGAAGAGGAATGGAAAAACCGCCATGTTGTTTTTGAAATAATGAAAAAGCAATATGATATTAACTTATATCATGAAAAGAAATAAGAAGCAGACCTTCAACTGCTTCTTATTACCAATTAAAAGATCTTCTTTTGGCCCTGCTCTTCTTTTAAGATTTCGACGGCCTCCCGGAATCGCTGTGAATGAATAATTTCTCTTTCCCGTAAAAATCTTAATCCATCATTTAAATCGGGATCATCGCTAATATTAATAATCCATTGATAAGTAGCCCGCGCCTTTTCTTCAGCTGCAATATCCTCATAGAGGTCTGCAATTGGGTCCCCTTTAGCTTGAATATATGTGGCAGTAAATGGAACACCCGCGGCATTATGATAGAATAATGCTTTGTCATGGTCAACATAATGATCCTCGATGCCTGCAGCTTTTATCTGTTCAGGTGTAGCGTCTTTCGTTAATTTATAGACCATTGTAGCAATCATTTCAAGATGAGCAAACTCTTCTGTTCCAATATCAGTTAGAAGGCCGATTACCTTGTCGGGAATTGTGTATCTTTGGTTTAAATACCTGAGTGCAGCTGCTAATTCTCCATCGGCACCGCCGTATTGCTCGATTAAATATTTCGCTAATCTTGGGTTACACGAACTAACTCGTACAGGATATTGTAGCTTTTTTTCGTAAATCCACATTATGGATCCTCCCTTGAACGTTGTTTACTGCTTCCGCTTTAAACTTGCCATGGCCATGGTGTATCATCCCAGTTCCAAGGGTATCCAGAGTAGCTGTTCCCGTATTGCTGTAAAGGTCCAAACTGGCTTTCAAATAACTTTTTTATACGTTTTCTCTCTTTGGCATAATGATTAAATTGATTAATGGCCTCTAGGTCATCATTATGCGTATCTAAATACAAGGTTAATTCAACTAATACAAAGTCCACTGTTTGAAGCTGTTCCATCAGTTGATAATATTCCGCAGGAACTTGTTTCATTGCGGGAGTCCCCCTTTATCTGGTTCAAGCGGGCCGAACCAGGGGTCATAAAAGGCCTTCCATAATGTCCCTGCCCTAAGTGCTTCTTGTGGCGTAAATTGAGGTAAATTTGGCGGCTGAAAGCCCATATATAAATTTGGTGGGGTGGAGTATGCTTTTTCAAGTATTGGCCTACAAGGGTCAAACGGACTAGCATAAGGATGATAGGTTTTGAAATGTGTATTCATAGTCGCCCTCCCTTTATTCGATATCATTTAAACATATGAGATTATTTTAGTTACATGACATAAATCTTTAATATTAAATATGAGTTTTTAATGTAGATTAAGGAAGACTTAAACTCGCAAGAGGTAAAGATAAATAATCCTTCTCATACACTGTATGGGAGGGATCATTATGTTTAAAAGAATTTCGCTGCTTCTAATTATCTTTATATGTGGATATTTACTGATTGAATGGGTACCAATCGATCATCCATTTGTACTTTCAGATTTTTTAATTACCCTTGTCCTCAATCCTTTAAAGTTTATTGCAGCTTCATTGGCATTTTTTTTCGGGATTGTGTGCAGCGGTAAATTTATCCGAGAATTAAGAGATCGAACAGGAATAGGCTGGGTGAGGCATTTCAGATGGATGGTACAGTTATTCACCGAATATATTGGTCTGATTATCGTTTTTATACTTCTTTTCCAAATCGGCTGGGAGCACACACTTGTCTTTTTTAGTTTAAGTCTTCTTTATGGTATGATTTCCGTAGAACTGTAAGAGGGGGAGAACAAGAAATGATATGGGGGACAATTGTGTTATTGTTTGTGGGAGGGATCCTTCTCCTCTTATTTATGGTAAGAGAGGCCTTTTTAAATAAAGTAGTAGAGCATGAGTTAACTTTTCCAGACCTTCCTGCTTCTTTTGGCAAAGTATCCATTTTTTTTATTTCAGATATTCATAGACGGGTTATTTCAGATGTAATCATTCAAAATGTAAAAGGGAAAGCGGACTTTGTTATTATTGGAGGAGATTTAACCGAAAAGGGGGTACCATTGCCACAAGTAAAGGAAAATTTAGTGAAATTAAAACAAATTGGCCCTGTGTATTTTGTTTGGGGAAACAATGATTATGAAGTGGATTTCCGTAAATTGGATGCCACTTTACTTGATATAGGTGTAAAAGTCTTGGATAATACAGCTGTAACTTTTGAGTCAAACCGTGGCGAAAAATTATCTCTCCTGGGGGTTGATGACTGCAGCCAAGAGAGAGACCGGCTTGATTTTGCCCTAATGGATGCGGAAGAAAGCAGTTTTAAAATATTAGCTAGTCATATTCCAACGATTACAGAAAAGATCCGGCCTGAGCACAATATTCGTTTGGTACTGAGCGGACATACTCATGGAGGACAAATACATATTCTAGGGTATAGCCCTTTTGAAAAAGGCAAGATAAAAAAGCTTGAAAATACCATTCTTTTAATTAGTAATGGATATGGAACAACGACTCTGCCTTTAAGGTTAGGGGCCCCTGCCGAAACTCATCTTATTACATTAAAACGAGGAACCGAAAGAAGAGGGTGAGGTAGACAATTCACCAATAATCCCCTGCGGCATACACTGAAAACAAGAGTTACGTCACGGCAGGGGGCAAAGGCATGCGCTTAGAACGCTTAACGGCCAATAAAATAAAAATTTTTTTAACCTCTGATGATTTATTTGAAAGAGGACTTTCAAAAGAGGATATTTGGAAGGATTCAAGTAAATGGAATCAGCTTTTTCATGATATGCTCGAAGAGGCAAGTGAGGAATTTGATGTTGATATCCAGGGCTCTGTAGCTGTAGAAATCTTCTCTCTTCAGGCCCAAGGAATGATTTTAATCATCACCGTTGATGAAGTAAAGGACGATGAAGAGTTATTATATGATGGTTATATCGAAATGCAGGTAAGGGTTGAGGGATGCGATGATCTCTTATATGAGTTTAGTGAATTTGAGGATTTAGTCGGCCTTGCCAAAAGACTTTCAATTGTAGACATTTATGGGGGAAGTCTCTTTTGGATGCATAATCGCTATTACCTTCTAATGGAGCATGTAGAGGCTGATAAAAAGGAAAAAGCGGCCTGTATTTTATCGGAGTTTGGAACTCCGTCCATTTTAAGTCCATACGTACTTGCTGAATATGGAAAACCTGTGATGAAACAGTTTGCTGTTGAAACGATTATCCATTTTTTTAAATAACTTGTTAAAATCAATATCATACTAAAGGGGCGAATGCCCCTTTAAAAAGTCTTTAAAAATCTCCGTGTTCTGAAAGTTTTTTTGATTTATAAAAGCGTTTACAAATTCAGGTTTGGTGTGTGTTTTTCTTCTTGCATAAATCCATTAAACGTGTATACTTGTCTCTGAAAGAAGACAACATTCGTAAAGCATTTTTTCTAGGAGGATTTCAAATGGTAGCCGAAAAAGCAAATGGTCAAACTAATCAAGAGGGAGAGCCGCACGATGTGTTGAAATCAACACAGACAGTTATACATAAAGCCCTTGAAAAGTTAGGTTATCCTGAAGAAGTATATGAGCTCTTAAAAGAGCCATTACGTTTGCTGACAGTGAAAATTCCCATAAGAATGGATGACGGTTCTATTAAAATATTCACAGGGTACCGTGCGCAGCATAATGATGCAGTGGGACCAACAAAGGGTGGTATTCGTTTTCATCCTAACGTAACTGAAACTGAAGTGAAAGCCCTTTCGATTTGGATGAGTTTGAAATGTGGGATAGTCGACCTCCCATATGGCGGTGGGAAAGGCGGTATTGTCTGCGACCCGCGTGATATGTCGTTTAGAGAGCTTGAGAGACTTAGCCGTGGCTATGTGAGAGCTATCAGCCAAATTGTTGGACCAACAAAGGATATTCCTGCTCCTGATGTATTTACTAATTCACAAATTATGGCCTGGATGATGGATGAATATAGCCGTATCGATGAGTTTAATTCCCCTGGATTTATCACAGGGAAGCCACTCGTATTAGGAGGTTCACATGGCCGCGAATCTGCAACTGCAAAAGGTGTAACCATTTGTATTCGTGAAGCGGCAAAAAAGAAGGGCATTCAAATTGAAGGAGCTAGGGTAGTTGTCCAAGGCTTTGGAAATGCAGGAAGTTATTTATCTAAGTTTATGCATGATGCTGGTGCAAAGGTAATTGGTATTTCAGATGCCTACGGTGCCCTGTATGATCCCAATGGTCTAGATATTGATTATCTTTTAGATAGACGGGACAGCTTTGGCACGGTAACAAAATTATTTAATAATACCATTACGAATAAAGAATTACTTGAGCTTGATTGCGATATTCTTGTTCCGGCGGCGATTGAAAATCAAATTACAGCAGAAAATGCTCATAATATTCGTGCGAAAATTGTGGTTGAGGCTGCGAATGGTCCAACCACCTTGGAAGCAACCGAAATTTTAACTGAGCGGGGAATTTTGCTTGTTCCAGATGTACTAGCATCTGCTGGCGGGGTAACAGTTTCTTATTTTGAGTGGGTTCAAAATAATCAAGGCTATTATTGGACGGAAGAAGAAGTAGAAGAAAAACTTGAAAAAGTAATGGTGAAATCATTTAAGAATATTTATGATACTGCGCAAACTCGCAGGGTTGATATGCGGCTTGCTGCCTATATGGTCGGGGTAAGGAAAATGGCTGAAGCCAGCCGATTTAGAGGCTGGATTTAATCTACCCGTACGATTTTGAAAGTTTTGTTTGTTGAAACTAAATGGAAAATCTCCTATCATGTTACGGTAGGAGATTTTTTTTGTAGTAAAATATCCTTTCATAATAAGTATTCCGTTTTTAAGGAGTTGGCCTTAATGCAAATAGAAGATATCATCATTATTGGTGGTGGTCCCTGTGGTTTAGCAGCAGCGATTGCCTTACAAGAAATTGGGAAGAAGCCTTTAATAATCGAAAAGGGTAATGTTGTAAACTCCATCTATCATTATCCCACCCATCAAACCTTTTTTAGTACAAGTGAAAAATTAGAAATTGGCGGTTTTCCCTTTGTGACAGATAGTTACAAGCCCAAACGGAACCAGGCACTTGTGTATTATCGGGAAGTTGCTAAGCGTAAACAGCTGAGGATTAATGCTTTTGAAACAGTTTCAGCAGTATCTAAACCTAAAGAGGGACAACTATTCCAGGTCAAGACTGATAAAGATACATATCAGACTCGTTATGTTGTAATTGCAACTGGTTATTATGACCATCCTAACTATATGAATGTACCGGGTGAAAACTTACCAAAGGTTTTCCATTATTTTAAGGAGGCACATCCCTATTTTGATAAAGATGTTTGTGTCATTGGAGGTAAAAATTCAAGTGTCGATGCCGCACTTGAGCTAGTAAAGGCAGGAGCTCGGGTAACGGTCTTATACCGTGGCAAGGAATATTCACCAAGTATAAAACCATGGATTCTGCCTGAGTTTGAATCATTAGTAAGAAATGAGATCATCACAATGGAATTTCAAGCCGATGTAAAAGAAATTAGAGCTGATCAAGTAACATATGTTAAGGATGGGGAACTAAAGACCATACAAAATGACTTTGTCTTTGCGATGACTGGATACCATCCTGATCATGAATTCCTAGTGAAAATGGGTATTAAAATTGATGAAGAAACAGGAAGACCTTTTTATAATCCAGATTCGATGGAAACCAATATTAGCGGAATCTTTATTGCTGGTGTGATTGCAGCAGGAAATAATGCAAATGAGATTTTTATTGAAAATGGCCGTTTTCATGGCGGACAAATCGCACAATCTATACTAGAAAATGATGCTAAAGGGTGATGAATCATGAAAAAGGTTGTCCTATTAACAACAGGGGGGACGATTGCCAGCAAACCAAATAAATCCTCTGGAAAATTAGCTTCTGGAGCTATAACTGGAGAAGAACTGGCTGCAATGTGTAATCTGCCAACTGAGATAGAAGTAATTGTCGACTCTGTCTTTCAAAAAGCGAGTATACATATTACGTTTGACGATTTAGTCTTTCTAAAGAATAAAATAGAGGATTATTTTAAGGATGAGACCGTTTCAGGTATTGTTGTCACCCATGGGACTGATACGATGGAGGAAACATCTTATTTTCTTGATTTAACCATTAACGATCGCCGGCCTGTTGTTGTCACAGGCTCGCAGCGTTCACCGGAAGAGTTAGGCAGTGATGTATACATTAACTTACGCCATGCCATCTATTCGGCTTGTTCACCTGATTTATACGATGTTGGCACAGTAGTTGTTTTTAATGAAAGAATTTTTGCTGCCAGATACGTCAAAAAGGAACATGCCTCTAACATCCAAGGATTTAATGTATTTGGGTTCGGATACCTTGGAATCATTGATAATGACAATGTCCACGTCTTCCAAAAACCGATAAGAAGAGAGCATTATCAAATAAAATCCCCAATTCCTGATGTAGAAATTATTAAGTGCTATATCGGAGCAGATGGGAAATTTATTAAAGCTGCCCGAGAAGCAGGTGTTGCTGGAATCATTCTTGAAGGAGTAGGACGAGGCCAAGTAGCTCCGAAAATGATGGAAGAAATCGAAAGGTCCATAAATGCAGGGATAAAATTAGTGATTACAACCAGTGCTGAAGAAGGGGCTGTCTATACAACTTATGATTATGAAGGTAGTGCATATGACCTTTATAAAAAGGGAGTTATTCTTGGAAGTGATAATGATTCCAAGAAGGCAAGGATGAAATTGGCTGTTGCGATAGCAAGCGGTTTAGAAAACATCAACTTTTAAATCGTGGTCTAATTCGGTCGCTGGAATGAATCTTTCGTTTTCTTTGCGGGCTATACATGGTACCATTAAGAAAAAGGATTGGAAAAGAGGTCCAGAATGCTTGGAATATTATCGGCCGGAATTGCTCCAGGTTTGGCCTTACTAAGTTACTTTTATTTAAAAGATGAATATGAACCAGAGCCTGTTTCCTTTGTTTTTCGGACATTTTTGTATGGGGTTCTGCTCGTTTTTCCTATTATGTTTATCCAACATGTTTTAGAAACTGAGCACTTATTAAAATCCGATTTATTAGATGCCTTTTTTGGTTCAGGCATTTTGGAAGAATTCTTTAAATGGTTTATCCTTTTTTATCTCATATATCAGCATGTTGAATTCGATGAACCGTTTGATGGTATTGTATATGGAGTATCCGTTTCCCTGGGTTTTGCAACTGTTGAAAATATCTTTTATTTAGTGGCCAATGGAATTGAGCATGCCATGACTCGTGCTTTACTACCGGTTTCAAGTCATGCTTTATTTGGCGTTATTATGGGCTTTTATCTCGGAAAAGCAAAATTTACGAAAGGTAATAAAGCAAAATGGATATTATTATCACTGCTTTTGCCAATTCTTTTGCATGGATCCTATGATTTTATTTTAATTTCACTTAAAAACTGGTTGTATATTATTTTGCCATTTATGGTTTTCCTTTGGTGGTTTGGATTGCGTAAAGTAAAAAAAGCAAAAATTTTAAGTGCCAATCATTTTAAAAAACAATATCCAGAACAAAAGGCACAAGCACCTGTTTAACCAACTTCAAATCATTTCAAAACCCTTCACACATTGTTGAAGGGTTTTTTTCTGCATGAAATGGAATAAAAACACCAATAAAACAAAAAATAGGTTTAATGTAAAAAAGATTCATAATGGGGGTTATTATTCCATGATAAAGAAAAGCATCCTAATCAGATTCTTCATCTTAATCTTTACATGCACGATACCAGTCTCTTTTTTGGAGGGCCAACCGGTACATGCCTTTTCAAATCAAGTAATTCAAAGAGGAGCGGTAGGAGAGGATGTAATTGAGCTTCAATCAAGGCTCAAATATATAGGCTTTTACCACGGAAAAACAGATGGGGTATTTGGTTGGGGGACGTATTGGGCATTACGAAATTTCCAATATGAATTTGGTCTGCCAATTGATGGAATTGCTGGGGCGACAACCAAAGCAAAATTAACAAAAGCCACGAAATATAACAAACAAACCGCACAAAAATCTGCTCCACCTAAGGCTGCTGCAAAAAAGCCGACAGCATTAAACACACCAAAAGGTTACTCACAAAATGATATCCGCTTGATGGCCAATGCCGTTCATGGAGAATCAAGAGGAGAACCATATATTGGTCAGGTAGCAGTAGCTGCTGTAATCTTGAACCGAGTAAATAGTGCATCATTTCCAAATACTGTTTCCGGTGTTATCTTTGAACCTGGTGCATTCACAGCCGTGGCTGATGGGCAAATTTGGCTGACACCAAATGAATCTTCCAAAAAGGCGGTAATAGATGCCATCAATGGATGGGATCCTACGGGGGAAGCATTGTACTACTTTAATCCGGCCACTGCCACAAGTGGATGGATTTGGGGCAGACCGCAAATAAAACGAATTGGCAAGCATATTTTTTGTAAATAGAGGGGTGAGTTCAATTTGATTAGAGGAATATTGATAGGTGTTCTCGCTGTTGGTATTGCGGGAACAGCTTATTGGGGTTACCAAGAACATCAAGAAAAAAATGCGATCCTTATCAATGCGGAAAACAACTATCAACGGGCATTCCACAATCTTTCTTACCGTATGGATTTATTAAACGATAAAATTGGAACTACACTTGCGATGAATTCCAAAGAATCCTTATCGCCCTCCTTAATAGAAGTATGGAGACTCACTTCGCAGGCACATGGGGATGTCGGGCAGCTGCCGTTAACACTATTACCTTTCAATAAAACAGAAGAATTCTTGGCCAATATTGGAAATTTTAGCTATCGTACGGCAGTTAGAGATTTATCGAAGGAACCATTAACAAATAAGGAATATAAAACGCTTCAAGTACTTTACAAGCAGTCTGGTGATATTCAAAACGAGCTGCGAAATGTACAGCATATGGTTTTGAAAAATAATCTTCGTTGGATGGATGTGGAACTCGCACTTGCCTCCGGAAAAGAAAACACCGACAATACGATCATTGATGGTTTTAAGACCGTTGAAAAAACAGTATCAACCTATGAAGAATCAGATATGGGCCCTACCTTTTCCAACCTGCAAAAGAAGGATGAAAACTTTAATAAAATTAAAGGGAAAACCATTACTCGAAAAGACGCTATCCAAATTGCGAAAAAGTATATAAAGTTTGATGGAAATGCCAATGTAAAAGTCACGGACAATGGAAAGGGCTCTGATTTTGGTTTTTACAGTATATCCATCGAAAATAAAAAAGCTGGTCAAGAGGCTAGTATGGATATTACTAAAAAGGCTGGGCATCCGATTTGGTTTATTAATAACCGGGATATAAAAAAACAATCCTTGAGTTTAAATGATGCCAACAATAAGGCTGCTGCATTTTTGAAGGAAAATGGCTTTGAGAATTTGGAAACATTTGAGAGTACGCAGTATGATAATGTTGGTGTATTTGATTTAGTCACTAATATAAATGGAGTGAGAATCTATCCAGAAGCAGTGAAAGTCAAAGTAGCACTTGATAATGGAGATATAATTGGTGTTTCCGCTGAAGAATACTTAAAATCATTTCAAACTCGGACAATTGAAAAACCTGCTCTCACTCTTGAACAAGCTCGGGCTAAAGTAAATCCTAAATTAAAGGTAATGGAACAACGGCAAGCGATGATTGTTAATGATATAAATGAAGATGTGTTATGTTATGAGTTCTTAGGAACATTGGGCGATGATACGTACCGAATCTTTATAAACGCTAAAACAGGTTTAGAAGAGGAAGTAGAAAAGCTGAAAAACGCTGAAGCAACGTACGAAGATGTTTTATAGGGAAAACACGGTTATTTCCCTTTTTATCAGTTCGTATTTGTATGACCAAGGAATAAATTAGGCGAGCTGCTCCAATACTAATAACATATGGTATTGGGGTGATTGGCATGAAAAAGGTAGAGAGATTTTTAATAAAATTGGTGATAGTTCAATTTCTCTTTCTATTCCTATCACAATTACTGTTCCACCAGATGAATATCTTTCCGCAAATAAAGAATTTAACAAAGTATGAAGGAGTTAATGAAAATACCATTACTGAAATTCTGCAAACCTTTCAAGGGAAAGACGAACAACCAAAGGCATTGCATGAACAAATGAAATAGGAAAGTATAAATACTTCCTCTAATCGGAAGGTTTATACTTTCCTATTTTTTTATGGATCATGGCGGGCAATTATAATATTAAAATTAGGTTTCATTCTGGATTTTTCTTTTATTAAAATGATAAAAAAAAGAGGCATATCCTTATCTTGTGGTAAAATAAATAAGGTAGATGAGACGATCATGAGTGCATTTAGGAGGATTTATGGAAAATAAAATATCAATTGCAATTGACGGCCCAGCCGCAGCCGGGAAAAGTACAGTAGCAAAAATTGTGGCAGAAAAACTTTCTTATATATATATTGATACTGGTGCGATGTACAGAGCATTAACATATAAAGCAATCATTAACCAACTCGATCTGGAAGATGAAGCAACATTATTGGATACGCTCTTATCGACAGATATTGAACTGAAACCATCTAATAAAGGGCAATTGGTCTTTCTTGACAACCTTGATGTAACGGATTTGATTCGTTCTGCCGAAGTAACCAATTCTGTGTCCTATGTCGCAAGGCAGCCAAAAGTTCGGCAAGAAATGGTGAAGAGACAGCAGGCATTTGCCACTGCTGGAGGAGTGGTGATGGATGGACGGGACATTGGAACGCATGTTTTACCAAACGCAGAAGTAAAAGTATTTTTGCTAGCAAGTGTGGAAGAGAGAGCTGAAAGGCGGCATACTGAAAACTTGGAGAAAGGCTTCCCTTCTGATTTGGAAAAATTAAAAGAAGAAATTGCTAAGCGAGATAAGATTGACTCAGAAAGAGAAGTAGCTCCTTTGAAGAAGGCAAGTGATGCAATTGAAATCGACACAACCTCTTTGACTATCCCTGATGTTGTCGAAAAAATAATGACACTGGTGAATGAAAGGATTGGTTGAGTGTGACATTTTATGGGTTCGCCAGATCGGTGGTTTATACCATCTTCAAACCGTGGTACCGAATACAAGCAATTGGGGTAGAAAATATACCAAAAGAGGGCGGAGTGCTTCTTTGCTCCAACCATATCTCTGTAATCGACCCAATCGTAGTCGGGATTATGTGTCCCCGTCCTGTGCATTATATGGCTAAAGATGAGCTTTTTCAGGTCCCGGTACTTGGAGGGATCGTTAGAAAATGTAATGCATTCCCGGTAAAAAGGGGATTCAGTGACCGAGAGGCTCTACGGACAGGATTAAAGCTTTTAAAGGACGGAAACGTATTTGGACTCTTTCCGGAAGGAACCAGAAGCAAAACCGGGGAACTTGGAAAAGGACTTTCAGGGGCTGGCTTTTTTGCATTAAGAACGGAAGCTTATGTTGTTCCATGTGCGGTCATTGGTCCGTATAAAAGTCTCAAAAAATTAAAAATGGTTTATGGTAAACCAATCGATATGACTGAAATGAGGCAAACAAAAGCTTCGGCAGAGCAGGTTACTGAATTAATTATGTCAGAAATTGATAAACTTATAAAAGAGCATAAATAGGTTCTGCTTGACAAAAAAGGCTATTTGTAAGAAGTTAGTAAAAAGAGATTTTTTTTGAAAATTCTATAGGTTATGTTTTATTTTATATATGGTGTATGCAGTCTGCTTTTCACCAAATCATATATAGATTTTTTAGAGTAAATGGAATAAGGAGGAATACATATGTCGGAAGAACTAAATCAAGTAGAAGTTAAAAACTTTGAAATCGGGGATAAAGTAACTGGACAAGTTACTAAGGTTGAGGAAAAACAGGTGCTTGTGAATATTCCAGGCAGTAAGCTTGATGGTATTATCCCAATCAGTGAACTTTCAAGTCTTCATATTGAAAAGGCGTCTGATGCCGCTCAAGAAGGTGATGAACTTGAATTAGAAGTGACTAAGGTAGAAGAAGATGCTTTAGTACTATCAAAACGGAAAGTGGATGCTGAAAAGGCTTGGGAAAACTTAGAGCAAAAATTTCAAGCTGGAGAGGTTTTCGAAACAGAGGTTAAGGACGTTGTAAAAGGCGGACTAGTTGTGGACCTTGGCGTTCGCGGATTTGTTCCTGCGTCCCTCGTTGAAGCTCATTTTGTTGAAGATTTCAGCGACTACAAAGGACGTACGCTTTCATTTAAAATCGTTGAACTAGATAAGGAAAAAAATCGTTTAATCCTCTCACATCGTGCAGTTGTAGAACAAGAAAAAGGAAAGTTAAAACAAAACCGTATTAGTTCTTTAGAAGTGGGACAGGTTATTGATGGAACGGTACAAAGAATTACTGATTTTGGTGCATTTGTAGATATAGGTGGAATTGATGGTTTAGTTCATATTTCTCAGTTATCCCATGAACATGTTAATAAGCCTTCTGACGTTGTCCAAGAAGGACAGCAAGTGAAAGTGAAAGTATTAAGTGTTGATCGTGATAATGAGAGAATTTCATTATCCATAAAAGAAACTCTTGCGGGACCTTGGAGTGATATCTCTGAAAAGGCTCCTAAAGGAAGTGTTTTAAACGGAACAGTAAAAAGATTAGTTTCTTATGGAGCTTTCGTGGAAGTATTCCCTGGTGTAGAAGGACTTGTTCATATTTCTCAAATTGCTCATAAACATATTGGAACTCCACATGAAGTTTTAAAAGAGGGTCAAGAAGTACAAGTGAAGGTTCTTGATGTAAACCAGAAAGATCAGCGTTTATCATTAAGCATAAAGGAATTGCTTGAAAAAGAGGCTGAGGAAAACTTTGATTACGAGCTTCCTGAAGAATCTAAAGGGTTCCAGCTTGGAGAAATGATCGGAGATAAACTAAAGAATCTAGGAAAATAATGGTGATGTAAGTGTCAAGATCTGAACGAAAATGGGATCATATTCGCTTTGCCTTGGAAGATAGGCAAAATCGTTCTGCAGTTTTCGATGATATCCAGTTTATTCACCAAAGCTTACCGAATATCCATGTGTCTGATGTTCGATTAAATGACGTAATTGGCGAACTTTCTTTAAGTTCGCCAATTTTTATCAATGCAATGACGGGCGGCGGAGGAGAAAAAACATATCAAATTAACAAGCAGCTAGCAATCGCTGCAAAGCATACCGGCGTAGCAATGGCTGTTGGATCACAAATGTCTGCTATCAAGGATAAACGAGAAAGATATACATATGAAATTGTCCGTAAGGAGAATCCAAATGGGATTGTTATCGCCAATTTGGGTAGTGAAGCGACAATTGAAAATGCTAAATTGGCCATTGATATGATTGGAGCCAATGCCTTACAAATCCATTTAAATGTCATTCAAGAACTAACGATGCCCGAGGGGGATCGGGATTTTACTGATTCTTTAAATAGAATTGAAAAGATTTCCAGAGGTGTAGATGTACCGATTATTGTTAAGGAAGTCGGCTTCGGTATGTCTAGGGAGACGGTTGAATCCTTATTTTCTGCAGGTGCTGCCTTTGTCGATGTGGGAGGTTCCGGGGGGACCAATTTTGCCGAAATAGAAAATAAGCGCAGGGAACAATCGCTGCCGTTTTTTAATAATTGGGGGATCCCTACACCGATTTCAATCCTTGAGGCAGCAAGCGTTTCTAATGGTATTCCGATTATTGGGTCCGGTGGTTTTTCCTCAAGCTTAGATATTGCAAAGGGTTTAGCAATTGGCGCCAGTGCTATTGGTTTAGCTGGTTTCTTCTTGCAAATACTTGTAGAGGAAGGATTGGATGTTTTAGTCGAAGAAATTAAAAACCTTCATATGGAATTAACGATGATTATGACTGCATTAGGTGCAAAGTCTATATCGGACTTAAAGAAAGCACCCATCATTATTTCAGGTAAAACCTATCACTGGTTAACTCAAAGAAGCATCGATACCAAACAATATAGCAACCGTAAGATGAAATAAGCTCTCGCATCAGCGAGAGCTTTTAACATTTATTCGTCATATTTTCCATCATTAAGATCTCTAGCTTCCTCGGGACTTGATAATTTTGTAGCACCTTTATAGTGTAATGCCTGATCACGATCTGATTCCACTCTTCTACTAGCCTTTAGCTTTTTTTCTTGGCGGTCTTTTCCCATTTTTACACCTCCTCTTAATAAGATGATTCACGAATCAAATATTATTCAAGGAAGTATGAAAGTACATAAAGATTACCAATAATGAAAATAATAGGAGGTGTATGTATGGGTGGTTTAATGTTTTATTGGATTAGCTGGTCATTTTGGGTTTATCTCACATTTCTGGCTGATAAGAAAAATCTATATCGGCGAAAACTATCTGCAATTATTTTAATCATGCTCCTATTATCTAATTTTCAGTTTAATCTTGGAGAATTTGACATTCATGTTAGTGGATTGTTTTTATTAATGATTTGCTATTTATTTATTAGCCAGGAAAAACGAGGAGCAATATTTTATTTCTTTATCTGTTCATTGATTGTGTCGATTGGGTATGTGGCCTTTCATTTGTTTGAGATTTTTGACCCGGTATGGATTATTTTTAAAAAGGAATGGATGATGGGAATTTGTTTTGGATACCTTGCCATCCTGCTTCAGAAAACCTTAAAAGGAAGATTACTGATTACAATTTGCGGAACAATGCAAGGAGAGTTTTTGTATGCCTATACCTTAAGTAAGTTTCCCTTTCCTTATGAGATAAGCGGGTTTGAATATCTAGATGCCTGTGCCTTAATATCTGCGTTATTAGTAGGCTGGAGTGCAATCGAAAATGCAAGTACATTTATCCAGACTCACTATCACTTTTTTGAAAAAGGAAAACAAAAATCTTCATAAATTGGGTTGAGTGGAGAATCCTTTCCATTGCGGGAAAGGATTAACATTGTTAAAATAATTGAAGTTAGGCCCTTCTTGTTAACAGAAGGGTTTCTTTACTTACGTGAGAACTTTCAATTTGAATAATGCTAACTAATAACACAATTGTAAAATATATCAGAAAGGATGGCGATTTTAATGGTTAAACCTGTTATTGCCATTGTAGGAAGACCAAACGTTGGAAAATCGACGATTTTTAATAGGATTGTCGGTGAGCGTGTTTCCATCGTCGAAGACGTTCCGGGAGTAACTAGAGATCGGATTTATAGTTCAGGTGAGTGGCTAACACATGATTTTAATGTAATTGACACAGGTGGAATTGATATTGGTGATGAGCCGTTTTTAGAGCAGATTCGTCAGCAGGCAGAAGTGGCTATCGATGAAGCTGATGTGATTATCTTTTTAACAAATGGTCGTGAAGGGGTAACAGCAGCGGACGAAGAAGTGGCAAAAATTCTCTATAAATCCAAAAAGCCAATCGTATTAGGGGTTAATAAAATCGATAACCCTGATATGCGTGAGTTTATTTATGATTTTTATTCATTGGGGTTTGGTGAACCAATTCCAGTCTCAGGGTCACATGGGCTGGGTCTAGGTGATTTATTAGACGAGGCAGCCAAACACTTCCCTAAATCCAAGCCAATAGAATATGATGAAGATGTAGTTAAGTTTTCCTTGATTGGTCGCCCAAATGTTGGAAAGTCTTCCTTAGTGAATGCCATTTTAGGAGAAGATCGTGTCATCGTCAGTAATATTGCCGGTACAACACGTGATGCTGTCGATTCACCGTATACTTATAACGGGCAAAGATATGTCATTATTGATACTGCAGGGATCAGAAAAAAAGGAAAAGTGTATGAGACTACAGAAAAGTATAGTGTACTGCGTGCGTTAAGGGCTATCGAACGTTCTGATGTGGTATTAGTGGTTATTAACGCAGAAGAAGGGATTATTGAGCAAGATAAGAAAATAGCAGGTTATGCTCACGAAGCAGGACGAGCTGTCGTGATTGTAGTTAATAAATGGGATGCAGTTGAAAAAGATGAGAAAACAATGAAGGAATTGGAACAAAAGATAAGAGAACATTTCTTATTTCTTAGCTATGCTCCGATTGTTTTCTTATCGGCAAAAACTAAAAAACGAATTCATACCCTTATGCCTGTGATCGATACTGCCAGTGAAAACCATTCGATGCGGGTTGAAACAAGTGTGTTAAATGATGTGATTATGGACGCGGTTGCGATGAATCCGACACCTAGCGATAAAGGAAAACGTTTAAAGATTTATTATGCAACTCAAGTGGCTGTCAAACCTCCAACCTTTGTTGTGTTTGTGAATGAACCTGAATTAATGCATTTTTCCTATGAGCGCTTTCTTGAAAACAGGATAAGGGATGCTTTTGGATTCGAGGGTACCCCAATCAAGATTTATGCTCGAGAAAGAAAATAATAATAGGCGGGTGAAGGGTTATGCAGGAGGATAACAAAACAGCGGTAACTGTTATAGGTGCAGGAAGCTGGGGAACAGCCCTTGCGATGGTACTTGCTGACAACGGTCATGAAATACGTTTATGGAGTCATAATGAGAATCAGGTAAAGGAAATAAATCAATTTCATACTAATCAAAAATATTTACCTGAAATCAAACTTCCGGAATTAATTGTCAGTTATGCCTCGCTAAATGATGCCTTAATAGGAGTTGAAAACATTGTTTTGGCTGTTCCGACAAAAGCGATCAGAGAAGTGCTGGGCAAGATTCGGGCAGTCCGGAAGGCACCGCTAACCATTACACATGTAAGTAAGGGGATTGAGCCTAATTCCCTGTTACGGATAAGCGAAATCATAAAAGAAGAAATGCCAAAAGAGCTTCTAAAGGATGTCGTTGTTCTCTCAGGACCAAGTCATGCTGAAGAAGTCAGTCTTAGACATCCTACGACGGTTACTGTCTCATCGGAAAATATGGAAGCAGCAGAACGTATTCAAGATTTATTTATCAATCAAAATTTCCGTGTATATACCAATTCAGATGTGATTGGTGTGGAAATTGGCGGTGCATTGAAGAACATTATCGCCTTGGCTGCAGGAATCACAGATGGACTTGGTTACGGTGATAATGCAAAGGCGGCCTTAATGACTAGAGGACTAGCTGAAATAGCCCGTCTCGGTACAAAGATGGGCGCCAATCCATTAACGTTTTCCGGATTAGCAGGAATTGGCGACCTAATTGTAACATGTACAAGTGTTCATTCAAGGAACTGGAAAGCGGGTAATCTGCTTGGTAAGGGAAAAACCTTAGATGAGGTTCTCGATAATATGGGAATGGTTGTCGAGGGTGTAAGGACTACCAAAGCGGCCTATCAGCTTGCACAAACGTATGATGTTCAGATGCCAATCACATCTGTCCTTTATAATGTCTTATTTAATGGAAAAAATCCAAAAGATGCCGTCGATGTTTTAATGTCGCGCGGCAGAACTCATGAAATGGAAGATTTAGTTAATGTCCTTGAAGAAAAATCCCTTGAATAGTAAAAATGTGCATTTTTATTAAGAAAATAGGCGTTCCCCTGATGCGTTTTTTCTCTAGGTTGCATACAATGCAACGAAGCAACCTGGTAGTAGACGTTGGTGAATGGGTTATTTAGTCCAGAAAATGGCTGAAGTAAAGAACTCGCCCCTCTTTACTTCAGTTTTTTTTATTTTAAAAAATTTTTTTATAATAATAGCTATGTTATAATTAATCTTCGAAAAAGGGGGAATAAAATTGTCGCCAGCCATGATAAAAATGTGGATATCCATTGCGGGTATGGCTCTTATGTTTCTTGCCATTATTACGATTTATTTGAGCCGGTATAAGTTAAAAGGAATCTTTCGAATGATAACAGCTATTATTGCTTATTTATTTATGATTGTTGCAGGATTGACCTTACTGATCGTTTTCTTCACTTGAATTTTAAAACCATACATAAATCTAAAGGTGATTTTATGAAAAGAAAAATGATGTTTAGCTTTCTGCTGATTACGGCAGTACTTTTATCTGGCTGCATGTATCCGCAAGAAGAATTAACGCAAAATCAGGTACCGTATAAAGATCAAATCAAAGCAGTACAGACAGCAGTAGATGACTTTCAAAAGGATAATGGAGGGATTCTGCCCATTAAAACGAAGGATGCGAAAACACCGATTTATCAAAAGTACCCAATTGATTTTAATAAGATTGCACCAAAGTATATTGCCGAACCACCCGGAAATGCTTATGAGAGCGGTGGTATATTTCAATATGTGCTTATAGATGTGGAGACCAATCCTACCGTTAAATTGTTGGATTTAAGATTGGCAGAAACCATTCGTGATATAAAACTAAGGATCAAAACAAATGGTTATCCACCATATAAAGAACAAATTGCCAAAAATGTATTTTCACTTGATTATTCTAAACTTGGATTTAAGAAGGCTCCGTACGCTGTTAGCCCATTTACGAATCAAAACCTTTCATTCGTCATAAGTGGTAATGCCGAGGTTTACGTTGATTATCGGCCCGATCTATATCAAGCCCTAAAAAAGACGGGGAAGGAGCCGAAACCTGGCGAAGATATACGCTCTATTTTAGTGGATAATTCCATGTTTGTTCCTGCCTATTCCCTGCCCTATACAATTGATCCTAAGACAAAAGAACCTGTGTTTTTAGAAAAATAAAAATGTTGATCGCTTCTCTTCTCTACTGCTAGAGAATGCTCTGCTTTAATTTTTGTCATAACCCTTTTCCTATGAAATATATTGTAGGAGAAGGGTTTTTTATGCTTAATCATATATTGGCGATATGGATCCATATGTTCTCTCCGTATCCGTTAACCATAGTTAGAAACCCTCCATACAATCAAATGTTCAGAGAAAGACAGATATCAGCACATCTTTGTGAAATTTTAACAAGGGGGTAAAAATTTTAGAAAAGTGTCATAACAAGATAGGACAACATCATAAATATATACTGTCCAAAAATACCTAATATGGATGATATTATCCCACTTTACTCTATGATCGGGAGGGGATCACTTGGAAAAGGTTGACATTTTTAAAGATATTGCCGAGAGAACCGGCGGTGATATTTATCTAGGAGTAGTCGGTGCAGTACGAACAGGTAAATCGACATTTATTAAAAAGTTCATGGAGCTTGTTGTCTTACCGAATATAAACAATGAAGCTGAAAGATCTCGGGCACAAGATGAGCTTCCGCAAAGTGCAGCAGGTAAAACGATCATGACAACTGAGCCGAAATTTGTCCCAAATCAGGCGGCCACTGTGGATGTTGATGAGGGTCTTAATGTTAATATCAGGCTGGTAGATTGTGTTGGATACACAGTACCTGGCGCTAAGGGTTATGAAGATGAAAATGGACCTAGGATGATTAATACGCCATGGTATGAGGAGCCTATTCCATTCCATGAAGCGGCTGAAATTGGCACAAGAAAGGTAATTCAGGAACATTCAACTATTGGGGTTGTAGTAACGACTGATGGAACAATTGGTGAAATTCCTAGAAGTAACTATATTGAGGCAGAAGAACGAGTTATAAATGAGTTGAAAGAAGTTGGCAAACCGTTTATTATGGTGGTCAATAGTGCTCAGCCATATCACCCTGCTACTGAAACATTAAGATCAAGCCTATCAGAGAAATATGATATTCCTGTACTTGCAATGAGCGTAGAAAGCATGCGTGACAGTGATGTTCTCAATGTTCTTCGCGAGGCACTTTACGAGTTTCCGGTACTTGAAGTCAATGTAAACCTGCCAAGCTGGGTCATGGTACTTAGAGAAAATCATTGGCTTCGTGAAAGCTATCAGGATGCAGTGAAAGAAACAGTTAAAGATATCAAGAGATTACGAGATGTTGACCGTGTCGTTCAACAGTTCAGTGACTTTGAATTCATTGATAAAGCCGGATTAGCTGGTATTGAGATGGGTTCTGGTGTTGCTGAAATCGACTTAATCGCTCCTGATGAGTTATATGATGATATTTTAAAAGAAATTGTCGGTGTGGAAATCAGAGGTAAGGATCATCTGCTAGAATTAATGCAGGATTTTGCCCATGCGAAAGCAGAATATGACCACATTGCCGATGCAATAAAAATGGTTAAACAAACAGGCTATGGGATTGCATCACCATCACTTTCTGATATGAGTCTTGAAGAACCAGAAATCATCCGTCAGGGTGCTAGATTCGGTGTAAGACTTAGAGCGGTAGCTCCATCGATTCATATGATTAAAGTCGATGTAGAATCAGAATTTGCTCCGATTATCGGTACGGAAAAACAAAGTGAAGAGTTAGTCCGCTATCTAATGCAGGACTTCGAGGATGATCCATTATCGATTTGGAATTCCGACATTTTTGGCCGGTCTTTGAGTTCTATTGTTCGAGAGGGGATTCAAGGTAAACTATCTTTAATGCCAGAGAATGCCAGATATAAATTAAAGGAAACATTAGAGAGAATTATTAACGAAGGTTCTGGCGGATTAATCGCGATTATCCTCTAACATTTGGGCTCCATTTTGGAGTCCTTTTTTTATTGCCGCTACATATGTGCTAAAAATAAGTCAAATATAGCAGTATATTGATGAACAAAAGAAAAGATTACCATTATTTCATGAAATCTTCTTGATATGCGGAAATGATTATGATAATCTTTTAACAGAATTACGTTATAGTGCTTGAACCCTTTATTTTATTGGGTTTTTATTAAAAAAATAGATTTAGGTCACCAAAGTAGTAAAAATGGATTACTTTGGTAATAAAACCTTGCTATGACGTATAGAAATTAGAAAAATTGTTTAGAAATGTAGATAAGTAATCTTATTTACGAATCTTGATAATTTCTTTGGGAGGAGGTGAATGGCATGAACAAGACAGAACTTATTAATGCAGTTGCTGAAGCTAGCGAGCTTTCAAAAAAGGACGCTACAAAAGCAGTTGATGCTGTTTTTGATGCGATTTTAGATGCTTTGAAAAATGGTGATAAGGTACAACTAATTGGTTTTGGTAACTTTGAAGTACGTGAACGTGCTGCCCGTAAGGGTCGTAACCCACAAACAGGTGATGAAATCGAAATCGCTGCTAGTAAGGTACCGGCTTTCAAACCAGGTAAAGCGCTTAAAGATGCAGTTAAGTAATTACATAAATGATTGCTTTAAGCAGGTAGCTTAGGCAAAAAGGTCATGGAGAAGTCCATGGCCTTTTTTCTACTTAAAGGGTAATCATCGACTGTAAGTATCTATTTTTTTGCTTGGAATGAAATGATTGTGCTAATATGTAGTTGGTGTTTATACTTAAAAGATATACTCTAGGAGGAATTCGGTATGTCGGAAGTCAATCGTGCCCAAATAGAAGAGGCGGTACGTTTAATATTAGAGGCAATTGGTGAAGATCCAAATCGTGAAGGTCTACTTGACACACCTAAAAGAGTGGCAAAAATGTATGAGGAAGTTTTCAGTGGTTTAAATGAAGATCCAAAGCAGCATTTTGAGACCATTTTTAGTGAAGATCACGAAGAACTTGTTTTAGTGAAAGATATTCCGTTCTACTCAATGTGCGAGCATCATTTAGTTCCTTTTTTTGGAAAAGCGCATGTTGCTTATATCCCACAAAATGGCCGTGTCACAGGGCTTAGTAAATTAGCTCGTGCTGTTGAAGCAGTTGCTAAAAGGCCGCAGCTGCAGGAACGGATTACGTCAACAATAGCAGATAGCATGATGGAAAAGCTTGACCCTCGCGGTGTAATGGTTGTAGTAGAAGCTGAGCATATGTGTATGACAATGCGTGGTGTAAAAAAGCCTGGTTCCAAAACCGTTACAACAGCTGTCCGCGGAGTCCTTGCAGATGATGCAGTGGCACGATCTGAAGTCCTATCCTTAATTAAATATTGAAATTAATTATTTCTTGACATATGGAGTGATCAAATTGGAAAAGCGTAATCCACAAAATAGCGATTATGTTGTGATTAAAGCTCAAGATGATGGAGTCAGTGTAATCGGCTTAACAAGGGGCTCTGATACCAGATTCCATCATTCGGAAAAGCTTGATAAAGGAGAGGTCCTCATTGCTCAATTTACGGAGCATACCTCTGCGATTAAAATTCGTGGTAACGCTAAAATTCTCACTCAATTTGGTGAAGTTGAGAGTGAAATTAGAAAATAGCGGCAACTTAGAATGGTTAGTGATTATTTTGTGAATTCCTGCTCACTTCAGACCTTTTATGTTATAATTGGGTCTGCCTTGTTTTATTTTTCTCTTTAGGTGGGCATGAAAATTTCATTCAAATAAACAATATAAAATACATATAGTGATTACATCGGGGAAGCAAGGGTGATGACAGTGCACGACATTCGACAAAAATTTACAACGATAAAAGAGCAGGTCGAAAAGAGGGTGTTTGATTCCTACTTGCTTGAATTTATCGAAACCCCAAAAATAGATGAGGAAAAGCTGTTAGTTCTCGTCTCTTTACTGGAATCATTAGAACTCTCTTTTAATCAGATACAAAACTATACATTGTCAACCATGTTAATCCAAATTGCCCTTGATACCCATGATTATATATCAAGCGAGACCATAGATGAGAAAAAAAGACAACTAACTGTACTTGCTGGAGACTATTTTAGCGGACTATATTATCAAATTCTTGCAGAAGCTGAAGATATTAACATGATAAAAGCTCTTTCAGCAGGGGTGAAAGAAGTAAACGAACATAAAATTCTCGTATACCAAACGGACCTCGATGGCATAGAGAGTCTAATGTCAGGTATTAGAAAAATTGAAAGTTCTTTACTGTCAAAGGTCGCAGATTATTTTAAAGTAGAGTTTTGGGATGAGTTTCTTGGGGATCTTTTATTATTTAAAAGGCTATTAATTGAGAGAAACGAATATTTTCAATCAGGCTGCTCTATTCTTTTTCAATCATTGAAGAAACTCGTTTTCACAGGAGCAAAATTGGAAGATTTAACAGAAGAACAACAACAGCGTTTAATTCAGACATGCGATGAATATATGGAACGTTTAAAACATGCTGTAGAAAAACAACTTCCTAACATAAATGACTTTCTTGCAAAAAGGGTCACAGCGTTGTTGGGTCAGTATCAGCCATATGCAAAAACTTTTGTGGAAGAAGGGTAAAACATGCAGCAATCGAAAGAACAGCGCGTTCATAATGTGTTTGAAAAGATATCTGATAACTATGATAAAATGAACTCAGTTATTAGTTTTCAGCAACACATCAAATGGCGGAAGGATACCATGAGAAGAATGAATGTTCAACCGGGTTCAAAAGCTCTCGATGTATGCTGCGGAACTGCTGATTGGACCATTGCCTTAGCTGAAGCAGTTGGCCCGACAGGAAAAGTTACAGGTTTAGACTTTAGCCAAAACATGTTGAATGTTGGGATAGAAAAAGTTAAGGATTTAGGACTGGAACAGGTGACATTAATTCATGGAAATGCAATGGAACTTCCTTTTCCAGATAATAGCTTTGATTATGTTACAATTGGCTTTGGCTTAAGAAATGTACCTGATTACCTGCAGGTATTAAAGGAAATGCATCGGGTTCTTAAACCAGGCGGGATCGCAGTTTGCCTGGAAACATCACAGCCCACCTTAATTGGCTATAAACAGCTTTATTATTTTTATTTTCGTTTTATCATGCCTTTGTTTGGAAAACTTTTGGCGAAAAGCTACCGGGAGTATTCATGGCTCCATGAATCTGCCCGTGATTTTCCAGGGATGAGAGAGCTTGCCAAGTTGTTTGAAAAGGCAGGGTTCAATGAAGTGAAATATAAACCATACAGTGGTGGTGCTGCCGCTGTTCATATAGGTAAAAAAATCTAATTCATCAAAAATGAAGACGGGATGAAAAGCAGGGTGAATACAAATGAAATTAAAAATGATGTATTCATTTTTGAATTCGGATATTAACATAATAGAAAAAGAACTTGAAGAGACCATCCAGCCGGAGTCTCTTCTTTTGAAACAAGCTTCTATGCATACACTACAAGCTGGAGGGAAACGAATTCGTCCTGTTTTTGTTTTGCTTGCAGGTAAATTTGGTGATTACGATATCCATGTACTGAAAAATGTAGCTGTCGCATTGGAATTAATTCATATGGCCTCACTGGTTCATGATGATGTGATAGATGATGCTGATCTTCGCCGGGGACAACCAACTGTCAAATCAAAATGGGATAACAAAATAGCGATGTATACAGGTGACTTTGTTTTTGCCCTTGCTCTCGAATTAATGACAAATATTAAAAGACCTGAGGCCCATAAAATTTTGGCGAACACCATTGTGGAAGTAACTGTAGGTGAAATTCAACAAATTAAAGATAAATATCGTTTTAAGCAAACCCTTAGAGATTACCTTAGGAGAATAAAAAGGAAGACTGCCCTATTAATTGCAGTAAGCTGTCAATTAGGGGCTGTTGCTGCCGGGGTAGAAGGAAAATATCATAAGAAACTATTCCGATTTGGTTATTACGTTGGAATGTCCTATCAGATTATTGATGATATTTTGGATTTCACCTCGACTGAAAAGGAACTAGGAAAGCCAGCTGGAAGCGATCTTCTACAAGGAAATATTACAGCCCCTGCCCTGTTTGCTATGGATGATCCTCATACACTTTGTGAAATTGAAAAGGTACATGAAAAAATGGGACCTGAGGAAATAGGACGGATCATCTCCCTAATTAAACGATCAGGTGCGATTGAAAAATCCTTCGCTTTAAGTGATCACTATTTAGATAAGGCATTAACTGTACTAGAAGAGTTACCAGAAAATAAAGCCAAAAGGACATTGCGAGATATTGCTAAATATATAGGCAGACGAAAGTTTTAATTTCTTTGCCGACGTCAGCTTGCTAAATATTCAAAAAAATGATAACATTTTCATGGATTGTTCAAAACTAACAATCAATATACATAATATTTTTTTTAGGAGTGGAAACCATGGAAAAAACATTTTTGATGGTAAAGCCTGACGGAGTTCAGCGTAACCTTATTGGGGAAATTGTAGTTCGCTTTGAAAAGAAAGGCTTCCAATTAGTCGGGGCAAAATTAATGAGTATTCCAAATGAGCTTGCTGAAGAACATTATGGGGAACATAAGGAGCGTCCATTTTTCGGGGAATTAGTTGATTTCATCACTTCAGGACCTGTTTTTGCGATGGTTTGGCAGGGTGAAAATGTGATTGCAACAGCTCGTCAAATGATGGGTTCTACTAATCCTAAGGACGCGGCCCCAGGAACGATCCGCGGTGATTTTGGCCTTACTGTGGGTAAAAATGTTATTCACGGCTCTGATTCTCCGGCTAGTGCGGAACGTGAAATTGGATTATTCTTTAAAGAAATTGAAGTAGTTGATTATTCTAAGTTAGTGAACGAGTGGATTTACTAATCTAACTTGAAAGGCACTTGTATAATAATATACGAGTGCCTTTTTTTGTATCCGATTACAAAAATTTTACCCTTATTTTCTGAATAGTTATACTATGTTTATTTTGCTCAATATGTTATATTGATAAATAATTCTTTAATGAGTTGAAGGGGGAAAGAGCGATGGGAATGAGATATTTAACAGCAGGAGAATCCCATGGGCCGCAGTTAACGACAATTTTAGAGGGCTTACCAGCAGGCATGCCGCTGGAAGCTTCAGATATAAATAATGAGTTAGCCAGACGGCAAAAAGGCTATGGCCGGGGAAGACGCATGCAAATCGAAAAGGATACTGCAGAAATAGTTTCAGGTGTTCGTCATGGACAAACCCTTGGTTCACCGATTGCATTAGTGGTAAAGAACAATGACTGGAAGCATTGGACCAAGATTATGGGAATTGAGGCGTTAGTGGAAGGGCAAGAGGATGAAATCAAGCGTAAGGTGACAAGGGCACGACCTGGTCACGCGGATTTAAATGGGGCCATTAAATACGGCCACCACGATATGAGAAATGTATTAGAGCGTTCTTCAGCACGGGAAACAACGGTTAGAGTTGCAGCCGGTGCTGTCGCGAAAAAGCTATTATCACTGCTTGGTGTAGAGATTGTAGGACATGTTGTCGAAATCGGCGGGGTGAAAGCATCCGTAGACCCTAACCTTGCGATAGAAACATTAAAAGAAGTCACTGAATTATCTCCAGTTCGCGTTGCAGATTCCAAGGTGGAGCAAGCAATGATGACAGCTATTGACGAAGCAAAGCAAAATGGAGATTCCATCGGCGGGGTTGTCGAGGTGATTGCAACAGGTATGCCTGCAGGTATTGGAAGTTATGTTCATTATGATCGAAAATTGGATGGGAAATTAGCAGCAGCTATTATGAGTATTAACGCCTTTAAAGGTGTTGAAATAGGAATTGGCTTTGAAGCGGCAAGCTTGCCTGGAAGTCAAGTGCATGATGAAATTGGATGGGATAAAGAAGTTGGTTTTTACCGTAAGACCAACCGGCTTGGCGGTTTTGAAGGCGGCATGACGACCGGGATGCCACTCGTCGTTCGAGGAGTAATGAAGCCAATTCCAACACTATATAAACCGTTGATGAGTGTCGATATTGAATCAAAGGAGGCATTTGCGGCCAGTGTTGAACGGTCTGACAGTTGTGCAGTACCGGCGGCGGCTGTTGTTGCTGAGCATGTAGTAGCATGGGAACTTGCTAACGCACTTATTGAACAGTTTAATAGTGATCGGTTTGATACCCTTGTCGATGAAATTAATAGACATCGGGAATATGCGAGGGAGTTCTAATGGAAACTATTCAAATTCAAACAGAATCCAAGGAATATCCTGTATTTGTGGGAGAAAGGTGTAGAAATGAACTTCCTGTGTTCTTGACAAATCATTTCCCTGATCTTACAAGAATATTAATTATTACGGATGAAACAGTTGCAAAGCTTCATCTTGATACATTACTTCAAGTGCTGAAACCTTGGGAACCGATCATTTTTACTGCACCATCAGGTGAAAAAGCAAAGACCTTTGAGGTATATTATGATGCCCTGACAACCGCTCTAGCCAGTCGTTTAGACCGCAAATCGGTTGTTCTCTCCTTTGGAGGAGGGGCGGTTGGAGATTTAACCGGATTTGTTGCCGCTTCGTTTATGCGCGGTATTCCTTTTATTCAAGTTCCTACCACCATTCTTGCACATGATAGTGCCGTTGGCGGAAAAGTTGCAATCAATCATCCTCTTGGGAAAAATATGATTGGAGCTTTTTATCAGCCAGAAGCAGTATTTTATGATCTTGAATTATTAAATACGCTTCCCATTAATGAAATTCGATCTGGATTTGCGGAGGTTATTAAACATGCCCTTATAGCGGATCCTCATTTTTATGATTGGTTAAGGTTAAATATTCATAATTTAAATGCCATAACAAAAGAACAATTATCCGGTTCTCTTGTACAAGGGATAAAGATTAAAAACAAGTTCGTATCGCAGGATGAAAAAGAAACAGGAATCCGTGCTTTTTTAAATTTAGGTCATACCCTTGGACATGCGATCGAAGCAGAAATGGGTTATGGAAATTTCACCCATGGTGAAGCAGTAATGATTGGGACGATTTTTGCCTTAAAATTAAGTAATAACTTATTAGGTTTATCGTTCAATATAAGTGAATTCATTGCCTGGGTTACAGAATTAGGCTATGAAACAACCGTACCTAAACAATTATCCTTTGAAAGCTTGATAGCGAAAATGAGACAGGATAAAAAATCTGTGGGGGATGCGATTCGTTTTGTTTTACTTGAACAAGTGGGGCATCCTTTACTCCAGGAAGTGTCAGAAGAGGTATTATGGCAAGAGTTGACAAGATTTTAATATAAGGGAGAATGTTTTATGATCAGAGGTGTGAGGGGTGCCACGACGGTTAC
Organism: Bacillus sp. OTU2372; assembly: GCF_038440275.1. Lineage (NCBI taxonomy): Bacteria > Bacillati > Bacillota > Bacilli > Caryophanales > Bacillaceae > Bacillus > Bacillus sp. OTU2372. The sequence continues at coordinate 74,681 of NZ_JASATK010000009.1, forward strand.
TGCTAATTCTGAAGAAGCTATTATTGCAGCGACAGAGGAACTTTTTGCTAAATTAATTGAGGTAAATCAAATTCAACCTGATTCCGTCGCCTCCGTATTAGTTTCAACAACAGAAGATGTTGATGCTGCGTTTCCGGCTAAGGCATTGCGGAAATTCCCAGGATGGACCTATGTACCAGTAATGTGTATGCGAGAAATGCCTGTTCCTAACTCCTTGAAGATGTGTGTTAGAGTAATGATGCACGTCAATACAAGTGTTACACAGGAAAAAATTGTCCATGTTTATCTGAATGATGCACAAGTGTTAAGACCTGATTTAAACAACAGCGTTGCATTATAAAATTAACAAACTTTTAAAGCGAACGGGGTGGAGAAAATGAGATGGAAAGAACAGTTATTAACACTAACTCCATATCAACCAGGTAAGTCTATTGATGCAGTAAAGAAACAATTTAATCTCGAAAAGATCGTAAAACTAGCCTCCAATGAAAATCCATTTGGGTGTTCAGATTCTGTTCATTCAGCCCTAAATTCGAATTCAACCAGTTTGGCTATATATCCTGATGGCTATGCGACAAATTTAAGAGAAACACTTGCATCCTTTTTGGAGGTTGAAGAGAACGAGCTCATTTTAGGTAATGGCTCAGATAATTTAATTCAAATTATCTCAAGGGCTCTATTACATCCAAATGCCAGTACAGTAATGGCTCATCCGACCTTTTCGCAGTATAAGCACAATGCGGTAATTGAAGGAGCGATTATTAAGGAAATCCCTCTTGTAAACGGGGAGCATGACTTAAACGCTATGTTAGAGGCCATTGATGAACAGACTAATGTCATTTGGGTGTGCAGCCCTAATAATCCGACAGGTACATATATTTCGGAGAATAAATTAGTCCCATTTCTAGAAAAAGTTCCGCCACACATTCTTGTGGTTCTTGACGAGGCTTATTATGAGTACGTAGTGGCCGAGGATTATTATAATTCTATTAGTTTGACCCGTAAGTTCGATAACCTAATTGTATTAAGAACGTTTTCAAAAATTTATGGTTTAGCAGCCTTAAGGATTGGCTACGGGGTAGCTAATGAAGCAATTATCAAGGCCTTAGAACCTGCTAGGGAGCCATTTAACGTTAATTCATTAGGCCAGCTAGCTGCAAGTGCGGCAATTAAAGATCAGCAATTTGTCGAAGACTGTAAAGTTAAGAACAGGCAGGGAATTGCACAATTTTATAAATTTTGCGAGCAGCATAGTCTAGAATATTATCCTACCCAGACCAACTTTATCTTAATAGATTTCAAAGTAGACGGAGATAAGATTTTTCATTATCTACAAGAGAGAGGATTTATTGTCCGTTCCGGAAAAGCACTCGGCTTCCCGACCTCAGTAAGAATAACGGTGGGCTCCGAAGCACAAAACGATGGTGTTTTAAAGGTACTAAGCGAATTTCTTGGGGCAAACTAGAAGCAGTTTTCTCTAAATAGGGGGATGGACATTGAAGGGCCGGGTTTTTGTCATTGGCTTAGGATTAATAGGTGGATCCTTGGCATTATGTATTAAGAAGGAACATTTCGATTCGGAAATTGTTGGATTCGATATTAACTATGAACAGGCAAGGCTAGCAAAGATGCTTGGTGTCATAGATGAAATAGCAGTCAGTATTCAGGATGGAGCAATTGGAGCTGATTTAATTATAATAGCTGCTCCAGTTAATGAAACTAAGGAAATCATTCACCTCCTTTCTGAACTTCCACTTAATAAAGAAGTGATAGTAACTGACACAGGAAGTACAAAGGGGAAAATTGTTGAGAGCAGTCTATGTTTAACAAGACGTGGGTTTACTTTCATTGGCGGCCACCCTATGGCTGGCTCACATAAAAGCGGTGTCTCAGCTGCAAAGGAAATTTTATTTGAAAATGCTTTTTATTTATTAACACCAGAAGACCATATTGAAAACTCTAAGGTGGATACTCTAAAAGAGTGGTTAATCGGGACACATGCTAAATTCTTAACGATTACTCCGGAAACACATGATTATCTTACAGGAATCGTCAGCCATTTCCCGCATATTATTGCTGCATCAATTGTTCGGCAAACCGAAAAACTCTCTGAATCAGAGGGTCTAATCCCCCGTCTTGCTGCGGGAGGTTTTCGTGATATTACAAGGATTGCTTCAAGCAGTCCTAAAATGTGGAAAGATATCTTGCTTCACAACCGTGAAATATTAATTGAATTACTTAACCAATGGCTTTCAGAAATGAATGAGGTCAAAACACTGTTAGAACAAGAAAACAGTACTGCTATATACAATTATTTTAATCAAGCCAAGCAGTTCCGCGATGGTCTTCCCCAGAAAGAAAAAGGGGCTATTCCTTCATTTTATGACTTGTATGTGGATATTCCAGATTATCCTGGGGTGATCTCAGAGATAACTGGTTATCTAGCAAAGGAACACATTAGCATCACAAATATTCGTATTTTAGAAACGCGCGAAGATATTAATGGAGTTTTAGTTATTAGTTTTCAAACAGAAGAGGATCGTCAAAGAGCTGAGCGATGTATAGGAAGTTATTCCAATTACGCAACTTCATTGGGTACTTAACAGGTAAAGAAAATCTGCTGATTAGTGCGCTGACAAATCTTGAAATAAAAAAAGGTGATTTAGATGGAAACATTAAAACTTAATACCAACGTCAATCGTTTAGTTGGTGAAGTAACAATCCCAGGTGATAAATCTATATCTCATCGCTCTGTCATGTTTGGTTCTATCGCCCATGGCGAAACAAGGGTAACTAATTTTTTGCCGGGGGATGATTGTTTAAGTACAATCTCATGCTTTCGTAAATTAGGCGTAACGATTGAGGAATCAGAGGATGAGCTTCGAATTATTGGAAAGGGTTTTGAAGGATTAACAGAGCCTTCCGAGGTTTTGGATGTAGGAAACTCTGGAACAACAATTCGATTATTGATGGGCATTTTAGCAGGCAGACCCTTTTTCTCATCCCTTGTAGGAGATGAGTCGATTGGTAAGAGACCAATGACAAGGGTAACGGTCCCATTGACCCAAATGGGTGCTAAACTGGATGGACGAAAAAATGGTGATTTTACACCAATTTCTATCCGTGGCGGTCAATTACAGTCGATTGAGTATCAGCTTCCAGTTGCAAGCGCGCAGGTTAAATCTGCATTAATTCTTGCTGGACTCCAGGCAGATGGAGTGAGCACGATTATTGAGCCTGCTGAAACTCGTGATCATACAGAAAGAATGATTCGACAATTCGGCGGTGAAATTACAAAAGATAATCAGACCATTAGGGTAAAAGGCGGACAAAAACTGACAGCATCAACTATTCATGTTCCTGGTGATATATCGTCTGCGGCGTTTTTCCTCGTTGCAGGTGCCATAATTCCTGGCAGTGAGATTGTCTTAAAAAATGTTGGGCTAAATCCAACTAGAACCGGGATTATCGAAGTTATGCAAAAAATGGGCGCGGAATTAGAGATTGTCCAAGCGGAGACCAATGATTTTGAACCTGCTGGGGATCTCATCATCAAAACTTCTAACCTGAAAGGGACAGTAGTGGAAGGTAATTTAATTCCAAGACTCATTGATGAAATTCCAATCATTGCCCTCCTTGCAACACAAGCGGAAGGGACAACTATCATTAAAGATGCTGAAGAATTAAAGGTAAAAGAAACAAATCGTATTGATACAGTAGTTCAAGAGTTAAGGAAATTAGGGGCTGATATTGAAGCGACCGATGATGGAATGATTATCCATGGGAAATCAAAGTTAACCGGTGGAAAGGTTTCAAGTCACGGAGACCATAGGATTGGCATGATGCTTGCTATTGCTGCTCTTTTATCTGAGAATGCTGTAGAACTTGAAAGATTCGAAGCGATTTCGGTTTCTTACCCGAACTTTTTTACACATTTAAATATCTTAACCCGCTAAGGCTGCCTTTTAGGCAGCTTTTGCTTTTTTTAATGACTTCTTAAAGGTATAGAATTACAATTCTTCGCATAGCTTGTCTTAAGAAAAGTAAATAGGTGGTGGACGATGTATATTATTGAAAATGCCAATATACTTAAAGACAAGCAGCTAGCTACATGTTCGCTTTTCATTACTAATGAACAAATAAAGATGGTCCAAAAATGTACATCCCATGATCGGTTAATGAGAATGAATCTAGATCCTTATATTATGACTCCTACTTATGTCCTTTTAAGTTCAGCTATTCCTTACAAGGGCTCCTTTAAAGGTTTAAAGTCCTATTTGACTGAACATTTTTTATTAAAAGGATGTACCACCATTTTTACTTATGTTGAATTATCATACGAAAAGGAACTGTCAGATAAAATAAACGAAATGAAGACGGCCTTAATCAGTAGTCCGATTGATTTTACTATCGGGGTGAAAATTCCACCAAAACTAATAACCCCTTCATTTATGAGAAGTTGTAAAAAATATAAAATCCCGGCAATTTTTGTAGATTTGAGTGAACTCGATGAATTAGAAAGAATTCCGTGGGGATGGATTAGGGAAGCGATGTTTCCCTTTAATAGTCCTTTAATTCCAATAATTTCTTTACCCCAAAAGAAGGAAGCGAGGATGGTTTTGTCGAAATGGAAGGATATAATGATAAAAGAAAAAATTCCATCCCTATACGAGGTGATGGAAGAAAATGATCCCCTGCCCATTTCAATTCAAAATAAGCTTGGCCTTTACCCCCAAAAAGGCAGCCTTATGACAGGTACAGAATTAAGCTATAATTTATATCTAAAGGATAGAGAAATCAGGAAGGTTGATGAAGGAAGTTTATTTCATTATCATAGTAATAGACTTGTTGTAACAGTTCACAAAGGAAAGGTGATCCGCTCGGGCGATAAAGTTTTATTTAGTCCTGGAAGTGGAGAATATGTTAAGGTGCGAACCCCATCTTATTTTTCTTTGTAAATCTGGGGAAGTAGAGGTATTTGCGAATGGAACGTGTAAATAAAATTATTCAAATGTTAGAAAACGGCCAACATAAAGAGGCATTAGATGAATATAATGATGTATTACAAAGCGGTAATCCGGAAGAAAAATTTCTTCTCGGCGAAGAACTTTACCACTATGGATTTTTAGAAGAGTCAAAGGCATTAATTGAAAGTTTGCTAAAAACCTATCCTGAAGAAGGCGAGCTCCTTGTCCTGCTGGGTGAAATATTAGTTGAGGCAGGTGAAGAGGAAGAAGCAATCCTTGTATTAGAGAGAATTTCAGAACAAGATGCCCATTTTGCACAGTCACTCTTATTACTAGCTGATCTTTACCAAGTTCAGGGTCTTTATGAAGTATGCGAAAGAAAGTTATTAAAAGCAAAAGAGCTGCTGCCTGACGAGGTTATTATCGATTTTGCCTTAGGGGAACTCTATAGTGAGCAAGGTGAAGTTATTAAAGCCAAGAACGCATACGAGCGAGTTTTAAGGGAAGAGGATGAAATTGCAGGAGTTAATATTCATGGAAGAATGGCTGATTTATTAAGTGCTTCAGGAGCTTTTGAAGAGGCCCTTACTTATTATGATCAAGCATTGAGAGAAAAGATAGAGATTAATACTCTATTTGGTTATGCTTTTACTGCACTTCAAGCAGGTTACAACCGTACAGCAATTGAAAAGTTCAATGAATTAAAAGAATTTGACCTGGAGTACCATTCCCTTTATCTACATCTTGCTAAGGCGTATGAACGGGAAGATGAACTCGAAAATAGTCTACAATCTATTAAAGATGGCATTAAACAGGATGAATTTAATAAGGAGTTATTTTTCTACGGCGGTAAAATCTGTTTAAAGCTGGGCAATGAAGAGGAAGCAGAGCAATACTTTCGTGAGGCTCTTGCACTTGACCCAGGATTTATGGAAGCAGCGATTACTTTAAATAAGCTTTTTTTCCGCCAGGAACGTTACGAGGATGTAATTGAATTGATCTCACAGCTAGATATACATGGTGATGAGGAACCGCAGCTGCTTTGGGATGCAGCCGTAGCAAACGATAAACTTGAATTATATTCTTCAGCATTAGACAAATATGAAAGTGCATATACTTTTTTTAAGAATAATGAGACATTTTTACAGGATTACGGATATTTTCTTGTAGAAGAAGGAAAAAACAAACGCGCCGCCGAAATTTTTAAACAGTTGTTAATGGGGGATCCAACGAACGAAGAGTATCTGGATTTGCTTGAACGTCTTACCGATGTGAACACTTAAAAAAAAAGCTGATTATGCAGAGGAGGGAAACTATCATGACAACCCCTGTTTCTGTCAACGAGAAGAAGGATTTTATTCGCTGGTTTTTAAATCATTATCAATTAAAAAGAAGAGAATGTGTTTGGATTTTAAACTATCTAATGAGCCACGACCAATTAATGGAAAAGGTACATTTTGTTGAGCAAGCACAGTATTGTCCTCGCGGTTTGATCATGTCAACACACTGTGTTGATAAAGTTCCGTTTCGCTTTTATAAAGAAAATGTCATGACAACAGATGCAGAAAAATCCTTTCATGATATCCGCTTGAATCGAGACGAGGATATTTTTATTCAGTTGAATTTTCACGCCTCCAATCAGGCACATCAATATGCAGCAGTTTTGGAGGAAAATCCATTTGTTCCAAAGCATCTACAGGTAAACGAAAAAGATGGCGTGATTGCGGAACAATTATTGCAATACAGCATTGAACGTTTTCAACGTGAAAAACTATTGGAGCTAATTGATGAAGCTCTTGATAAACAGGATCAGCAATTATTCCAAGCACTGACCGAGAAATTAAATAAATTGACTCAAACTCAAAAAAAGGGAAGTCTGCGCTAAGCCGGCTTCCTTTTTCCATTGAGTGGAATACTTTCAAAATATTCTACTTTATCTTTTATATTCTTGGGAGATAATGATATGATAGAAGTAGCGAATCAAAAAGGTTGGTGTAATAATGAAATGGATACCTCAAGAGGTCGAAACATACTTAAATGCAAAAGAATATGTTGATACCGCGGTTATTCCAGTTTACTCTTTAGCGTTTGGAGAGGAGATGAAACAGTCGGCTGCTGCATTTGAATTTATATCGCTTTTGACAGGATATCTTGAAAGGCAGTTTACAGGAAGGATTTTATTATTCCCTCCGTTTACCTATCTAAAAAGCGATGATATGGAAAATGTAATGAGCGAGTTATTAAAATGGGAAGATAACATTTTACAAAGTAAATTTAAGCACATATTTTACATAACTTCTGAGCTGGATTGGCGTATGTATGAAAACAAAGTAGGCGGGTCGTTAATTTGGCTGCCATCCCTTCCGCTTGGAAACATGAGTGAACCTCAAAAAATAGAGGTTGTTGAAAGTCAAGTCAAGCAGTTATTATCGATTTTTACACAAAAATGGAGTAATAACGAGTAAAACAACCCATATTATATGTTTTTAAAATAGTATGATATTGACCTTGCTACAAGATTGATATATCATTGTTATGTCCTAGTTTTATATGTGTTTAAATTGTGTCCGTTGGACTGAAATTTATGAACAAGGGGGGGATAAGCTTGAGTAAAGAGCGCGTTTCAAGACGTCAATTTTTAAACTACACTTTAACTGGTGTAGGCGGATTCATGGCAGCTGGTATGTTAATGCCGATGGTTAGATTTGCTGTTGATCCTGTTTTAAAAGGTGAAGCAGCTGGGAACTTCATTGCAACAAAACAAAAGGTTTCTGAATTAACGGATGAACCAGTTCGTGTTGACTTTACCTTTAAACAAAAGGATGCATGGTATGAGTCAGAAGTTACAAACACTGCTTGGGTTTATAAAGATGGTGACAAAATTGTAGCCCTATCGCCAATTTGTAAACACCTGGGCTGTACTGTGGGCTGGAATACGAACAAGGAACATCCAAATCAATTCTTCTGTCCATGCCACTATGGACGCTACGAGAAGGACGGTACGAATATTCCAGGTACACCGCCGTTAGCACCGCTTGATGAATACCCATACAAGGAAAAAGGCGGCTTCCTATACTTAGGAAAAGCTGAACCACGGAAGGAGGCGTAATCATTGTTAAACAAAATTTACGATTGGGTAGATGAACGTTTAGATATTACGCCGCTGTGGCGCGATATCGCGGACCATGAAGTACCCGAGCATGTAAACCCTGCGCATCACTTTTCAGCGTTTGTTTATTGCTTTGGTGGTCTGACATTTTTTGTAACTGTTATTCAAATACTTTCCGGTATGTTCTTAACTATGTATTATGTGCCGGATATTAAAAACGCTTGGGAATCGGTTTATTATCTGCAAAATGAAGTTGCATTTGGACAAATCGTACGTGGAATGCATCACTGGGGAGCCAGTTTAGTACTTGTAATGATGTTTTTACATACGTTACGCGTCTTCTTCCAAGGTGCCTATAAAAAACCTCGTGAATTAAACTGGATTGTCGGAGTACTTATTTTCTTCGTCATGTTGGGATTAGGTTTTACGGGATATTTATTACCTTGGGATATGAAAGCGCTGTTCGCTACAAAAGTAGGTCTGCAAATTGCTGAGGCAACACCGTTCATTGGTTCTTACGTGAAAGTTTTACTTGCAGGACATGAACATATTGTTGGCGCTCAAACATTAACTCGATTCTTTGCGATCCATGTGTTCTTCTTGCCTGCAGTGCTGTTTGGGTTAATGGCAGCACACTTTATCATGATTCGCAGACAAGGTATCTCTGGACCGCTTTAAAATCAGTTTTTTTCTGACATTGTAAGTGTTATTACAGAAAAAAGGAGGGGATTGCTCAATGCATCGCGGTAAAGGTATGAAGTTTGTTGGTGATTCACGTGTTCCAGCACCAGAAATGCGTACACCAAAACTTCCGAAAGATTACTCTGAATATCCTGGTAAAACAGAAGCATTCTGGCCTAACTTTCTCTTGAAAGAATGGATGGTAGGAGCTGTATTCCTTGTCGGTTATTTATGTTTAACAGTAGCCCATCCGGCTCCGCTTGAAAGGATAGCGGATCCAACGGATACTGGATATATTCCATTACCAGACTGGTATTTCTTGTTCTTGTATCAATTATTAAAATACTCATTCGCATCTGGTCCATATACAGTTATTGGTGCAATGATTATGCCTGGATTAGCATTTGGAGGGTTATTATTAGCACCGTTCCTTGATGTGGGTCCTGAACGCCGTCCTAGAAAGCGACCATTGGCAACAGGGTTTATGTTGTTAGCTCTCGCAGCTACCGTGTTCTTAACATGGCAGTCTGTTGCAACACATGACTGGGCAGCTGCAGAACGACAAGGTAAAATTGTCGCAAAGGTTGAAATAGACAAGACAAGCGCAGGATATAAAATTGCTAGTGCAAATACGTGTATTACCTGTCATGGTGATAGCTTCCAAGGCGGGGCTGGTGCGCCAACTCTAATTGGTACAGGCTTATCTGCTGAAGAAGTGGCTAAGATTGCTAAACAAGGTAAAGGCGGAAAGATGCCAGCAGGTGTTTTTAAGGGTTCCGACGCTGAACTTAAAACGTTATCTGAATATATCTCTGGTCTTGGTAAAAAATAATTGAATGAATTAAAAGCTGACGGGGAATCGTCAGCTTTTTTCTTGATGAAGACTCAAATGAAAGGGGGGAGTATGCGTGAGGTGGATTTACCCTCTCCTGTCTAATCGATCTGTGCTGCAGCTATTACTTCTAGTAAATATTGCGGGGACTATTTACGGATATTACTGGTACGGATGGCAATTAAAAGAAACACCACCGGTTTTTCTTGCGTTTGTACCTGATAGTCCAACAGCCAGCTTATTTTTTGTCTTTGCCCTGCTGGCATTTTTGCTTAAAAGAAATTGGCCGTTAATCGAAGCACTAGCGATCGTGACTTTATTTAAATATGGGATATGGGCAGTTGTTATGAATATACTTGTTTTTATTGTGCAAGGAGAACTGGACTGGGTCGGGTACATGCTAATTTTCTCTCACTTTGCGATGGCCGTCCAAGGGATTTTATATGCACCATTCTATCGCATTAAGGGGTGGCACTTAATTGTGACTGCGATTTGGACACTTCACAATGATGTGATTGATTATGTTTTCTTCATGCTGCCAAGTTATCAAATGCTAGATAAATATATACCGCAAATTGGTTATTTTACATTTTGGCTTTCTTGTATCTCGATTGGCCTTGCCTATTATTTAGCCATCAGACCTGGTCGCTTTAAACTAAAAATTAATAGTTGAAGATGGTCTAACCTTGTCCAGCCTTACATACATTTTATTAGTAATGAAAGGGGGGACAAGGTTTGAAAGTCAAATGGTTATACTTTTTAACAATGATCATGATGCTGACTCCCATAACTGTTTATGCCGAACAGCAATCGCCAATGGAGAAGCTCGATGATATCTCTGATGAAGCTCTCCAAATGGTGAAGTTTCAAAGATATGAAGATGCCAAAAAAATGCTTGATTATTTTTCTGACCAGTTTACGAGTATTAAAGGGACAGAAGAACCACTATCAATGGATGAGGTTAGAATTGTTAATACCTCCCATGATGAAGCAATGGAAGCTGCAGTTAGTCCCAACATGAAATATGAAGAACGACTAAATAAACTAACGAAGTTCCGTCTTGTTATCGATGCATTAGCAACGAGTCATCAGCCTTTATGGACAGAAATGGAAGATCAAATAATGACTGCGTTTCACCAGGCAAAAGAAGCAGCCGTAATGGGGGATGCGGCCCATTTTCATACAAATTTTAACACCTTTTTATCCTTATATAATGTCATTTATCCGAGTATGAAAATAGATGTACCTGTGGAAAATATTCAAAGATTAGATGCACGTATTGATTTTATTAATGAATATCGATCACAAGTAGTTAGTGACGCAAAAAGCCAGCAAGAGCTTGAGGCACTTGACACTGACCTAAAAAATCTTTTCGCCAATATGGAAGAAGATGAAGCAGATCCATCATTATGGTGGGTAATTATTTCGACTGGTAGTATTATTATTATGACATTATCCTATGTAGGCTGGAGAAAGTACCAGGGAGATAAAGAACCCAAGAAGAATCGATCCAGAGACTTAAAGGATTGACGTGTCTAATCGGCTAAACATATGCTAATAACATCACGGGCTGATTTGGAGGTCATTATGTATCTTATTTACTTTGCAATTATTGTTTTAATTCCTTTGTGGGCGCAAATGAGAGTAAAAAATACTTTTGCCAAATATTCACGTGTTCCAACATCAACCTATCGAAGAGGGGCTGATATTGCTAGGGAAATCCTCAATGCAAATGGCCTTTTTAATGTAGCGGTTGAGGAGGGGCGAGGTTTTTTAAGTGACCATTATGATCCTAGAAACAAAACCGTCCGTCTCTCACCAGAAAATTATCATGGGAACTCCATTGCAGCAGCTGCAGTTGCTGCCCATGAATGTGGACATGCCATTCAGGATGGTCAAGGGTATGCTTTCCTCAGGTTCCGTCACGCATTAGTACCGGTTGCGAATCTAGGTTCAAATGCATCATGGATTCTGATAATGATTGGTATCTTTGCTCATTTAAGCGGGTTACTTTTGCTTGGGATTGTCTTTATGGCGGCAGCAGTTCTCTTTCAACTGGTTACCCTGCCAGTTGAGTTTAATGCCTCAAACAGGGCCATGAATCAGGTCGTTTCTCTTGGATTAATTGGTAATCGTGAACAGAGAGAAGCTAGGAAGGTATTAAACGCAGCAGCCCTTACTTATGTAGCCGCAGCGGCGGTAGCAGTTTTAGAATTACTAAGACTTGTTTTGATTTTTACAGGAATGAATAGAAATGACGATTAAAAAATGTCCTCACAAAAGTGGGGACATTTTTTTAATCGCCAATCGGCATTTTATTTTCATCAAGGGTAAAACCTTCACCATGGACATCATGGACCACGGAGATAGAGACAAAGGCATGTGGGTCTACTGAGGTAATCAAATTCTTTAGCCGGATAATTTCATTTTTAGCTACTACACAATATAGCACCTCACGCTCATTTTTTGTATATGAGCCATACGCTTTAAGCGCAGTTACGCCGCGGTCCATTTCGGCCATTATTTTCGCCGCTATTTGCTCGTTTTGATCCGATATGATCATAGCGCCCCTCGCTGAGTAGGCTCCTTCTTGAATAATATCAATTACTCTGGCACCGACAAAAACAGCTACTAACGTGTACATTGCTTGTTTATAATTTAAATATGTAAACCAGGATATGGCAATAACGCACGCGTCAAATAGAAACATTGTTTTTCCCATGTTCCAGCCAGCATATTTTTGGACGAGCCTAGCAATAATATCAACGCCGCCAGTTGTACCTCCAAATCGGAAGATAATCCCTAGCCCAATCCCTGTAAAAGCTCCAGCAAACAATGCAGCTAATGTTAGATCGTGTTCTAGAGGCATTTCGATCGTATAGCGTTGAAATATCCATAAAGAAATCGAAACCCCGACCGTTCCTAGGATGGTGTATAAAAAAGCATTCCGGCCCAATAGCTTCCAACCTATAAAAAACAAAGGAATATTAAGGATTAAGTTCGTATAAGATGGATCCCATTTAAACAGGAAATAGAAAAGAAGTGTGATCCCTGTGAATCCACCCTCCGCTAGCTTATTCTGCATATTAAAATTAACAAGACCAAATGACATAATAGCAGAACCTATGAGGATAAAAAGAATATTTTTTATTTTTAGTCCCAAAATCATAATAATTGTCACCTCTTCCTTTATTTCTCTATAATGGCGGTTCTAATTATAACCAATTAGGATATTAAGAGCAATGAGAAGGAGGAAAACCGCTTGGCTAAAGCGAAAACATTTGTAAATCAAGCGTAATTTAGCTAACATTAAAAGGTATATTAATAAGAGCAAATAACCCGTTTATGAAAATGAGGTGGAGAAATGACTAAAGGGAAAAAAATGAAGGACCTTCAAGCGGAAGTACATACATACATAAGCCAGTTTAAAGAAGGATATTTTAGCCCGCTCGCCATGCTTGCAAGACTAACGGAGGAGCTTGGTGAACTGGCAAGAGAAGTAAACCATTTTTATGGAGAAAAACCGAAAAAGTCGACGGAAACTGAGAAAGCAATTGAAGAAGAACTTGGGGATCTCCTTTTTGTAATGATTTGTTTTGCTAATTCCTTAAACATAGATTTGGAAGAGGCTCATGATTATGTAATGAATAAATTTAATACAAGAGATAAAAACAGATGGACTAGAATTGATCAAGAAAGTGTGGAGTGAGGAAATGAATACGATTAAAATTGTAATTGCAGGCCCGCGCGGTCGTATGGGTAGTGAAGCGGTAAAGTTAGTCACTAATACAGAACACTTTGAATTAGTTGCTGCTGTCGATCACAAGAATGATGGAATGATGCTGAGTGATGTTGAAGGATTTCAATCGATTCCAAGTGTTCCAGTTTATTCTGACATTGAGAAATGCCTGCAAAATATCGAAGCGGATGTTTTAATTGACTTAACGACACCAGAAGTGGGCATGTACCACGCAAAAACAGCTCTTGAACATCATGTTCGGCCTGTTGTCGGGACAACTGGATTTACCAAACAGGATTTGGACGAGCTAGAGGGGCTGTGCTTAGAGAAAGAACTTGGCTGTATCATTGCACCAAATTTTGCAGTGGGTGCAGTACTTATGATGAAATTCTCCCAAATGGCCGCTAAATACTTTGCTGATGTTGAGATCATTGAAATGCATCATGACCAAAAGCTTGATGCACCATCAGGTACTGCTGTAAAAACAGCCGAAATGATATCAGCTGTAAGGGAAGGAAAAAAACAGGGGCATCCAAATGAAAAGGAAACCATTACAGGAGCAAGAGGCGGCGACTACGATGGAATGCATATTCACTCTGTTCGTTTACCTGGACTGATTGCCCATCAACAGGTTTTATTTGGTTCTGACGGGCAGACTTTAACAATTCGTCACGATTCCTATAACCGTGGGTCCTTTATGTCAGGTGTTAAGGTTGCAGTTGAAACCGTTATGAAAAATAATACTTTTGTTTATGGACTTGAAAATATATTAGATTAGGGGCAAGGATATGAATATAGCATTAATAGCACATGACCAAAAGAAAAATGATTTAGTTCAATTTGTAACAGCCTATAAAGGTATTTTTGCCAAACATACCTTATTTGCCACTGGAACGACAGGCTCTAGGGTTAATGAGGCTACAGGATTAGATGTAACCCGTTTTAAATCAGGACCATTAGGAGGAGACCAAGAAATTGGTGCGATGATTGCCAAAAATCAAATGGATGCCATTTTCTTTTTCCGGGATCCATTAACCGCTCAGCCTCATGAACCAGATGTAACGGCTTTAGTTAGACTTTGTGATGTCTATTCTATTCCTTTGGCTACTAATATGGGTACTGCTGAACTGCTCATAAGAGGGTTAGAAATGGGATTATTGGAATGGAGAAATGTAGCTAAAGAGAATGGTGATGTTAATGGAGCTAAATAAATTACATATCCTAGCATTTGGTGCGCATGCTGATGATGTTGAAATCGGCATGGCTGGTACCATTGCGAAATTTGCGGAAGAAGGAAAACGAATTGGTATTTGTGATTTAACTGATGCTGATCTCTCTTCCAATGGGAATGTAGTGTTAAGAAAAGAGGAAGCTAGTAGAGCAGCAGATATTTTAGGTGTATCTGTCCGAACTTCGCTAGGTTTTCCAGATAGAGGGTTATTCTTAAAAGAAGAGTATATTCAAAAGGTTGCGGAGATGATTCGAAGATACAAGCCGCAAATTGTGTTTGCACCCTATGGGGAAGATCGGCATCCTGACCATGGAAACTGTGCCCGGATCGTGGAGGAAGCTGTATTTTCTGCCGGGATAAAAAAATACCGTACCTCAGAATGGAACGAACCACATCGCGTGCAAAAGCTGTATTTTTATATGATTAATGGATTTCATAAACCTGACTTTACCGTTGATATTACACCAGTGATTGATAAAAAGCTGGCCTCCTTAAGGGCCTATAGAAGTCAGTTTGAATTAACAGCTGAAAGTGTTCAAACACCGCTTGTGAATGATTATATCGAAACGGTCGAGTCAAGGGAAAGAATGTTTGGAAAACTTGTTGGAGTGTCTTATGCTGAGGGGTTTAAGACAAAGGTTCCGCTTGTTTTGAAACATGATTTACTAGGAGAAGAACCATGCGGAAACTAAAAATTGGAATTACCTGCTATCCGACTGTTGGCGGGTCGGGAGTGGTAGCAACGGAATTAGGAAAAATGCTGGCTGAAAAGGGGCATGAAATTCACTTCATCTCTTCAAGTCTCCCTTTTCGTTTAAATAAGATGTATCATAATATCCATTACCACCAAGTGGAAGTTAATCAATATTCGGTATTTCAATACCCGCCTTATGATATAGCATTAGCCAGTAAAATGGCGGAAGTTGCTAATCGTGAGAATTTAGATATCCTTCATGTTCATTACGCAATTCCTCATGCCGTTTGTGCGATATTGGCAAAACAAATGTCAACTCGGGATATAAAGATTGTCACAACCTTACATGGTACGGATATAACCGTTTTAGGGTACGACCCATCCTTAACAGATGCGATTAAATTCGGGATTGAAAAATCAGATATTGTTACTGCAGTTTCATTTGCTTTAGTGAATCAAACTTATGAGCTAATCAATCCTGATAAGCAGATCGAAACGGTATACAATTTTATTGATGAAAGGATTTATCATAAAACTGCAGTTACATCCTTAAAAGAGCAATTACAAATTAAAGATGATGAAAAGGTAATTATTCATGTCTCTAATTTTCGCCCTGTAAAAAGAGTTAATGACGTCATAAAAACTTTTGCCAAAATTTCTGCCGTCATGCCGGCTAAATTACTGCTGGTAGGTGATGGTCCTGAAATGACAATAGTGTGTAAACTGGTAAGACAACTCTCTCTAGAAGAAAAGGTTATCTTCCTAGGAAAACAAGAGAATCTAGAGGAACTATATTCTATTAGTGATTTAATGCTGCTATTATCTGAAAAAGAGAGCTTTGGTCTTGTTGCCCTAGAGGCTATGGCATGCGGTGTCCCTTGTATCGGTACAAATGTTGGAGGTATTCCGGAAGTTATCGAACAGGGTGTTTCTGGGTATATTTGTGAAGTTGGTGATCTCGAGGATATTTCACGAAAAGCTATTTCACTTCTTAGCGATTTCGACCTTCATCAAAAAATGTCTTTAAAGGCATTGGACACAGTTAAAACAAAATTTAGGGCAGACAGGATCGTTGAACAATATGAGCAGTTATACTGGAAGCTATTGAATTAAGGTGAATGAGATGAACGAGCCCTTTTTATCAGCCATTCCTATTATTAATAAGCTTGAGGCTTCTGGTTTTCAAGCCTATTTTGTAGGCGGCTCTGTAAGAGATTATCTTTTAAACAGGCCAATCAGCGATGTAGATATTGCTACATCGGCCACACCGAATGAAGTGAAAGAAATATTTTCACGAACCGTCGATATTGGGATCGAACATGGAACCGTGCTGGTTCTTTATCAGAACAGATCTTACGAGGTTACCACCTTTAGGACAGAGGGAGAATATCAAGATTATCGTAGACCTAAAGAGGTCTCTTTTATACGAATACTTGATGATGATCTGAAGCGCAGGGATTTTACCATGAATGCGATCGCAATGGATCGAAATGGACAGCTTATTGACCCTTTTAATGGGCAAACTGCTATTCAGAATAAGGTAATCCAGACTGTAGGATCTGCTAAAGAGCGTTTCCAGGAAGATGCCTTAAGGATTATGAGAGCTGTAAGATTTGTCAGTCAGTTGTCTTTTGCAATTGAAGAAGAAACCCTTCAAGCATTAACTAAGCTAGTTCCATTATTAAAAAACATAGCGGTAGAACGAATTAGAGCAGAGTTTGAAAAGATGTTGGTTGGGGAAAATGGTAACAATGCCATTAGGATACTACTTGAAACTCAATTATATGCGTATCTGCCAGGCTTAAAAAACCATAAAAGTCAACTGGAAAAAGTAATCTGCTATCCGTTTAAAGGGTTAAATAAACTAGAAATGTGGTCATTACTGCTATTCACTTTTTTAATAAAAGATAAAGCAGTTGAGGTCTTTTTACGAGAATGGAAGCTTCCTGTTAAAGAAATCAAAGAGATTCAACAAATCTTGATTTATTTAGAAAAAAGGATGGAGCGGGAATGGTCAATCAATGACTTATATTCAGCGGGGAGAAACGCCGTTAGCTCTACAGAAAAGCTTTATGGTGTTCTAAAAGGTCATACCGAGGAGGATTCTCTATCATATTGGCTAAAGATTTATGATGAGCTGCCAATCAAACAACGCAATAATATGGATGTAACGGGCAGAGATATTATCGAATGGTTCCAATCTGAAGGAGGACCATGGTTAAAAGATACACTTTTAAAAATTGAGTGTGCCATATTAGCGGGGGACATCCAAAACGACAAAGAAAAGATTAAGGAGTGGCTGATCAGGTGCAGTCAGAAATAAGGAAGAAACTGCTCGATGCCTTCACGGATGCTGGCGAATCCTTTCTCTCAGGGCAGTATTTAGCAGAATTAATTGGCTGCTCAAGAACGGCAGTTTGGAAGCATATGGAGGACTTAAGAAAAGAAGGCTTCACATTGGAAGCCGTTAGAAATAAGGGATATCGGATTGTTAAAACACCGGAGCGAATAACAGCCGATGAGATTAGACTTGGCCTAATAACTAACTTTATCGGAAAGAATATTCATTATGAAGAAAGTGTAGAGTCTACTCAAAAAATTGCTCACCACCTTTCAAATGAAGGTGTGCCAGAAGGGACCGTTGTGATTGCCGAAGAACAGCGGTCAGGTAAAGGAAGATTGAACCGAAGCTGGCATTCACCAAAGTATAGTGGTATTTGGATGAGTTTAATTCTAAGACCGAATATTCCCTTAACAAAAGCCCCACAGTTGACTCTATTAACTGCAGTGGCCATCGTACAGGCAATTGAAGAAGTCACAAATTTACAGCCTGTAATCAAGTGGCCAAATGATATTTTACTGAATGGTAAAAAAATAACGGGTATTTTAACAGAGCTTCAGGCAGAGGCAGATCGGATTCATTCTGTCATTATTGGTACAGGGATTAATGTCAACCAAAAAAGAGAGGACTTCCCGTCCGAGCTTCATGACACCGCTAGCTCCCTTTCGATTGAATACGGCGCTCCCATTTCTCGTGCTGAATTAATAAAGAGTGTTTTCAAGCATTTTGAAAAATTATATTTGCTTTATTTAGAGCAAGGATTTTTCCCCATCAAACTTTTATGGGAAGGATATGCTGTTAGCATCGGGAAAATCCTCAAGGCAAGAACTCTAACCAATGTCATTGAAGGAAAAGCACTTGGAATAACCGATGATGGTGTTTTAAAATTGGAGGATAAGACAGGGTTTATTCACCATATTTATTCAGCAGACATTGAGATATAAAAATTAGATACTTTTGTCAGCGCAAGAACCAAAGAGTTCTTGCGCTTTTCTGTTGTCCAGCTCCAGCGCCTAGGGGCTCGGGATCATAAGCCAATCCGTCAAGAAGGCTAAAAAGCAGCCATCTAGCCGGCTCGTCTTATGCCTGTCGCCCCTAAACAAGGCGCTTGCGCTTTTCTTATAACATGCTATAATTTCTTTGGGCAGTATCTCCTTAGAACTGCACCCTTTTAGGAATACTACAATTTAAAAAGGTTTCTGCCTAGATCCGTATAACGGACCGGGACAGAGGGATGAAAATGCACATGAGTAATGATGAGATCCTCTGCCTTAAGAAGGATCTTTTTTATTTGCTCTCTATTGGCGTTTTATCACCTCTCCCAATATTAAAGGAGGGAATAATGATGAAGCATACCACTGACTTCTTAAAAATGAAAGAAAACAATGAAAAAATTGTCATGCTTACCGCTTATGATTACCCATCTGGAAAACAAGCGGAACAGGGCGGAGTTGACATGATCCTGGTTGGAGACTCACTTGGAATGGTTGTTCTAGGATATGACTCAACCATCCCTGTAACGATGGAAGATATGATTCACCATACAAAAGCAGTAAAACGAGGAGCAAAAGATACCTTTATCGTGACAGATCTGCCATTCCTAGCCTATCACCTCTCCGTTAGAGATACCCTCATTAATGCAGGCAGGATGATGCAAGATGCTGGGGCCCATGCCGTGAAACTCGAAGGAGCAGATGGCGTGTTAGAAAAGATTTTTGCTTTGACACAAGCTGGTATTCCTGTTTGTGGACATCTAGGTTTAACACCGCAATCTGTTGGCGTATTAGGCGGTTATAAGGTGCAGGGAAAAGATGCACATGCGGCCCAAAAGTTGTTAAATGATGCAAAGAAGGTTGAGGAAGCCGGTGCATTTGCTATTGTCCTTGAATGTGTGCCTAAACAGCTGGCTAAGGAAGTAGCTAAATCGATTTCAATCCCTGTGATTGGTATTGGAGCAGGGATGCATGTAGATGGACAGGTTTTAGTTTATCACGATATTTTAGGTTATGGTGTCGAAAGGGTGCCTAAATTCGTGAAGCAATACCATTCCGTAAATCCGTTTATGATTGAATCGATTCAAGCCTATACGTCTGAAGTGAAAAATAATCAATTCCCTGAAGATAAACATTCTTTTACCATGAAGGAAGAGGAACTGAAAGTTCTTTATGGAGGTAAAAAATGAAGGTCATAACTACCATTAAAGAGATGCAGGATGAAATAGTTAACCGTAAAGGGTTGGGACAATCCATCGGCTTTGTCCCAACTATGGGCTTTCTCCATGAGGGGCATTTAACACTTATTTCTAAGGCAAGAAAAGAAAATGATATCGTTGTGTTGAGTATATTTGTCAATCCATTACAATTTGGTCCGAAAGAGGATTTTTCTACTTATCCCCGTGATTTTGAACGAGACCGTGCCCTAGCTGAAGGAGAAAAGGTAGACTATCTTTTTTATCCGTCAGTAGAAGAAATGTATCCACAAGTGCCATCGGTTAAAGTGGTTGTTCAGGAACGAACTGATGTGTTATGCGGGAAATCACGGCCTGGTCATTTTGACGGTGTTGCTACAGTCATTACCAAGTTATTTCATATCATAATGCCTACACGTGCTTATTTTGGTAAGAAAGATGCCCAGCAAGTTGCAGTGATTGATGGATTAATTTCCGATTTTAATTTTCCAGTTCAGTTAATACCGGTTGAAATCGTTCGTGAAGAGGATGGGTTGGCAAAGAGTTCACGAAATGTTAACTTATTACCGGAAGAAAGACAACAGGCTCCCGTAATATATAGAAGCCTGCAAGAAGCAAAGAATGCAATTGACAATGGTGAAAAAAATCCGGCTGTTGTAACTAATAGAATTAAGGAACTGGTTACAAATGAGTCTATTGGGAAAATTGATTATGTCGAAATACTTTCCTATCCACAATTAAAACCATTGGAAAAAATAGAAGGTTCCTTTATAATTGCTGTTGCTGTGAAATTTTCGAAGGTAAGGTTAATCGACAATATTATTATTCAAATAGATTAGTAGAGTTTCACTAGAGGAGGAATAAACTTGTTTCGTACTATGATGAATGGCAAAATCCATCGTGCTACTGTAACTGAAGCTAATTTAAACTATGTTGGAAGTATTACAATAGATGAAGATATTATTGATGCTGTTGGAATGGCAGCCAATGAGAAGGTACAAATCGTGAACAATAATAATGGTGCTAGGTTAGAAACATATATTATTCCAGGTAAAAGAGGCAGCGGAGTAATTTGTTTAAATGGTGCGGCTGCTCGCCTTGTTCAAGTAGGTGATACGGTGATCATTATTTCTTATGCTTTGGTACCGGATGAAAAAGTTAAAACCCATATACCAAAAGTAGCTATAATGGATGAGAACAATCGGATTAAAGATCTTCTACATGCAGAACCAGCACATACCATTATGTAAGGTCCCCATTTTTTGGGGATTTTTTTATTATTTTAAAAATCCTCTAGACAGTGGTAGAATTTAAATCATTATGGAAAAGTTATGTTGCCGTTTAATGAACGAAGGTTTGGGGTGTAACAAATGTTAAATAAATTTGTTGTGATTGATTTAGAAACTACGGGTAATACACCAAAAAAGGGTGATAAAATTATTCAATTTGCGGCTGTAGTGATAGAAAACGGAAAAATCACAGAACAGTTCTCCTCGCTGATCAATCCACAAAAACCAATTCCAGTCTTTATAGAAGAACTGACTGGAATTAATGATGAAATGGTCAAGGATGCACCATTATTTACCGAAATATCCGAAAAGGTTCAATCTTTGTTAGAAGGGGCCTATTTTGTTGCTCATAACGTATTATTTGACTTATCCTTTCTTCAAGAAGAATTACTCCAAGCAGGATCAGAAGGGTTTTATGGGTCTGTCTTAGACACCGTGGAGATGGCAAGAATTCTCTATCCAACAGCTGACAGCTATAAGCTTTCAGATTTGGCAGAGAAAGAGAAACTTACCCATGACAGGCCGCATCAGGCAGATAGTGATGCCTTGGTGACAGCGGAACTTTTTTTAATCCTATTGAAACGTCTATCTTTATTGCCGACAGTTACTCTTAGACAGTTAACTCAGTTATCTGGGGGATTAAAGAGTGACCTGCAGTTGTTTCTCGAAGACATGATGGATACATTTGAAGCTTCAAACATTTTAGCTTCTATAGAAATTGTAAACGATATTGCGTTCAAGAAGAATCATACTGAAAAGGAAACCGATATCTTAAATAAAGAAGAGTGTAAATATCCTGAAAGTGAGGAAGAAAAGGTTGAAATCATCCGTCACGGCTTTAAGCCTTTTATAAAGCGAGTGGGGCAATTTAAAATGATGGATACCGTCTATCAATCCCTGCAACTTTCAAGGCATACACTGATTGAGGCCGGAACTGGTGTAGGTAAGTCGCTTGGTTATCTTTTGCCGTTAGCGTATTTTGCCAAGCAAAACAAACGGCCCATCATCGTCAGTACCCATACTATTCAACTACAGGAACAACTTTTAAACAAAGAGATTCCCTTTTTGAAAAACATTCTTCCATTTAAGATAGATGCCGTTCTGTTAAAGGGTAGAAATCAGTATTTAAATTTAGAAAAATTTCACCAAACGTTAATGGATGAAAACGATAATTATGATACTACCTTAACGAAAATGCAAATCCTAGTGTGGTTAACGGAGACGGAAACTGGTGATAGGGATGAATTGAATCTATCAAGTGGAGGCCAATTATATTGGAACAAAATAAAGGAAGAACCCTCGATATTATTTGAGGATAAGGGCTGGCAAGAAAGGGATTTTTATCAAAAAGCAATAAGGAATGCAAACTCGGCTGATATCATTATTACAAACCATTCATTATTATTAAGCGATATTAAAGGTGCGGGTTCCATTTTACCTGCATCTGATTATGTAGTGATTGATGAAGGTCATCATTTAGAGAAAGTTGCGAGTAGGTTCTTTGGCTATTCATTGGACTATTTGTCAACCCGATTGCTAATTAGTCAATTTGGAACTTATGAGCAAAAACAACTCTTTTATGAAATGGAACAGCTGATATCACGACTTCCTTCATCAGGAAAAAAGTTTTTTACTTCCTTTGAATTAAATCAGCTCATTTTAGATCTACATTACGAGATGGATGAGTTTTTTAAATTAATGGCCCTATATGCAAAAACCAAGGCAGCTAATAAAAAAGGGATAAATCGGATAAAAGTTCGTTTTACTACAACAGGCTCTTGCAGAGAAAGAAAAGCACTTGTCCACAGTGCCGAGAGAATGTCCTTTTTGATTAAGGATGTACTCAATGCTATTGACAGCCGAATTAATTGGTTAAAAACCCAGAAAGATTCATTATCAATCCCTGAGCTTAATAAAGTGGAGGATGTCTCTGGATTTGCAGCGGAGCTTGATGAATTGCGAAACATATTGATTAGCTGTTTTATCAAGGATTCAAAAGAAGTAAAGTGGATTGAAATGGATACCCGTTCACCGCAAAATGTGACAACATTTTTGGCTCAGCCAGCTACTATTGCGATGCAGTTAAAGGAGAAGTTCTTCGAAACCAAGAAAGCGGTAATCCTAACTTCAGCAACCCTAACGGTGAATCGTTCTTTTGATTATATCATGAGAGAAATTGGCCTTGAGGCAAACTCTACAGTTCAAGTGAGTATTCCCTCACCATTTGTGTATAAAGACCAGGTTCAACTTCTTATCCCTGATGATTTACCAGAAATCAAATCTGTATCACTGGAAGAATACGTAATCGCTATTACAGAACATATCATTACTATAGCTGAGGCAACAAAAGGAAGGCTGCTAATTCTTTTTACTGCTTATGACATGCTAAAAAAAACGTACGAGCTAATTAAGGAAAGTGGTTTTCTTAATGAATATGTATTAATTGCTCAAGGTATTTCAAGTGGAAGTCGTTCAAGACTGACAAGAAATTTTAAGCGCTATGAAAAGGCCATCTTGTTAGGAACCAGCAGCTTTTGGGAAGGCGTCGATATTCCAGGAGAAGACTTATCTTGCCTTGTCATTGTCAGGCTGCCATTTAGCCCTCCTGACGAACCTTTGACAGAGGCAAAGTGTCAGTTGATTGTCCAGCAGGGAAGGAATGCTTTTTCTGATTATTCACTACCAGAAGCCATACTTCGTTTTAAACAAGGCTTTGGCCGGCTAATTAGGACCGAAACAGATCGAGGGGTAATCATTGTATTTGATAGAAGAATCGTTACCACGCAGTACGGAAAGTCCTTTTTGCAATCAATACCTTCCGTTCCAGTCAAAAAGGGAAAAATGGAGGAATTAGCGGGGTTTATCCAAAAATGGTTATGATAAAATTTGGAAAAAGGCACATCCTATAACTATCTGGGAGGAATGTGTATGAGAATATTGCTTATGATTTTGGCTTTATTGATTCCAAGCAGCATGGCGGTAAGAGCAGAAACGACTTTGCCTACAGAGGTTGAAAAAATTGATGTGAAATTAGCAGAGCATCAAGCGGCAGTTACCTTTTTAGGCCTGACTACTGGTGAAGCGACGCTTGTACAGGGTCCAAATGGAGAAAATATTTTAATTAATATCGGAGGGCAAGGAGAATTATCTGAGTTAGAAGGATGGCTTTCTCTTTATAATGTAAAGGAACTCTCTACGTTAATTCTTACGAATAATGGTGAAAAGATTTCGATTGAGAAAATAGGCAAGTTATGGAAAAAATATAATATTAAAGAAATTGTCACCACGCCCGAAGTTTCTTCGTTATTAACTAGAGAAAAGTCAAATCAAATACCCATTACGATTTGGAATGAAGGGACAAAGAAAGAAATCCTGCCTGAAATGTTTGCATATGTTCAATTCCTTGGAAATCAAAAAAATGAAGGCATGGATTTGATGCTGCGCTTTTTTAAGCATAACCTCTTTTTGATGACTTCCTTCAGTCAACGGGCGGAACAAGCATTATTAGCTAAGAACTTGGAAGATATCCATGTTTTTAAAATACCTTACACTCTTACAAAAGACTCCTTATCTGATCAGTTGATTCAAACTCTAAATCCACAAATATCAATTCTGTTCGGAGCAGAGGAAGATCAACTGGATCAGGATTTGCTGCGTGACCTGCAAGGTATATGGTCTGAAGTGTATTTTACAAAAAAACATGGGACAGTCACCATTAAATTTACGGAATCAAATTATGAGATTATTACCATTCCCCTAAAGGAAGGGGAATAGCTCTTTTCGCAAAAAGTGAAAAAAATTTTCTAATTTAATGAAGATTGATAACACATCTTGATTTATCCTGTTATAATAATTAAATAGATTCTTGAACATTAGAACCAACTATATATCGTACATAAAGAAGTGAAAAAGAAAATGAAAAAGTGGATTCTAATCCCCATTATTGTAGTACTTGTCATAGCCGTAGTGCTGGTTAAAGTCTATTTTTCTTCTGTTCAGCCCGTTAAAGCAGCCGAAAAAAGAGCTGTATCACTTGCCAAGGATAAAGTGCAATTGAGTGAAGTGGATGACTTTCATATTTATAATGGTATTGAGACCGTTAATGTGATTGAAGGGAAAAATAAAAAAGGAAGTAAAGTGATTGTTTGGATTCCTGAGAAGAGTAAAAAGGTTTACATTAAAAAGGCAAAGGATGGCATCACAAAAGAAGAAGCCATTCGAAAATTATTGCAGGAGAAACAACCTAAGAAAATTATTTCAGTACGGCTGGGTATGGAAAAAAATATCCCATTATGGGAAATCTACTACCGTTCTGAAAATAATTTAATAAATTATTACTATGTTCACTTTGAAACCGGTGAATGGCTAAAAAAAATTGAAAATCTATAGCTTGTGGAGACTGGAGGAAAGAGATATGGCAATCAAACTTGCAAATCGAGTAATGGCACTTACGCCATCTACTACGTTAGCTATTACAGCAAAAGCAAAGGAATTGAAAGAAAAAGGAGAAGATGTCATTGGATTAGGGGCAGGGGAACCTGACTTTAATACGCCCCAGCACATTTTAGATGCCGCTGCAAAATCGATGAACGAGGGGCACACAAAGTACACTCCTTCGGCGGGCCTTCCTGCCTTAAAAAAGGCCATCATCAATAAGTTTGAGGCAGATCAAGGATTAAGCTATAAACCAAATGAGGTTATCGTTGGCAATGGAGCAAAACACGTCCTTTATACATTGTTCCAGGTTATCTTAAACGATGGTGATGAAGTAATTATTCCAACACCTTATTGGGTCAGCTATCCCGAACAAGTAAAACTGGCAGGTGGTGTACCTGTTTATGTTGAAGGGCTGGAACAAAATAATTTCAAAATTACTCCCCAACAATTAAAAGAAGCAATAACGGATAAAACAAAAGCTGTAATCATTAATTCACCAAGCAATCCAACAGGAGTTTTATATACTGACCAAGAACTTCTAGAGTTAGGAAAGATTTGTTTAGCAGAAGATATTTTAATTGTCTCAGATGAAATATATGAGAAGCTTGTCTACTCTGGTGCCAAACATGTCTCCATTGCGGAGCTTTCTCCAGAATTGAAGGAGCAAACAATTGTTATTAATGGTGTATCCAAATCACATTCTATGACAGGCTGGAGAATAGGTTATGCTGCAGGTAATAAACAAATCGTTGAGGCCATGACGAATCTTGCCAGCCATAGTACCTCCAATCCAACCACAACTGCCCAATACGCTGCGATTGCGGCTTACAATGGTTCACAGGAACCAGTAGAAGAAATGAGACAAGCGTTTGAGAAAAGATTAGAAATTATCTACAATAAATTAGTTGCAATCCCTGGATTTACCTGTGTGAAACCGCAGGGTGCTTTTTACCTTTATCCAAATGTCAAGGGTGCTGCGGAGATGACTGGATTTAGAAACGTTGATGACTTCGTGGAAGCATTGCTTGTAGAAGCTAAGGTAGCTGTTATTCCAGGTTCAGGTTTTGGAACTCCAGATAATATTCGTCTATCTTACGCAACATCACTTGAACAATTAGAAAAGGCTGTGGAACGAATTGATCAATTCGTTACAGCGAAGGTTAGGAGCTAACCTTAGTCGTTTTCCTAACACTTAAAAGTCTGCATGATGCAGGCTTTTTGTTTTTCCTTTCCAAAGATGGATTCCTAATACTCTTACTCGAATTGGTGGTTCATGTTATACTAATCTAGAGGTGTAGAAAGATGAAATCAAATATAGTAGCATGGTTACAGGAAGGGAATATTACGATTCCTACAATGTTATTTTCAGAATATCGAAATCTGAACTTAAATGAGACGGAACTTGTTCTTTTATTAAATATTATTACTTTTATCGAAAAAGGAAACGAATTTCCTACTCCAGAAGAACTTTCGTCCAGAATGACAGTATCAATTGCTGATTGTCATGACATGCTTAGAAGGCTTATCCAACGAGGATTTATTGAGATAATGGATCAATATAGTAATGAAGGCATCAGGTTTGAAAAGTATTCCGTAAAGCCCTTATGGGAAAGACTAGTTGATCAGTTTTTATTAAATAGTCAAGTAACGAGACAACTTGAACAGAAAACAGAAGAAACAGATGTCTATACTTGTTTCGAAAAGGAATTTGGCCGTCCGCTTTCACCATTTGAATGTGAATCGCTCGGGATGTGGATGGACGATGATCACCATGATCCAATCATCATAAAAGCTGCGCTTCGTGAGGCTGTCATGTCAGGAAAATTAAACTTTCGTTATATTGATCGGATCCTTTTTGAGTGGAAGAAAAATGGGATTAAAACAATTGAACAAGCTAAAAATCATGGACGTAAGTTTCGGCAAAAACAAACGGAAAAGACACATACTAAGAACGATGACCATCAGCCATCAGTTCCTTTTTATAACTGGTTAGAGCAATAAATAATTGTAAATAAACGAGGGAAACTTCTCTCGTTTTCTTTCATTTTATAAGTAGGTGATTTCTATGCTAAATAATACTCAAATTCGATATTGCTTAGATGAAATGGGTAAAATGTTCCCAGAAGCACATTGTGAATTGAACCACTCAAATCCTTTTGAACTTGTTATTGCTGTTTCATTATCGGCACAATGTACAGATGCCCTTGTTAATAAAGTAACCAAGGGTTTATTTGAAAAATATAAATCCCCAGAAGATTACCTAGAGGTTTCAATCGAAGAACTTCAAAACGATATCCGTTCCATTGGCCTGTATCGAAATAAAGCAAAAAATATTCAGAGTTTATGCCGAATTTTATTGGACGAATATAACGGTGTTCTTCCTATGGATCGAGATGAGTTGACAAAGTTTCCTGGAGTGGGCAGGAAAACCGCCAATGTGGTCGTTTCAGTAGCCTTTAATATTCCGGCTATTGCGGTAGATACACACGTGGAAAGGGTAAGTAAACGCCTTGGAATATGCCGTTGGAAGGATTCTGTGCTCGAGGTGGAGAAAACGTTAATGAAGAAGGTCCCAAAGGATGAGTGGTCGCTAACACATCATCGATTAATCTTTTTTGGACGTTATCATTGCAAAGCTCAAAATCCACATTGTCCAAGCTGTCCATTACTAGAACTTTGTCGGGAGGGTAAAAAGAGAATGAAGGGGAAGGCTGCAGTAAATGAATAATCGTGGAGAAGCAGTAGCTGCGATACTAGCAGAGTGGGAAGGCATCCAAAAACAACTTGCACCATTATTTCGTGCTCGTGATCAAAAAAATACAAAAAAATGGATGGAAAAGGGAATTAATCTATATCTTCAATTTTTATATCTTACCAATCATGAAACATTCCCTCCTATTAATCGAACCAGATATGATCAGTTTTTATTTAAGCCGGTTAATCTGGAAGAGAGAATAGATTTTATAAATTCAAGACCTGAATTATACCATTCGTATCGACAGCTTTCTGAATTAATGATTGAGCAGGAAAAACAATTTGTAAAGAGTAATATCATAAAAAAATCGTCTAGGCTATAACCCAGACGATTTTTTTATTTGTCCTTATTGATTTTTCGTTTCCCCTTGATTTCCAGTGTTTTGACTGCTTGGAGGGGTTACTGGGGTTGTAACTGGTGGAGTAGTATTTCCTTGTTGACCACCGTTGTTTCCAGTGTTATTGCCGTCCCCATTACCGTTATCAGTACCAGTGTCAGTCCCAGCACCAGTACCCGTACCCGTACCAGTACCAGTACCAGTACCAGTACCAGTACCAGTACCAGTGTCGGTCCCTGTGCCAGTATCAGTACCAGTTCCAGTGCCTTGGTCTGTTTGTTCTTCGGCTTGTGGAATATCAATTGAAGTATGAACTGCATCACTTTTATTATTTCCACTAAGGGCAAAGACGGAGATTGTATATTTTTCTCCCGGATTAGCCTTAAAGGTAAAGCTATTTTCGGCCTGAACAGAATGATTTGCAGTGGTACCATCTATCGTAATATCAAACTGAACATCTTTATTTGCACTATAATTCCATGTTACTTCGACATTTCCGCTTGTATTATCATATTTTGCCGCTAGATTTGACGGAGATGAAAGTTTGTAATATTTTTCAGAAACCTTTTTAGGTGCATGCCCCTTGACTGCGTATTCAATTGAGACCTGACTGCTAGGCGTATACTGACTAGCTAATACAGCCGGCATACTGCCTTTCTCAACCCTGACCTTTTGAACACTATTTGGCATTGTAAAATCAGGGGTATCAATGTCCTTAGATACATAAGCCATTAAATTCTTAAAAAGCAGCTGAGCAATTCGTTGATTGCTTCCTTCCGCTGTAATTGGGGTTTTCCGGCTCTCATATCCTGTCCAAATGGATGCAGTATAATTTGTTGTATAACCGGTAAACCATGCATCCGGGACAGAACTGCTATCTATATTCCATTCTTGCATTTCTTGATCTGTATAATTGGTTGTTCCTGTTTTACCGGCAATTGGAAGTCCAGGTACTTTGGCCCTTGTCCCTGTACCAGGATATACAAGTACACTTTTTAACATATCCGTAACCATAAACGCAGTAGAGTCCTTCATGACAACTTTTGGTTTAGGTGAAGTATCAATCATAGTTCCGTCACGCAGTTTTATTTTTCTAACCGCATGTGGTTTAGTATAGAAGCCATTATTGCCAAATGCAGCATATGCTCCGGCCATTTGAAGGGGTGATACTCCTGTTTCAAATCCGCCAATCGCATATGATTCGTAGATTTCTTTTAAAGGAATCCCAAGATTAACAGCAAAGTCCTTCGCTTTATCTAACCCAACCTGTTGTAATGCTTGAACAGCAGGACTATTACGCGATAATTGGAGGGCTGTTCTTATGGACATTGGTCCCTTATATTTTTGATCCCAGTTACCAAATTTCTTACCAGAAGAATACGTAATGGGCTTATCGTTAATCATTTCATAGGTTCCCCAGTTTAAATATTCAATTGCAGGGCCGTAATCAAGAACCGGCTTGATCGTAGAACCAGGCTGTCGTCTAGTATCGGTGGCATAATTAAAGCCGCGTTGTACCTGTTGGTTTCTTCCTCCTCCAATTGCTCGAATTTCTGAGGTCTTTGTATCAAGGAGGACGATTCCGGCTTGAAATTTATCATCCGGGTAAGGGATTATGTTAGAATCCTTGTCATTTAGGATTTCATTAACGTGTAATTGAGCATCTCTGTCTAGTGATGTATAGATCGTTAGTCCATCCGTATAGATATCAAAATCAGTTGTATCGTGGACTTCATTAATGACGGCATCCACAAATGAGTCATAAGTTTTATTATCTTTAACCTGACGTTTTTCAATTGGTAGCACATCTTTTGCTACAGAAACTTTTTCAGCTTCTTCCATTTGCTGCTTTGAAATATATCCATGTTGATACATTAATGATAAAACGATATTACGTCTTTTTTCTGCATTTTCAGGAAAATCAAACGGATTATAGTTGTTAGGACTCTGTGGCATTCCGGCAATTTGCGCGGCTTCTGCCAATGTAAGGTCCTTTAAATCTTTCCCATAATAGATTTTTGCTGCTGTTGCAAGCCCGTGACTATTTTCTGAAACATATACTTTATTCACATACATTTCAAATAT
The DNA here is from genome assembly GCF_038440275.1 of Bacillus sp. OTU2372. Taxonomy (NCBI): domain Bacteria; kingdom Bacillati; phylum Bacillota; class Bacilli; order Caryophanales; family Bacillaceae; genus Bacillus; species Bacillus sp. OTU2372. The sequence continues at coordinate 105,366 of NZ_JASATK010000009.1, forward strand.
CTGATGTTTTGTGTATTGCTGTTCTAGCTCATAAGCAAGCCATGCTTCTTGAACTTTTCGCTTTAAAGTCTTTTCTTGAGTTAGAAAGGTATTTTTCACAACTTGTTGTGTGATTGTACTGCCGCCTTCAGCACCAAAACCATGTTGGAAATTGGCTAAAATGGCGCCACCGAGACGAATCGGATCGATCCCATGGTGCTTATAGAAACGATAATCCTCCGTCGCTAAAACAGCGTCTTCGACAACTGCAGGTATGTCTTTATAGTTTACGTATTCCCTATTTACAGCGCCTACTTCAGTTATCAATTTATCATTTTTATCAAAAATCTTTGAAGGGATAGGATCTTTTAATAATTTCGGATCAAGTTTGGGAGCATCTTTCACTAAATAGGCGAAAGTCCCAACTCCAGTAAGTATTCCAATAATTCCGAGGACAACAAGACTTAGAAAAATTTTCTTAAAAAGTCCACGGGGTTTTTTCTGCTTTTTTTCCTTACCTTTGGATTGGAGTTGCTTTCTGCGCTCCTCTCTTGATTGGTATTGTTCAGACATATGATTTCCTTCCTTTCTACCCTCTATAAAAATGAAGTTTTCTATAGTTGCTCTATTATTTTAATATAGTCAATTCTTGGTTGAAATCCAAGCGGTATGTGGTACCCCTTTTGTTCAATTTCTTCTTTCGTAATGGATTTTCTTCCTCCATTCATCATTCGATTCCAAAAATTTAATAAGTGCTGAGCTTCGAGCAGATATACCTGTTCAAATTTTGTAAAACGGAGAATAACAAAACAAATAGCGCCTTGATCCATTACTTCTTCCATATGTTCTATTTGGTGTTGATGGAAATTCTTTAATGGAAAGGAGGTGGGATTTTGTGTTTCTTTTGCTTCAAAATCAATATATCTACCTTTATATACCCCATTATAATCAGTTGTCGATGCTAGTTTAAAGTATGCCTCTTTTATTACGGCAGCACTTCTATTTGGATAATCCACCTGAACAATTTGAACCGGAGTAGGCTTTTTATGTATCACTGCAATTTTTCTTTCCCGGTAATATTGATTGGTTTCATTTAAATCTTCCTCAAGTGTCATTCCCCGATTACTATAAGATCCATTTTTTCTTTTTTTCAAGGAAGTGTCGATCGGAAGTTCCTTTGGCCTGTACTTTTTTCCATTGGGATAGTTAAGATTCATCATTTTGCACCTCTCAAGCTAATCCTTATCATACCAAATATTAGCGTTTTTTGGGGGTGTATAAAATAATTTTGCTTACACACTCTAATAATAATTGTATAGTGATGGCTTTACATAGGCATGATTCCATTTTCGCAAAAGATTTACACGTAAATTAAAACTCTATCAAAAAATAAGGGAAGATGAATATGAATCATCTTACAATACAGGAACAATCAATCATCCGTCAAATTGTAAGTGAAACAAAAAAGAGAAATGTTGATAATATTTCGAGAACGGATGCCTATTTTTTATATTTTAAACAGCATCCTGATATTACTTGGTCTTTTCTTGCAAGTATGGTTTCCCGAAACGGCGGCTGGAATATGTGTGACCTCGAAGGTGACATTTTCTCGGAAATATTAGAGCCGAAAATGAGAAAACAGCTTTTTTTGACTTATGAGCGTGCTAATTGGCTTATCTTTCATGACGTCTATCCCCAGCTTTTGCTTTACAAATATTCGACGAAATTCAATCGGCCAATGTTTCACTTGCTTCGCTATTTCAATGTCTCAGTATTTATACAAAAAGAGTGGGATCGCTACTGGAAGGAAACCGATAAGAAAAGATTAACAACAGCTTTAATTATAAATGAACAAAATGTGATTCAATCCCCTGTCATAGAACACCCTATATATAGAAATAAAGTCTTTCACTCCTTACTCTTTTCTTTTCAAGATTGGCTTCACTTCAGTTGTGTTCTTTTTCCTACTTGTGGAGGAGAGGTTTATGGGGCTAGTGTAAATGGTTTTAGATCTCTATCCAAGCGAATCAATTTAGGGAAGAGACTGGCGAGTATCCTTTTTCATCCCCGGCTGTTTCCTTATTTTTTTGAGTTTGCTGAAAAGACCCCGCATACTGGTTCAAGACACGATTATGAACAATATTTTAAGATAAAGACTGGTCGGAAAACGCCACTGCTAAGAACAACTTTTCCAGTAATTGCGCATCATCAAGATAAATATCAGGATTGGAGTAAACAGCGAATCATTTCCCCAGCATGGTTGTATTCTCCAGCCCGCCATCATCATCCCATTCATCTTACAGACTGGTATTTTAATAAATCAAATCAGCTTCATCTACTTCTTTCCCTTCAAAAGTCGCTGAAGTTAAAAAAGTGGAAATGAAAAAGCAAGGATTCCTCCTTGCTTTTTTGTAGTAAATTACAGATTTATCACTAAATCGAGTTAGAGACGTCCGGCTCCAGCGCCTAGGGGCTCGGGGTCATAAGCTTATCCAGTTGCGGCTCCTTGGGACGCAAGTCTAAGCCACCCCCTGAAGAAGGCAAAAAGCGCCTTCTTGCAGGGTGCGTCTTATTCCTTCGTCCCAAAACAGTCGCCTCCACATTTAGGTCAATCCGTCAAGAAGGCTAAAGAACAGCCTTCTCGCCGGCTTGTCTTATGCCTGTCGCCCCTGATCAAGGCGCTTCCGCTTTTGGTTTTACTCAGCAGGACGATTTGGTCCTTCAAGCTTTTTATCCCCATAGCCTGTTTTTTGTTCTGTGACAGCTTTTGATTGTTTGCTTGTTGGGTTATTCTTTTTCGCCATTAAAAACACCTCCATTTACTAGCATGTGCGCTTCAGCGATTTTTCATGCGAACTTATGAATATGTCGAAAAAGAATATCCTTTATGCTGTATTAACACTTTCTTTGCCGAATTGCTTCTAGTTTTGTCAAGCTGGAAGGAGGCTGGAAAGGGAAGGAGAATAATACATAATAGATATTCGTGAGGAGGGATTTGTAAATGACAATACCAATGTCCGAAAAAGAAAAAATGCTTACAATGCTAACTGAAATATATGATCAATTAGAAGAATTGGAGTCTGTTTTAGAAGCCTCTTTTTCCGACCACCGCCTTCATATGAATAGTGAAGAACAAGAAAAATTATCGGTAACACTTAATCGCCTTTCAGATATCGGGGTAAAATCAGCACAAGTGAACCTGTCTCACGAAGAATTCCTTGACTCCAATCTTGGTGCCGTTCCTAAATCCTTAAAGCTTGAATTAGGTTTTTAAGTAGCGCTAAAATAATAATATGGTTAAAAGTAGCATTACTACACTTGCTACTTTTTTATTTTGTACATTAAAAAGGGGACAAAGGGAGACATGTCAGAAGAAATTCTGGATTTAACGGAAAAACTTTTACATTATAATGAATTATTCTTAAAGAACTATCGTGAAGGGAGAGAGACAGGAGTAACACACGATTTTCATAGTGTGATAAAACCATTTGCAGATGAGGTAAAAGAAATGAATGATAAATGGAATAAGGCTATGAAGATATGGCTCTCCACAGCAAATACGCAGTATCTCCATTTGAAGCAAATTGATACAACATCTGCCCATATTGATCAGCTTTCTGTGCAGTCTTTTTTCCCAGAGACAAGTAAATCAAGATTTTTAAATACACATCGGGCAATTGAATTTATTCTCTCGGAAGTAGAAAAAGAGGTTAAAAAATAGAAATAGAAAGAGATGCAATTTTTTGCATCTCTTTTATGATCAAAGGATTTAAATTATTATCTGCCAGCTGCTCATTTACAGCAGATAAACGGCGCAGATTTCAGCTGCAGCTGATTATTCTATGAATGTTCGATGAGGGAGTCTTCATGTATAGCTTCAGGTATAACCGCACCTTGATTTTCAAGCTCGCGGACAAGAACGCGATATTCTTTAATATTAATTTCATTATGAATATACGCTCTCTTTGCAAAATCCAATAAGGCATTAACGTCATCTGTGTTGTAATCCCGACTTTGAATAAATTTGCTTTTTAATTCGTGAATGTCCATATATAGCTCCTCCTTCACCCTTTTAATTATCGTATCATGAAAACATAGGATTCCTAGTTTTTAAAATATTTAAACTTTAGACAAAATTCCTGTGATTATGACATTGACAAACAGACTAGAAGAATCACCATTCATCTCTAACCTTCATAATGTGTAATAGAGAATTATAAAGAGGAGATGTTTGCCCATGTTTGGTAAACCAAGACCAAATCATTTTGCTCATTATGGATACTCGGGGCAAATGCTGCACCAAGTACCGATGACACAACAACAATTGAACCCCCAAGCATATATGAGCCGAAACCAGCCGAGTGCGTATCAAAATCAACCCCAGAACTATAATATGATGCCCTATTACCCGCCCAACCCTTATTACCCGCAGCAAATGCAGACATTTGGTCAAACCTATCAACCGGGCTTTGTACCGCAAAATATAAATTATCAAGCTCAATATACGCAAAAGGATAACCAGTTTCTATTTCAAAACCCGCTTCAGCCGAAGGATGACATGGTTCAACAGTCATATATGCCTATGAATGGATATCCGGTAATGAATCCTTATCCCAAAAACAGTTTCATGCCAAAACAACCAGGTGGAATGAAATCGCTAATGAATTCCTTCAAATCACAAGATGGATCAGTGGACATTAATAAAATGGTGAATACAGCAGGGCAAATGATGAATGCAGTAAACCAAGTATCCTCGCTTGTTAAAGGATTTGGAGGAATATTTAAAAGTTAACCCATTTTAGAGAAAAAAAAGACGGCTATTGGCAGCCGTCTTTCTCATATATAAGGAAGCTAAAAAAATCGGTTATTCTTCTATATCTATTATTTTTCCTTTTTCCTGTGGAATGCGGATTTGCAATAAGCCGTTACGGTACGAAGCCTTAACCAAATTCTCATTGATAGCATGTGGCAGGGCGATCGTTCTAGAAGCTTGCTGCCGAACGTATTTTCGACGATAAACGTGGGTAAGGTCGTTTTCTTCCGTTTCTAATTCCTTATTTTCGACGGAGATGGTTAAATAGTTTCCTGAAATATTTAATTGAATTTGCTCCTTTTGCACACCAGGGAGCTCTGCTGAAATAATATATTCCGATCCTGTTTCAACTGTATCAACTTGAAAACCTGTACCAACCGGAAAAGGAGATTTGAAAAAATCATCAATAGATTGTAAAAATCCCCGCATTGGTTTATCAGTGAAAAAGTCATTCATTGATTTAAATAAATCCTTGAAAGGTTCTGGCAGCTGGGGTTTATGGTTATTTTTATCACTCGGAAGCATGGATGACATGATAATTCCCTCTCTTTTCATTAGTCTACTCCATATCATATGCGGAGAAAAATAGGTAGGTGTCGACATAAGTTCGTCACAAGTTATTGAACAATTTGTTACAAACTCTACTGATGTGATTTAAATCACACTAATGATATGAAAAAATTTGTAGTCTAGTTAAGAAAACTGATGAAAGCGGGGAAGTTACATGTTCTGTTATCAATGTGAACAAACACCATCTGGCGGATGTAAGGTTATCGGTGTTTGTGGTAAAGATGAAACCATCGCCAGCTTACAAGATACAATTATTTTTGGATTAAAAGGAATTGCGGCCTACAGAACACATGCCAACCAACTGGGGTATACGGACCCATTTGTGGATGCGACAACACATGAAGCGCTTTACATGACATTAACTAATTCAAACTTTAATGTACAAGAACATATTGATATGGCTATGAAGGTAGGCAAATCTGCTGTCCGCGTAATGGAAATGCTCGATGAGGCTCATACGAAACGTTTAGGAATTCCAGAACCAATTCGTGTAAGTCAAAATAAAATTGAGGGCAAGTGTATTGTAGTTACGGGGCATAACCTATTCGCTTTAGAAGAATTATTAAAACAAACAGAAGGAAAAGGAATTAATATTTATACACACTCTGAAATGCTGCCTGCTCATGGCTATCCTGCCCTGAAAAAATATGCGCATTTAAAAGGTAATATAGGTAAAGCTTGGTACGACCAACGCCGCCTATTTGAAAAGTTCCCAGGAGCTATTCTAGCTACAACTAACTGTGTAATGCCAATTAAGGGTACTTATGCTGACCGGATGTTCTCCTATGAAGTTGCTGGTCTTGAGAATGTTGAAAAAATTGTGAATGATGATTTTACCCCATTAATTAACAGAGCGTTGGAACTTCCTGAAGCAGCGATAGAATCTGAAGAAACATTACTCACTGGATTCCACCATGAGACTGTTTTAGGATTAGCACCAGAGGTCATTGAAGCAGTGAAAGCAGGTAAGATTAAACGCTTCTTTGTTATTGCAGGATGTGACGCACCTGGAAAAGGCGGGGAATACTACCGAGAGCTTGCTACATCACTTCCTCCAGAGACAGTTATATTAACGACTTCCTGCGGTAAATTCCGCTTTAACGATGTTGATTATGGTGTTGTACCAGGAACAAACATCCCTAGGTATATCGATTTAGGTCAATGTAATAATTCCGGCTCGACTGTGAAAATCGCTTTAGCATTAGCAGATGCGTTCGGATGTGAAGTCAATGAATTACCAGTAAGTATCGTGTTATCTTGGTTTGAGCAAAAAGCAGTAGCAATTTTATTAGGACTATTCAGTTTAGGAATTAAAGACATTAGAATTGGGCCAAAACCGCCTGAATTTATCTCAGAAGGAGTTCTTCAGGTTCTTCAGGATACATTTAATCTTAAATTAATTGGTACAGCGAAAGAAGATTTGGAAGACATGCTTCAGCTTCATACAAATTAACAGAAACACCGCAGCTTACAAAGGCTGCGGTGTTATTATTATAGTAAATTCAATTCCTGCATTAGAATAGTGATATCGAGAAACATGTTCCCTTCAGGATCCACTTCAATTAATTCGTCTTTTTTCATTTTAGTTAATGTCCGGCTAATGGTTTCTCTTGTTGTACCAATCATATTGGCAAGATCTTTGTTAGTAAACTCTGATTTTAGAAGAATCGTCCCATCTGGCTGTTCAATTCCATGTTTCTGAGCCAGACGAATAAGAAGTTTAACGATTTGTTCATATGTATTGTTTAGAATTTGTTCCTCCAAGCGATTTTGTAAATCGACAATTTTCTCTCCAAGCACCTTAAACACTTTAATACAAAGCTCAGGATTTTCAATCAATACTTTTTCAAATTTTGAAATAGGAACTGTAATCAGTGTGGAGGGTTCTAGCACTTCAGCATAGGCAGGATAATCCCCTTTTCTAAAGAACCCGACATGAGGGAACATTTCTCCTTTTTTTGCAATCGCAACGATTTGTTCTTTACCACTTACATCACTTTTATAAATTTTTATTCTTCCATCGAAGATAAAATAGACGTTTTCAAGCGGATCACCTTGGAGAAAGACATGACTATGTTTCTTCCACTCTCTGGCGATCGAAATATTCGCTATTTTAGTTAATTCAAATTCATTTAATTCGCGGAAGAGGGTAAAATCACCTAATATCCGTTTAATATCTTCAATTTTCATATAGACCCCTTTCAAGTCCAGTGCATTTTATTCAATTGTAACAAATTTTGCTCCTATCGTTTACTCTATCATAATGGAAAAAGGTTTCAATCTTGTTAATATATTAAATTTTGTTTTATATCTTTAATAACGAACGTTTATTCGGTAAAATAGGAGTAATGAGGTGAGAGCATGAAGCTGAAAAAAAACCTGCAGGAAATCCTTGCAGATCTAAAAATAAATCATGAGTTTAAAGAAAATATTGTTACATGGCATACGATTGAGCAGCAGCCTGCCCAAACTGTAGAATTGCCAGAGAACCTGCATCCCGTTTTAAAGAAATCTCTAAATTCCAGAGGAATTGACCATCTTTATACACATCAAAAATCAGCTTATGAGGAAATTAACTCGGGTCATAGTATTGTGGCAGTTACTCCTACTGCCTCTGGGAAGACATTTTGCTACAATTTGCCGGTATTACAAACCGTCTTGGAAAATCCAAGTACAAGAGCACTTTATATCTTTCCAACTAAAGCACTTGCACAAGACCAAAAAAGTGAGATTAATGAAATAATTGAAGCCTCCGGTGCTGATATTAACAGTTATACGTATGACGGGGATACACCAGCAAATATTCGGCAAAAGGTAAGAAAGGCAGGGCATGTGGTAATTACCAACCCAGATATGTTGCATTCGGCTATTCTGCCGCATCATACAAAATGGGTTTCATTGTTTGAGAATCTTAAATTTGTTGTCATCGATGAGCTCCATACATATCGGGGTGTTTTTGGCAGTCATGTTGCCAATGTAATCAGAAGGTTGAAGAGAATTTGCCATTATTACGGAAGTAGTCCTGTATTTATTTGTACCTCTGCTACAATCGCCAATCCTCTAGAGCTTGCCGAGAGATTAACGGAGGAGAAAATGACCCTGATAAATAATAATGGTGCTCCAAGTGGAACCAAGCATTTTCTCTTCTATAACCCTCCAATTGTCAATAAGCCATTAAATATTCGTAGAAGTGCAACACTAGAAGTTCGTAAAATAGCCGGTGAGCTCTTGAAAAATAAGATCCAAACCATCGTATTTGCTAGAAGCAGAGTGAGAGTAGAAATTATCCTAACTTACTTGCAGGAATTAGTTAAAAATGAGTTGGGAGCAAAATCGATTATGGGGTATCGCGGCGGATACTTACCAACAGAACGAAGGAAAATTGAAAAGGGCTTGCGTTCAGGGGACATTTATGGGGTTGTCAGCACGAATGCGCTTGAACTGGGAGTCGATATTGGACAGCTGCAGGTTTGTATTATGACTGGCTATCCAGGGACAATATCGAGTGCATGGCAGCAAGCAGGAAGAGCTGGCAGGAGACATGGCGAGGCATTAGTGATAATGGTTGCTAGTTCCAGCCCGCTTGATCAATATATTATCCAAAACCCTGATTACTTTTTTAATAAAAGCCCTGAAACGGCTAGAATCAATCCTGATAATCTTATTATTTTAATCGATCATATGAAATGTGCCGCCTATGAACTACCATTTAAGTCTGGTGATAGATTTGGAAATGTAGAAACAGATGAGTTACTCGAATACTTGTCAGAGGAACGTGTACTTTACCGAAATGGGGATAAATTTTTTTGGATGAATGATTCTTTTCCGGCTCATAATATTAGTTTACGTTCGGCCTCACAAGAAAACGTTATAATCGTCGATCAATCTGATATAGCTCATGTTAAGGTCATTGGTGAGATGGATCGCTTTTCTGCAATGACGCTGCTTCATGATGAAGCTATATACTTGCATCAGGGGACACAATTTCAGGTTGAAAAACTTGATTGGGATGAGAAAAAGGCATTTGTTCGGGAGGTTGACGTAGACTATTTTACAGATGCCAACCTTGCAGTTCAATTAAAGGTTTTAGAAGTAGATAAACTTCAAACCCTCCCTGAGGCAGAAATAGGCTATGGCGATGTCAGTGTCAGGGCGATGGCTACTATTTTTAAAAAAATAAAATTTGAGACACATGAAAACATTGGATCCGGTCCGATTCACCTCCCTGAGGAGGAGCTTCATACGAATGCAGCCTGGATGTCATTAAATAAACCATTAGCTGAAATGGGGCAAGAACGTCTCGAGCAAGGTCTGATTGGCGCTGCGCATGCTCTAAATCATATTGCTCCCTTATTTGTCATGGCTGATCCTTCGGATATCCACGTTATTCCCCAAGTTAAGGCAGATCATAATGAAAAACCGACGATTTTCTTTTATGATCGTTATCCGGGCGGGATTGGTTTGAGTGAAAAAATATATACAGGAATGTCAGAGGTTTTTCATGAGTCATTAAAAATGATTCATCAATGTCAATGTCAGTCAGGATGTCCATCGTGTATTGGCGCTGATACTGCTGGTCAAACGGTCAAAAAAGATACAGTTAACATTCTTGAGACGTTTCTCTACACTCCACTTTCAGGTGAGGAAGTTGAGTCATGTCTTTAAAGAATAAATTGAACCGTTTAAAACCGCATCTTTCAATTAGTACTCATTCTGAAAAAGAACGAAAACTTCTTCCAAAGGTAACTGCCATTGAAATCCCATTTCTTGATAAATGGGAACAAGAAAAAGTCACTCCATATTTTTTAGATGGAAATTATTGTTTCATTCGAGAAGTAAGATACCCGCTTGCATATCAGCATGGGCTTTATCGTTTTGATGAATTACGAACTGCGGTCAATAGCTGGAATGAAAGCGAAATTATCCATCCATTATCATCTAAAGGGCATAGAGTAGAAGAATTATTCTTTTTTGACACAGAAACGACCGGGCTTGGCGGCGGGGTAGGAAATACTATTTTTATACTTGGTTATGCCAGCGTTTTAGGCGATGAGCTTATTTTAAGACAGCACATTCTGCCGAATCCAGGTGCTGAGGTCCCTCTTTATCAAAGTTTTTTGGAAAAAGTGAACTATCGAACCCTTGTCACATATAATGGAAAATCGTTTGATTGGCCGCAAGTAAAAACACGACATACGCTAGTTAGAGAACATGTCCCAAAACTGCCTGCGTTCGGACACTTTGATCTTTTTCACGCGGCTAGAAGACTTTGGAAGCATAAATTAGACAGAATGAAGTTGTCCATTGTTGAAAAAGAGGTATTAGGGGTAGAAAGGTTGGATGATATTCCTGGATATCTGGCTCCTATCATATATTTTGACTTTATAGAAAGTAAACAACCTGATGGAATGATTGGTATCCTTAAACATAATGAAATTGACATTTTATCCCTTGTAACGTTGTATACTCATCTGACATTCCAGATCACCGGAACAGACCGGAATCAATCACGCCCTGAAACGTATGAGGTAGGACGTTGGTTTGCCAGTTTAGGAGAAACGGAACAAGCGAAAAAGGTATTAACGACTTTAACTAAAGAACAGGATATAACATCAACAAAGGCAAAGCTAATTTTAGCCTATCAGCAAAAAAAGGAACGTAATTGGAACAGCGCACAAGAGTTGTTTTTGGATGTTGTTGAATCCGAGGATCTACAAATCAGGGCAGAAGCCTGTGTAGAGCTGGCCAAAATATTTGAGCATAGGCATAAAGACCTTTCAAAAGCAATTAGCTATTGCCAAGAAGCCATTAACTCTGTCTCTGTTGATCCAATAAACATGAGTAAACCTATGTTTGATCAACTTCAGACAAGACTTAAAAGGTTGGAACAAAAGTATTTAAAGTATCATGGATAAGCGTATTGTTCGTTCATTTCTTCCTAGTAAACAATTAATTTGAATGATTTAATCTTATGACACAAATTTTTAACATTTTTAGAGAAAAAATCGGCATTTCCATATTGTTTATCATAGTTGAAAAAGGTAAAATTGAAAATTGGGTTGAGAAAAAAACGACTATAAAACATATGGAGCTGGTAGTATGTATAAAGCAATTCTTTTCTTATTTTTTATTGTCGTCTGTTTGACTGCCGTTGTGTTTACAAGCCTAAAAGACAGTTTTTATACTATGTTATAAAGAAATATAGCTTCCATAACGAAAAATAGGTATTTTCATTAGTACAAGAGTAGCTCCTTTTACATAGGCTGTTAATGTAAACAGAATATTTGAAGGGAGATTATTATATGTATCTAGGAACTAATTTTTTACCGCCAGTCATTCATCCGACGCAACAAATCGTGAACCATACGTTTTCAACAACGGTGGTGCCGCATATTCATCCGGTTCATACAACCACAGTGAACCACCACATGTATCAACATAAACATTACTGTCCGCAAACCGCATCATGTGCAGAAGAGTGCTGCAATCAGCACATCGACTGCTGTAACACATGTGCACCGGCACCAGCGCCAATAGCGCCAATAGCAGCGCCAATGCCTAATGCATTACCAAATGCAGTACCAAATGCGCCAGGCTTTGGTGGAATGGGAGGTCCTGGCTTTGGTGGAATGGGAGGTCCTGGATTTGGCCCAGGCGCACCAGGATTTGGCCCTGGCCCTGGACCATATATGGGCCGCAGACGATAGTCTTAGGGATGTTATCGCAAGGGCTTCTTAGCCCTTGTTTTTTTATTTCTTTTTACTATATGTTATGTTCTTTATAATAAAATGTTTGTCCCATTTTTAAAAATTTTTTTAAAAAGGAGAACTAGTTTGCTAAAAGTTTTAGCCATTTCAGGTTATAAACCTTTTGAATTAGGGGTATTTAATAAGGATCATCCATCTGTTCTATATATCAAGGCAGCCATAAAGAAGGCTTTATTGCCAATGATTGAAGAAGAAGAAGTAGAGTGGATATTAATCAGCGGTCAACTAGGTGTAGAACTTTGGGCGGCCGAAGTGGTCTTTGACTTACAATCTGAATATCCTAAGTTAAAGCTTGCTGTCATTACACCGTTTTTAGAACAGGAATCGAAATGGAATGAAACTAATAAAGAGTGGTATGAAACGATTTTAATGCAAGCGGACTTTGTTGATTCTGTAACGAAAAAAGTCTATGAAAAGCCATGGCAATTCCGTTTGAAAAATCAATTCTTTGTTGAAAAAAGTGACGGCCTTCTAATGATGTATGATCATGAAAAAGAAGGAAGTCCTAAATACTTATACGAATTAGCATTAGAGTATAAAAAAAAGCACGACTATCGGGTAGAATTAATAACTTTTTATGATTTGCAAATGATTGTTGAGGAAGAGCAGTTCAAGCACTCGGACTTTTAAGGAATATAGCTTCTCCCCATAGTATGAAATGACTGCACAAATTCTGAATGTAAAAGAAAATTGACAAAAGGACATATTTTTGGAAAAATAAAAGGTAATGATTGGCTAAACTTGAGGTGATTTGAATGTTGGCTGATAAGGTCAAATTAACAGCTAAGGATATTTTAGAAAAAGAGTTTAAAACAGGTGTTCGTGGTTACAGGCAAGAAGATGTGGATAAATTTTTAGATTTAATTATTAAAGATTATGAAACGTTCCATCAAGAAATTGAGGATCTACAGCAGGAGAACCTTAGGCTTCGTAAGCAGCTTGAAGACACATCCAAAAGGCAGCCGGTGGCACAGCCAGCCGGTACGACCAATTTTGATATTTTGAAAAGATTGTCTAATCTAGAAAAGCATGTTTTTGGTAATAAACTTTACGATTAACATTTTGTACCGCTGTTTCCTAATAAAAACCATTGTATATTGAACAAGAAATACATATAATAAAAAGGTGTCATTAATGACGTTCGGGTAATCGCTGCGATGAGCGTTTCGCGAATCGTTGAGGAAAGTCCATGCTCGCACGAGCTGCGATGCTCGTAGTGTTCGTGCCTAGTGAATTCATAAGCTAGGGCAGCTGAGTCTAGCATTCAGTTGACGGCCGGGAAAATACCTAAGTCCCATCCGGATATGGTATGAATACCTATAAAAGTGCCACAGTGACGTAGCCTTTCTGGAAACAGAAAGGGTGGAACGGGTAAACCCCACGAGCGAGAAACCCAAATTATGGTAGGGGCGTTTTCTCTGAGGAATTGAACAAGGAGAAAGACAGGTTCTTTCTGAATCTGTAGATAGATGATTACCACCTAAGTACGAGACCTAATAGTCGCTTGCAGTACTATGGTACAGAACATGGCTTACAGAACGTTATTAATGTCAAGAAATGCTGGATATTAAGGGCTCTCCTAATATGGGGAGCTTTTTTATTGCAAATTACTGCATTCGTTTCCTTCATTTTGTCAATAATGTAAGCGACAAGTTGAACGATTAGCATGATTTTACATACATATGAAATATTTAAGGGTGAAGACATGGGAAAATATCAATTAATTGCAACTGCAGCGATGGGATTAGAATCCTTAGTAGCTAAAGAGGTTCGATCACTTGGCTATAATTGTGAAGTGGAAAATGGCAAGGTTACCTATACAGGTGATGAAGTAGCCATTGCACGTAGTAATTTATGGCTGCGAACAGCCGACCGCATCAAGATAAAGGTTGGAGAATTTAAGGCCTTTACCTTTGACGAACTGTTTGAAAAGACAAAGGCGCTCCCCTGGGAACAATTTTTACCTGAAGATGCAGAATTTCCGGTAATCGGAAAGTCTGTTAAATCAAAGTTGTTTAGTGTTTCAGACTGTCAGGCTATTGTTAAAAAGGCCGTGGTTGAACGTTTGAAAAAACATTATAATCGTAATTCTTGGTTTGAGGAAAATGGTGCTCTATACCGAATTGAAGTGGCTTTGTTAAAGGACGTTGCGACCATTACCATTGATGCCAGTGGCAGCGGTCTTCATAAACGAGGATATCGAGTTGATCAAGGTGAGGCGCCGCTAAAGGAAACATTGGCGGCTGCACTCGTGATGCTTACGAATTGGCAGGCTGACCGACCCTTTATTGACCCTTTTTGTGGATCAGGAACTATTCCAATTGAAGCAGCCATGATTGGGCAAAACATTGCACCCGGATTTAACAGAGAATTTGTTTCTGAAGCTTGGAAATGGATACCCGAAAAAGTGTGGCATGATGCTCGGATGGAAGCGGAGGACCTGGCAAAATATGACCAGCCATTAGACATTACCGGCTCTGACATCGATCATCGCATGGTTAGAATTGCGGAAGGCAACGCTGTAGAAGCTGGTTTTGGTGATCTAATTAATTTTAAACAAATGCAGGTACGAGACATATCCACGAATAAGGAGTATGGTGTCATTGTAGGAAACCCGCCATATGGTGAGCGGCTAGGGGATAAAAAGGCAGTGGAGCAAATGTATAAGGAAATGGGACAGGCTTTTAGTAAGCTCGATACCTGGTCCATTTATATCATGACTTCGAATGAAGATTTTGAGCAATTTTACGGTAAACCTGCAACCAAGAAACGGAAGCTGTTTAATGGATTCATTCGAACAGACCTATATCAATACTGGGGCAAAAAACCCCCAAGGCAATAATGTTTTGAAGTAGATGAATGGGGGAGGGGTTATCATGCAAAATCGGATGCCGTTTGAAATTTCCAAAACCGAGTCTTTTTATGACAAGTTAGGGGAATGGATTGGCGACCTATTTTATGATATTTTACCTGAAGCGGGTTTTGAACTGCGAGATGAGCAGATTTATATGGCTTTTCAATTAGAAAAAGCCTTTAAAGAGAAAAAAGTAATGTTTGCTGAGGCGGGAGTAGGAACGGGGAAAACCATTGTTTATTTACTTTATGCCATAATGTATGCTCGTTATACGAATAGGCCTGCCGTAATCGCTTGTGCTGACGAGACCTTAATAGAACAGCTGGTTAAAAAAGAAGGCGATATTGCAAAACTAGAGAAGATTTTAGACTTACAGATTGATGTTCGTTTGGCAAAATCGAGGGACCAATATCTCTGTTTAAAAAAGCTGGAGCAGGTTAAAAATAATGATTTTTCAGATGAGATTTCGGAAGTGTATCAAAAACTTCCTGATTTCGTTCATTCTGTTGGATCGATGCAGTCTTTTGAAAGATATGGTGATAGACGGGATTTTCCTTCTCTGTCTGATGAAGTATGGGGTAATGTGAATTGGGATGCGCTGCAGGATTGCTTTTCTTGTGATAAACGTCATCGCTGCGGCTTAACATTACACCGTGAGTTTTATCGACATGCAACTGATTTAATCATCTGTTCACATGATTTTTATATGGAGCATATCTGGACAAAGGAATCACGAAAGAGGGAAGGTCAGCTTCCTCTTTTGCCAGATCATTCTTCTGTCGTATTTGATGAAGGCCACCTGCTCGAATATGCTGCACAGAAAGCTTTAAGCTACCGTTTTACAGATTATACATTAGATACCTTACTAACAAGATTAATGGAAAATGAAGTACGTGAAAAAACGTTGTATACAATTGAAGAGGCACTTTTAGCAAATGAGGCATTTTTCGATGCCATCTCTCAATTTTCTTCTCAATCAAAAGGTTCTGAAAAACAAGTCATTACCAAGCATCCGTTAGTAATGAAAACCTGCAGAAAGCTGCTGTCTACGCTGCAGGCACTTGAAGAAGAACTTGTCTTTGAGAGTGAGTTATATGTCATTAATGAGTATGATTTAAAGATTGTCGAGGAGTATTTAGAACAAATAACTTATTCACTTTCTTTATTTCTTCAAGAACTAAACGGGATCACCTGGTTTGAAGAAAAGGGTGGAGAACGTACCCTAGTTATCATGCCTAAAATGGTCGAGGAAGTCATGCGAGAAGAAGTATTCTCACAGAAGAAGCCTTTTATTTTTTCCTCAGCGACACTTTCAAATCATAAGTCCTTTGATTATATGGCAAATAGTCTTGGCGTTAGCGAATACTTATCCTTTTCAGTTGCCTCGCCGTTTGATTATGATGAAAAGATGAAAATATATTTACCGCATTTTCCACAAGAAAGCCTTGAAGAGAGAGTTAAATATGTAATCAACAAAATTCACCAATCAGAGGGTCGAGCGTTAATCCTCCTTAATAACAATGAAGAAATGTTATACCTTAAGAAGCAGCTGCCGGATTTAATTCCTTACCCAGTCTATTTTGAAGGAGATGAGGAGATTAGCACGCTAGTTTCGAAATTCCAAAATGAAGAACATGCTGTGCTTTGTTCGATTCATTTATGGGAGGGGCTTGATATACCGGGCAGATCGTTAGAAAATGTAATTATTTTTTCCCTTCCGTTTCCGCCCAATGATCCAGTCTTTACCGCAAAAAAGAATGGGCTTAACAATCCATTCTTGGAAGTAGACTTACCCTATATGCTTCTCCGGCTTCGTCAAGGAATAGGGCGGTTAATTAGGTCTGAAAAGGACGAAGGAACCGTTTATATTCTTCTTGATGGTGATATTGATTTGAATGTATTACAAGAAATAAAAGCTGTTTTGCCGACTGAGCCAATTGAAAATTAAATGAAGAGTAGTGGAAGAACGTTTTCTTCCACTTACTTTTTTAATTGAATAATTCCTGTTCAAGAGCTTCCCGATTTATTAAGTAAAACCCATTCTCATTCTGGGAAACCAATGATTTCTTCTTCACTTGAGTAATCGTTCTGCTGACGGACTCTCTTGAGGTTCCAATCATATTGGCTAATTCACGATTGGTAAATTGAGTAGTTAATTTATAAAGTCCTCCAACCTTTTCCCCGTTAGATTTACATAACCTGATAAGCAATAATATAATTTGTTCATAAGTATTATGAAGTACCTGCGCTTCTAGCCTTCCTTGCAAGTCCGCAATCTTTTCGCCTAATACCTTAAAGAGTTTAATACATAATTCCGGGTAAGATATTAATATTTTTTCAAACCCATCAATAGGAATTACGATAAGCTGGGCATCCTCCAATACTTCTGCATACGCAGGGAAATTTCCCTTCCTAAAAAAACCGGCATGAGGAAACATTTCGCCTGGTTCTAAAATAGAGATTAATTGTTCCTTCCCCATAAAATCTGATTTATAGATTTTAATTTTACCAGAGTGAATAAAGAACACCCGATCAAGAGGGTCATCCTGCATAAAGACATACATTTTATGTTTATAAAAACGTGTTTGGGTAATTTTTACAATCGGATCAAGTTCTTTAGCTGATAACTCTTTAAAAATCGGCACTCTTGATAATCTTATTACAATATCTTCATGTTCCATTAATTTCACCTCAAATAAGTAATTCTCTTAATTAGTTACATTTTAGCAGTGTTTACCTTGGAATTATGTGACCTCCATCATAGTAGCTAAAATTATTGATACCCATTCTCATTGGTGTGGAAAAAATCACTAAGAGTTGATGAGGTACTTCACTTTAAAAGTTAGCTTTCAACGTTACAATACGAAATGTGATGAAACAAGAGAGGATGAATAGAAATGGAAATACAGCGGGGGACAACATTGAATAAAGTGGTAAAGACCAATCGGAATGGTTTATTAAAATCAGTTTGGTTACTATTTTATTAAGCTTTACTGTCCTGCTTGCCGGAGGCTATTGGATTTTCAAGGAACAGGCACCAAGACCATTAAAGGTAACAAATGAAAAGGGTGAGGTTCTTTTTACAAAAGAGTCGATAATGGGGGGCCAAGCCGTTTTCCAAAAGTATGGTTTAATGGATTACGGAACAGTGCTTGGACATGGTTCATATATGGGGCCAGATTATACGGCTGAAGCCTTGAAAATTTATACAGAGGGCATGCAGAATTTTAAAGCCAATGAACAATACGGTAGAGATTTTAAAGCCCTAACGGCAGACCAACAAACGGTTATCAAAACGAATGTGATAAAAGAGATGCGGAAAAATCGCTATGACAGTGCCAAAGATACAATGAAATTAACGAATGCTCAAGCTTTTGGCCTTAAGAAAGTAAGAGAACATTATCAAGAAGTGTTTACAAAAGGAGACGGCTGGGGGCTTAAGGCTAATTTAATTAAAGAAACGGGTATGCCGGAAAACAACCGTGCTTATGTTGCTAAAGGCGACCAAATTACACAAATATCTGATTTCTTCTTTTGGACTGCATGGTTATCTAGTACAGTACGTAAAGGCGATACCATTACGTACACGAATAACTGGCCATATTATGAAGATGCCGGAAACCATCTGTCCTTTTCTGCAGTTTGGTGGAGCGGGGCCAGCATCACATTATTCGTATTAATGGTTGGAATTATTTTATTTGTATTCTACCGTTATCAGTTTGGGATGAAGGAAGCATATAAAGAAGGGCATTTCCCTAAAATCGATTTAAGGAAAATTCCTGTGACAAGCTCACAAGTAAAGAGTGGAAAATATTTTGTAATTGTTTCTGCATTGTTTTTTGTGCAGTGTATGTTTGGTGCATTACTTGCACATTATTACATTGAACCGGATAGTTTCTTTGGCATTAAGTGGATACACGATATCCTTCCATTCAATATAACCAAAGGCTATCATCTACAGCTGGCCATTTTTTGGATTGCAACCGCTTGGCTTGGAATGGGAATCTATGTTGCACCTTTGGTGGGAGGTTATGAGCCAAAGAAACAAGGTCTTTTAGTTGATATCTTATTCTGGGCCCTCGTTGTTCTCGTAGTCGGCAGTATGGCAGGAGAATGGCTTGGAGCCAATGGGTATTTAGGCAACAATTGGTTCCTTCTTGGACATAATGGCTGGGAATATATCGAACTCGGACGGATATGGCAGCTAATTCTTATTGTCGGAATGCTGATCTGGCTGTTTATCGTTTATCGTGGTATTCGCGCCGGCCTTAAACGTGAACAAGATAAGGGTGGACTCATTCATTTATTATTCTACTCCGCCATAGCGGTTCCTGCTTTCTACATCTTTGCTTTGTTTATTAATCCTGGAACTAGCTTTACGTTTGCTGATTATTGGCGCTGGTGGATCATCCACTTATGGGTAGAGGGAATCTTTGAAGTATTTGCAGTTGTAGTCATCGGATTCTTAATGGTTCAGTTAGGACTTGTAACAAAAAAATCAACAGTTAGACAGTTGTATTTCCAATTGATTCTTTTATTAGCCAGCGGTGTTATTGGGATTGGCCACCACTATTATTATAATGGTTCCGCAGAGGTTTGGCTTGGTCTTGGGGCTGTTTTCTCGGCCTTAGAAGTTATTCCATTGACATTATTGATTCTTGAAGCGTACGAACAATATAAAATGATGCGAGAAGGCGGGATTGATTTCCCTTATAAAGGAACATTCTGGTTCTTAATTTCAGTCGCAATTTGGAACTTAGTAGGCGCAGGTGTTCTGGGATTTCTAATCAATCTGCCGGCAGTAAGTTATTTTGAACACGGACAATTCTTAACGCCAGCACATGGTCATGGTTCCATGATGGGGGGTTACGGAATGTTTGCCATTGCTGTTCTCCTGTACTCACTGCGTAATATTGTCAAACCTGAATTCTGGAATGACAAATGGATTAAAGTTAGCTGCATTTTGCTTAATGTCGGATTGGCAGGTATGGTCTTCTTATCCTTACTTCCTGTCGGGTTCATTCAAATAAAAGAAGCTTTCCATCATGGATATGCAGCATCCCGCTCAGCATCCTTCCTGCAAAAGGATCTTGTCCAGACACTATTAACCTTGCGTGCGGTGCCTGACACCATTTTCCTTATTGGGGTTGTGATATTGTTGTTATTCTGTATTAGAGCACTATTCCATTTGCGTAAACCAACACACAAAGAGGGAGAAAAGCTTCCTGTAAAGGACTTAGCGCTGGACGAAGATTAATAAAGAAAATCCGCAAAGCTAACTTTGCGGATTTTCTTTTTCATTTTGGAGTTTTTCAAAGCATTCAAAACAATAGATTTCTTTTTTGTCTCTATGGACACCATTTAAGAAACCATCTAAACAGTAAACCTCTTTCCTGCAACTGCAACAACAACCCACCAGCTCCATCATGTTTTAAGCCCCTTTTTCACATATTATTAATAAAATTTTATAAAAGGTGTGATAAACAGCACAATAGTATTTTACTTTTTTCATCTATAATAAAAATGAAGTAAACAAACTTTAGGAGGTGCAAATGTTATAAACCTTAAATGGTTAATGGACACGGGTTTTTTGTCTAAAAACCTCACTTATACCCTTTAACGGTACTATTATTTTCCAAAAACATCTCTACTTTTTAACAACAGATATGTTATTCTGTTGTTTTTTTATCCACTTCAACGACAGCTATTCATAATATTATGTTAAAATTTAACTAATGAGTAGGGAGGTTTTAATATGAATATGAAGCAAATAGAAAAGGAATTTTTAGACTTTGTAAAAAAAATCTCCGCTTATAATGAAGCACTTGGACTAATTTATTGGGATTTGAGAACCGGCGCTCCAAAACATGGGGTTGAGCAGCGGTCGGAAGTAATTGGCCTGCTTTCTTCTGAAGTATTTAAAATGTCTACTTCCGAGGAAATGGCAGCATACATAGCTACCCTTTCAAAACAGCGACTCTCAGAAAAGACAAGTAAAATTCTGCAAGAATGCAAACGGGAGTATGAACGAAATAAAAAGGTACCAGAAGAAGAGTACAAAGAATATGTCATCCTCCAATCAAAGGCTGAAAGTGTTTGGGAAGAGGCTAAAGAAACCGATAATTTTGCTTTGTATAGTCCTTACTTAGAAAAGCTGGTAGATAAGACAAAAAGATTTGTCAGCTATTGGGGATATCAAGAAAATAAGTATGATGTGTTATTAGATATGTATGAACCTGGGATGACAGTAAGTGTATTAGATCAGGTATTTTATGAACTTAAAGACAAGATTGTCCCCTTAGTTAAAGCCGTTTCTAAATCTCCCTATAAGCCAAAAACCGATTTCCTATTTGAAAAGTTTCCAAAGGAGTTACAACGGGAAGTTAGTTTAAAAATTCTAGAAAAAATGGGTTATAACTTTAATGCAGGGAGATTGGATGAAACAGTCCATCCTTTTGCGACCGGACTCAATCCGGGTGATGTCCGTGTTACCACAAATTATAATGAAAATGATTTCCGAACCGCCATTTTTGGTACTATTCACGAAGGTGGGCACGCATTATATGAACAAAATATCTCAAAAGATTTGATTGGTACACCGCTTTGTACTGGAACCTCAATGGGCATCCATGAGTCACAATCCCTTTTCTATGAAAATATTTTAGGCAGAAGCTATTCTTTTTGGAAAAACAACTTTGAACTTTTGAAGCAATATGCAGCAAATGGCCAGTTTGATGGAGTAGAACTGGAGGACTTCTATCGAGCTATCAATGAGTCAAAACCATCCTTCATTCGAATTGAGGCAGATGAATTAACCTATCCGCTCCATGTAATGATTCGCTATGAAATTGAAAAAGAGTTATTCAATGGTGAATTGGAGGTAAAAGATTTACCAGAAATCTGGAATAATAAATATGAAGAGTACCTTGGAATCCGTCCGAAAAATAATGCAGAAGGAGTCCTGCAGGACGTTCACTGGGCCGGAGGCAGCTTTGGTTATTTTCCGTCCTATGCATTAGGCTATATATATGCAGCTCAATTTAAACATAAAATGCTTGAGGAATTTGCCGATTTTAATCACATGGTGGAAAGTGGAGAACTTTTACCTATTCAAGAATGGTTGACTGAAAAGATTCATCAATACGGAAAATTAAAAAAACCGATCGAGATTTTAAAGGATGTTACTGGTGAAGGGTTAAATCCAAACTACCTAATAGATTATCTATATAAAAAATATACAGATGTTTACAAACTAAATTGACCATAAACAGACTCCAATCTCAAAGATTGGAGCCTGTTAAAATCCAATGATCTGTTACCATTTACCCCAAGTTTGGAATCCCTTTGAACCAGGAGGAGCGTTCTGGATAATATCAATAAACGGAATAGTGTAAGCAAATAGAATAAGTGCTGCTGTAATGCCAAGCCATAATTTCCAATTCTCAAATACCATTGGGGCTTGTTCCTCACTATTTTCAGCTTCTGCCACGGGAAATTCCTGTTCTCCTTTAGGAGCAAAGAAAGCAAGATTAACAAAGATAATGATGACTAAGATAATCCCAAGGAATAAAATAGTTCCGCCAACTGCTTGAGCGATTTGGTAAGGAATCCACTCAGCTGCCTGCTTTGATCCACCATAAGTTGAGAAAGCAGACCGTCTTGGTCCGCCTAGCAGACCTTGTATATGCATGGCCCCTGACATGAATACCATACCGATAAACCAAACCCATGCCTGGATTATTCCCAATTTATTCATGGCCTTCGTTAATTTACGTCCAGTTAAATGTGGTACCAGCCAATAAGAGATGCCAAAGAAAGTTAATACAACAGATGTTGCGGCCGTTAAATGGAAGTGACCTGTTACCCAAATTGTATTATGAACAACTTGGTCCATTTGGTTAGAGGCATTAATGATCCCGCCTGCACCAGCTGGTATAAATGAAGCCATGCCTATAAATGGAACAGTAAATCGGGCATCATGCCATGGCAGTACCTTAAACCAGCCAAAAAGACCAGTTGCCCCTTTGGAGCGGCCATACCTTTCAAAAGTCGCAAATAATGAGAAGGCAGTCATTAAAGATGGAATAATAACCATAAATGTTAAGATAACCTGTAAAAACTTCCAAGCTGGATCAATACCTGGCTCTGTTAATTGATGGTGAAACCCAACTGGAATGGAGAATAGTAAAAACAAAATAAACGAAAGTCGTGCTAACGAATCTGAGAAAATTTTTCCTCCAATTACTTTTGGGATAATAGCATACCAGCACATATACGCAGGAAGGAGCCAGAAATAAACTAATGGGTGACCGAAGTACCAGAATAATGTACGGCTGACTAAAACATCAACAGTGTCAACTAATCCCAGTGACCAAGGCAGCAGCTGGAATAAAACTGTTGCAGCAACACCTAATGTAGCAACAATCCAAAGGACTGTATTGATGACAGCCATAAAGCTTAATAATGGACTTGGTTTTCCTGGATTATTTTTGCGCCATCTGGCATAAGTCATGATTTGCGCTGCACCGTCAACCCAGCTTCCTACTACAACAAAGGTTAAACCTAAGTAAAAAATCCAGTGTGCTTTAAGAGGTGCATAAAAAGTATATAAAACGGATGCTTCTTTTAGTAAAACCATTGTTGCGGCCATTAGAGTACCAACTAACATCACCCAAAAACCAACCCAGCCGGTACGTCTCGCAGCATTTGAATGACCACCGGTTGTTCTGCTTACAGCAGCATATTGAAATCCCATAATAAAAAAGGTTGTTAATACAAGACCCATTAAAACACCATGGACCGTCAAAATTTGATAATAATCAATTCCCCAAGGAAGTTCCCATTTACCGGATCTCACAAGGGTTTGCAGGAGTCCCATTAATCCGCCAAGAGCAAGTGCCGAAAAGGCAACGAAAAAGTGTGCCATTGAAAGCATTGCATCACGCGGGTCTACTTTTACTTTAGCTTTATCGTTAGCCATTATTTAACCACCTCAATCTTTGCACTCATTAAGTGGTGTCCTGAACCACAGTATTCATTACAAACAACTAAATATTCGCCTGTTTTGTCAAATGTAGTCGTATACTCACTGACATACCCTGGCTCGAGCATCATATTTATATTCGTACCAGCCATTTCAAAGCCATGGATAACATCCTTTGTTGTGGCAATAACCTTCACCTTCGCTCCGAGCGGTACTTTTACCTGTGCAGGATTATATGAGAAAGTGGATGCTACAAAGACTAATTCATAGTCCCATTCTTTTCCCTCCACCTTATGTAAACCAGGTTTATCAAAAGGCTTAGTCTGATCAACTTTTTCAGAATTAATCGTAGTTAAACAACTTGCCGGTTTGTTGCCTAGGTAGAAAGCGCTGACACCAACAACCGATAGGAAAATGACAAGGCAGCCAATACCAAAGGTCAACCAGATTTTTTCAAATTTATGCATGTGCATAATATCTTCCCCCTTCCAACAGTTAAAAACGCTCGACGAATAGATAATAGACACCTACCCAAGTAACAATAATAAACGCTCCCAAAAAGAAAACGGACGCTAATGTCCCTTTAAGAGAAGAGCTATCTTCCACTTCTGTTTTTTGTTTTGTTTTCAGTTCCGCCTTCGCCATCCCCCTAGCACTCCCTTCAGAAAATTAAATGAATCCTTTCTCTCTTTCATAATACAAAACAATTGCGAAAGAAAAATAAGAATTTGCGAAGTTCACAAATAGTTCATTCCTTATCTAACTACAATGTTAATGGTAAAAACTTGATACAACAGTGATTAATATCACTAACTCGATCTGTAAATATGAATAAACTGTGAACACGTTAAATACTCATGTGATATATGTAATTGATATTATTTTACAAACACTTGAGTGCTTGTTTAAAGAACGAGGTAACACTCTTGAATTTAAAAAATAAGCTAATGATAGATTCTTATATTTTATTGGAAAAGAGTGATGATGTTGGAGAAATATTATTGTGAGAACTGTCGCCTATTATATGATGAAAAAGAGTATTGCAAGGTGTGTGGTGTATTGGCAAATAACAAAATTAAAATAGAGGTACAAAAACAGTCAGAAAAATAGAAGAGGAGAGAATGCTTGAAGGACATATAATTGGAAAAGTTTATCTAATGAAGGAAATCCAAAACCGCGATATAATTTAAATGCACAGCAACAACCTTCAAAACGTTTGCTTCCCGGCAGTGGGAAGCTTTTTTTTTGCCTTTAACTACTGGGAATAATTTCATCTTCAACGGAAAAAATAGCCTTATCCATGCTGAAGGAGATAGATAAATGCCTGCCATTATTTCCGTTTCTGAAGTTATTCCACCCTACCAAGTAAATCAAGATCAAGCATCTGCGTTTGCTCGAGAGCTTTTTGCAGACTCATTTAAGGATATTGAGAGGCTATTAAAAGCCTTTCAGAACGGGCAAATTGAAAAAAGACACTTTGTTCAAGGATTAGAATGGTTTAAAGAGAGCCATACCTTTGAAGAAAAAAACAATGCCTACATTGAATCCGCTGTAGCTCTCGGCCGAGAGGCAATCGTTAAATGCTTACAAAATGACAGCTTTCTTAAAGAAGAAATTTCCTTTGAAGAAATTGACGCCATTTTCTTTATCTCGACAACAGGGTTTTCGACTCCAAGTATAGATGCAAGGATTATTAATCTTTTGCCTTTTAATGCGCATATAAAAAGAATTCCAATTTGGGGATTGGGCTGTGCCGGGGGGGCTGCAGGATTATCTAGGGCATTTGAATACTGTTCAGCCTTTCCTATGGCAAAGGTACTTGTCCTATCAATTGAGCTCTGCAGTTTGACATTCCAAAAGAATGACCTTTCAAAAAGTAATTTAATCGGCACATCACTATTTGCCGATGGTATCGCCTGTGCGTTGGTGATAGGTGATGAAGTTAGAAAAGACGCATTTAGTAAAAAGGCAGCCGTACCATTCATTGTAGCCACTCAATCAACACTAATGCCTAATTCCTTAGATGTGATGGGTTGGGACATACGAAATACAGGATTATTTGTCATTTTTTCTCGAGATATTCCTCACATTATTGAAGCTTGGTTAAAACCAAATGTGATTGGTTTTTTAACAGAGCAGCAATTGGAGCTTTGCCAAATCAACCACTTTATTGCTCATCCTGGCGGTAAAAAAGTATTAGACGCTTATGTTAAATCATTAGAGATTCCTTCTTCAATGAATGAGACCTCCCGAGATATTTTAAAGAATTATGGCAATATGTCTTCAGCAACTATTCTGTATGTGCTAAAGCGTTTTATGGAGCGTGATGTAGCTGTAGGTGATTTAGGACTTGCAACAGCCCTTGGCCCGGGATTTAGCTCAGAATTACTTCTTTTGAGGTGGCAATAAATGATAGTCATGACTCCGTTAGTTTTGTTAATAACTTTTATCGTCGTTCAACGGGTCGTCGAACTTTTTGTTGCCAAAAGGAATGAGATATGGATGAAACAGCAAGGTGCAGTTGAATTCGGAGAGAAGCACTATAAGTTTATGGTTCTCATACATATGATGTTTTTTATATCCTTATTGACTGAAACGTTACTACTTAAGCGAGGGATTTCACCTTTATGGCCTGTGTTATTAAGTTTATTTGCTCTTGCACAGGTTGTGAGAATATGGGTAATCACTTCACTAGGAAGATTTTGGAACACAAAAATACTTGTTTTATCAAACGCAAAGATCGTGAGGAAAGGACCATACCGTTATTTAAAACATCCCAATTACATGGTGGTCGCACTGGAGTTGTTTGCTGTTCCGATGCTGTTTAGCTCTTACTTTACAGCCATTCTTTTTACAGTCTTAAACATCATAATCCTAATGATTCGAATCCCGACTGAAGAAAAAGCTCTTAAAACATTAACTGAGTATGATGTCACCTTTCGAGACTGTCACCGTTTTATCCCAAAGATTGTTAAATAATTGTGACAATTGCCTATTGTTATTGAAAATCATTATCACCCATGTTAAAATAACGATAATAATGAAAATCATTCTCAGATGATTCTAACAAGGAAGGTGTAAAAAATGACTTTTGCTTTTGTTGGTGGAACGGTGATTATATATGCATTTGTCATGAAGCACGTCTTGAAAAATGTAACTCAATAAATTATTTCAAAAGCCAGGGAGAAATCCTTGGCTTTTGTTTTGATTAAAAATTTTCACCCCAAATGGAGTGTGCATTATAGGAAATATTTGAATTATCGTATAAAATAAAAAATATTACTACGATGCTAAGGGGAATATCAATGGTGCAAACAGCTAGACGGGAAGACACTTTTCTTACACTTAAAAGCAAAATGGTTTCGGTATATGAATATTTAAGAAATCAGCACGATCAAGTCCAAGCTGAAAAGGTAAAACAGCTCGCAAGAAAGTTAGAGAATCGAGAGTATTCGATTGCTTTTTGCGGCCATTTTTCAGCTGGGAAATCGACAATGATCAATCAGGTGGTTGGGGAAAATCTGCTTC
The DNA here is from genome assembly GCF_038440275.1 of Bacillus sp. OTU2372. Classification (NCBI taxonomy): domain Bacteria; kingdom Bacillati; phylum Bacillota; class Bacilli; order Caryophanales; family Bacillaceae; genus Bacillus; species Bacillus sp. OTU2372. The sequence goes on from NZ_JASATK010000009.1 coordinate 132,860, forward strand.
CATCAAGCCCCATTCCAACAAGTGCAAACTTGGTAAAAGTAAAATCTGGTGAGGATTATGCAAAAGTATATTTTAAAAATGAAAAACCAAGGCTTTATTTAGCTCCCTATGATTATGATTTAGTCAAAAATTATTGTAAAGACGGCGACAAAATCGAGGAAGTAGAAATCAGCCATAGCGACACTAGATTACCGTCCAATACAATGATATTGGATACACCAGGGATAGATTCAGCTGATGATGCTCATCGGATCGCTACAGAATCCGCTATCCACCTAGCCGATGTCATTTTTTATGTCATGGACTACAATCATGTCCAAGCTGAATTGAATTTCTTATTTACAAAGGAGTTAACGGAGGCAGGTAAAGAGGTATACCTCGTTATCAATCAAATTGATAAACATAAAGATGAGGAATTAACTTTTCAAGCTTTTCAAAAGAGTGTTGTAGATTCATTTGCCTCTTGGGGTGTGAAACCAGCAAGGATCTTTTATACCTCTTTAAAAGATAAAAGACATCAATTTAACCAGTTTCAAGAATTACAAGAATTTATTGCTGATAAATTGGCCGAGAAAGACGAACTGATCGTTCCATCTATTTTCCATTCATTAAAGAAAATTGCCTTTGACCATTTAAGGTTTGTAAATAAGCAGGAGGCAGAAGAAATTGCCTCTTCACTCGAAGTACTGAATGAACTACCAGATAAGCAGAAAGAAGATTTATTAATAAACTTTCAAACACTTGTATCCGATCTTAATAAAGTTAAAGATGTACCTTTAGAAAAAGAAAAGGAATTTGATTTAGAAATTGCCCAAATCATGAAAAATTCCTACCTTATGCCATTTCAAACAAGAGAATTAGCTGAAAAGTATTTGGAAAGTTGTCAAAAGGATTTTAAAGTTGGTTTTTTATTTTCGAAACAGAAAACCGAAGAAGAGCGGAATAAAAGGTTAACCAGTTTTTATAATGATTTGCTTGAGAAAACTAGAACTCAGCTTGAGTGGCATTTACGGGAATTTTTACTGTCTATCTTAAAGGTAACAGAACTTGACAAACCTGAACTCCAAGGATTAGCACAGTCTTTTTCTATAGCAGTATCAATGGATTTATTAAGGAATACAGTTAAGCAGGGGGCTCGTGTTACCGGGGATTATGTGCTTCATTATACAGAAGACGTGGCGAATGAGATTAAGAGAGTTGCTCGGACCCAATTAACAGATTTCAAAGAAAAATTAATGGAAGCTTTAAAAGAACATAGTGCTAACATAATCGAAAAATATGAACGAGAATTCCAAAAGATTGAAAAGTATGTTAATGCATTAGATGAGCTGAAAAAGCATGAACAAGCAAATTTACATCGAGAAAATTTACTAAATGAACTGTTAGCAAATACGAAAGCCTTACAGGAGGATATATACCAGCTTTTTAGTGATGAAGAAGAAGAGTACGAAGTAGTTAACTCCCTTGGGGAAGTCAATAAGGTGAAAGCAAAACCCGAAAAAACAAGGGAAACCAAAGCACTTAAGACAGAGATTAAATCTGTGAGAGAACTAACAGGTGATCTCTTACAGCTAACAACAGCAAAACTTAAACGAGCATCAAACCTTATAAAGGACCTGCCCGGTTTTCATAAAATATCAAAAGAATTAACCGAAAAGGCTGATAGGCTGGCTAATAAGGGGTTTACAGTCGCACTATTTGGCGCGTTTAGTGCTGGTAAATCCTCTTTCGCCAATGCCTTGATGGGAGAGAAGGTCCTGCCTGTTTCTCCAAACCCAACCACAGCGGCAATTAACAAAATTAAGCCTGTCACTGCCGAATATCCGCATGGCACCGTTTTAGTGAAGTTTAAAGAGTCAAATACACTGCTTGATGATATTAATCGCTCTTTAAAGTTTTTTGACCTCCATGCAGATAGTTTTTCAGATGCTATAAACATAATCGATCAAATTAATCTCGAGTCAGGTCAAGGGGTATTAGAAAAGACACATATAACCTTTTTATATGCATTTAAAAAGGGCTATCACTCCTTCGTTCCATTACTTGGTACGATTAAGACAACAGATTTAGCTGACTTTCATGAGTTTGTCGCACAGGAAGAAAAATCATGTTACGTGGAATGGATTGAGCTTTACTATGATTGTGATCTGACACGAAAGGGAATTACTCTTGTCGATACGCCTGGGGCAGATTCCATTAATGCCAGACATACTGGTGTAGCTTTTGATTACATTAAAAATTCAGATGCGATTCTTTTTGTGACCTATTATAATCATGCTTTTTCTAAAGCGGACCGCGAATTTTTAATACAGCTTGGACGTGTAAAGGAATCGTTTCAAATGGATAAGATGTTCTTTATCATTAACGCGATTGACCTGGCTGAAAATGGGGAAGAAAAGGATTCCGTTGTCGATTATGTTGAGGAACATTTAATTAAGTATGGGGTAAGAAATCCTCATCTATATTCCTTATCTAGTCTTTTGGCATTAAAGGAAAAAAACAATCCCGATTTAAATGTGATCTCTGGTATGAAACCATTTGAGCAGGCATTTTATCATTTTATTTCTAATGACCTTACAGAAATGGCGATTTCTTCGGCAGAAAATGAATTAACAAGGGTTCATGAATTGGTAAAGACACTTATTCAGAATTCTCAACAAGACCAGTCCATAAAAGCACAAAAACGAGCAGAAATTGAAAAGCAACAAGCAAAGGTTAGGATTATTCTTAACAACGAAACTGTTGCTTCTTTACAAAATCGATTGATCCAAGAAGCAGAAGAATTAATTTTTTATATTAAGCAAAGAGTCTTCTTACGGTTTGGTGATTTCTTTAAGGAGGCATTTAACCCATCTACTTTAAGGGATGATGGCCGTAACTTGAAAAAGGCTCTGCATGCAGGACTTGATGAATTTCTTGAGAGTTTTGGCTTTGATTTTGCCCAAGAACTTAGGGCTACAACTGTAAGATTAGATCGGTTTATTGACAATTTGTTTAGGGATTATCAAGAACGACTTTCTCGGAATTTACTTGAAATAAACCAAGATCTTTCTTTTTCAATGTTTGAAAAAAAGGAAAGTAATAAAATTGATTTCCCGATAGCTTTTAAGAACGTAAATCAGCAGCAGTTTAGTAAAGCACTATCCCATTTTAAAAATCCTAAGTCCTTTTTTGAGAAAAATGAGAAAAAGTTAATGAGTGATGAGTTGTATCATATACTGAATGCACTTGCAGATGATTATCTAAAGGATGAAGCGGCCCGATTAAATCAACATTATGATTCAGAACTGAAGGATAATTTCAGTCAACTAATAAATAAAATAGATGAACAGACTGAGGAGTTTTACTTAAGCCTGCTTTCTACCTTAGACGGAGGAGTTTCCGTTGATCTTTTACTGGGAATAGAGCATAAGCTTTCGGAATAAATGGGAGGCGAAAGGCATGAAATATGTAAAAGACAGTGAATGGTTATTGAAACATTTAAATGATGTGAATGTAAAAATTGTAGATTGCCGTTTTTCTTTAGCTGAACCACAAAAAGGAAAAATTAATTATCTGCAAAGTCACCTGCCTGGGGCGGTCTACTTTGATTTAGAACAAGATTTATCAGGAACTGTCGGTGATCATGGTGGACGCCATCCCTTGCCAGATGTTGATGTCTTTGTCAATAAGCTTGAAAATGCAGGTATCAATCATGAAATTACAGTCATTGCTTATGATGATGGGGAAGGCGCTTTTGCAGCTCGTTTTTGGTGGCTATTGAAATATCTCGGCCACGAAAATGTGTATGTATTGGATGGTGGCTTCAAAAACTGGCTGAAAGCAGATTTTCCTGTAACCGCAGATATTCCAACCTTTAAAAGGGAAGATTTTCGCTTGAGTTTGCGGTCTGAGTTACTTGCAATATATGAAGAGGTGAAAGCTGCGGTTGCCAAACAAGACAAGGTTTTAATTGATTCCCGTGAAGCCAAACGCTACCTTGGTTTAGAAGAACCGATAGATAAAAAAGCAGGGCATATTCCGGGTGCACTTAATAAACCATGGATGGAAGGATTACGAGGAGGCCGTTATTTGCCAAATTCTGTACAAATGCAGCGATTCTCTGATCTTGACTTAAACCAGCCGATTATCGTGTATTGCGGCTCTGGGGTAACGGCTGTCCCCAATTTCCTCGCACTAAAGCAAGCGGGATTTAAAAACGTGAAGCTGTATGTGGGAAGCTTTAGCGACTGGATTTCGTATGAAGAAAATAAAATTGAATCATCATCCTAGTCTTCTTATGGTATAATGGTAGACGTGCTGTTTTTTAGTATACCAAGAGGAGGACTAAAAAATTGGAAAATCAAAAGCCTTCACTAATGCTCGTTGATGGTATGGCCTTACTATTCCGTGCTTTTTACGCTACTGCGGTAACAGGCCAATTTATGATAAATTCAAAAGGAATTCCGACTAATGGAATCCATGGTTTCGTTAAACATTTATTTACGGCTGTATCCTCATTTAACCCGACACACCTTGCTGTATGCTGGGATATGGGGAGCAAAACCTTTCGAACAGAAATATTTGCTGATTATAAGGGTAATCGGGGCGAGGCGCCGATTGAGCTTATTCCACAATTTGATTTAGTGAAAGAGGTTGTTGAGTCCTTTGATATTCCTAATATTGGTTTGGCAGGGTATGAGGCCGATGATTGCATAGGTACGATTGCACAGCAAATGAAGGGTACTGCACATGTATCGATTTTAACGGGTGACCAGGATATTCTCCAGCTTTTAGATGAGGATATTTCGGTTATATTACTCAAAAAGGGATATGGTAATTATCTAGTTCATACACCGCAAACCTTCTTTGAAGATAAGGGGATCATGCCAAGACAGATGATTGATTTAAAGGCTCTCATGGGTGATCCTAGCGATAATTACCCTGGGGTTAAAGGGATTGGTGAAAAAACAGCTCTTAAGCTTTTAAAAGAGTTCGAACATGTAGAGGGAATTATTTCTAATCTCGACCGCTTATCAAAATCCCATAAATCAAAAATAGAGCAGGATTTAGATATGCTCCATTTGTCTAGGACCTTAGCCGAAATAAAATGCGATGTTCCCGTAACATGTCAACTTGACCAGGCTGGATTGTCCATTCCAAGGGAAAGGGCATTAAATAAATTGAAGGAAGTCGAACTTCGAGGTATTCAGCGGCTGCTTCCGCTTGATGAGGCGATTATTTCCTAAGTATAAAGGGTGTTCCACACGTTGGGACACCCTTCTTTATTACCCGTAAACAGTGCAAATGTTATATTTTAGTATTACTTTTCTTTGCTCTATTTTCTAACTTGCTTTTTGGATCCTCGGTCATTTCTGCATCCTGCCCATATCCCTGCGGATTTACGCTCGGAGCTTTCACTCCTCGACTAGCGTTGCCTTTTTTAGTCAAAACACTTCACCTCCCACTTTTTTAGTATTTCCACTAGGAATAATAAAACACCACTTTCTGAACAATAATGGGTAGAGGTGATATGATGAACAAAGGTGTTTATTTAGCCCTTTTTAGCATTGGTCTTGCCCAAGGTGTTAAGATTCCCATCCATTATTTTAAAAAGAAAGAATGGCGGCCTGACTTATTTTTTGGAACAGGCGGAATGCCAAGTTCCCATTCCGCTGGTGTTTCCACTTTGACTACGTATATTGCACTGCAAAGGGGTTTGACAACTTTTGACTTTGCCCTTTCGCTTGTCTACGGCTTAATTGTTATGTATGATGCGCAAGGGGTACGGAGGCAGACGGGAGAACTTACTCTAAAAGTAAATTCAATGAATGATTTAATTGAGAAAATTCAAAAAGAAGAAAGTCTGGAATATAAACAAGAGGCCCCAAAAAAGCTGAAAGAAATGTTAGGTCACCAGCCAGAAGAAGTAGTGGGAGGGGCCGTGTTAGGAGTATTAGTTGGTGTCATCGGTCATCTTTGTACAAAAAAGGATAGAAAATTGTCAAAATTTAAGTTAAAATTTTAACTGTCATATGTGTGGGAGAGGATTGGTCTGAACCGTGTTAACAGTTGAAGATTATTTGCACTACTTGAAAGGGAAGGGCTTTCAATTTCAAGAAGATGCGATTGGTTTTATTTTCTTCGGAAAACACTATACAAATGCTTCCGATGAAATCATTAATACCGCAATTGAATTGACTTTAAAAGCACAAAAACGTTTTGACGGAAGTTTCTATGTGGCCTTGCTCGAAATGTTAACAGCAAATAATATTAACTCGAGAAAAGCTGCGTTAAAATATTTAAAGGATAGAGAATTACTTGCTATATAATTAAATTAGAAAAGCTCCCTGAAGAAGAGGGAGCTTTTAACTTTCCAGACTTTTACTTTTTCTAAACAAAGCCAGCTTTACTGCTGGAAGCTCGGCCATAATCATTCCCAGAAAGATTAGAATACATCCAAAAAGGGCACTTAACGATAAACGTTCATGGGCCCAAAAATAACCTGTTATAGCGGCAAAAACTGGTTCCATAGCAAAAATTAACGCAACCCTTGTTGCTGAAGTATATTTTTGAAAATTAGTTTGGATAAAAAAAGCAATTGCTGTAGCAAAAACGCTTGTAATGACCAATGCAGCCATAACATCTTTTGACACTAAAATATCCAGTCTTACTGACTTCCTCCAATTCTCAAAAAAGAAAGAAGAGAAAGAGGATAACAGGCCGACGGTTGATATTTGAATAACCGTTAATAGCAAAGTAGGGTAATTATTGCTGACCTTACCGGTTATAATAATATGCATACCAAAACTAATTGCACAAATAAAAACAAACCCATCACCAATATTAAAGCCTGAAACATCAGTCAACGTCAAAAAAAATAAACCTAGTGTCGCAGTTATTACACCAAAGACCGCATTTTTACTCGGGTATTGTTTAAGTAACAACATGGAGAATAGTGGAACCAGTACTACGCTGAGTCCTGTGATAAACCCTGCCTTTGATGTAGTGGTATACAAGAGACCAATTGTTTGGGTTACATAACCAAGGAAAAGCCAAAAACCGATAAATACTCCTGATGATAGTAATTTCAAGTTTATCTGTTTTAACTGCTTAAAATCAAAAAAGAGTAAGCAGAAAAATAAAAGAAGAGCTGCCAGGGAAAACCGGATGCCATTAAAAGCAAATGGCGGGAGAAAATCAATCGCATTTTGGACTAGAACAAAAGTTGTACCCCAAATTAATGTAACAAATAGCAGGCTTAAATCGGCAATTAATGATCGTTTCATGTTGTCTAGTGTTTCTCCTCTCTTATATTTTTTTGAATCGCCAATCTAGCCAGTTCATCCGCAACTTTGTTTTCGGCACTTGGAATCCACTTCATGAAGAATAAATCAAATTTTTTTGTAAGTTTTAATGCCTTTTCAAGTAAGGGTGCATACGATTTATTTTTAGTAAACTCTTTTTCCACAGCCATGTTTACTAGTTCAGAGTCTGTTCGAAATGAGATAATGGAATGGACTAATCCTTTTTTATAACAGATGTCAAGAGCTTCAATAAAAGCATGAAATTCTGCTTCATGGTTTGACATGCTTCCAAGCGGTATCGAATACTTTTCTAAAGTACCGTTTCCTTTAATGAATATCCCGGCTCCACTTGGTCCAGGATTACCAGCACTTGCCCCATCAATATAGACTTCAATCAATGCTGATTCCTCCTCGGGTGATAATAGTTACAACTTAATATAGAAGAGTTTAACATATTTTCACAAAGACATGCAGGGAATTATTTTTTCTATGGGACAAGTGGGGCAGAATAAAAGCATCGATATTTTTATTCTTACTGAATAAGCTAATTGGTAAGACGATGAAAACCATCATGAAAGGCTGAAAATAATGAAATATAAGCTTGAGTGGATATATAATGTAAAAAGTATTGAAAAGGTTCAATGTTCTTCAGATTGGTTAACGGGTGAATTAGCTGTTCAATTTGCTGAGGAGATTGAGGCTAGCGGAAAAGTAACCGAGTTATACTTTTATGATGAAGCCGGCACATCTTGGATATTGAAGGAAATGAAAAAGCTGCTAACGGAAATTGAGGAGGACCCCCATGATATTACGGTCTTTTTTGACGGCGGTTTTCAAAAGGAAAATAACCAAGCAGGACTTGGAGCTGTTATCTTTTTTAAACAAGGAAAGAAGAAATATCGCATCCGGGCAAATCAACGTTTTGATGAAATGGAATCAAATAATGAAGCAGAATATGCTGCATTTTATTTTGCATTAAACATCTTAGAAGACTTAGGAGTACATCATTTATCTTGCGAATTTAAAGGTGATTCACAAGGGATATTAAAGCAGCTTGAAGGAGAATGGCCGTGTTACGAAGAAACCCTCAACCGCTGGCTTGACAAAATTGAAGGAAAAATAAAGACTTTAGGTATCCACCCAAAATTCACGGTAGTACCTCGTAAAGATAATAAGGAAGCCGATAAATTGGCCACCCAAGCATTAGAGGGGAAAGAGATATTCGCTAAAACATTAATACTATGAGGAGAGGGTGTCTATCATCATGAAGCCTTCAGTCAGAAAGGAATTATTGAGCCAGGTAGAAGGCTTAATGAACCAATATTGTAATGGCTGCTTTTTGCATAAATATTTAAAAAAGGCAGACGGGCGGAGAGCTGCACATCGTTTTTGTATTTCTCAATGTACAGTGGGCGAACAGCTTCGGGATTATGGGAAAAAATTAAAGTAAGTATATAAGAAAAGCGCAAGGCGCCTGCCTATCGGCGACAAGCACAAGACGAGCAGGCCGAAAGGTTGTTCTTTAACCTTTTGGACGGATTGGCTTGTGACCTCGAGCTTATGGCGCCTGGAGCTGGACAATTCTCAAAGTCAAAAACTTTTATACTTTCTTAATCTACTTAAAAAGGCTGACAAATTTCGTCAGCCTTGAATGGTTATTATTTGAACTGATTATAGTTTTACTACGTTAGCAGCTTGTGGTCCACGGTTTCCTTCAACGATTTCGAAAGAAACTTCTTGACCTTCTTCTAATGATTTGAAACCGTCGCCTTGAATCGCACTGAAATGTACGAATACATCGTCTCCGCCTTCAACTTCGATAAAACCAAAACCTTTTTCGTTGTTAAACCATTTTACTTTACCGTTTTGCATGTACTTCTTCCTCCTAAGCCTATCGTGGCACCTATTCGGTACCAGTTAAATATTATCATGTATCGCTTACATGATGCTTTAAATATACAATAATGAAAATGGACAGTCAAGGAATCGCAGGTGGTTTTTTCCTAAAAAAAGCATTGTTTTGAATAATTTATTAATATAAGTGAATAAATTATTTGATGAATATAATATAGGCTCTTCCTCATATGTTTATTAATAACATTTCAATTTGAGGTGAGGGAGCCCATGTACCGATTTTCAATTGAAGGAGAAGAATGGATTTTAAGATTCTCACCAAAAGTCTTAATTGAAGCAGATGAAAAGCAGGCTATACTCATGTCATTGCTGCAAATAGGAAATGATTTAGCTGATTTTTCTCATGGGAATGGCTTTATCATGTTTACTAAGAAAATTGGAGCCATTGTCTTTGATGTAGAGCGAATTCCCTCTTTCATTTTAACTGTCTCTAATATTGTTCCTGAAGAGAATTGGTATGTTCAAGATAAGAACTCGTTTAAGCCGAATAGCTAGATAGATAAAACATAGTTTTTAAGACCTGCCAATTGTTGAGCAGGTTATTTTTTATTTTTCTGACTATTGTACTGCCTTATTTTTTACCTTTACGAAATAGATTTGAAGTGGGAAAATGAATCAGGGATGCTTTAAGAAGGAGCAAATTAAGATGAAATTAATTATTGCTGAAAAACCCGATCAAGGTTCAACATTAGCTTCAATTTTTAAACATAAAAAGCAAAACGGTTTTATTGAAATATTTCCTAATGAAACATTTATGAGAGGGGCATATGTGACTTGGGCAATTGGACATTTATGCCAGTTGGTTGCCCCTGAAAAGTATGAATCCGGTTGGAAAAAATGGTCATTAGACACTTTGCCCATCATACCCGAACACTTTCAATACGAAGTAACAAAAGATAAGGCAAAGCAATTTGCCGTTATAAAAAAACTAGTATCTGACCCGAATGTCACGGAAATTATTCATGCAGGTGATGCCGGGCGTGAAGGTGAATTGATCATTCGTAATATCCTCCGCTTAACTAACTGCAAAAAACCAATGAAACGACTTTGGATTTCATCCTTAACGCCAAATGCAATTCGAGAAGGGTTTAACAAATTATTGGATGAGCAGGATACTAAAAGCTTATACTTTGAGGCCTATACTCGTGCGTGTGCAGACTGGATTGTCGGTATGAATGGCTCAAGGCTTTATAGCTTACTGCTTCAGCAAAAAGGATTCTCAGATGTATTCTCAGTTGGCAGGGTCCAAACTCCAACTTTAGCCCTTATTGTAAAACGAGAACTAGAGATTGAGAATTTTAAGTCTGAACCATTTTGGGAGGTTACTGCACGCTTTACGATAAATGGCAAAAAATACAGTGGAAAGTGGCAGAATGAAGGGGAAACCCGTGTGAAGACGAAAGAGTTGGCTGGAAAAGTAGCCGCCTTTTGTCGAGACAAGCCGGCTGAAGTTGCAGAGGTACTTTCGGAAAGAAAAGAATTTTTACCACCACTGTTATATAATCTTTCAGCTTTACAGGCGGAAGCCAATAAACGTTTTAAATCCTCTCCAAAAAACACGTTAGATATGCTGCAAAAACTCTATCAAAAAGGGTATGTTTCATATCCCCGCTCCGATTCGAGGTATGTTACAAAAGAAGAGGCTAATACCTTTCCTGATATTTTAAATCGATTAAGTCATCTAAAAGACTACGAAAGTTATTTCCCACTTCCGATTGCTTCTATTGCAGATAACAAACGATACGTGAATGAAAAAAAGGTAACCGATCACTATGCCATTATTCCAACTGAGCAAATCCCGAATTTAGATAGGCTTGGTTCTGATGAGCGGAAGATTTATGATTTAATTGTGACTAGCTTAATTGCTGCCCATTATAATAAGTCTGTCGCAGAATATACAACCGTTACTACATTAGTAGATGGCAGAGCATCTTTTATTTCAAAAGGAAAGGTGCAACTAGAAGAAGGATGGAGAAAAGTCCTAAATCATAAGGAACGTGAGGATGTTCCTGAACTGCCTGCTTTAACAAAAGGAGAACAGGGTAAAACGGTAAAAGTAGATGTGAAAGAAAGCCAGACACAACCGCCGAAGCGGTATACTGAAGGCCAGTTGATTACATTAATGAAAACCGCCGGAAAACATATAGATGATAAAGAGCTCGAGAAAATCCTTTCTAAAACGGAAGGATTAGGAACGGAAGCTACTCGAGCTGGGATTATTACTATGCTTAAGGACCGTTTATACATTGAAGTGAAAAAAAACTTAGTTTATGCAACTGCCAAAGCTAAAATATTGATCGAAGCGATAGGTCAAGAAATTCTCGCTTCACCGGAAATGACAGCAAAATGGGAGCAAAAACTAAAGGAAATATCGGAAGGTGCTGCTGTGCCAAAGCATTTTATGGAGCAAACGAAAAAGATGGTTCTCCATCTAATTTCTTCCAGTTTGGAACAATCTGCAGCGTGGGTCTTTTCTGAAGATATTACTCAAAACTTCACTCCTGGAAAACAAAAAGGAAAGAGAAGAACTTCAACTAAACTAGGGCCTTGTAAAAAATGTGATGGTGATATCATTGATAAAGGCACCTTCTACGGATGCAGTAATTATAAAAAAAATCAGTGTAACTTTACAATTTCAAAGAAAATCCTTGGGAAAAATATTACTCAAAAAAATGTAAAACTTCTCCTGTCAGGTGAAAAGACAGAACTAATCGAAGGATTTACGAATAAGGACAAAACCTTTAATGCCAGACTATTCCTAGATGGACAGGAAAATAGAATAAAATTTTTATTCGAGGAGACTGCCGTAAAATAATTCCTCACTTGTCACTCATTTTTTAATATAGTAAACTTTTAGAAGAGTAATTTTTTGGAGGTTAAGGGATGCCAACACCTAGTATGGAAGATTATATCGAACAAATATATATTTTAATTGAAGAAAAAGGTTACGCCCGGGTATCGGATATTGCCGAAGCGTTATCTGTCCATCCCTCCTCAGTAACAAAAATGGTGCAAAAGCTTGATAAAGATGAATATTTAGTTTATGAAAAATATAGAGGACTTAGCTTAACACCCAAGGGTAATAAGATTGGTAAACGCCTAGTTTTTAGACATGAACTACTTGAACAATTTCTCAAAATTATTGGGGTAAAGGATGAAAACATCTATCATGATGTTGAAGGAATCGAGCATCATTTAAGCTGGGACTCTATTGATCGGATTGGCGATCTTGTTCAGTTCTTTGAGGAAGACCAGAATAGGATTGACGCGTTAAAAGAAGTTCAAAAACAAAATGAACATGAATAGAGTAAATATTTTCAATCTAAAATAAGTATACAGAAAGCACCTAGCAATCAAGCTAGGTGCTTTTAAAATAAATTTGGATAATCGTCAAAGGATTGTTCGAGTTCCGGCATAAGAGATAATGCTCCATTTGTATCCTGCACTGTTTGAAGACCTTGAATTAAGCCTTGTTCAACATCCAATAATGCCTTGCGGTAAGATATGACCCGCCCTTCGGAAGTAACAAAATTGATAATCTCTCCATTGTAATTTCGCTGGATTGCAGTAATTGTTTCCATAGGGACACTCCTTTCCTATGTATTATAGCTATAAATAGCGAATAATAAACAAAGCTGCAATTGAAAAAAGCATCGGTAACCGATGCTTATTGACCCCAATTGAAAGGTGTTTCTTGGTAAACATAGTAATTTAACCAATTAGAGAAGAATAAATGACCATGTGAGCGCCACCGATTAATTGGTGGTTGTGTTGGGTCATTGTTTGGAAAGTAATTTTCAGGCATATGAATCTCTAGACCTTTTTTTAAGTCTCTCTCATATTCTTGTGCCAAGGAATCGGAGTCATATTCCAGATGACCTGTGATCATGACATGTTTTCGATCCCTCGAGGCAATCAATAATGCCCCGGCTTCCTCTGAGGCAGCTAATAATTTTAATTCTGGATTTTTCATAATGGATTCAATTGCTATATCTGTGTAACGTGAATGCGGAGCATAAAAATGATCGTCAAACCCTCGCAATAAGATATCATTGTGCTCAAAGATTTGATGGGCGTAAATTCCGGAGCATTTACGTTTCAACTCAAATTTACCTATGCCATAGTGATAGTATAGGCCCGCCTGTGCACCCCAGCAAATATGTAAGGTCGAGGTGACATTTTGATCGGCCCAATCCATGATCTCTTTTAATTCAGACCAATATTTCACTTGATCAAATTCTAATAATTCAACCGGTGCACCAGTGATAATCATTCCGTCAAATTTTAAATTTTTAATTTCCGGAAATGTTGTATAGAACTGTTCTAAATGCTGCTTACTAGTATGGGTTGACTCATATGAATCGGTTTTTAAAAAATTCACATTTACTTGTAATGGTGAGTTTCCTAATAAGCGCAATAACTGTGTTTCCGCTTTTTCTTTTTCGGGCATTAAATTTAATATTAAGATATTTAAAGGCCTAATATCCTGGGTGATTGCCCTCTCATCGTCCATTATGAAAATATTTTCCTGTTCAAGTATCTCCCTTGCAGGTAATTGCTTAGGTATGTTAATAGGCAAGTGAACGTCCCCTTTCTTAAATCCATAAAATATAAAGGTGTTTTTTAATGACCTGCGGATGGAGTCTTTGAATATTAAAAAAATTCGATAATTACATTATAAACATTATTATAATTTCAGGAAAGATACTAATTTCGATATAATAATAATCGGAATAAAAAAACCTTATTTGCTACCATGGTAGTGCTATGGAAATTAATGCTGAATGTGGGGGATTAACATGAAGATGAAAACATCAGTGAAGTCAGACATTGAAATTGCACAAGCATCCAAAATGAAGCCAATTGTTGAAATTGCGGAAAATATTGGTTTACTAGAAAATGATTTGGAACTTTATGGAAGATATAAAGCGAAAATTTCCAATGAAGCACTAAACAAAATAAAGACAAATAATGATGGGAAAATTATCCTTGTTACCTCGATTAATCCAACTCCGGCGGGCGAAGGGAAATCTACTGTTACAGTCGGCCTTGCTGATGCATTTAATAGAATTGGGAAAAAGGTAATGATTGCAATGCGTGAGCCCTCGCTTGGGCCAACTATGGGCATAAAAGGCGGTGCAACGGGCGGCGGCTATTCTCAAGTTCTTCCAATGGAGGACATTAACCTCCATTTTACCGGAGACATTCATGCTATTACGACTGCAAATAATGCTCTTGCTGCGTTAATTGATAACCATCTACAGCAAGGCAATGAGTTAAACATAGATCAGCGAAAAATTGTTTGGAAACGGGCATTAGACTTAAATGATCGTGCATTACGAAAAGTGATTATCGGACTTGGAGGTCCACTTCAAGGTGTCCCTCGTGAGGATGGTTTCGACATTACCGTTGCCTCTGAAATTATTGCTGTTCTTTGTTTAGCAACTGACTTAAAGGATTTAAAATTACGATTATCAAGAATGGTTGTTGCTTATAATGTAAATAAACAACCAGTGACAGTTGGAGATCTTGGTGTAGAGGGTGCATTAGCGCTATTGTTAAAGGACGCGGTTAAACCAAATCTTGTTCAAACCATTGAACACACACCAGCGCTGATACACGGAGGTCCGTTTGCAAATATCGCGCATGGCTGCAACAGTGTCATTGCCACAAAGGCAGCTCAAAAGTTAGCAGATTATGTCATCACTGAAGGTGGCTTTGGGGCTGATTTAGGTGCTGAGAAGTTTTTACATATCAAAGCACGCAGTGCAAGAATTAAACCAGAAGCTGTAGTTGTAGTTGCTACCATCCGTGCCTTAAAAATGCATGGTGGTGTCGAAAAAAAGGATTTGGCAAGTGAGAATATCTCAGCACTTACACTTGGTTTTAGTAATTTGCAAAAACATATTGAAACAATAAAAAGTTTTGGCCTTCCGGTGGTCGTTGCGATCAATAAATTTATTACCGATACAAGTTTAGAAGTGCAAACATTGCTTGACTGGTGTGAAAGGGAAAATGTACCTGCGGCATTAACGGAAGTTTGGGAAAAAGGAGGGGAAGGGGGGATGGAGCTTGCGCAAACACTCTTGTCAGTGATGGATAAAGAGGAAAATCATTTTCATCCCTTATATGAACTTTCTGACTCGATTGAACAAAAAATTCGGACAATTGCCCAAGCCGTATACGGCGGGAAGGACGTAGAGTTTTTACCGAAAGCAAAAAAACAATTAGCTGATTTTGAAAGGTTCGGCTGGTCTCATTTACCCGTTTGCATGGCGAAATCACAATATTCACTATCGGATGATCCTTCAAAGCTTGGCAGGCCGACCGATTTTATCGTAACGATTAGGGAATTTAAACCTTCAATCGGAGCAGGCTTTATTGTGGCCTTAACAGGAGAGGTCATGACGATGCCGGGACTCCCTAAAAATCCAGCCGCTCTTAATATGGATGTGGACGATCAAGGGAATGCGCTAGGACTTTTCTAAAGGAGTCGAGTAAACAATGTTTGACCCAACAGCCTTTGATAATATGAAAGTAGTGATTGAAGGGGGCCTTTATGATTTAGATATAAAGGGTGACATTATCATTACTGATCGAAATGATTTAATTAACTTAGCAAAAATGTCCCGCTCTTTTGACGTATCCTTTCAGTTGCCGGATGGTAATGGTATTGCAAAAGTAGAATTGAAGTCGACATTGTTAAATTTAACAGCTGAGCTCTTACCGTCTATACAGACGGAACACCAGGCTGGATGTTATGTAAGACTGGAATTTTTCCTTGAACAGGAAAAAGAGCCGGATTTTTATGAATTAAAAGATATCCTTCTAGATATATGGGGAGATTCTCGGAATTTTTCATTGACCAGTCATGTTCACCCGTTAGATACAGACCAAAAAATTTCAATCATTCTTGCAGTGGAATTTGGCCGCTTGGTTACCGAGGACCAGATGGATGATTTGGTCAATATGACTGATTTTGTAGTTACGACACTAGAGCGGCTGAACATTAGATAATTATCATAACCAGCTATTCGTTAGCTGGTTATATTTATTTTTAAAATATTTACAATATTCAAATTTGAGGTTACAGTTATATTAGCGTGATATTATGACCTCATACTAATAGCAGGGGGAGAGACGCATGGTTAAGACCGCATGGGTAACTGATAGTACAGCCTATTTAGATGATGAGCTAAGCAACCATCCAGATTTATATACCATCCCGTTAACTGTTGTTCTGGACGGGGAGGAATATTTGGATGGAATAGACTTAACCCCAAAGGAATTATTTGGCCGATTAAAGGAATTAAAAAACCCGCCGTTAACCTCGCAGCCATCGGTTGGTTCTTTTCAATCTTTATATGAACAATTGTCAAAAGAATATGATCAAATTGTAACCATTCTTATCTCAGGAAAGTTAAGTGGGACAGTCTCCTCAAGTAAGCAGGCAGCGGCACTTGTCGATATTCCGGTCACTACCTTTGATTCACACATCCTTACTTTTCCGATGTCCGCATTAATTAAAAAAGGGATGGAACTGGTTAGGGACGGTAAAAGTATTGAATCGATGGTAGAGCAGCTTGAACAAATACGGGAAACATGCGAGACCTATGTTCTTGTCGGAAGTTTAGAACAGCTTCATCGGGGCGGTCGTATGAGCGGACTGCAATTTTTTCTTGGAAGTATGCTTAATGTCAAACCGATTATTTCAATTGAAGATGGGGCTCTTGGCGTGAAAGAAAAAGTTAGAGGTGAAAAGAAGGCCAAAGAGAAAATTCTTGATTATTTTCGATTATCATATGAACAGAATCGATTTAAAGAAGTATACCTATTGTACGGTTTACATGAAGAACAAGCCAAAGCTTGGCAGTGTGAACTACAGGAGAAGTATCCTGATGTTAAAATTATCAACTGTCCATTAGGGGCTGTAATCGGCGTTCATGCTGGCGAAAACACCCTTGGAATTAGTTGGTTTAATGGCTTAAAATAACTTTACCTCCGATTGTGCATACTATGAATGCAGTCAACATGAAGGAGAGGGGTGTGCACATGAGTAAGCAAGGAAGACAAAATCCAAACCAGACGAGAGAACAAATTGAAAAACAGGATATTAGTAATGATGTGGAACTAGGAAGTGAATTTCAAATTGGCAACAATAAGTCACAAAGTCAGAAAAAAAGCGGGCGTCAGGCAAACAAAAAATAACCTCGAAACATCGGGGTTATTTTTTGTTTGCCTTTCATGTTAAAATAACAAAGGGTAAAGGCAGGTGCTTGAAAATGAAGGACTTATTAATTAAACAAACGGAAAAATTTGTCCGAAATGAACTAGGTGAAGATGCCACTGGCCATGACTGGTACCATGTTGACCGTGTCCGGCGTAATGCCTTACATATTTGCAAAGAAGAAAGGTTTGGAGATCCGTTTGTCATTGAAATGGCAGCACTTCTTCATGATATACCAGATGAAAAACTAAACAAAACAGTGGAACTAGGGAGGGCCAAGCTCGAATCTTTTTTCAAAACCATCTCGGTTCCAGATGAGGTCAAAGAACATATTATTCAAATCATTGACTCGATTTCATATAAAGGCGGCAGGAAAACAAAGCTAAAAACCATTGAAGCAAAGATCGTACAGGATGCAGACCGTTTAGATGCAATTGGAGCCATTGGGATTGCAAGAGCCTTCGCTTATGGCGGTAAAAAAGGCCGGCCTATCTTTGATCCTGCTGTCCAAGTCAGGGAAGTAATGAGCTTGGAAGAATATCGAAAAGGAAAATCAACAAGTATTCACCATTTTTATGAAAAATTATTAAAATTAAAAGATTTATTAAATACAGATACAGCTAAGAAAATCGCAGAGAAAAGGCAGGAAATGATGCTTAGCTTTTTAGAACAATTTTACCAAGAATGGGATGGACAAGATTTATGAAGATGCTCACAGTAGAAAATGTTTCAAAAACGTATGGTGAGAAGCAGCTCTTTGACCATATTTCCTTTACAATTAGTGAAAAGGAGCGGGTGGGATTAATTGGCATAAATGGGACCGGAAAATCCTCCTTATTAAAAATAATTGCTGGGTTAGATGCACCTGATGAGGGGAAAATTCTCTCTCCTAAGGAGTACACCATTTCGTTTTTATCCCAACAGCCCGAATTAGATTTAGATAAAACAGTACTTGAACAAGTCTTCCGCGGCGATGCGCCGATTCTAAAACTGATGCGCGGATATGAAGAGACTCTATTAAAACTAAATATCTCCCCATCTGATACAAAAGTTCAAGACGAGCTTTTTCAATTACAAAAGCAAATGGATGCTTTAAATGCCTGGGATGCCAGCACAAATGCCAAGTCCATTTTAATGAAATTAGGAATTGAGGATTTCACAAAGAAAATTGGAGAACTTTCAGGCGGTCAAAAAAAGCGTGTCGCACTTGCGCAAGTATTAATTGCTGAGCCGGATTTATTAATTTTAGACGAACCAACCAACCATCTTGATTTTGATTCCGTTAAGTGGTTAGAAGATTATTTAAGCCGATATAACGGTTCGATTTTGCTAGTTACGCATGACCGTTACTTCCTTGACCGTGTTGCCAATCGGATGTTTGAATTAGATGGCGGTAATCTCTACAGCTACAAAGGAAACTATGCTGCCTTTTTGGAAGCAAAAGCGGTTCGCGAGGAAAACGAAGCAGCAACCTATGAAAAAAATAAAAACTTATTTCGCAGAGAGCTGGAATGGATTAGACGGGGTGCCAAGGCGAGGTCAACAAAACAAAAAGCTAGAATTCAGCGTTTTGAAGATCTAGATGACAAGCTTACAACCGGAAAGCCATCCGGTGAAAAATTAGATATTACGTTAAATGGCAGCCGGCTAGGTAAGCAGGTTTTTGAATTGAAAAATGCATCGAAACGATATGACCAAAAAGTAATCCTTAATCATTTCGATTTATTGGTTAAGCCGGGAGACCGGATTGGGATTATTGGTAAAAACGGTGCCGGTAAATCGACATTACTGAATATTTTAGCAAAGAGGATCCCGCTGGATGAGGGTGAATTTAACATTGGGCAAACAGTGAAGCTCAGCTTTTATACACAAGAAAGCGAAGACATGGATGATAATAAGCGGATGATTGAATACATCAAAGAGACAGCTGAAGTTATCGATACATCGGATGGTAAGACTATTTCTGCTGCACAAATGCTTGAACGTTTTTTATTTCCACCGTTTACTCACGGCACTCCGATACGAAAATTATCTGGTGGAGAAAAACGCCGTCTTTACCTCTTAAAGCTGTTAATGACAGCACCAAATGTCCTCTTGTTGGATGAGCCAACGAATGATTTGGATACACAAACCTTAACCGTTTTGGAAGACTATTTGGAGGATTTCCCAGGTGTTGTTATTACGGTTTCCCATGATCGTTATTTCCTAGATAAAGTGGCGGAACAGCTGCTAGTTCTTCGCGGAGAAGGTGAAATAGGCTCTTTCTATGGGAATTACAGCGATTATCTTGAAAAAGAAACAGATCTTGAAGTACAAAAAAACGCGGTATCTAAGCCAATATCACCAACTAAAGCTCCAGAAAAGGAAAAAAAGAAGCGGTTAACGTTTAAGGAGAAAAAAGAGTGGGAAGAAATTGACACGGTGATTTCCAATACAGAGGCAAAAATTGAAGAAGTAGCTGCGGAAATGGCTGCAACCGGCAGTGACTTTACAAAAGCACAGGAATTAATGAAACAGGAAAAGGAATTAAACGAAAAGCTAGAGTATTTAATTGAGCGCTGGTCCTATCTAGCAGAGATAGCTGAACAAGAATAAGAAAACGACAAGAATTAGGTGATTGTGTTGAAAATAAGGGCGATTGAACCA
This sequence comes from Bacillus sp. OTU2372, assembly GCF_038440275.1. Lineage (NCBI taxonomy): Bacteria > Bacillati > Bacillota > Bacilli > Caryophanales > Bacillaceae > Bacillus > Bacillus sp. OTU2372. The sequence goes on from NZ_JASATK010000009.1 coordinate 152,933, forward strand.
ACGCCAAGTCCAAATACAATGAAAATTAATATAGACCAAGAACTTCCAATGGGCAAAAGCCATAATTATAAAAAAGAAACTTCCTCAGATGCCCCTCCTATTATTCAAGCAATCCTGCAAATTGAAGGAATAAAGGGTGTATACCATGTTGCTGATTTTTTAGCTGTTGAGCGAAACGCAAAATATGATTGGAAGGAATTATTACCTCAAGTCCGCCAGGCGTTTGGTGAAAAAACAGAGGAAACTGCTAATATAAACATGCTAGACGAGCATTTTGGCGAAATTAAGGTTGAAATTCAAATGTTTAAAGACATTCCTCTTCAAGTTAAATTGACAGATAGTTCCACGGAACGAAGGTATGGAATGCCAGATTACTTTTTAAAAGCAAGGGAACAAGCACAACTTCCCGAGGATAATTATATCCTTTTGCGTAAATGGCAAAATCAAGGAGTCCGCTATGGCGATTTTGATCAGATTGGTCAAGAGGTTGTCGAGGAATTAATTGCAGCCTATCCAAAGGAGCGCCTTGAAGCACTTGTAACAAAAGCGCAAAGCTCAGGTAAACCAATTGTCCAGAAAGCAAAGAGAACTCGTAAAAAAGTAACAACTGAGGATTTAAACAATCCTGACTGGCAGGTACGCTATCAGCTGCTAGAACAAATGGATGACCCTGAACTCGATGATTTACCTATGCTTGAAAAAGCATTACAAGATGAGAAACCCTCCATACGGAGACTGGCAACAGTATATCTTGGTATGATCAAGGAGAAGGAAGTTCTGCCGTTACTATATATTGCATTAAAAGATAAAACGGTAACCGTGCGCAGAACAGCAGGTGATTGCTTATCCGATTTAGGCTTCCCTGAGGCAGCAAAGGAAATGGTCAAAGCATTGAAGGATACGAGTAAGCTTGTAAGGTGGAGAGCGGCTATGTTTCTCTATGAGGCTGGCGATGAAGAGTCTTTACCAGCCCTTAAAGAGGCTGAAAAAGATCCGGAATTTGAAGTCAGTATGCAAATCAAAATGGCGATTGAAAGAATTGAAGGCGGAGAAGAAGCGAAAGGTTCAGTCTGGAAACAGATGACGGAAGCAAGAAAGTCTGATCAGTAATTTTGTAAATTAGCCATGATTATAGTATTCTATAGGGAGAAGAAATGGAGTGAATGTGGATGTCAAATGCATATGAAGAATATATGAAACAAATGGTTTTACCAATGCGTGAAGAATTAACAAGAGCTGGCTTTGAAGAGCTAAAAAGTGCTGAAGAGGTCGAAGATTTTATGGAAAAAACAACGGGTTTAACACTTGTTGTAGTAAATTCCGTATGCGGCTGTGCCGCGGGCTTAGCAAGACCTGCAGCAACCCAAGCTGTGTTAAATAGTGAGAAAAAACCAGAGCATTTAGTAACTGTTTTTGCTGGACAAGATAAAGAAGCGACAGCAAAAATGCGTGAGTACTTTGAAGGAATCGAACCTTCATCACCATCAATGGCATTACTAAAAGATAAACAGGTAGTTCATTTTATTCCGAGACATGATATTGAAGGCATGCCGATGGAAGTTGTTATGCAAAACCTATTGGGCGCATTTGAAGCTCATTGCTAAAGGGATGTCAGTAGACATCCTTTTTTTAATAAATTAAAAGAGATGATTGTATGATTGTAACAACAGCAGGAAGAACAAACGAGGAAATGATTGAACGTGCACTGCAAATTTCTGAGTTTTTACAGGTTCCTTATATCCCGCGCAAAAAGAAATCGATTTACCATATTCAACACCAGGCTGACAATGGCTGTATTGTGGTGGGGAAAGAACGATTGGAGCTTTTTGAGAAAAATAGTAACCAGCCATTTTTCTTCCACCCTAATTCAGCGATGTTTCGGATTAAGCGGCTAATCAGTGGTGATTACGACCCATTTGCTGATGCCGTAAAACTTACAAAAGGTATGACATTTCTTGACTGTACCCTTGGTCTTGCTTCAGATGCGATAATTGCAAGCTTCCTCGTTGGGCGAGAAGGGATGGTAACCGGTATAGAGGGGCAGAAATACTTGGCTTTCATTGTTCAACAGGGACTGCAAAATTGGGACTCCGGACTTCCTGTCATGGATGAGGCCATGAATCGCATCCGTGTTATTCAAACGAACGCCCGCTATTATTTAAAAAGTCAACGAGATTCATCAGCTGACTGTGTCTATTTTGATCCAATGTTTGAAGAAACGATTCTTGAATCTGATGGGATTAAAGCTTTAGGCCATTTTGCTATTCATGATAATCTGACTGATGAAATGATTACCGAGGCCATCAGGGTAGCTAAATATAGAGTAGTCTTAAAAGATCATTACAAAAGCTTGCGCTTTGAAAAATATGGATTTCAAGTCATGCGCAGAAAAACCGCAAAATTTCATTTTGGAGTTATAGAAAAAAACTGAAAGCTCTTTCTTTCAGTTTTTTTCCAATTTGCCCAAAAAAGAAGTATAATAATTTGTAAGAAACTTAAATTCAGAAATCTCTTACAATAAAGGTGTGAACCGATTATGAACAAGTGGCTGCGTAAATCACTTTTTGTCACCATATCGATTTTAACATTTGGTCTTGTAACTCCATCACAACTAATAAATCAAGCGAATGCAGAAAAAATTAATGATCGAGACGGTTTCGAAACTCCAGCACCTGAAAGAAGTTTCGTTCAGGCAAATAGTTATTTAATAGAAACAGAATTTAATAGAGAAAAGTTTATGCAGGAACTAATTAAACAGGCAGAAATTCAATCCTATCAAAAGTTTGGGAGTAGAATAAAGCCAGTCATCGAAAGTGAATTCCGAGAAATAATTTTACCGAATATTGAAAAGGCAATCGAAGAAACAGCTTCGCATTTTCCAGAGGATCGTGTTAAGAATCTAACCATAACAGAACAGCCTGGTTCCGGGCTTTCTGAGAAAATTTTTAATATAAAAGATAGTGCTTCAGGGAAAGATATTATACGTTTCCATGTAAGACGCGATAATCCGCCGCAGGCAGGCTACTGGTTTAATTTTCATTATCATACCTATCATGATGATTTTCATACCCATCATGAACTGGGTTCCATTTATTGGGACAGAAATACTCCGCCAAAATGGATGAGCTAGTCCTTCATAAATTTTTTTATAATAAATGAAACCTTTTTAAAAGAAACTCGTAAATAATCTATCACCAAAATTGGAGGAATGTAAAAATGGCAGTAAGTTTATCTAAAGGTCAAAAAGTTGATTTAACAAAAACAAATCCTGGTTTAACAAATGTTGTGGTTGGATTAGGATGGGACACTAATAAATATGATGGCGGTAATGATTTTGACTTGGATTCATCCATATTCCTTTTAGGAGAGAATGGCAAAGTCACGAATGAATCAGACTTCATTTTCTACAATAATCGTGAAGGAGCAGGCGGTGCTGTCGTACATACTGGAGATAACCGCACGGGTGCTGGCGACGGTGATGATGAACAAGTGAAAATTAATCTTACAACTGTTCCAGCTAATATTCAGAGAATTGCATTTACCATTACCATTCATGAGGCGGACAGCCGGAACCAAAACTTTGGTCAGGTCAGTAATTCTTATGCGAGAATCTTCAACGAGGCAACTGGCGAAGAATTAATCCGTTATGATTTAGGGGAAGATTTTTCAATTGAGACTGCCGTTGTTGTTGGAGAATTATATCGCCACAATGGTGAATGGAAATTTAGTGCGATTGGCAGCGGATATCAGGGTGGATTAGCTGCGTTAGCAACAGATTTTGGCTTATCAATTGGTTAAAAATTTAAAATAAGATGTGTTAAAGGTCATTATAGATTTATAACAATGTTGATTGGAGTGAAAGTCAACAGCCAAGTTTAACACTGCCAAAAAAAGACCCAGTTAGATGGGTCTTTTTAAAAAATGATGCTTACAAACTAGGAGGAATTCTTTTAATGTCAGTTTTACAACATATACTAGATACATACTCACAGTTTTTTAACTGGGAAATGTGGGGAGAGGTGTTAACAAATCCTGTCAGCTGGGGATTGATAGGTACTCTTGTTATTTTAGAAGGATTACTTTCTGCAGATAATGCCTTAGTTTTAGCTGTTATGGTTAAACATCTGCCACCCGAAAAACGGAAGAAAGCTCTGTTTTACGGTTTATTAGGTGCCTATGCATTCAGGTTTATAGCGATTGGCATCGGTGTGTTCTTAATCAAACTTTGGTGGGTAAAAATATTAGGTGCAGGTTACTTGGCATGGTTATCCATTAAGTACTTTTTAGATAAGCGAAAAGGTGCTGATGAAGAAGAGCAGCAAGAAGAAGGTATGAATCAAAAAGGACTCTTAATTCGCTTATTTGGAACATTCTGGGGAACCGTTGCTGCTGTCGAATTGATGGATATTGCTTTTTCCGTTGACAGCGTTTTGGCAGCATTTGGTGTTAGTGAAGAAGTTTGGGTTTTATTAATTGGCGGTATGCTCGGCGTCTTAATGATGCGGGGGGTAGCAGGTGTTTTCTTAACACTAATTGATCGCGTGCCAGAACTTGAAACAACTGCTTATATTTTAATCCTAATTATTGCGATTAAAATGCTTCTTGCAGTATTTCATATTGAAATGGGACATATTACATTCTTTATTATCTTACTATTAACCTTTGGTGCTACTTTTATCGTTCATTATAACAATAAAAAAAAGGAAGGCAGCAGGGAAAATAATTCATAATGTTTGTCAAAGGGGTGGGGAGCTGACGAAAGTCTGTTTCCCTCTCTTTTTTACCATTCACAGAGGAGAAACGGGTTATGGAATTTTTTACATACTTTTACGAAGATGAAATTGAACGTTTTTTCTTCCAAAGACCTGGGACATTTTCAAAATACACAAACCGTGACCTTTTGTCTTACGGTTTAGGTGCAACACTCTATATGCCAGCTACCCGCCCAAATATCCATCAGGAAATCCTTTCAAAAAAGCATGAGGGTTTAACCTCGCTCGTCATAGATTTGGAGGATGCAGTAAGCGACCATGAAGTGGATACCGCTGAAAATTTACTTGTTGGGGAATTATTAAAGTTACAAGATGAATGTAGTAAAGGATTCTTAAACTATGAGGATTTACCGCTTATGTTTATCCGGATTCGTCAACTCGAACAATTGCAACACCTTAAGAATCAGTTGGGTGATGCATTGAACCTTTTAACAGGCGTAGTCATACCTAAATTCAGCGTCGAATTTGGCAAGGATTTATTGGAAATAGTACGTGATGTTCATACTGAGGCTCATCCTTTTTATGCAATGCCCATACTTGAATCAGCTAAGGTTATCCAGAAGGAAACAAGGATGGATGAACTAATGGAGATCAAGAACCTTTTAGATCAATACAAGGATTATATTCTGAATGTTCGAATAGGGGCGACTGATTTCTGTGGTTTGTACGGCATACGGAGAAATATGGATACAACTGTTTATGATATTGCTGTTTTAAGAGATTGCATTTCCGATATTATAAATGTCTTTCAACGATTTGATAGTTCGTATGTGATCTCAGGTCCTGTCTGGGAATACTTCTCTGCGAAAAAAAGGATGTTAAAGCCCCAGCTCCGGCAAACTCCGTTCCGTGAACGATACGGAGCAGAAGGCCTCAAATGGAGAGCCCAATTAATTGATGATAACATGGATGGTCTAATCCGTGAAATCCTGATGGATATTAGTAATGGGTTAACAGGTAAAACAATCATTCATCCATCACATATAAAGGTCGTTCAGGCCCTTAATGTGGTTTCCTATGAGGAATTTATTGATGCCAGTAATATAGTAAAAGCATTCGATGAAAATAATGGGGTTATGAAAAGTGAATTTGCGAATAAAATGAACGAAGTAAAGCCTCATTATTTTTGGGCCCAAAAAATATTATTAAAATCACAGGTTTACGGGGTGTTACATGAAGAATTCACAAGCATTGACCTTATCAGAAAAGAAGTATATGTTTAACATCCTTGATTCTATTAAGGTGGAAATAGATCGTCTTCAAAATCCGTTTCATATTCCTATAGACGAGCTTTTTACAATGGCCGCTAGAATCAATAAAAAGCGTTCGTTTTTATTTATTAGCAAGGTGCTTGGAAAACATTTACCCATTGAACCAAATAAGGGACTGCTAATCGCTGCTCTTCTAGGTGCAAGATATATAGAAAAGGTTAAGGGAGGAGAATGTCAGGAAAAAGAGAGATTGCTATCTTTATTCCTAACAGGCGGAACTTATTACAGCCGCCCCTTTATTCCAAAACATTTCAATCCGGTCATTATTGGTTTTGCGGAAACGGCCACTGCTCTTGGACATGCTTTTTTTGATTGTTTCCAAGCTGCTGAGTTTTTTCATACAACTAGAGAAGAAATTAGCGGGGAAACGCCTGTAATAACGTTTGAGGAGGAACACTCCCATGCAACATCCCATCGTTGTTATGTTTCCCTAGAGATGATTGATCATAAGCGTGAAATTATACTCGTTGATGATGAAATAACGACCGGTAACACTGCCTTAAATATTATCAAATCCATTCATGAAAAATTTCCGAGACCTGTTTATACTGTAGTAAGTATTTTGGATTGGCGTTCACATGAATATCAGCAAAAGTTTTTAAGGTTGGAACAAGAATTAGGAATTAAAATAAATGTGGTCAGTTTGCTATCTGGTCATATCGAGATTCAGCAATTAAAAGAATTAGAAAATCGTTCTAAAATGCTCAGAACAACCAACCGAGAGACTTCTATAGAAGTATTGCGCCTAGGATCTTATTTTACAGCTTCCAAGTATTTTTCTAAGGATCAACTGAATGGAATCCCTTATCTAAACGAAACTGGGCGTTTTGGTTTAAATAGCTTGGAAAATTTTAATGTACATGAAAGAGTCTCTTCTGCTGCAGACTTCCTAAGGCAAAATAGAGTGGGGGGTCGTACACTATGCCTCGGAACTGGAGAATTTATGTATTTACCTATGAAACTAGCAGCTGAAATGGGCAGAGATGTTTATTATCAATCCACGACCAGAAGTCCGATATTTATCGAGAATAAAGAAGGGTACGGGGCGAGGTTTGGGGTTAACTTCCCTAATCCGGAGAACGAGAAAATTTCACACTCGGTTTATAATATCCCTCCGAACTACTATGATGAATTATTTGTATTTTTTGAAAGGGAAGTATCTGAAGAACAGCTTCAGCCAATGCTTGATGAATTAGGAGAATTATCTTTTCAAACAATAAAAATTGTCTTTTTTTCAACGGACAGAGGTGAATAAGATGCAAAAAATACTCAATAAACCTGCAAAAATCGGAACCTACCATAAGGATGATGTTCTTTTTTTATTAAAGGATTTAAGTGACATAGTTTTGGAGGATACGGCACTAAATCGCGAAACAAAGATTCAATCAGGGGGTCATTACAGCGAATCGCTGCCGATAGAATATCAGCCACCTAAAGAGTATGTAAAGGTTTTCTGGGACACTTTACAGCAATATAAACAAAAAGTAGCCTTATGTGTGGGGATTGTCTCAGAGCAAATATTTCAATTAAAGGGTTCTAATGCGGTTCTCGTTTCGCTTGCCCGGGCTGGGACACCAGTTGGAATCTTAATTAAACGATATATAAAGTTGAAATACGGGATTAGCTTACCTCATTATAGTATCTCCATAATCCGTGATAAGGGAATTGACGAAAATGCCCTTCTCTATATTCAACAAGAGCATCCAGGTGCTGAAATTCAATTTGTGGACGGCTGGACAGGGAAAGGGGCAATCACGTTAGAATTAATAAATGCATGCCGAAAATATGAGGAAAAATATCGCTTAAAGCTTGATGATACACTTGCCGTTATTGCTGATCCTGGCTGTTGCACGACACTTTATGGTACACGAGAGGACTTTTTAATACCAAGTGCTTGTTTAAATTCTACCGTATCTGGGCTTGTCAGCAGAACCGTGTTAAATGAAGCATTTATTGGTAAGGATGATTTTCACGGGGCTAAATTTTATCGGAATCTGCTTTCAGAGGATGTTTCTAATGAGTTTATTAATTTGATATCAGAAGAGTTTTCTACCATCGGTAAGGAAGCAAAGGAATCAGCCTTAGATCTTTTGTCTAGAGAACTCGAAACAGGATTTATAGGATTAGAAGATGTAAAAAAAATACAGGCGGATTTTTCGATAGAGAGTGCCCATTATATTAAACCTGGGGTTGGAGAAACAACTAGGGTCCTTCTCCGCAGGGTGCCATGGAAAATTTTATTGCGTGATCCTTCAAGTCCATTTGTTAAGCATATCCTAATGCTTGCTGAAGAAAAAGGTGTGGAAGTCCAGGCTTATCCAGATATGAGGTATTTGTGCTGTGGTCTAATCAAAAAGATCAAGGAGATGCAAGCATGATTGTTGCATCTGACCTCGACCGGACATTAATTTTTTCCAAAAGGGCAATTGAAGAGTTTGGGGTGCCTGAAGGTTTAGCATTAACACCAGTTGAACAAAAGGATGGCAGCTGGGTGGCTTTTATGACAGAAGACTCCTATAACCAGTTAAAAGAGCTATCAAGTCAAGGCTTGTTCGTACCTGTCACTACCAGGACGACAGAACAGTTTAGCCGATTTGTCATTTTTGCAAAAGATATTAAAATTAAATATGCCATAACGTCAAATGGTGCTAACATTCTTTATCAAGGGACTCCAATGAAGGAATGGTCGAAGCAGCTCCGTGACCGTTTAAAACTAGAGTCTGTTACGCAAGCTGAGTTGCTTTCCAGACTGGACAGGGAAAGTGTTTATTTAGACGGGGTAAGGAAACAGGCCGAGGAATGGTTTTTCTATTTTCTATTAAACTGCCTTCCGTCTGATACAGAAAGAAAATCCATTGAGGATTTGGCTGCCAAGTCAGGCTGGAGAATTTCGCTCCAAGGAAGAAAACTCTACTTTATCCCTCAGGCAATTAGTAAAGGGAGCGCGCTTGATTTTATTTGTCAACTTGAAGGGGTGAAAACGGTTGCTGGAGCGGGCGATTCTATTCTTGATTGGGACTTCCTAAAGAACTGTCAGCACCGATTTGTTCCAAACCATGGAGAGCTTGCCAAACATCTGGCGCATGTGTCAGGCGGCCGCACCTCGATTTTAACAATAAATAGCGGTGTTCGTGCAGGAGAAGAGATTATCCAACATTTCTATCAACTAATCCACACTAATCCTATTTTTTTATCGTGATTTTACTAATAACAAAATAGTAAAGGCAGCCAAAAAAACTGTAGCTTGCAAGAAAAAACAGAAGGGCCATGGTTAATGACGGGATAACTGGAGATAAAAATATAGTAAAGATAAAGCTGAATATAAATAAATCTAAATAAATAAATAGGTCAGAAACCATTACTTCCATTAAGGTTTCTAACTCCTCTGATACGTGATCCAGTTTCGGTCGTTTATATAAAAATCTCATTTGAGTCACCTACTTAGTATGAGTACTCCATTAATATGTAGGGACATGTGAAAATGTGAAAAAGTAGGATTAGAGCTAAAAATGAAACAAATTTGGCTCTCTTTCGTATAAACAAATGAACCAATGAAATAACTGTGATATGATGAAATGGAAACCTTACATAATTTTCTAATCGATAACAATAAGCTTCGCTTTTAGAGGGAAGGGATTATGATTGTATCCAACATTAAATCAGTTAAACGTCCATCCTGTATCCCTTTCATTTGAAAATTGGCAGGGCATGCTGAAAAAAACGCTGCCGGAACGGCCGAATTATTCAGTTGAAAATGGAACGATTCAGATTGGGCAAGTAATTGGAAAGTTTTTGGGCTTACCTATAGACACGGATGAGTATTATAACCAGTTGCATGATTATGTCCATAACCAGGAATGGAACCTTGAACTGTTAAGTGAGGATTCTCTGGATAAAACCATACATAATACTCACTTTCAAGCGATTCAAAGGGTCATAAATATAAATTACGAGCAGAAGCTTTCTATTAATCGTTTCACGGCGTTTCTTGATGGTGAACAGCTGTTGTTAAAATCCAGGGTACCTGTTATTCACCGAAAACTAAGAGAAGCAATGATTTCCACACTTGAATTATTTGCAAACCGTGAAACGAATGGGTTGAAAAATCATGAACTCAGAAGGGTTTTGGTCGATCTTGTAAAATGGTCCTTAAACCACTTACAACTCTTGTTAGAACAAGCTGATCCGCAAAAGGAAATGCCCAAATTCTTGTGGTATGGCGACTTTAAAAAAAGTCATCAATACTTTGTATATTATTTAATTAAGCTTGGCTGCGATCTCATCATCTTCCATCCGGAAGGCAGAGATATATTATCCGGCATAGTCACGGAAGAAATCTTCACCTATCATTACCCAAATCAGCAGCCTGCAGAGCCATTTCCTCAGGAAAAACGCAGCCGGAAAACGACAGTTGCTTACCGGGCATCAAAAGAGATTGAGTCGATCCTAAATTCTGAGGGGTCCGGCCTTTATAAGCCCTGGCAATTACGGGATTATACACCTTCGTCTATTACGTTAAAAACGACCTATGACGAGCTGTTTATCCTAGCGAAAGAAATAGCAATGATCCGTCCGGACTTTGAGGTGAGTAACGGTGAAGTTAAGATTCCCTCGATATTTGCTAAAGTCCAAGGAGTAAGTAAGAATCGGAAAGAATATTGGGAACGGCTTCAATCGATTAGTCAATTAAACAATAGCTTGTTGATTAGAGGGCTGCCCATTACGAGTCCAAGTACTAGTGATTTTCGATATCACTATCGAAACGCTCTCGGCAAAGATGGTTTGCTGAGTGCTAAGAAGGTAATACAATCACATTATTGGCCCTATTCCTTTTTAGCTGCAGGGTTGCAAAAAGGAATAGTCCAAGCCATAAGAAGGATTTGTGAAGCACCCGCTTTAAAACCGCTCTCAGTGGAAACTGACGAAGAAGTAAGAGTTTATCTGTTTACCCAGGCGATGTTTATGCCCAAGAATATCATTCAGTTAATGGAGAAATTTGATTATTCTCAAGCTGTCCCTAAATTAATTATTTACAATAACGAAACGACAGGAAGGCTATCAAGGTCGGATGCAGCACTGCTTTTGCTTCTAAATCAATTTGGGATCGATCTCATTTTGTATAATCCATCAGGCCATAATGATATCGAAAACTATGTCGATGAACGATTATTTGATAAGCACTGGCTTGATGAAGTGGTGTTTGACTTGGAGTTTAAGGAACCATCGCTTTTTAAAAAAGGGCTTTTTCAAGGAATCTTAAAAAATCTAAGGGGAGATTAAACAGTGAATTTATCACCAAATCCATCTAACGGTTTAACACCTGCAGCGGCTGATGATGTTCTAACCGAAACAAAAGTATCAGATATAAAACTTGCTTTACGAAAAGAACCAGAAATTCAAAATTTAGCTCGTACTATTGATGAACGAGACCAAATTCAAATATTGGAGTTTGGAAAAGAGCCGGCCGTGCAAATATCTCGTTTCTCGGATCAAATCCTAAGTAATATGAAGACAACAAAAGTAGAAGATTCTGGTGAACTGCTGAAACATCTTGGGCGGATAATGGATAAATTTGATGCTAAGGACTTTCAAAAGTCTTCTGGGGGACTTTTTGGCAAGCTGTTTAAAAAGGGCGAAAAAATCGTCGAAAAGCTGTTTGGAAAGTATCAGACAATGGGATCCGAAATCGACAAAGTTTACGTGGAAATCTCAAAATATCAGCATGAAATGGTCGATGCCACTAATATGCTTGAACAAATGTATGAACAAAATTATCAATACTATCTAACACTTGAAAAATATATTGTTGCCGGTGAATTAAAGGCAGAAGAATTGAAAAACACCAGCCTTCCACAGCTTGAGGCCCGCGTCGCTCAAGGTGATCAACTTGCTTCGATGCAGTTGGATTCGTTAAAAAATGCAATTGACCTGTTGGAACAGAGGATATATGACCTTGAAATGGCGAAGATGGTTGCTCTTCAGACAGCTCCACAAATTCGATTGTTGCAAAGAGGGAATACCAAACTTATTGGAAAAATTAACTCTGCTTTTGTAACAACTATTCCTATTTTTAAAAATGGGTTAATTCAAGCAGTTGCAGCAAAAAGGCAGAAGCTTGTGGCCGATTCGATGAGCGAGCTTGACCGAAGAACCAATGAAATGTTATTAAGAAATGCTCAGAATATTTCTCAACAAAGTACTGATATCACAAGACTTGCTGGCGGTCCTAGTATTAAAATCGAGACAATTGAAGAATCCTGGAATATTATCATCAAAGGGATGCAGGAAACACGTGCAATTGAAGAGGAGAATAAACGTCTACGACTTGAAGGTACAAAACGGTTAGAACAGCTGCAAGAAAACTTTAAAAAATTGAAACAATCCTAAATTCTATACAAATATTCTAATGGGGTGAATAATATGGCAATTAATTTACAAAAAGGCCAGCGAGTTGATTTAACAAAAGGAAATCCAGGATTAACGAAAATCATGGTAGGTTTAGGCTGGGATCCTGTCCAAAGCGGTGGCGGCGGCAAGTTATTCGGCGGCCTATTTGGCGGCGGTGCTAGCAGCTCCAATGTAGACTGTGATGCCTCTGTCATAATGCTCGGGGCGAATGACAAATTACAAAACAATAAAGATGTTATTTATTTCGGAAACTTAAAAAGTAACGATGGCAGTGTCCAGCACTCCGGTGATAACTTAACAGGAGATGGAGACGGTGATGATGAACAAATAATGATTGACCTAAGCCGTGTTCCAGCGAACATTCAAAAACTAGTTTTTGTTGTTAATATTTATGATTGTGTAAAAAGAAAACAACATTTTGGAATGATTCAAAATGCGTTTATTCGAGTTGTGAATCCCACTACAAACCAAGAGCTGCTTCACTATAATTTAACAGATAATTATAGCGGACTTACATGCCTTGTGACGGGTGAAATCTATCGCCACGGCAATGAGTGGAAGTTTGCTGCGGTTGGTAGTGGAACGAATGCTGCCAGCCTAAGTGAGGTTGTACGTTCTTATAGTTAATTAAGAAAAAGGCTCGTAAAGAGGTGATCTATTTGGGAATTAACTTATCAAAAGGACAAAGAATTGACTTAACCAAAACCAACCCGGGCTTAACAAAGGTTATTGTCGGGCTTGGCTGGGATACAAACCGCTATCATGGCGGTTACGACTTTGACTTGGATGCTTCCGCATTCTTAACAGATGCAAACAACAGAGTGGTCCAGGATGCCGACTTTATCTTTTATAATAACTTAGTGGATCCTTCTGGAGCTGTCGAACATACAGGGGATAACCGAACTGGTGAAGGGGACGGCGATGATGAACAAATTAGGATTGACTTCAGTAAAGTGCCCTCCCATGTGCATCGAATAGCGATTACAGTCACAATCCACGATGCTGAGGCTAGAAATCAAAATTTTGGTCAAGTCTCTAATGCCTTTGTTCGTTTAGTGAATGAGGAGACGGATAGAGAGGTCCTCAGATTTGACCTAGGCGAGGATTTTTCAGTTGAAACAGCTGTGGTTATTTGTGAGGTTTACCGTCATAATGGTGAATGGAAATTTAACGCTGTCGGAAGTGGTTTTGCAGGCGGATTGGCCGCCCTTTGTCGGAATTTTGGGTTAGAAGTTTAGCATATTGATTCGGGGAGCTGTCAACGATGTTGATAGCTTCTCTTTTTTCTAGCATGGCAATCCCCAATAATTATGATAAAATGGAGAAATATGAATCACAGGGAGTGTCTTAAGTTGAAACAATATCTACAATTATGTGAACATGTACTGAAAAATGGCCATGTTAAAGGTGACCGAACTGGTACTGGGACGATTAGCACATTTGGCTACCAAATGAGATTTAACCTTGAGGAAGGTTTCCCGCTTTTAACTACAAAGAAGCTGCACCTAAGATCCATTATTTATGAATTGCTTTGGTTTCTAAAAGGAGACACAAATGTACGTTACCTCCAGGAGAACGGAGTGCGGATCTGGAATGAGTGGGCGGATGAACATGGTGAATTAGGTCCGGTTTACGGTCATCAATGGCGCTCTTGGACAGGGGCTGATGGTAATACCGTTGATCAAATCAGCGAATTAATTGAGCAAATTATAACCAATCCAAATTCCCGAAGATTGCTTGTGAATGCTTGGAATGTAGCTGAAATTGACAAGATGGCCCTGCCGCCTTGTCACTGTCTGTTTCAATTTTATGTTGCTGATGGAAAATTGTCTTGTCAGTTATACCAGCGTTCTGCAGACGTCTTTCTTGGTGTCCCTTTTAATATTGCATCATATGCGCTTTTAACGTTAATGATTGCCCAGGTCTGTGATTTAAAACCGGGTGAGTTCATTCATACATTTGGGGATGTGCATATTTATCAGAACCATCTCGAACAAGTAAAAGAACAATTGTCGAGGGAACCGCGAAAATTGCCAACCTTGAAAATCAATCCAAATGTGAAGGATATCTACTCTTTTGAATATAACGACTTTATTTTAGAAGGTTACGACCCACATCCACACATTAAAGGAGCCGTCAGTGTATGATTTCTTTTATTGTCGCAATGGATCAAAATGGTGCAATCGGTAAGGATAATCAACTCCCATGGCATTTACCGGAGGACTTAAAGTTTTTTAAAAGGGTAACAATGGGACACCCGATTGCAATGGGGAGAAAAACACATGAATCGATTGGACGCGTCCTGCCAGGCCGAGAAAATATCGTAATTACCAGACAGCCTGACTATCAAAGTGAAGGCTGTACCGTTTACTCCTCAATCGATGAGTTTGTGATGAATAGCCGAAAGCAAGATAACGAATTTTTTGTTATTGGCGGAGCTGAAATTTTTCGGGAGACATTTCCATTTGCGGATAGACTATACATTACCTATATTGATGAAAATTTTGCTGCAGATACCTTTTTTCCTCCGTTTAAACAAGAGGATTGGGTCCTAACATCGGTTGAAAAAGGGATTAAAAATGAAAAAAATCCTTACGATTACGAATTTAGAATCTACGAGAGAAAAAACGGACACTAATAGAAAAAAGCATCTATAGATGCTTTTTTATTAAGAAATTGGTCCCTAATGCATGTTCCTCTAATATCTAACCAAAAATAGCAGTCATAATATTTTAAAGATTTAATCAACACTGAGAAGATTGACTTAAGCGCTTGTAATTGTTAAATTGTCTATAGTGAATTACTATTAATTGTGAAAACGTTAAATGTCACTTTAATTGAATTTTTATTGGATTTTGTGAAATAACTATGAATTATTGAGGATAATTACCTCAAAAGGATATTTCAATACTATAATCATAGTAGAAATATACAACATCATTTGAAGGGGATGTAAATCCATGTTTTCTAATATCGGAGTGCCCGGATTAATTTTGATATTAACTCTTGCATTAATTATTTTTGGACCAAAGAAACTTCCTGAAATCGGTAAGGCTTTTGGACAAACTTTAAAAGAATTTAAAAAATCTACTCGTGAATTAACGGATGATGTTATGGAAGATATTACAGAAGAAAAGAAAAATTTGACTAAATAAGGTGTAAGATTCTATCTTGCACCTTTTTCTTCACGAAGATAAACCTATATGGATGCGTGAAAACATGTTAATCTCTCTAGTGAAGTGACTATTTACAGACAGAAGATTTTAACATACTTTCACTTTTTTAACCTTTGAAATTGGCAGGGGAATTACATGGAAGATAAAGAATTAAATTTAGTTGATCATTTAGAGGAATTGCGCAAACGGATTATTATATCTGCTCTGGCATTTATCGTCTTTTTTATTGTTGGCTTTATCTATGTAGACGATATTTATAAATGGTTTGTTGGAAATACCAAGCTTCTCGTTCTCGGACCAAGTGATATTATGTGGATTTATTTCATGCTCGCAGGCGTTGTCGCCTTGGCTGGGACAATTCCAGTTTTAGCCTTACAAATCTGGTTATTTGTCAGGCCTGCACTACGACCAAATGAACGAAAAATAACCGTCACCTATGTCCCAGCACTATTTATATTATTTGTTTTGGGGCTTGCATTTGGATATTTTGTAATTTTTCCAATGGTACTTAACTTTTTGGTGAACATTGGTCAAGATATGTTTGTTACGAACTTCACTGCTGACAGGTATTTTAGTTTTATATTGAATATGACTCTTCCATTTGGGGTTTTGTTTGAATTACCAGTAGTAGTTATGTTTTTAACCTCTCTTGGAATCATTAATCCGTTTGTTTTAGCGAAAATTCGTAAGTATGCCTATTTTGTTCTAATTATCATTGCCGTTGTTATTACACCTCCTGATTTTATGTCTGATTTTGTTGTAACTTTACCATTGTTACTTCTTTATGAAGTGAGCATTAATTTATCAAAGTTCGTTTATCGAAAAAAATTAAAAAAGCAGCAAAATGAAGATCATGAAGAAGAAGTTATAGAAGCATAATCTAGTTAAGAATGACTTTAAAATGGATGAGTCAAATTGACATCATCCATTTTATTTTAGTTTGACTAATTGACAATCCATTCCTATGACTTCATAGCCTAGTCTGTTTAAGTGCTTCCGAATTCCGCTTCTTTCCCATGTTTTGAGTATCGTGTTTTCTAAACTTTTCTTTGGATAAAATATGCCAACATTAGTAAGTTCATCAAAGTTCATCCCCTGCTGAACATAACGGGTGACTAGTTCATCCCGCTGCTCGATCTTCGCTAGAAATCGGTCCATTGCCTTAATAAATTCCTGTTTGGAGAAGATTCCTTTTTGATGCCCAGTTATATAGGTATCAGCATCAAGTGTTAACAGTCGTTTACCAGATTCAATAAAATCTTCAATATCTCCATCAGTTCCGTTGTACCAGGGTCCAAATGAGGTCATATCATAATCACCTGTAAAAACAACTCCTAATTCCGGAAAGTATGGACATGAAAAGCCGCTTGTATGTCCTGGCGTGTGTAAAAATTGTACCTTTATTCCCCCAAATTTATATTCGATCTCATAATGATATGCTCCGGAAATTTCTCCAAGGTTTCTCACCCAATCATCTGGAAGCGTGGCTTTCCACTTTTCAACACCCTCTTGCCCCCACTCCTGAAAAACTCCATTAACACTAGCAACGCCTTCAATCGTAAGCGATGTCTCATACTCAATTGGATTAATTAATTTTGATATATTTTTGAATAAATGGTTATGAAGTGTGTGATCAGGATGATAATGGGTGTTGAGGATTAATTGGACACCATGTTCTCGGTCGACATTTTTGAGAACCTTTTCCTCGGCCCCAGTATCAATTAGTACCTTGTCAGAACAGTTTAGATAAAGACTTCTGGAATTAGGAACTTTACTGAAATTGGCGCCTTCTAGGATTAAGATTGGCCCAATTCGATTCATTTTGTTCACCCCACTTTTGAAATTTAAATATTCATTTAACCGAGTGAATGCTCATTCATAATATCATAATTTTCTAATAATTAAAAGATGAAGTTATACCTTTTTAATATATCCCTAGCTTGTTATAAAAGCAGAGGATGCCACTAAATTCTAAGAAGCTGTTTACTTTCATCTAGTCAATAACTTTGCTACACTATTCTCGATATAGAATAAAAAGGTTGCAGGTGATTGAATGAAGACACGTTCTTATTTTGTATTTGGACTGGTTTTAATTTTATTATTATCCGGTTGCGGAAAAAAGCAAATTGAAAGTGCAGTAAATTGGCCAATTAAGGACTTTACGGCAACAAATCAGCAAAACAAGCAAATAGGACTTAAGGATTTAAAAGGAAAGGTTTGGGTTTCAGCATTTATTTTCACTAGCTGTGCAGATGTTTGCCCTCCTATGACTGCTAATATGGTAAAACTGCAAAAGAAATTAAAAGAAGAAAATCTGAAGGATGTTGAATTAGTTTCCTTTAGTGTTGATCCAACTGTTGATACACCTGAAGTTTTGACAAACTACGCTAAACAATTTGGTGTGGAATTTAGTAATTGGACATTCCTAACCGGTTATTCTCAAGAATTTATTGAAAAATTTGCAACGGAAAGCTTCAAAACGATTGTTAAGAAACCTGCGGAAGGAAATCAGGTGATTCATCAAACTTATCTTTATTTGGTTGATCAAGAGGGGAATATTAAAAAGACATACAGTGGTTATAAAGATGTTCCCTATGAGGAAATCATCAATGATATAAAAACATTACAATAGACCTTTATTGGTCTATTTTTTATAGGAAAAGGATATTGTACATATTTGTTTTGAATATTTATAGTCGTGTTATAATAAAGAAAACTTAGGAGGCAGGTGAATAGAGTTGAAAAAGTTTTTCCCCCTTCTAATTCTTTCGATCATGTTATTATGTTCGTGCAGTCCATCCAATTCATTAGTGTTTCATCAGGAAAAGAAAGTCGCTGCACAAGTTTTTCAACCAATCCCAGCTGATTTTATACCTCGAAAGCTAACGGTGTTAGCTGCAGGTGATTCTCTCACTCAAGGGGTCGGAGATAGTACAGATCAAGGCGGTTATTTGCCATATCTTGAATCGATGCTCGAAAAAGATAAAGGAGTTCAAGAAGTTGATTTTTACAATTATGGTGTCAAGGGAAATCGGACAACACAGCTGTTAAAAAGACTCAAATCCCCTAAAATTAAGCCCATTTTGCAGCAGTCCAATTTGGTGATTCTCACCATTGGTGGGAATGATATCATGAAGATTGTCAAAGACAATATTTCAGACTTGCAGGTATCAGATTTTCTTAAGGAAAAAGAATCCTATCGCAGCCATTTAACGCAAATTTTCGACGTGATATTCAAAGAAAACCCAAATGCATCCATCGTGTTAGTTGGCGTGTATAACCCATTTTCGAAATGGTTTTCGGATATAAAAGAAATGGATCAAATTGTCGCTGAATGGAATCAAATCGGCCAAAGTGTAGTTAACCAATATTCTCTTTCCTATTTTGTGTCAATCGGAGACCTTTTCTTAAATGCAGATGAAGATGTTTTGTATACAGATAATTTCCATCCTAATGACAAAGGATATAAACTAATGGCAGAGAGAATTAATGAAGCTTTAGCAAATCAGGTTTTACCTGATATAGAGAAAAAGGCCTACACGGTGAGCACTGAGGAGAATTAGATGAAAAATAAATGGAAACTGGGATTCCTTATTTTGTTAGGAATCAATCTATTAATTGCAATTATTCTTTTTTCGTTAGTTATGGCCCCAATTAATGAGAAGGAACCCGTAAAAACAAACACTTCGAGTGAAGACTATGTATCTTTTCATGTTAGATCAAACAAGTATGACTTAAACAGATTAATTAACCATTATTTGAAAGAAGAAGCAGCTGACTCTCCTATAGAATATAAGGTTCTGTTGGGAGATGAGGTCGAATTATATGGTACACTTCCTTTTTTTAGTGAAAAGTTAAAATTGAAGCTGA
This sequence comes from Bacillus sp. OTU2372, assembly GCF_038440275.1. Taxonomy (NCBI): domain Bacteria; kingdom Bacillati; phylum Bacillota; class Bacilli; order Caryophanales; family Bacillaceae; genus Bacillus; species Bacillus sp. OTU2372. Next base: position 172,430 of record NZ_JASATK010000009.1, read on the forward strand.
CTTTTGAACCATCGGCCCAAAAAAATGGCGATTTAATTTTAAAGCAAAAGTCGATGTCAGTTGGAAAATTGCATCTCCCCATTTCGTACGTTTTAAACTTTATTAGGGAGAAATATAAGCTGCCGAAAGGTGTTGAAATCAGACCCAATGATCATCTGGTCTATATTCATATGCAGCAGTTAAAACAAAAAAGCGATTTGAAAATTAAGGTAGACAAATTTAATTTGAAAAAAGATGATATTGCTTTTACAATATTAGTCCCAGTGAAATAGGCGTCCGCTTAGGACACCTATTTTTTAATCCTTTATACTAATATATTGTAATTCAGGTTTATCCTGTGATAGCCCTAAAAAGACAATCGTGTAGCTTTCATTAGGCTTAAAACTTGCTTTTGTTATTGGAAGTAGGAGATTTTTACTGCCAGCAGTCCTTGCTTCCAAATCCACTGTCATAGGAGTCAATCCTAAATATTCGGTTGATTGTTTGTACTGGACCGTAGGAAAAATCACATCGCGTTCTTTAACAGCAATATCAAGTGCGGGGGAATCGGGAGATAAATGGATAAAACGGACCTTTGCTTCATTTATAGGAACTTCAGGGTGATTTAAAAACACCAACAGCCGCATCTTTTTAACTGAATCAATGGTGGTTAAAGTGTATGATTTTCCTTCCTCAACTGTTAGATTTTTATTTAAGACACTATCAATCATATTTCCGGCAGGATAAATATCGATGTGGTATTTCCCAGCTTTCAAAGGTAAAGTCTGACTAACTTTCGTAAAAGCTAAATCTTTAATGACACGGCTTCCATTAATATAGATATCTACGTTAGGGGAATCTGGGGATGTATGCAGGAAACGGACTTGTGCATCACCTTGTAATGCTTGAACAGGTAATCTATTTAAGTTCATCGCTTTGTTCAGGTATTTATAATGCTTTAAAGAGAAATGCATGTGTAAACTAGGGTTAGTATATTTATAGAGCTGGGCTAACCATTCATACATCGCTGCTTTGTGGAGATAATCAGCTTGCTTCCTTTTCTCGGACATATTATCAACTCCTTACTTCTGGATTACACCATAATTTATTCAAGCAGATATAGGTAGGTGTCTAAATGTACTATAATATTGCGATAAGGAATGGGCTGAAATGGCTGGAGCAATAAGTTTATTTTTCAAAAAACATTATGTATACTTTTATGTAAATAAAAAAGGGGTGGGAACATGGATAATAGTCATCAGTTAGCAACTTTTGCCGGCGGCTGTTTCTGGTGTATGGTCAAGCCGTTTGATGAACAACCTGGAATTATCAGTGTTTTGTCTGGTTATACAGGGGGAACAGTTGAAAATCCAACGTATCAACAGGTTTGCTCGGATACAACCGGACATTATGAAGCCGTTCAAATTACGTATGATCCGGACATTTTTCCCTATGAGAAATTACTGGAATTATTTTGGCAGCAAATTGATCCAACCGATCCGGGCGGTCAATTCTACGATCGCGGCCAATCCTACCAAACAGCTATCTTTTATCACAATGAAATCCAAAAAGAGCTAGCTGAAAAATCGAAACAAGCTCTTGAGGAAAGTGGGCGTTTTTCAAAGCCAATTGTCACACCAATATTGCCTGCTAAGACATTCTATCCTGCTGAAGAATATCATCAGCACTATTATAAGAAAAATCGTGCCCATTATCAGTCATACCATGTAGGTTCAGGCCGTGCCGGGTTTATTGAAAGACATTGGGGGGACAACGATGCAAAATAAAGATCTGAAAAAAGAATTAACACCCATTCAATATGAAGTTACGCAAAACAATGGTACAGAGCCGCCTTTTAGAAATGAATATTGGAATGAAAATAGGGATGGTATTTACGTAGACATTGTATCGGGAAAGCCATTATTTATTTCGCTTGATAAATTTGATGCAGGCTGCGGCTGGCCAAGCTTTACGAAACCGATAGAAGATGAGGAAGTGATTGAAAAAGAAGATTATAGTCATTTTATGATCCGGACAGAGGTTCGAAGTAAATCGGCTAATTCGCACTTGGGTCATGTCTTTAATGATGGACCGCAACCAACGGGATTACGTTATTGTATTAATTCTGCTGCACTTAGGTTTATCCCAAAGGAAAAGCTTAAAGAAGATGGCTACGGTGAGTTTATCAGGCTATTTGAAGGAAAATAAAAAGGACGTCCATTTTGGGCGTCCTTTTTTTCTTATTTGTGAATTCAGAATTACTTTTCCTCAGACTTTTGTTTTGATGTGGAAGTCATCCCACCAGAGAGGACAAACTTCATTGCATCCTCAGCCTTCACATCTATAATTTCCACTTGCTCTTTAGGGATTAAAAAGGTAAATCCAGCAACCTGAAACGTTTGCGGAATATAGACGGCTACATGGTCCTTTAACGGACTGTAAAAATCCTCCAATTCCTCTGATGTAATAAACCCAATACTCCTCATTTCTGTTCCTGGGATTACCACCAACGCCACCTTAGAAAAAGACTTTTTATCGCCAAGAAAGGATTGAACAGTATCTTTTATAACCGAATAAATGGTTTTAACAACCGGAATTTTTTCAAGCAAGTAATCAATTAGTTTAATAATTTTTCCTGTTATGTATTTAGTAGACATCCAGCCTAAAACAGTAATAAGGATAACAGTGGTTAACAGACCAAATCCGGGAATGTAATCATCCTTGAGGTATGGCCTTAAAGAGTTGCCTAGAATGCCGTCCAAAAATAGAAAGGTTTTGTAAATCACATAAATAACAAGAATAATTGGAACAATGGTTAAAATGCCATTTATAAAATTCTTTAAAACTGTCTTCATCCTATCACCTACAAAAATATCATTGTCTTTCATAATATAGGCGAATGCACATACAGGTCAAGCAACTAGTTCATACAGTACTTATGAAAAGAAACAAATTTCCTTGAGGAGTGAATGTTTATGTATCATGGTTACGGTTATGGAATTGATGGCTGCGGCGGTTACCCAGCCTATCCAGTAGGTGGATGCGGTTATCCAGTAGGTGGATGTGTAGGCTTTGGCTTTGGCGGATTTGCGTTAATTGTTGTGTTATTTATTTTGTTAATCATCATTGGCGCAAGCTGGAATTATTGATAAATAGAAAATGGCTGATCCTAAAAGCGGGTCAGCCTTTCTTTTTCCGCCATTTTCATTAGACGGCAATATTTCTTGGCAGTCCCGGTGAAATGAGATGATAGAATGAAAAATTACTTCATACAATGGAATATACCTACTTATTTTGATAAAGAAAGTGGTGTCCATTGTGGGAAAGTCATTTCTAATCAAACCAATGTTAGATGAAATATACCCGGTCATTAATTATGGCAAAGGGGTTTATTTATTTGATATGGAAGGAAAAAAATATCTGGATGCCGCTTCAGGTGCTGTAACTGCTAACATAGGTCATGGGGTAACGGAGATCATCGAAGCGATGCTAGAGCAGGCCCAAAAGGTCTCTTTCGTTTATCGTTCACAATTTACAAGTGAAGCTGCTGAAAAACTTGCTGATAAACTTGCAGAAATACTACCGGGTGAGCTAAAATGGAGCTTTTTTGTAAACAGTGGTTCCGAAGCAACCGAGACAGCGATGAAAATGGCGATCCAATACTGGCAAGAAACAGGGGTTCGAACGAAGAACAAGATTCTTTCAAGATGGGTTAGTTATCATGGTATTACAATGGGAGCGCTTTCGATGTCAGGCCATCCTGGAAGAAGGGCACGGTTTGTTCCTCTTTTAGAAGATTTTCCTGTTATAAATCCACCATATTGCTACCGGTGTCCGTACAATCTGGAAGCCCCCTCGTGTCAATACTTGTGTGCCCATGAATTAGAAACAGCAATAAAGCGAATTGGTGCTGAACAAATTGCAGCCTTCATTGCCGAACCCATTATCGGAGCAGCCGGAGGAGCAATTACGCCGCCAAAGGAGTATTTTAAACATATTAAAAAAATTTGTGAGGACAATGACATCCTTTTTATTGCGGATGAGGTCATGACTGGTTTTGGCCGATCTGGAACTATACTAGCCTGCGAGCATTGGGGAGTAGTACCTGATATTGTTGCTTTGGGGAAAGGAATGGGGGCAGGCTTTGCACCCATTGCCGCGGCTGTAGCAAGTGATAAGGTCATGGAGCCGATTCTGGCCGGGTCAAAGTCAGTCATGAGTGGTCATACCTTAAGTGCAAACCCACAATCATGTGCAGTGTCTTTGGCAGTTCTTGAATACTTAGAAAAAAACGAGATTATGAAAGAGGTAGATAATAAAGGGATTTATTTGAAAAACCAACTTGAGAAATTAAAGGCGCAATTCCACTTTATTGGCGATATCCGTGGTAGGGGCTTGCTGCTTGGCATTGAATTAGTTGAAGACCCAAGTATAAAACAGCCATTCCCGAGAAAGTCCTCCGTAACACAAAAAATAATAGAAATTGCAAAAGACAAGGGACTCCTAGTATACCCGGCGGGTGCGGGTATAGACGGGGTAAATGGAGACGCCATTATTATCTCCCCTCCTTTAACAATTACTAAAAGGGAAATTGAGGAATTGGTTTTTCTTTTAAAAGGCACATTTACAGCTTTTTCAAAAATAATAAGTACAGGAATGGATGGTGAACATTAATTGGAAAATCCATTTGGAAAAATTACGACGATTGAAACGGTCATGGATTTTTTTCACGATGGAATGACCTTAATGTTCGGCGGTTTTGGCGGGGTGGGTTCACCACCAACATTGATTGATAGCATTTTGAAGAAAGGCGTTCAAAATTTAACTTTAATCGGCAATGATACGGGATTCCCCCACATAGGAATAGGTAAAATAGTCAGCCGTGGCAGGGTAAAGAAAGTCATCGCCTCCCATATTGGCTCAAATCCCGTCGCGGGTCAACTTATGCATGATGGTAAGTTAGAGGTTGAGTTCTCACCACAAGGAATCTTAGCAGAAAGAATCCGTGCTGGAGGGGTTGGTCTGCCGGCGATTTTATCTGACATAGGTATGGACAATGAAATAGTCTCCAATGATAAACCGCGATATGTGCTAAACGGAAACGAATACTTAATAGAAACTGCCTTAACGGCCGAAGTTTCGATTGTCTATGCAAAAAAGGCAGATGTGTATGGTAACTTAATTTATGACAAAAGTGCCCGCAATACTAATCCACTTGTCGCAATGGCCGGCAAACTCACCATTGCAGAGGTAGAGGAAATTGTACCATTGGGCAGTCTTGATCCGGATGAAATTATCACATCAGGAGTATTTGTTGACTATGTAATCTCCTCCCAAGGGGTGAATTGGAAATGGGCATGGGAATAGACGAAAGAAACCGAATGGCCAAACGAGCTGCAGAGGAAATTCAGAATGGTATGGTGGTGAATCTCGGTATTGGTATTCCATCCCTTGTCCCTAACCACCTTTCAAGAGAAATACAGGTAATGTTTCATGCTGAGAATGGGATTACGGGAATGGGGCCAAGTCCCGGAAAAGGAAAAGAAGATGAGAATTTGTGCAATGCCGGCGGCTTTCCAGTGACCCTAATGAGTGGTGGTTCATACTGTGACAGTGCTGTTGCCTTTGGTATGATTCGCAGGGGAAGGGTTGATATTACCGTTCTAGGATCACTGCAAGTGAGTCAATATGGTGATTTGGCCAATTGGATTGTGCCGGGTAAAAAAGTACCGGGTATGGGAGGAGCAATGGAACTCGCACAAAAAGCCAAAAAGGTAATCGTTGTGATGAACCACTGTGATAAAAACGGGTACCCCAAAATTGTTAATACATGTTCACTCCCCTTAACATCCTCCCGCTGCGTTGACTTAATTATTACAGAAATGGCTGTCTTTAAGGTGTCCCACGAAGGACTGCTTTTGTCCGAAATATTTGCACCGTACAACCTTGATAGTGTGGTCAGTAAAACAGGCTGTGAATTTAAAGTTAGTGAAAATATTCGCAACATACCGTACTGAAAATATTCGCAACATACCGTACTAATGGGGAAATTGGCTTAAAGGGGTGAACTAAAGTGGAAAAATATGAACACCATGTAAAGCAATGGCTAAAGGAGAATCGGGCACGAGCGGCGAGACTTTTACAACTGCTCGTCCGAGAAAATAGTACCCGTGGAAATGAGAGCAGTACACAAGCTATTGTCATTGAGAAATGTCGTCAGCTTGGATTAACACTGGACATATGGGAAATTGGCGGTGATGAATTAAAAAGCCATCCGGCCTATTGCTGCGACCGCCAAAGCTTTGATGGAAACCCAAACTTGGTCGCAGTCTTAAAAGGAGCTGGCGGTGGCAAATCGATTGTTTTAAACGGTCATATTGATGTGGTTCCGGTTGGCGATGAGTCAAACTGGGAGCATGATCCATTTAGTGGAGTAATTGAGTGCGGCAAGCTTTATGGAAGAGGGTCAACTGACATGAAAGGAGGGAATGTTGCCCTATTAATGGCAATGGAAGCGATTATTGCCAACGGTATAAAGCTAAAAGGGGATGTTATTTTTCAAAGTGTCATTGAAGAAGAAAGTGGAGGAGCAGGTACACTGGCAGCCGTTTTAAGAGGCTATCAAGCAGACGGAGCAATCATTCCTGAGCCAACCAATATGAAGATGTTTCCAAAACAACAGGGTTCCATGTGGTTCCGGATTACTGTAACAGGAAAAGCAGCACATGGAGGAACAAGATATGAAGGTGTTAGTGCGATTGAGAAATCTCTAATAGTAATTCAGAGTTTGCAAAAATTAGAGAAAGATAGAAACGCAAGGGTTACTGATCCTTTATTTAAAAAAATTCCTATCCCCATTCCAATTAATATCGGCAAAATGATGAGCGGAGAATGGCCTTCATCAGTCCCTGATACAGCCGTAATAGAAGGAAGGATGGGAGTATCTCCTGATGAAAGTATTCAATCTGCACAGATGGAAATGGAAAAATGCATGCAAGATCTGTGCGATCAAGATGAATGGCTGAAGAGACACCCTCTTAAGCTGGAATGGTTTGGCGGCAGATGGCAGCCGGGAAGTCTCGAGACCAACCACCCATTAATTAATGAATTAACGAAAAGCTTTATTGAAGTTAAAGGAGAACCGCCTGTTATTGAAGCAAGTCCATGGGGCACAGATGGGGGAATCCTCTCAACTGTGGGCCATACTCCCGTTGTCGTCTTTGGACCTGGGATAACGGCAGTAGCACATGATGCTAATGAACATATTATCCTAGAGGATTTGTTTGCAGCAAGTAATATTATCGCCCTAACCATATTGAGATGGTGTGAAGTCGCGGAATCATCATGATTGGCACCTTCATTTGTTGATTGATAAAATCATATTATGATAATGCCGAATGCAGACTAGCATATGGAGAGTATTAGTATGAAATTTTAAGTCTGGCTAAATCCCGGCCAGACTTTCATTTCGTCTACTATTGAAGAATTTATTCTCCAGGTTTTAGAAAAGCAGTTGAGGAGTGACACAATGAACCAAACCGCATCCACTATCTACGTGAACGAAACTAACTATTTTTGTGAAGTATATTTAGACCCCTTTAATAAACGAATCAGGGTTGATGATTACCGTGGAAATACAAAATTTTTATTAGAAAAAGTGGAAGAGCTTGTTAAGAAGTATCAAGCTGAGAAACTCATCATTAAAGCCCGTAGTGAAGACTTTAAAACGTTTGTCGAAGCAGGACTTCAGCCTGAAGCGGTGGTGGACCGTTATTTTCAAGGTTCAGACGCTCATTTTTTTTCAAAATTTTATACGCCTGAACGCAAAAGGAATGACCATTGGATTACCGAGGATGGAATTATTCAGAGTATCTATCAATTAAACCCTACAATAGATCAAACATTACCAACAAAGGAATATAAATTGAATAAGGCAGATGAAAGCTGTGCTGGAGAGCTTTCCGCTTTATACAAACAAGTATTTCCAATTTATCCTACTCCATTGCATGATCCTCAATATGTAAAAAAGACTATGAAGGATGGGACGATCTATTATGTCTTTACCTATCAGGGAAAAATAGTCAGTGCCGCCTCTGCAGAGATTAACGCTTATTACAAAAATGCTGAATTAACCGATTGTGCAACGTTAATCGAGCACCGAAAATATGGACTTATGAAAATCATTCTCCAAGAACTCGAAAAGGACTTAATGAAAAATGGGATTTTTTGTGCCTATTCCATCGCTAGGGCTTTATCATTTGGGATGAATGCTGCTTTGTTTCAACTGGGATATTCCTACAGAGGCAGGTTCATGAATAATTGTTACATCTTTGACAAACTAGAGAATATGAATATGTGGGTGAAAAATCTGGCAAACTGCTAAGATTTCGGCTGGCGGTGCCAATTTTTCAGCACTCTAGATGCTATAGCAGGCAGGTGAATAAAATAGGACACTTAACGGCATTAACACAAGAGGTTTTGACTGCCATTCTTAAAAGCATTGATGAAGGAATCCATGTAGTCAATACTGAAGGAAAAACCATTTTCTACAATGAAGTAGCTGCCAAACATGATGGGATGGACGTAGAGGAAGTGTTAGGAAAGCATTTAATTGATGCATTTCCCTCCTTGACAGAAGAGTCGAGCACTCTTTTAAAGGTTATAAAAACAGGAAAGCCCATTTATAATCAAGCTCAGGTGTATGTCAATATGCACGGAGTGAGGATTGATACCATTAATACCACGCTGCCTATTTTTATTGCGGAGGACTTTGTTGGGGCAGTCGAAATTGCCAAGGATTATTCAAGAATGAAGCTGCTTGCAGAAAGACTTTTAGACTTACAAAAAGGTTTTTCTAAAAGCAGCCCCAACAAGCGTGCAAAGCAGGTAAAGTATACACTAAATGATATAAAAACAATCAACCCAGAATTAATTAATACTAAGGAAGAGGCAAGGAAACTGGCAAAATTGGATTCTCCGATTCTTGTCTACGGGGAGTCTGGAACTGGGAAGGAATTGTTTGTCCAGGGTATACACCATGAGTCCCATCGTTCAGAAGGTCCATTTGTTGCTCAAAATTGTGCTGCCATCCCAGAAACGCTGCTGGAAAGCATCCTTTTTGGGACAGTCAAAGGCAGTTATACTGGGGCTGTTGATCGGAAAGGTTTGTTTGAATTGGCTGACGGCGGGACCCTTTTTCTCGATGAACTTCATACGATGCCGATAGAGCTTCAGGCCAAACTTTTACGGATATTAGAGGACGGGATGATTCGCAGGGTGGGCAGCTCACAAAATATTTCCGTTAATGTTCGTGTTATTGCCGCCATGAATGTACACCCACAAACAGCACTCCAAGAGAAAATGATTCGCCATGATCTTTATTATCGCTTGAATGTGTTTACCTTTTCTCTCTTGCCTTTAAGGGATAGGAGAGAGGATATCATGTACTTAACTGATTTTTTTATTCAAGAGTTTAATAGACAATTAAGTAAGACGATTCAAGGTGTGGAAAAAAAACTAGAGATATTTTTAACTGGATATCAATGGCCCGGAAATGTCCGAGAACTTAAACATACGCTTGAATATATGATGAATGTTTGTGAGGGAAGTCACCTTGGGGTTGTTGATTTGCCTGTTATCCTGAGGCAGTATCCTGCTGGAGCCAAAGGTAATAATCATCCTTCTGATAATCTATCATTAAGAAAGAATTTGGAGGAAGTGGAGAAAAAGCTAATCATAAGTGCCCTCGACCTTTCTAAAGGAAATATCAATCAAGCTGCCAAGCTACTTGAAATACCAAGGCAGACTCTTCAATATAAATTAAAAAAAATTTCTCACTAAACCGCCGAATTTTCGGCGGTTTTTTTTTGAGTCTCAAAATCAAAATAACCAAGGAATCGGCTTTTTATCTGACTGTAGAGTTGGCATAATTCTTGCATATTATTTAGTAAAGCAAGATTGGAGGAAAGGATATGAAACATTTTATATATAAACCAAACAGACATTGGAAGGATATAGAACTTTGGAAAGATGTTACCGAGGAACAGTGGAACGATTGGCTATGGCAATTAACCAATACGATTCGTACAGTCGATGATTTAAAAAAGGTAATCAACTTAACCCCAGATGAAGAAGAGGGGGTAAGAATTTCCACTAAAACCATTCCCTTAAATATCACACCCTATTACGCTTCATTAATGAATCCAGATGATCCCCGCTGTCCGATTCGGATGCAATCGGTACCGATCTCTAAAGAAATCTACAAAACGAAATATGACCTTGAAGATCCCTTACATGAGGATGAGGACTCACCGGTACCAGGACTAACACACCGCTATCCTGATCGGGTGCTCTTTCTAGTCACTAATCAATGCTCGATGTACTGCCGTTATTGTACGAGAAGGCGTTTTTCGGGTCAGATTGGCATGGGTGTGCCTAAAAAACAGCTTGATGCTGCTATTTCCTACATCAGACAAACACCGGAGGTTCGCGACGTATTAATTTCCGGCGGGGATGGACTGTTGATTAATGATAATATTTTAGAATATATTTTGAAAAATCTACGTGAAATTGACCATGTGGAAATTATCCGAATCGGAACAAGGGCACCAGTGGTCTTCCCGCAGCGGATTACCGAAAACCTCTGCAATATTTTGAAAAAATACCACCCAATCTGGTTAAACACCCATTTTAATACTTCAATTGAAATTACCGAGGACTCAAAAAAAGCTTGTGAAATGCTGGCTAATGCCGGTGTACCTGTTGGAAACCAATCTGTCATTCTAGCAGGAATTAATGATAGCGTTCCAATCATGAAAAGGCTCATGCATGACCTCGTAAAAATCCGTGTCCGTCCTTACTATATCTATCAATGTGACCTTTCAGAGGGAATTGGGCATTTTCGTGCTCCTGTTTCCAAGGGACTAGAAATTATCGAGGGGTTGCGCGGCCATACGAGCGGATATGCTGTGCCAACCTTTGTCGTCGACGCCCCAGGTGGAGGCGGGAAAATTGCGCTGCAGCCGAATTATTTAATTTCTCAGAGTCCGGAAAAGGTCGTGCTCCGAAATTTTGAAGGAGTAATTACCTCCTATCCGGAGCCTGAAAACTATGTTCCTGGCAGAGCTGAAGAATATTTTGAAAGTGTATACCCTAACATGGCAGAGAAAAAATCACTTTCCGGTATTGCAGGAATTATGAATGACCAGCACTTCAATTTGGTGCCAGAAGGTTTAACAAGGCTCAATCGCAGGAAGCAGTACAATCAAGACCCTGCACACTCTTCATTAAAAGACAAGCGGAGCAAGCGGGATGAATTAAAGGAAAAGAAATTTAAAGCATTAACAGAAAAAGAAAAGGGAAATACATCTATGTAAAATCTGTCTAAGCAATTGGACCAATGAAGTAATTGTGAGGAGTGTGTGATGAAAATGGAATGTGAATGGTGTAATAGTTCTAATGTAAATGCAGTCACTGACTCTGTTTTCTGGGAGTTACCGGACGGCTCACGTGCGATTGAAATTAGAGAAACACCTACCCATAGTTGCGGTGATTGTAACATGATTTATCAGAGTGAGAGCCTTGTAAAAGAAATAGAAGATCAATTGTTTTTAATTGATTGTAAGCAAATTGGAAAAGTGATTACCTACGAGGAATTAATGAAAATTCCTAGATTATTAAAGAGGAATTATTTTGACTTTTCAAGTTAACAAAAGAGCAGCCCTAAAAAGGCTGTTTTTTATTATGGTTTCCTGTAATTCCAACTGGACGATACGAATAGTATCCGTTATAGTAATTCATAAGAAAAATGACTCGTTTCCGAATTGGACAAGAAAGGCGTTAGAAAGTATGAGAAAATCATTTTATCATTTTTTAATGAAATATAGACATCCTGCCCCGAAAGATGATATCAGTGCTTTTGCAAACAATGCGTTTTTGGATCATGGGTTTCCAAAAACATCGGAAGATTACCACCTAATAAGTTCTTACTTAGAAATGCATGGACAGTATCTAAAATCGATGTCCGTCTTTGATGAAGCATGGGAGCATTATCTAAGTGCCGAAAGTTAAATAAAAACATTTAAATCGCCCAAAGCGGGCGATTTTTTTATTTCAAAATTGTCATGAGCGATATTTTTCACCCTGCATATACTATTGTAATTAAACTACACGACTAATCCATTTGAGGGGATGGGAGGATATGGCAAAGAGAAAGAAACCAAAGTATAAAATTGGTGATACCGTCGTGATCACCATCTATGGTACGGTTGGAAAAGTTACCGATATTAAATTATTGGACGGCAATTACGTTTATGAAGTCAATAAGAGTGAAGGACTCTATATAGAAGAAGCCCTTCAATTGCTTTCAGAATACGATGGCACCTTGGTAGAGCAGGAGCAGATTGATATTGAGTATAAATTCTTTTTCGGTGACTTAGTTCAAGTAAGTGGATATGGCGCTGATTTATTTAAGGTAGTCGGTTTTAGAACGGAAATTTGGCGTTACAAAGAAGATGCTTGGGAAGATGTTATTTACGAACTATCTCGGGTTAGTGATGGAGAATGGCTTGAAGCTGGAGAAGAGGAATTAACATTAGTTGCTGATGCCGAGAATGCGGATACCTTCATCCAAAAGCTGGGTCTCCTATACTTAGTCAATAAGCAAGAAAAAACTGACAAAACTCCTAAGGTTCAAGGAATGGTCCGAAAAGCCGAATTTGAGGAAATAGAACGAAAAAAAGAAAAAAAGGAATTAATCGATAACTTATTGGACATATTTAATGATTACCGGATTTTATATGAAATGTTTCAAGATCAAGAATACTATCAAGTGATGCGGGTAATTCTTAGGAAACTAGAAAGTCTGGTAAATAATGATGGCAAAAGCCATGTGTAACTACCATCTTGAAATCTCAAACAATAAATAAAGGACAAAGGGAATGCCGGCCCATTTTATTAAAGAAAACATGGTGTTAGTCAACTTCTCAAATAGTTGGAGGGTGTACCCATCCTCCTTGTTTACATCTTCAATAAATGCCTCTAACTTCAATTTGAAATTTGACATTCTATCACCTCATCAACTTCTTTTTTTTCATCCTATGCTTGTCCACTCAAAAAAAGACATAAATTTATAGGAACTTTATTAAGATGGAAACAGTGGAAATGCCTTTCAAAAGTAACTAGCATGAAAAGGCCATGTACATCATACATTCTCTAAAAAGGGGGCGATGCTATGAGAGAAATCGAAGTGTTTATTGATACAGAAGAAATTGCCGAATTTTTCTTTCATGAGCTTGTAAAGCGGGGTTACGTTCCTAGCGAAGAAGAATTAGAAGAACTGGCAGATATAACCTTCGAATATCTAATTGAAAAGAGTATTATTGATGAAGAAGTAGAGGATGACTAACTACCTAATTAAAAGAGTCCTCCTCGTTAATGATAGATATGGCAAAAGACGAGCATGATGCTCGCTTTTTGTTTGTAATCAACATGTATCGTAACTCCTATGAGATTTGGATTTTTTTTTTTGTTTTTGACGAAACCTTTATTTGTTTGCCTCGTATATATGATTACGAACCTAAGGAGGGGTTTTTATGTTAAAGAAAATCCTTAAATCTCTTATAAGCGGAAAATTAAACAATCATCACAAATACTCATCTTCTAGTGATGCATGGAAGAAAATGAATCACCATAAACATAGTCACTATGGACATCATCATTACAAAAAAAAGCATAAAAGCGGCAGTTTTTTGTCTAGTTTTTTTAGCAGCTAAAAAGGGGTTTAAATGATTAAAAGGACTGTTTTGTTCTATTCTAATTTGTTTGAAAGACCATTATCATCTGACGAAACAATCGCCGGGAAATTTAGGATAATCAAACATCTTGGAATGGGCAGCTATGGGCACAGTTATTTAGTTATGGATCTCTTAACCCAGCAAAATAAGGTATTAAAAGCATTAAGGATTCATAAAAGAATCACAAAATCAGGCAGGAAAGGCTTTGAACTGGAGAAGGAATTATTAAAATCCATTCATCATCCGGGATTCCCTAGGTATTTCGAAGAGGGAACCTATAATAAAATTCCTTTTTATACAATGGAGTATATTGATGGAAAAAATTTCGAACAGCTTATTTTTTCTGAGGGCTTGACAATATCTGAGCAAGGTGCTTTTAAAATTGCTGATGAATTATTGACCCTAATCGAATATTTGCATGGCAGAGATATTATCCATCGAGATATTCGGATTCCGAATGTCATCTTTGATGGGTCGAAGGTCAGACTGATTGACCTGGGGTTAGGGAGATATTTACGGCAGGAAAAAGAAGGTATAACAAGAACAAAAGGGTTAGATTTACGAAAAGGAATAAATTTTCAGGCTGACTTTTATGGACTGGGCCATTTCCTATTGTTTCTGCTGTATTCCAACTTTTCCTTTGAGTGGCACGAAAAGGAAAAAAGCTGGGAAGAAGAATTAGAAATTTCATCCTGGGCAAAACACATTATTAGAAGACTTTTACAGATTGAGCCTGCGTATGACGACTGCTCACAGCTGAGAGTAGATATAGAAAAGCTAAGTACCTAGGAGGAGAAAAAATGTCATTTTTTAACAAAGTATTTGCCAGTGTGGGAATTGGGTCCGCTGAGGTGGACACAAAGCTTGAAAAGGATACGTATATGCCGGGAGAAACAGTTCAAGGTGTGGTGGCAATTAAAGGCGGCAGGATTGATCAGCAGATTGATGAAATATATCTTGCCTTAAATACAACCTACTTAAGAGAGTCAGATGACAGGAAATACTCTGTAACAGCAGCCATTGACCGGTTCCGGTTAACAACCCCATTCACGATTCGGGCCAATGAGAAAAGGGATATCCCCTTCTCCTTTCAGCTCCCATACGACACACCGCTTTCTATTGGCCGTTCAAAAGTATGGGTGACTACTGGGCTGGATATTAAGGGTGCAGTCGACCCTAGTGATCAAGACTACTTAAAAGTGGTCCCTAATTCATTAATGTCTGCTGTATTTAATGCAATAGACCAGTTGGGATTTAGAATCCGTGAGGCAGATTGTGAGGAAGCACCGCGCCGATTACGCGGGCGTTTACCGTTTGTTCAGGAATTTGAATTTGTTCCAACCTCTGGATTATTCCGCGGTAAATTAGATGAATTAGAAGTTGTATTCTTTCCAGCTGGAAATGGTTCTCTTGATATTATTTTCCAAGTTGATAGACGTGCCCGAGGATTATCAGGTTTATTCTCTGAAGCGTTGGGAACGGATGAGACCAATGTAAGATTAACGGTTACAAACGAGGATATTCCATCTATTCAACAAAAAATTCAAAACGTTATTCAAAGGTATTCATAGTGTAATTAGGACAATAGGGAAATGTAACCCTATTGTTTTTTTGCTAAAAAATGATAATCGACAAAAAAAGTGGGGTTTTAATGGAGGAATCGACACTTGTTATCGCCAATTATTTAGAATAGTAATTAAGTCAAATAATTGGAGGGATAAGATGATCAAAATGTTAACAAAAAAGGCATATAATCCATATGATGTGACAATCTTTCAAACTCCAAGGTACCGTGAACGTAAGGGTTACAAAGAGGTGTATCGGACCACTATTCCCGCCAACAGTCGCAGGCAGTGCTTACAGGAAACGTTTAGCCGCTTTAATGTGACCGACAGGATTCCAGCTGATTACAAAGGGAGATTTATGTCGACAGGTGATATTATTTTAATTGATGAGGGCCGAGGTGGCCAACATTATTACCAATTAAGATCTGGTGGTTGGGAACTCGTAAATCGAATAAATATTAGGTGAACAATACATAAAACCTAAGGATAATCCTTAGGTTTATTTTTATTAGATTATCGAACAAACGGATGTTTCCGCTTTCCGTGTTAACTTTTACGTTCTGCAGCACTAAATTCTTTGGCGTGTGCATCATGTTCTGCCACAATGGCTTCAGGTGGGATGTGATTATTCTTTTTTTTCCCACGGATACGTGCTCGGTGTTTTTTACCCATTATTACCCCTCCTTTAACCTAATAATAGGTTTCCACAATTTCAAAAAATCATGTCTTCGTTTTCAATAAAAAATGATTATGTTATAGTGTCAATGGTACAAACTTATTACTGTACTTACTTTTTTTTTGGGAGGTTTATTTATGAGTGTACATATTGGGGCAAAAGAGAATGAGATTGCTGAAACAGTATTACTTCCTGGGGATCCACTTCGTGCAAAATATATAGCGGAAACATTTTTAGAAGATGCCAAATGTTACAACGAAGTTCGGAATATGTTTGGCTACACCGGAACATATAAAGGAAAAAGGATTTCTGTCCAAGGTACTGGGATGGGTGTTCCTTCTATCTCAATTTATGTTAATGAATTAATGCAAAGCTACAATGTTCAAAACCTTATTCGGGTCGGTACTTGTGGTGCAATTCAAAAGGATGTAAAAGTTCGAGATGTTATTTTGGCGATGACAAGCTCAACCGACTCCAATATTAATCGTCTAACCTTTGGACATGTGGATTTTGCACCAACTGCAAATTTTGACTTGCTAAGAAAGGCTTATGATGCAGGGGTTGCAAAAGGTCTAAATTTAAAAGTAGGGAATATTTTTACCGCTGATTCATTTTATAATGATAATGCTGATCTTGAGAAATGGGCTAAATATCAAATCCTTGCTATCGAGATGGAAACAACGGCACTTTATACATTAGCCGCAAAGTTTAATCGCAGGGCTCTTTCTGTTCTTACCGTTAGTGACCATATCTTAACAGGTGAAGAGACAACAGCAGAAGAAAGACAATTAACCTTTAATGATATGATTGAAGTAGCATTAGAAGCTGCGACTAAGGAATAATGTTTTATGATGCCTCTTCCAATCAGGAAGAGGTTTTTTCTTTTTTGTAAAAGGAACTCCGCTGTAAAATGGAGAATTTAATTGATAGTAACAATTAAGGCAGTAGTGACAATCGTCATCAAAAGTTGGCGTATGAGTTGTAAAATGAAAAAAGAGGCAAATACGTGACAAAAATCGAATATACATTGTGTTATATAGGGTGCAGGGGTATTGTATGAATGAGGTGAACGAAATGAAAGAGCAGCTCAAATTAGATATAACTGGTATGACCTGTGCAGCATGTTCAACAAGAATTGAAAAAGTGCTAAATAAAATGGACGGTGTTGATGCCAATGTCAATTTACCGATGGAAAGTGCAATCATTTCATATGAAAAAAACAAAGTAACAAGTCATGATATTATCACCAAAATTGAGAATCTCGGATATGGTGTACGATTTGAGAAATCGGAGTTTGATATATATGGTATGACTTGTGCAGCATGTTCAACAAGAATTGAAAAAGTTTTAAACAAAATGGACGGTATTAAAAAGGCAACCGTAAATTTAGCTGCTGAATCAGCAAGTGTTGAATATAATCCGGGGGAAGTTACGATCCAGGGTATTAAGGATAAAATTAATAAGCTTGGTTATGAAGCGAAGGAGAAAGGGCAAAGGGAATCAAAGCAACAGCATAAAGAAGAGGAAATTAAACAGAAGAAACAAAAGTTCCTCCTAGCTGTGATTTTAACAATTCCACTTTTGTATACGATGTTGGCGCACATTCCCGTTGACTTGGGCCTGCCAGTACCGCATCTATTAATGAGTCCATGGTTTCAATTCCTTTTAGCCACACCGATTCAGTTTTATATTGGAGGTCCCTTTTACGTCGCTGCCTACAAGGCACTTAAAAACAAAAGTGCAAATATGGATGTCCTTGTTGCATTAGGAACCTCTGCCGCTTATTTCTATAGTCTTGCAGAAGGCTTAAAGACCATCCGAAACCCTCTTTACATCCCGCATCTCTATTTTGAAACGAGTGCTGTTCTTATTACGTTAATTCTGCTTGGAAAGTTATTGGAAACAATGGCAAAAGGGAGGACAACTGTTGCTTTATCAAAACTGCTAAACCTTCAGGCAAAAGAAGCCACTGTGATTAGAGACGGAAAAGAACAGCAAATTCCTATCGATGATGTGAAGGTAGCCGATCGCATAGTTGTGAAGCCTGGTGAGAAAATTCCAGTTGATGGGCAAGTGATTCAAGGACAATCCTCGGTGGATGAGTCGATGATTACGGGGGAATCCATCCCGGTAGAGAAATCGATTGGTGACACACTAGTTGGTTCTACTATTAATAAAAACGGAACGCTGACTATGACCGCAACAAAGGTTGGAAGAGATACTGCACTTGCAGGAATTATTAGAATTGTCGAAGAGGCACAGGGAAGTAAAGCACCCATTCAACGGCTAGCAGATACGATATCTAGTTATTTTGTGCCTGTAGTAGTTACTATGTCAATCTTAACCTTTATGATTTGGTATTTATTTGTTAATCCGAATGATTTCCCTTCTGCACTGGAAACTGCAATGGCTGTTCTCGTTATTGCTTGTCCTTGTTCACTTGGACTTGCAACTCCGACCTCCATTATGGTGGGAACAGGGAAGGCTGCTGAAATAGGGATTCTTTTTAAGGGTGGGGAATACCTTGAAACCACCCACAAAATCAATGCCATCGTCTTTGATAAAACAGGTACGATTACAAAAGGACAACCTGTTGTAACGGATTTTATTGCCTATCAGGATGAGAAAAGGGTCCTCCAGTATCTTGTTTCTGCTGAAAAGTCATCTGAACACCCTCTTGCCGAAGCTATCGTTAAATATGGAAGGGAAAAACGGTCAAGTACCTTACCGGTAAAACGTTTTAAAGCAATACCAGGATATGGAATTGAGGCAAAAATTGGAAATGACGAGGTTTATATAGGGACACGTAAACTTATGAATTTAAAAAGCATTTCATACCATGACTTGGAAAGCGATCTTCTTCGCTTTGAAACTGAAGGAAAAACAGCAATGTATATTGCCATAAATGATACGATCATGGGAATGGTGGCAGTAGCAGACACTGTAAAAGAAACAGCTGCGCAAGCAGTGAAGCAATTATCAGAATTAGGTATCAAGGTATATATGCTGACTGGTGATAATGAACGGACAGCTAAGGCCATTGCTAATCAGGTTGGAATCCAAAACGTCATTGCCGAAGTTCTCCCAGAAGAAAAAGCTACACATGTGAAGGAACTACAATCTAAAGGGTTAAAGGTAGCGATGGTGGGTGATGGGATCAATGATGCCCCTGCTCTTGCCGTGGCCGATATTGGCATTGCCATAGGTACCGGAACAGATGTCGCGATTGAAGCAGCTGATATTACCATTCTTGGCGGAGAACTTACTTTGGTCCCGAAAGCCATTTCTTTAAGTAAAAAAACCATGCAAAATATCCGGCAAAATCTCTTTTGGGCACTCATTTATAATTCTGGAGGTATTCCGATTGCTGCATTTGGGCTGCTTGCCCCTTGGGTAGCAGGGGCTGCGATGGCCTTCAGTTCAGTTTCTGTGGTAACTAACTCACTACGGTTGAAGAGAGTAAAAATATAAAAAACGGTACTTACCACCCGGTAGTGCCGTTTTTCTTTGGGTAAAATGAAGGAAAATGTAATTCTTATTATATTCATTCACTTTTCTTTGTTAATATTATATAAAAGATGTTATTCTAATCACTAAGGGTTTACTTTTAAAAATGGCTTCTAAAAATGTGAGATTAACCCGTATGATAGTTTAAAATTCATATTTTTATGGTGAATGAAAGTGGTGAAGGCTTTGGATGAAAAAAATGGAGAACAACTGAAGGGTAAGGAAGAAAAAGTAGAGCAAGAGCAAGTGATTGAAAATAAATCAAGTTACATACGCTTGAAAAAGTTTCATTTTATTATGCTGTTATTTTTCCTTGTTTTCTTATCGGCTGGGATTACAACTTTTGCTCTCGCTTTTGGAAAAGAAAAAGTGGTAACAGTTACGCCGGACAGAACAGAATTTAATAAACTTTATGAAGCATTTGATACCTTAAAAAATGGCTACTATAAGGATGTCAATCAGCAGAAACTGATTAATGGTGCGATTGACGGTATGGTCAAATCATTAGATGACCCATATTCAGATTATATGAGTGATGACGAAGCGAAAAGCTTTCATAACAGCATATCCTCTTCATTTGAAGGGATTGGCGCCGAAATCCAAGAAAAGGACGGGCACATCGTCATCGTTTCTCCTATTAAAGGGTCTCCTGCTGAAAAATCAGGTTTAAAGCCAAATGATATGGTCATCTCCGTAAATGGGAAAAGTCTTCAAGGAATGAATTCGACTGAAGCTGTCACCTTGATAAGAGGTAAAAAAGGAACAAAGGTGACATTGTCGATTCAACGGCCAGGAATGGCTGAACCAATGACCGTACCGATTGTTCGTGACACGATTCCAATTGAAACCGTTTATGGGGAAATGGTCGATCATCGAATCGCAAAGGTTCAAATAACTAGTTTTTCAAGCAACACATCTAAAGAATTGGTAACTACTTTAACCGATCTCCAGAAAAAAGGAATGAAAGGTCTTGTTTTAGACTTACGCCAAAACCCAGGGGGATTATTGGATCAAGCGGTAAGCATTACAAGTATGTTTGTTCCTAAAGGAAAAATTATTGTCAAGGAAGAGGACCGAAACGGAAAAATTAAGGAAATTGCTTCACAAAATGAAGGAAATCCTGATCTTCCTCTAGTTGTCTTAATTGATAGCGGCAGTGCAAGTGCTTCTGAAATATTTGCTGCTGCTGTAAAAGAATCTGCTGGTGTACCACTTGTTGGTGAAAAGTCCTTTGGTAAAGGAACTGTTCAAACGGCAGCTGATTTTGAAGATGGATCAAATCTGAAATATACCATAGCTAAATGGTTAACACCAAACGGTAACTGGATTCACAAGAAGGGGATTGTACCGGATGTTCAAGTGGCGCTCCCCGATTATGCAACATTACCGATAATTAACCCAGATAAAGAACTGGCAATCTCCACTTCATCGACAGAGGTACAAACTGCCCAGAAAATGTTGAAGGCGATTGGATATGACCCAGGCAGGGAAGATGGATTCTTTGACGAAAAGACAAAACAAGCAGTCATCAAATTCCAAACAGCTCAGAAGCTTCCTGCTAATGGTGTATTAAAGGGTGACTCCACCTTAAAGCTTATGGATGTATTACGTGAGAAAATTAAAAACAGCGATACTCAATTACAAAAAGCAGTTGAGGTACTAAAAGGCCGAATGAAATAACATTTGTAACCCGATTCCAACTGGAGTCGGGTTAAGCTTTATTACAGAGGGGAAAGAACTATGAAAAAGACAGAGGTATACATTTTGTCAGGATTTTTAGGAAGCGGGAAGACTACACTATTGAAACGTTTTCTAACGGACGAGCGCAGCCGCGGGAGAAAAGTAGCAGTCCTGATGAATGAGCTTGGTCAAGTCTCAATTGACTCAGATGCGGTTGAAGAAGATATATTGTTAAAAGAGTTATTAGGAGGATGTATATGCTGTTCCATTCAGGACAAGCTTGAAGCCCAGCTTCAAGGACTATTAATGGAGGAACAACCGGAAGTGATTTATATTGAGACAACGGGCGCTGCCCATCCAGTGGAAGTATTAGACTCCATTCTTTCACCCCTGTTTGCAGATCAATTATTGATAAAAGGGATTATTACGACAGTAGATGGAACTAGGTGGAAAAACAGAAAAGCGTTAAGCCCCCAGCTGCAGCAATTGATCCTTGAACAAGTAAGGAATGCGGACTTTATTTTGATTAACAAAATTGATGAACTAAAAGAAAATGAGCAGGCACAGCTAATTTTTGAGATGCAAGGGTTAAATCCAAAAGCGCAATGTTTACTAACCAGCTACTCAAAGGTTCCTATGGACCGGCTAAGAAATTTAACTGTAAATGTAGAAAAGGAATCTAGCCACATTCACTTAAACTTATCTACTTACGTATACCGGTTTCATAAACCAATCAGCGATACTGGTTTTGAAGAATTTTTGAAGAATTTACCAGATACCATTTATCGGATAAAAGGATATATTAAGTTTCATTATTCGGAACAGCCATTTCTTTTTCAATATGCATATGGGATGCCGCTCTACATGAAAGAATATATGAACATGCGCTTGAATCTTGTATTTATCGGTGAAAACGTGGATTGGGGGATTATTGAACAACAGCTTGTCTCACTTGAAAGTGAGACAGAGGTAGTTTAACTTGAATAAAAATGGGTGTTAAATGAATGATAAATTCCACTTCAGGTAACTCTTTTAATGTAGAAAAAAACCATTAAAGGAGGAGCTCCAATGAAGAAGGCAGTTTGTTGTTTCATACTAGTTATTCAAATCCTCCTAAATGGATATGGAGTACATGCGGCAAACGAGATTAAAGACAATGTAGAAATGCCGGATTGGAACAAGGTTAATCAGTTGTTACCGAAATATTCAAAATTTACTGTCCAAGATATGGAAACAGGGAAAAGGTTCAAGGTACAAAGACGAGCCGGAAGTCACCATGCTGATGTACAGCCGCTCACCGTGAAAGATACAAATATTATGAAAAAAATCTATGGGGGAAAATGGAGCTGGAAACGCCGTGCTATTTATGTCATTCATAAAAAGCAGCGGATTGCTGCATCCATGCACGGAATGCCTCATGGAGCTGGGGCATTGCAGAATAATTTTCCTGGACATTTTTGCATTCATTTCTACGGCAGCACAACCCATCGAACCAATTCAATGGACTTGTCTCATATGCTTATGATTTATAAGGCTTCAGGCAAATTAAATGAATACCTGGCAAATGCAAATCCCTATCAGGTCATTAACGCCTATATTGCTGGTTTCAAACAGCAGGATTCTGTCATTGTCTCGACCATATCACTGCAAAAAGTAAATTGGAACCCAATACTCGATAAAGTTGAAAATGTCAGGATCACACGATTAGAGGTTCTGCCGCCAGAAGACCTCACCCAAGAAATAAGTTTAGACGTACCTGCTGAAATCGATTGGTATATTAAAGATGTCGGCGGGCAAACGTTTCGAGGACAGATCCATTTAATTCGGTTTTCTCCGGCAGATGTTTGGAGAGTGGATTCCCAACCATTTATAAAAGAAAATCACTTTTAATAAATAAAAACACCTTTAGAAACTAAAATGTACCCGATAGAGTAGACACTTAAAAAAAGTCCTCTATC
>NZ_JASATK010000010.1:0-192764 GCF_038440275.1 Bacillus sp. OTU2372
AATGGAATAACCTGATACCAGCCATGAGCCCATGGATGAGTTTAAGGACAAGTCTTTAAGTATAAAGGGTAATGCAACATTAAACATGGTTGTATTCATTACCACCAGCAATGTGGTAACACTCCATATTAAAATGAGTTTATTCTCTTGTAAATGCACCGCGCTTTTCGTTTTGGAAGGAACCGTTAGAATAGAGGGCATTAGATCCCACCTTACCTTTTTAATATTGATAAACCTCACTTTGAATGGATTTTCTTTTAACAAGAGATTAGTTATATTATTCTATTTTATATCTTTTTCCAGCGGAATTTCCCTTCAAAATCATACATGTACTTGTAGAATGTGCCACGAGTCTTTGTTTTTCATCATATACATGACACTCAAGCAATCCGACTGATGAACCTTTTTTTATTAATTTTCCCTCAGCTCGAAGTCTAGAATTAAAAATAGGTTTTAGGAAATTTAATTTAATTTCGATTGTCGTAAAAATTTCGTCCTCAGCTAATGTAGTTACAAATGCATAACCCATAGCAGCATCTGATATGTCACATAAAATCCCACCATGAAGTGTCCCCATCGGATTGTGTAATCTTTCCGTAGCATCCATTTCGACCACAACCTTCCCTTCCTCAACATCTGTTATGTGAAAACCGATTACTTCTGCAGCGGGCGAACCTGGTATTTTACCCTTTGCCATTTTCTTTAAGAACTCTAAATGGTTCATTCTTTTCACCCTCCATATTAAAAATAAAAAAGATTAGCAAAATCATAGCCTTTTTAGAACGTTCATTCTAAAAAAGTTAATCTAACACTGCTAAAGTGGAATCAATGATGTTTTGAAGTTTCTCTTTATCTTTCGTTGTTTTGGCTAATAGTCTTACCCCAATAAGTGAATTATGAATAAATTGAGCTGATTTTTCTATATCAAGTTGATCGGATATTTCCTTACTTATTTGCCCCTGCAATAGTAGTTCGTATATAAATGATTCGGTCTTTCCAAAGCTTTTACTAATCCTGTCAGCAACTTCTTGGTCATGTAAGGTTAATTCTACAGCTGTATTTACAATTAAACATCCTGGGGGTTTTTCTTCATCTGAAAAAACCACCATTTCAAATAATCTTCTTGTCGCTAACTTGACTGAATTAATAGGTTTAATTTGTTGTTCCATTCTTTTTTCGATTATTTCTTCGAAGAGTTGTAGTGCTCGTAGAAACAACGTCTGTTTATCACCAAATGTGTCATAAATACTTCGACGGTGTATGTGCATATAGTCTACTAAATCTTGCATAGACGTTTTTTCATATCCATTTCGCCAAAAAAGTACCATTGCTTTTCGTAAAACCTCGGCTTCATCAAATTCTTTGTGTCTAGCCATTTTCCCCCCTTTTTTAAAATTTTATCATTTTTAGAATGATCAGTAAAGAATATTCTAACTATTCAAACAGTAAGGGGTAATGAGCGACGCTAACATCGATATTTTCTTGTTCCTTTCAAAGAGATTGTGAAGAAATGTACTTAAAGTAACTGGGTGCATTAGTGAAATAAGAATTAAGTGATTATAGGATTGAGGCCATATTTTAGTTATTCCATTAAAGGGCGTTTATATGTAGTATGATTTTTGACCGTATTCTTCGTAAATAACGAAACCCAAACAGCCACTTTTCTAACTTTGTTTACTTATTATCTTTAGTAAGTAATTATAGTTTCTAACGTAAACAACGATAGGACTTTACTTGGAGAGGTGGGTATGATAGGCTCGTTTGCCTGATGAAACCTTAGCTTCAGCCTTTCAAGACAAATCGTACCAACAGAGGCTCCAAGCCAAGTCCTTAAACGCATATTCTGTGGTTACATATAAACAATGATAAAGGGTGCACCATATCAATGTTTTGTTGATGATACTATATATAATAGCCCGATTGTGAAATAAAACTTAGATTTTTAAACGACTTTATTGTTAAAGCATCCTTTATAAAAAAATTAACCACTTCAAACACGTATACCCCTATCTAAAACAGGATGGGGGTATACGTGTTTGAAGTATTAAAATTAATAACTTATTGTTGACATTTTCTTATTGCGGGTGGTGACAGCTTCCCTGGTACTACCCCATTTTACTTTGATATACATCTTTATGACCCATCATATGAATTCCCCCAATAAAAAACCTGTATAGAATAAATTCTACACAGGTTTTTGAAATTCCTATTAGTTTGTCAACAGCCCCAGTAATGTACTCCCTTTTTTAATTACATATCAAAAAAATTTTCCAGTAAAGTGGAGGGGTCTACTTATAGTTTGACCATTTGAGCTTTAAATTTAGGGGTAAATGTTCTTCTAGTCCTTGTCATATTGGCGTTCCTCCATAACCGAATAAGATATAATAGACTTCCGAATTTAGTAGGTAACAACCGCAACTTGACAAGGAGCCTCCAGGGTCATGCTTTGCCAGCCAGGAAACCAGATGGCAAAGACATCTGGCTTGCTAGCTAGGCTAGCATACCCGCCTCTCCTAGTGATGTTGCTAGTATGGATTTCTTATACTAATTAGCAGTATTCCTTGATTTAGTGATTAGTCTACTTGACCTTATTTTTTTGTCCAGTTAAGTGTAGCGGATTCAACGCATATATAATAAAATGGCATCAATTTGCTAGTACACCTTGATACTCTTCCTTACTTTCAAGAACACTTTTTGCATAAGGACATACAGGAATAATATATAAGTTTTCATCTCTTGCATATTCAGCTATCTTGTTTACTAATTCTTTGCCTAATCCACGACCATTATGACCCTCGTATACAACTGTATGGTTTACAATAATTAAATTTCTTCCATTTACATCTTTTCCGCTTGGGATAAATTGAATTCTTGCAATAATTTCATTAGATTCCTCAATATAGAATTCATTCTTGCCCATTTTAATTTCAGTCATTTCCTCATTCTCCTAACTTTTTTAGTTCTGTTTATTTTTGCCCATAAGTAAGTGCTCTGCTTGGACAACGATCAATCACTTCCATGATTTTTTCAGCTGTTGCATTCTGTGGTGATACCCAAGGACTTTTCTGGGTATTGAATACACTAGGCAATCCCTTTACACATTCTGCTGCGTGTTTGCAAATATTGGGTTTCCAATATATTTTGATACCTTCAGCTTCATAAGTTTTAATATTCTCGCTCATAATATCCTCCTTCTAATAGCTCTGTGGGAATAATAATTTTAAATTACTCTTAATTCTTCCTCTAATCTAAATTTCACAAAACTGTATGATGGGTTTTTACCAACAATCGAGCCACTTGGTAGCAGCATGATAAATTTTTGAAAAACAATATTAATTTAATAGTACTTTATGTTATGAGGAATCTCCAATTTGAGACTTGTTATTTAAAAATAAAATAATGTAGTCGTAGTGAAGTGCTAACTGGCAGGTGTGCGGCCGAGCCTAGGTCGTATCATATAGCGGGTGGGATTCATGTCGAGTAAGAACTAGCCATTCGCTCGTAGCGAGTCTTGGAGGGCTAAAGGTAACTTTAGTCTTTAAGCGTAGACAGCTAGGTGGCGGGCCGAAAGCCAAATGGTTGAAGGGATTGAGCTCCATAATGTTAGTAAATCGAGAGGGCTGATGCTTTACCTGCAGCAGAAAGCAACATTTTATCCTACGTTAGGGGCAAGATGGATAAAACCTCTCTGGAGTCAGAGACCTTGGCACGTTACACATCGATATGATACGGCAACTCGGGAGACCCTACCGGTCTTTTCTTGTTAGAAGAGTATGGTGTACAAGCAATAAAAAGCAAGGAGACCAAATGCTGTGTAGGGAGTCGGATAGCAGCGTAGTACCAATGAAGTTGGGTAATGCCGATGGAGGAAAGGCTAGCTACCAGTTATCGCCCTTACTAGGGAAACATTTACTACACTCAGAGGTAGGGATAAATGGAAACAAAACTACTAAGGATAGCAGAAGTACCAAAATCTCAATCTAAGAGATTAGCTACATTTTGTGAATGGTAACTAGGAGGAGCCGTGTGCATTAATAGTGCAAGCACGGTTCTGTGAGGGGCGCGACTTGTTGTTGCGCATAATCTGGCGCGAAAGCGTCAATAAAAGCAACGAATGTACTATACATATAACTACTCTTTCGATTATTAATGGGGGATGTTCCCATTACTCATGGTGGTGCATGAGAAAAAGTCTAATACTCCGACGTGCATGGAATGGCACTACATGAAATGTACGAAGCTCGGTGAAGTCGGCGAAAAGCAGACCTGAAAAGTGGTTAGCAAAGTAGTCGGGGTGCTATAAATTAGCTATGTCTAGAATGTACAAATGTACTGACGAAAATCCGAATGTACGGGTCGTTACGAACGATTCATCGAATAACAAGATGTCTACCTCCCAAGAGAGGTCCTTTTATGGAAACCATATTCCCTCATATGGAATCTATTTTATACCTTAAGAAATGGTCTAAAGACGAATCCGTTAGACACTAAAGAGAACAAGCGGTAAGTTGGAAGGCGGTTCACAGGATTAGGCTAAGGCTAAATATGAAAAGCTAGGATGAGTGGAACAAGTGAAGTGAAGAAGGTTAGAAGTCTCTTAGTGTAGGAGAAACCTAAGTAATAGGAAATGATTACTGAACCTTCATGGCAGCAGGGCTATAGTAGCAATGAATCCATGATAATAAATGGTGGAGCCAAGAGCCTAAGTCTATCAAAAAAGTAATTCGATTATTTATCAGCGAAATTAGGAAGCAGGTAAGCAGAAATGACGCAGATGCCGAGATGGGACTCCTATTAGGAGAGGAAATCATTGGCTATTCAGCAACTAAATTCACTCGGAATCGTTGAAATAGAAAGACAATTAAATTCCATACAAGATTACCTTTATGAACAAGCAAAGAACACGAGCATCGGTTTTAAAGGATTAATGGAAATCATTTCATCCAAACCGACTATTATTTCGGCTATTCATAAAATCAAAAGTAATGAAGGTGCAATGACAGCAGGTATTGATGAAATAACTATTAGAATATACCTTGAGCAAAGTTATGACAAAACGATAACCGATATTCAAAACTCTTTATCACAGTATAAAGCTAACAAAGTCTGTAGGGTATGGATTCCAAAGCCAGGGAAGCAGGAATTGAGACCCTTAGGTATCCCCACCATCATAGACCGGATTATTCAAGAATGTATAAGGATAGTAATTGAGCCAATTTGTGAAGGTCGATTTTTCCAACATTCATATGGCTTTCGGCCAATGAGAAGTACTCATCATGCACTCGAGCGCCTTACAAATATCGTACACTCAACGGGGTACATTTGGGTAGTAGAAGGAGATATAAAAAAGTTTTTTGACGAGGTTAACCACCGAATTATGTTAAAAAGTCTGTGGGGAATCGGGATCCGTGATAAAAGACTTTTAATGGTCATAAAGCAAATGCTTAAAGCAGGAATTATGAATGAGATACACATAAATGAAATAGGAACACCGCAAGGTGGAATACTTTCCCCCATTCTTGCGAATGTGTACTTAAATAGATTTGACCAATGGATATATCAACAATGGCACGGATTTGAAACCGAATATAATTATAAAGCCTTAGACTTTAAAATAGCGAAACTAAGAAAAACTAGTTTAAATCCAGCTTACCTAGTAAGATACGCAGATGATTGGTGTTTAGTTACAAAAACTAAGGATAATGCTGAAAAATGGAAACATGCAATCTCAAAATATCTAGATACGGAACTAAAGCTTGAACTGTCAAAAGAGAAAACATTAATTACAAATGTTAAACGACAAAAGGTAAAATTTTTAGGATTTGAATATAAGGTTATTAAAAGGAAGAATGCAAGAAAAGGGCATGTCACCAAAACGGAACCAAATAGGAAAAGACTAATAGATAAGCGAAAAGTATTAAAAGAAAAGGCAAGAAACTTAAGGCGAGCAAAAGATAAAAATGACCTTTTGCGACTAATTAGTCTATATAATAGTTCCATTCGAGGTATTGTTAATTATTACGCTCCTGCAACTCATGTCTCTGTCAGCTTGGGAAAAATTGATGAAAGTCTAACATACACCATGTATAAATCCTTAAAAAGATTTGGTGCGAAATGGTATCCGGCTAACCAAACCTCTAACTTACCTTCGGTACATTCAAATTATAAAACTCAAGTACCAGCGGTACATTTAGGAGATATGAAAGTTGGGGCAACCCGATTATCTTTCGTGAAATGGACAAAAACAAATCAAAAGAACCAAAGCGAAACTCACTACAGTCCGAAGGGAAGAGCAATCTAAAAAAGAAATACAGGCAAGAAAACTATCATGGCAAGAGCTGATGAATTGTTAAGCGACAGTTTAATTAATCTAATTGGAAAAGGAACTACTGACAAAAAGTATAACTTTGAATACGCCATGAATAGAGCCTATGTTTTTAACATAGATAAGGGCAATTGCAGAATATGTAAAGCAAAGGTGGATAAAGGAACTGTACATATCCATCATGTCCGTCCATATCTGCCAATTAGTGAAACAAATAATACAAATAATTTAGCTACGGTTTGTATTGAATGTCATAAAAAGATACATAATCAAAAGGATTATAGCGGTGTTTTAAAAAAATCAATTAATAAAAAGCTAAACGAATACCGAGACAAACTAATAAATAATGTTTGAACATGATAGATGGAGCGCCGTGTGAAGGGAAACTTTCACGCACGGTGCGAAGGAGGGGAAAAGAGGGGCTGACTGCTTTTAAAAGTAAATGACCCCTCTTACCTATTCCTATGGGTGGAGTACAATCTACCGCAAGGTAGAAAGGCTCCCTTCTATTCGACTTGTTGAAGAACATAATTTAACTTAATTTACTATAATACCAAATAAAAACACCAACTACCTTCACCAGGTTGTAATTTCGATTGTTATTGAATTATGTCGCCAAGATAAAAGCTGAGCTTCCTCCTTTGTGTAAAAATCACCTGTTTATGATATTGCTGCGAATTAAGGCGGCATTTTGGAGGTGATTAGAAGAAATTGAACCCAAAGATTGTTGAACACAGGATATTACGAATTTTTTATAAAATAAAAAACGTTGATCAATTTCTAACCAACGTTCTTTTTCATTTTTAATAACAGATGGACTACTTGTTATATAGCTTTGTCTTAAATTAAACCCAATTTTTTCTATTTATTTTTGGTCCTAAATAAAATTAACGGCATTTAAACCAATCATTTGGGAAGGCATAGAAGTGTTGCCATCTGGTAAAATGGGGGAGATGGAAAGATCGGCGACTTTCAGGTTCCAAGTGCCAAAGACATTCAGATATCCATCTACAACTCCGTCATGAATACTCCTGGCCATCTTGCATTGACCTCCAAAGTGGAAGATATTGCGATAAGAAGCCCTTACGTAACTTTCTAATTTTTTACGCTGTACATCCTTATTGCTTATCTCAAAGATTTTTTCAGGTGGATATACCACCTTATAAATGCCTTCAGGGTCAAGTTCACGTGCCTTCGTCATAATGTGGAAGGTCTCAATATACTGATCAACCATGAAATCGAGGTCATCAGGATTTCCAAGCGGATTTAGGTCGATGGAAGGATAGGCCTCAGGATCGCTGTGTGCGGCCAATATAGTACCCCTGCTTTTTGGGTTTAGGTCAAAAAGGCCAATGCTCATAATATTGCTCTGCTTTTTAGGATCAAACCCCCAATTATTAACCAGTACATCTTGAGTGGGGAGAAACGTTGGTGTTGGGGATCCATATATTTGAAGGCGTCGGCCTCCACTTCTGCCGTCTCCTTTAAAAGCTCCCAGTGGAAATGGATTGTCTGGGTCTGCAGACATGAGATCTAAAATCCGCTTGGTTTTAACTTCTACTCCCATTCCCGTCGTAAAATGGGCTTGAAAGTTATGCCCCACATTGGGGCTGTTTATAAGTGTTTCAATTCCTGCTCTAGCCAGATCATCCGGGTTCCCTATTCCAGAACGTTGTAATATAACAGAGGAAAAATTGCCTGCACTAACAATAATCCCCTTTTTAGCGTATACTCTATTTGATTTACCGTTTCGGACAAATTCAACGCCCACGGCAATTTGAACTTCTCCATTATCTTCAAATAGAATTTTATTCACGGTTGTTTTAGCCAATATAACTAAATTTCTGCGGCCAACTCCATCTTCATCAGGATGGAACTCATTTCCTTGTGTTACAATTTTTCTATTTAAATATCCAGTGGCAGTAGATGAACGAACGAAGTGTCCATTCACTTCCTTATTTAAAAATTGCGATTTAAAAAATGTACAATCCCTTATACCAGTATTGTAATCCTCGACAATGGGAATATTTAATACATCTGATGCTGCTTTTGCTAACGTATAGGTAAGCCCATCCTTTGGAATAGTTTGCTGTCTGACAAAAATGGGGCCGTTTCTTCCGCGTTCTTCGGGTTCTTGCGTCTTTCCTGTATAAGTTTCATTTTTTATGAATAAAGAACTGACATTGTTATAACTCCATTGAGATCCAACTATTTGTGCCCACTCATCATAAAGTTCACTGCTTCCCCGTACAGCATACATGGCATTATGCTCGGAGCTTCCCCCGATTGTTCTGCCGCTTGATATTCTAAGCTGCTGATTCCCAATACTTGGCTCTGCATTTGTAAGCATATTAAAGGAATGCCTATTATCAGAAGCCAAAATCCCTGATACTGCCCCAGAAGGACTGCTTAGTTCTTTAACCATATTTGTTCCTGGTTCCAGGACAATTACAGAGTTTGTTATGTCATCCGATAATTTCTTTGCAATTACCCCACCAGCAGTTCCCGCACCTATTACAATATAATCGAAGGTATTATTTGCGGACATTTTATCATTCCTCTCCAAAGGGTATTAAGTCTGACTAAGAGCCTTATTTTATTTATATGACGAATATCCACCAATGTGTGAGTGTCCATATTACCTTCGTACCGCTGAGTCTTTGGTAGCCGATTTACTTTTTAAGGGGCAAATGTAATTAATAGTGGTTTGCTTCTCTTAAAGGAAATAGTATGTATTTGTATATGTGCGGCATGTTATTTTTTATTTATTAACGGGACATTTTTATGCAATTTCACCTCAAATGTTTAACAGTCATAAAGCCCAATAGGAAATATTGATATGTTAAAATTCTGAAAATCATTTTATAAACAGGAGAAATTAAAATGAGAGTCAGAGAAAAAATTGACACTTATATGTTAGTAACGGGTATGATTCTTGCAATTTTAGTGATTTACCTGACTCAACACGGAAAAGATGGATATTGCTTAATTCCTATGGTGATTTATTGGGTGGTAGGTATTTTTAGAGAAACAGTAAAAAGGAGAAAAAACAAATCAGAGTAAGATTGTGAAAGTTTGTACTTAAGCTATCTGGCAGTTTAGTAGAACAATCGTCATTAGCTTTTTTAACAATCGGGACAGTTTGTTGAAGAGTTAACGTATCTGTTGGCGGATAATTAGCAATAGGAAGCAACGCATATTTTAAATAAAATTAGTCATAATATAATAGCTGAAAATTTATTGTAATAGGATGTTGTAAATGTACATTATTGTACGCATGTTGTTATGGATTCTTGCGGCATGGCGTTGGGGAGATTGGCGGAACTGGAAGAATTATCAGTCCACCTTTCTCTTTGTCATTCTGCTGGACCTTTTATATAACTTTCTTACATATAATTATCCGTTGTGGGTATATGACCCAACCGATATTATTCCAAATCATACTTTGAACAATCTGCTTGTATCGTTTATCTCTTATCCATCCGTTGTGTTTATATATTTAGGACGGTATCCAACTGGATGGGTAAAACAGGTTGCCTGGATCATCTTCTGGGTGACTCTTTTTTCTATCGTCGAGTTAGTAAACAACATAAATGGTTTAATGAGTTACCATAATGGTTGGAATTTCGGGTGGTCTGTGATTTTTTATCTTGTTCAATTGCCTTTTATACGGCTCCATTACAAAAAGCCATTATTAGCCTATGGGCTGTCTGTACTGATCATTGTAGGACTGTTATTGCTCTTTAAAGTCCCTGTTAGCAAAATGAAATAAAACTACCTAAATTGGTACCAACACTAGAATTAATCTAAAAAACTAAAGAGTTTCTGTGATAAAGACATTGGGGAGCAGCTTTAAACTCTATTCTTGAATACCACAAGGTATTCCCAGCTATGGGAGAAACTCCAAATGACATTCAACTTAGAAGCGTCAAGAGATATATCAAGGGCAAGAAACTATCAGGACTAATCTAACCAAAGCTTGGACAAAGGCATGCTTGAGCCGTATGTTGGGAAACTAACACGTACGGTTCTTAGGGGGGACGGTGACTGAGAGGTTGCCCTTCTACCCGACAAAAGGTGGCGATAACTTCAAAGCCTTACCTATCTGTATTAACAAAAAATGGGCTGCTTTAGCAGTCCATTTTCGATTTTCCGTTATTTAATTAAAAGGTAGGATAGTTTAATATCTGTGTTAAATAGGTTGGATTAGGCGATATGCGGATTATATCCTGCCTTTACTTTTTGTGTTTACGATAAATCTTTAAAAGCTTCACCATTTACTTTTTCTTTAAAATTAGAAGGAAATTCTAGGATGAGTTTTTTTTGGTTTCTTTACGTAAAACTGGTGCTACTTCTGTTGCCAATCGTTCTATGTTTTCGGCAACTTTTTTAAATGGCATACCACCTATATCTATTTGCGCAATAAATCGCTGGTGACCAAACAGCTCGTATTGGCGCATAATTTTTTCGATGATCTGCTGAGAGCTTCCAACAAAAAGGGCGGTTTCTTTACTAGACGCCCTTTCAAAATCTGCTCTTGTTAAAGGCACAGGATTCCCACGGTGACGATTGATGTGATACCAATAATTTGAATGATACGGATAAAATTCTTCTATTGCCTGCTGATTAGTTTTTGAAATATATGCGTGTCCGGTAACCGCAACCTTCAAATTTTCCAGAGAATGACCGGTTTGAGAAGCCGATTCTCGGTATCGGTCAACAAGCGGCTTATAAAAGTTAGGATCACCGCCAAGTATGGCTAATACTAAGCCAGTCCCTAAGTTGCCGGCTCGTTCTGCACTTTTCGCAGTCCCTGAAACACCTAACCATACTGGAATTTTTTGTTGAACAGGACGGGGAGAAATTTCTGCATCCTTCAATGATGGGCGATAACGTCCATTCCAGGTAAGCAATTCCTTGGTATTTAGCTTTAGAAAGAGCTCGATGTGTTCTTCAAACAATTCTTCGTAATCATTCACATTATATCCAAATAGTGGGAATGAGTCTAAAAAAGCCCCACGTCCCGCAATGATTTCAGCCCGCCCATTTGATATAAGATCAAGTGTTGCAAAATCCTCGAATAAGCGAACAGGGTCTACGGTGGATAATACTGTCGTAGCACTTGTCAGCTTAATTTTTTTTGTGATTTGTGAAATAGCCGATAAGATAACCGGCGGTGAGGACACAGCGT
Source organism: Bacillus sp. OTU2372 (assembly GCF_038440275.1). Lineage (NCBI taxonomy): Bacteria > Bacillati > Bacillota > Bacilli > Caryophanales > Bacillaceae > Bacillus > Bacillus sp. OTU2372. The sequence goes on from NZ_JASATK010000010.1 coordinate 11,517, forward strand.
AATCTAAACGGTGATGCTCACCTACACCAAATACATTGAGACCTCCTTCATCAGCCATTTTTGCAACCTTGATAATTTCTTCTATCCGCTGCTTTGCACTGATTGTTTTCCCTGTTAGTGGATCTGGGTATAAATCCGCTAATGAATAAATTCCAATTTCCATACTATTATGATTTTCAGCCCTCAAGTTTTTCTCCCCCGGCAATAATGTAAAAAAGCTTTTGTTTAATACTATTCAACCCTTCGAAAAAAGGAATTTATCCTTCAATTATTCATAACTTTCCGAGAACAAGTAAATAAGGCTATTAGGTGGGCAAAAATCTCTTTTATTACAAGATGACAATAGATTGTGAAGATTTCCACTGAAATTAACGGGCAGCATTCGTAGAAATATGAGGTTTGAACATAAAAAAGCCCCTTGGTAAAATGCGAGTGTCCAAAGCTTGGCGGCAAAAAGGACACAAACATAAATACCAGGAGGCTATTTAAATGAATTCTAACCAAAATGAAAAGATTGCTCAAATTACTTCTCAAACATTAATTATATGCGTTGATATTACTAAATACAAGCATGTGGCAAGAGCACAAGACTTTAGAGGTTTAGAATTTTCGGCACCCTTTTATTTTGAAAATACAAATTCTAGCTTTAACAATTTCATAGAGTGGCTTAAAAAGTTGATGGATCAAAACAAAATGGAAAAAGAGATCGTAGGAATGAAGCCGACAGGTCATTATTGGCTTAATTTAGCCCACTTCCTTAAGGAACAAAAGATTAAGTTTGTAGTCGTAAATCCTATGCTTGTAAAGAAAAGTAAAGAGTTAGATGATAATTCTCCTACTGAAAATGACGTAAAGGATGTTAGAGTTATTGCACAGTTGGTCAAAGACGGGAGATTTGCCGAACCTAATATTCCACAAGGAGTCTATGCAGAACTTCGAGTGGCTCGAAAAATACGTGATCTCTTATCTGTTGACCTTCAAGCAGTTCAAGGACAAGTCCATAATTGGATAGATCGCTACTTTCCAGAATTCCTTACCGTCTTTAAAGATTGGGAAGGTAAGGCTGCAATACAATTATTAAAACTTAATTTATTGCCAAATGAATTAATCAATCTTACAGAACAAGAGATACTTGAACACCTTCGAAAAGCTGTTAAACGTGTGGTGGGACTCAGTAAAATAAAAGAACTAAAGCAGGTTGCAATGGTTTCAATTGGCATTCGTGCAGGTTCGGATATGGCTAAATTAGAGCTTCGCACATTAATAGAGTAGTATGAACTCATTATTGAAAAGTTCGAAGAACTGGAATCTAACAAACTTCTTGAACAAATTCCTGGTGTTGAACAAATGTTGGCAATTAAGGGAATAGGGAAAGACACAATTGCTGGCTTTTTTTCAGAGGTAGGAGACCTAAGTTACTACACTCACCCAAGGCAGATTATCATATTAGCTGGGCTTAGTCTAAAGGAAAATACATCTGGAAAGCATAAAGGGCAAACCAAAATTACTAAGAGAGGAAGGAAGACCTTAAGAGCTCTCCTCTTTCGAGTAGCAATGCCTTTGGTGGCTAAAAATACTAAGTATAAAGCTTTACATGAGTATTTTACAAAACGCCCAAATTATCCTTTGAAGAAGATGCAATCTCTAATCGCAATATGTAATAAGCTCATACGTATACTGTTTACCTTCGGTAAAAAGAAGTGTGAATTTAGTGAAGAACGTATGTTAAGGGATATTCCTCATATGACAGCATTACAGATTACAGCAGCTTAATTCTCTTTTCATTGATATTAATTAGTAGGTTAATTGTTATAAACATTTGAAGCAAGGATTAGTCAGTAAAACAACTAAAGTACGGGCAATGACCCTGTCGGGCAGCATGACTGACATCCACCTCATGGAAAGGTTGGACGAAGGAATTTTGGAGCAAAGACTCTGTGAGAAATGGGAGGATTGACCTCCATGAGAAATGTGGAGATCCACCAGTGCGACCATACTTCACCTAAATATCCATATTTTGGATAAAGTTGGTTTGGTAGCTATTAATTGTTTTTTCACTTTGCTCCCAAAATTATCCTTTAGTACACAACTCTTCCAATATTCAAATGAATTTAAAAACAGACTACTGCGTAATTCAGAGAAAACAAGAGAAATCGAGAGATTTTCCTTTCTATATAGAGGGAGGATAGTTGAACAAGGGATTTATTTTTTTAGAACGTAATTGACCCAAATTGCAAAGTTTGCATTACAAAGAGGGTTCTAATTAAATTCCTAGACACCCTCTTAATGACATTATTTTACCTAGACAATCATTAGTATCCTACACGCATGAAGGATGTCCCAACAATGATTAAAAGGATGAATAGAACAACAATCAAAGCAAAACTTGTGCCCATTCCACCGCCGTCATAGCTCATTGAAACTCACCTCCTTATCTAAGAGGTAATACATTTTATGCTGTAGGAGATAACTTGAAATGGACAAGTATGGAATTATTCTTAAAAAGTTGTTTAATCGCACGTCGAGGAAGGGAATCATAGCCACCTTCCACTCCTTACTTTCCGCCAATAAAAAATCCTTTTATCAATTATCATATTTCTTCACAAAGTTAAAGAAAAGTCGATCTTCCAACTGTGAAAATCGACTTTTCTTCCGTACTAGACAAACTATTTCATAAAAGCAAAAGGTTCCCGACGTACCAAATAGCATTTAAGGCACAATCAGTATTTTATCTTTTACAAATTGGCAGTCTTCGTATCATATGGGATCAATTTACTAAGATGCTATTTCCTTTTTGTCCTTAAATTCCAAGCTTTTTGCGGGTGAGCCTCCTCTAAAGACGACAAGGAGAATAATAAAAATTAGTAAAACAAGGCTAACCATACCTTTGTCTATTCCCAGTCCACCGTGGCTATGAGACGCTGCTAACCAATCCGAGAACGATGCACCTACTGGACGTGTCATGATATAGGCAAACCAGAAAGCAAAAATTTCATTAAGACCAAATAATCGGTAACCCAAAGCTGGAATAACGAGCAAGACAGTAAATAATAAACCTGAAGATAAGTAGCCCAAGTGCATGCTTGATGCGGTCATATCCCCTGCGGCGGTACCGAGTGCGAATGTTACCAGTACGGTGAGCCAGTAAAAGATCTCGCGGCGACGGGTGAAGATGCTGTGTACGGACAGAGTTTTTTCTTTGGAATACCAAGTTATGAGAACGACAGCGAGTGCCACCATAAAGAAGATGGTTGAAACGATGTAGGGAATGCCTAGTCCGACACGAACTACATCTGCAGCCATTGTGCCAAATATACTAACCATGACGACAACTAACCAGTAGACATTTGGTATATATCGGCGTACTTTGAACTGTAATATCATTGCGGCTACAAAAATGAGAACACTTAGGGGTGCTGAAATGAGTGGATTTAGATTCTCGAATAAATAATCGGATGCCACCTCACCCATTCCAGTTGTCAGCAGCTTAGTAATCCAAAAGTAGAGTGTAATTTCTGGAACTTTAGCAAGCATTTCTTTTGACTGATTCATGGTGACCGATAAAGACTTGTTCATATTACGACCTTCTTCCAATAATCTTTAATGAAAATTGATCAATTTTTTAGTAGCTTTTTCCTCTTTGATTAGCACTTTTCTTTCCTCTTAAAATAAAATTAAATAGTTTGCATGTAAATTTTAAAAGGGAACCGCTATTTGCGATTCCTAAGATTTTTATTTATTTGCTCCGTTTAGTACGCTAATTGAATTTTTAAGTGCAGATTTGGACTTGCTCACATCAGGGCTTGATGAACGTACTGCCGCTAACACAACGTCAATAGTGCCATCAATTTTTGTCCATGTTGTACCATCTATTTTCCTAAGTTTAGGCTCTGATGTATCCCATTGATGTTCCAAATCGTCCGCACTTTTCTTCGCTAAGGTAAAATTATTGGAGGTTACATCCTTTAGCATATTATTTTCAATTGTAGCGAAATTTGTTAATTGTCCACCTAATGTAGCTTGTGAAGAAGTGGTTTGCGATCCTATATTATTACTTCTCCATATATAACCGCCTATACCACCAAGTAAGAAAATACATAGTACCACAATGGTTTGTGTCAAAACATTTTTCTTGCTTCCGTTCGGTTGGTTCGTTTCTGCTACTTCACTTTTTGAGTTTATATCAATTCTTGTAACAGCAAGGAGAATTATGATTGCTAGAATAGCTACAAGAAAAATTACACTAGTAACGGTTGTCCCCAAACCTAACCCGCCATTAACTTTTGGCTGAGATAAGTAATCACCTAGCGATGCTCCGAGTGGACGAGTAAGAATATAGGCAACCCAAAATGCTAATATCCCATCAAGTTTTGATTTATATGCCAAAAATACACAAGCTATGATAATAATAACGGTTATTCCTGTTTTAAGATAACCAAAACCGAGTTGCTCGGAATATAAATCTCCGACTGCTGTTCCAAGTGCAAAAGTGAAAAGAATGGTAAGCCAATAAAAAACTTCTCTTTTTCTTGTGAAAATCGAGTGTATCGAGAGAGTTTTTTCACTTAAATACCAAAAGAGAAAAGTTAAAACTAGAAGCAGGGAGAAAACGGCTGTACTAAGTTCAAGCGGTACACCCATACCATCTGTTAAATTATCAGTTACCAACGTTCCAAAAACGCTTATAAGAACAACCGTTGTCCAATAAATGCCTGGAACGTATTTAGTTGCTCTGAATTGAAGAAACAGTACAATGAAAAACGCTATTCCCATAATTATAGTAGTCAGAGTTAAACCGAATCCAAGGTTAAAATTTATGAAATCAGCAAACGTTTCACCCACAGTTGTACATAATACTTTTATTATCCAGAAGAAAATAGTAACTTTCGGTACCTTGCTTAACAATTGGTTAACGACTGGTTCTACCAGCACCGTTTTTTCAGCGGCTGATAATTTTTTTGACAAAAAACTCATCTCCTTTTTGTAAGCATCATTTTTTTACAGGTTTAATCAACAAATTCAACTATAATATATTGGTTTGGTGTTTTTATTAAAAATCAATTAAACATATGTTAAGTGTCAATTAAGTTCCATAATTTTTTTATTAGTGGCAACTGTGTTATATACTGCTAATAAAATTTTAGTCATTGAGCAAAATAAAAATATGGGTATTTCCCCTTAACCGAACTACAATGTTGCCCCTTATGCGAAACCTCAATTTTTTCTATTTAAAGGTAATAAATGAAAAAAAATTAATAAATACAAGTGTTAATTTTGGAACATCATTTGCAGACTCTTGGTTAATTAGTCGTGGTGGGGCAGATACAGGTATTTACCAGATTTTCTTAAAGGCTATATAAATAACTTTTTAGTAGCTGGAGGTATTTTATTTGGGTTTGACTGATGTTAGTTATCTTAATCTTTTATAAGTTTCAAAATATGAAGAAAAAATATACATAAAATGTAAAGGGTTATTCATTTTTTTTGAGCTAATTGGTACTAGGGTTTAGATCAAGTGCTGCCATTGTTGGTGGCTTTTTTCTTATTGAGCTACCATGGAAATAAACTTCTGTAGTTCAGAAAAATAGACAATACTAAAGAAGACGCAGCTCATTCGTTTTTAAAAAAGGGGAGAGCGCCTAATTCATTGATCTTAGAAATTGCATAGATTAAGATGCTTCTGATTCTTGTAAAGTAACTGTGTATCCTAAACTTTCAAGTCTTCTTAGTGAATGCCGAACAATGGATTGCTGTCTCTGTTTATCAAAGTAGTCTTCGCCTAAGTCTACATACATTTCTTTCCGTGTTAAGAGATAATAAGAGATACGTAACATGGCATGTGCGACCACTATTCCGGCTCTCGTTTTGCCTTTTCGTGATGCTGTACGTCGATACAGTGCTCCGAGATAGTTCTTCGAACCTTTAACTAAATGAGCTGCTTCAGTTAATGCTGATCTCAAATACTTATTTCCTTTTTTGGTTTTAGCTGATTTCCTTTTCCCGGCACTTTCGTTTTGTCCAGGAACCAAACCTGCCCAGGAACACCTATGGGCTGCACTTGGGAATTGTTTGTTGATATCACTTCCAATTTCAGCTAAAATTTGCTCAGCCATCCTGGTGGCTATACCAGGAATAGAATCTAATCGTTCCACATCTTCTTGGTTGGTACGTACTCTATTCGCTACTTCTTGATCGAGCATCTCAATCTCTTCAGTCAAAAAGTCGATTGCAAATCTTAATTAATCGAGTAAACTACTTAAAAAATATAAGAAGCAAGTACAAGAAGAAAATAGATTTTACGCATTAATTAGTCTCCCAGATTTATTTGACTCCCAAATTGTAGTATTACCCAATAAAAGTTGGTTTGGTGGATTTTTTTAAAGAGACAGTAAAGAACAAAAGTGGAAACCTTTAGATGCATCTAGAAATCTTATTCAAGAGTGGGAACTTAATTGCCCCTCTGACTTACAAATAAAAGGTTTTAAAGAAATAATCTCTGAAGAGGATCACTATTCAGAAGGAGAAAAGTGGTTTATAGGTGAATTAAATTAATCTTAATACTAATAAGTTTGTGAAAAATTCCACTTAAACAAACGCGGTGCGATAGATTAATTTATTAATAAGATTTTGGGAAATAGTATTATTATGCTACAATGCATTCTAAGAATGCTTTCGTAGCACCACTTGGTTAGGGGGCGTTCCTCAATAGGAACGCCTTTTTCAAAAGTATAACAAACAGTAAATTCCTTCAAAATAACTACCCTTTCAATTTCTTATTGCCGTAATGCGTTAGATAATAATTTCCTTTGTAACAGTACAATCCTACGAATCCGACTTTGACTTATTTATCCCTTTTAATGACTTTGCACATGAAATACAGATCCATAATGATAAAATATATGATAATATTCCAGCAAATTCATTACTAACCCGATGATTATCATCTATAAAGATTCGATATGTACCAAAGCTCAGACCTAAACAAATTAATATAAAATCATAGATAGGAATCTTCATTTTCTTAACTCCTTTATCTCTACCTGGAAAATAATTCGAATATCATTGTATTTTTTTTAGGGTAATTCATGACATTTTCTTTAAAGGTATCTAACCATAAGGTATTAAGTGTTCGCCCATTAACTCGTAGTCACAACTAATTATGCGGGGTAAGTCGAAAGTGCACTTAAAGCGACGGATGCAAGAGTACCAGCTTCCATTTTGGAGCCATTTTCCTTAAATTTAATCTTTACAGCAGTTTGTAAAGAAATGTACTTAAACTACCATGAAAATAAACTTCTGTAATTCAGGAAAAAAGGCAATACTAAAGAAAACGCAGCTCATTCATTTTTAAAAAAGGGGAGAGCGCCTAATTCATTGATCTTTCCAATCGAGTTGAATAGATTAAGATGATTCTGGTTCTTGTAAAGTAACTGTGTATCCTAAACTTTCAAGTCTTCGTAGTGAATGCCGAACAATGGATTGCTGTCTCTGTTTATCAAAGTAGTCTTCGCCTAAGTCTACATACATTTCGTTCCGTGTTAAGAGATAATAAGAGATACGTAACATAGCATGAGCGACCACTATTCCGGCTCGCTTTTTGCTTTTTCGTGATGCTGTTCGTCGATACAGTGCTCCTAGATAGTTCTTCGAACCTTTTACTGAATGAGCTGCTTCAGTTTATGCTGATCTCAAATACTTATTTCCTTTTTTGGTTTTAGCTGATTTCCTTTTGCCTGCACTTTCGTTTTGTCCAGGAACCAAACCTGCCCAGGAACACATATGGGCTGTACTTGGGAATTGTTTCTTAATATCAGTTCCGATTTCAGCTAAAAGTTGCTCAGCCATCCTGGTGGCTATACCAGGAATAGAATCTAATCGTTCCACATCTTCTTGGTTGGGACGTACTCTTTTCGCTACTTCTTGATCGAACATCTCAATCTCTTTAGTCAAAAAGTCAATATGTCTTAAAATCGTTTTAACATTAGACGTTGATGGATTGAATATAACCTTTAAGTGCGAGTTCCAGTTCGTCTTTCTTCTTTTTCATTGAGCGACATGCAAAGTTTGCTAGTTTTTCAGGATCCTCTTCCCCTTTGGCAATAGCGTCAAGCATATCTCGAGCTGAAACACCCAAAACGTCTGAAACAACTGAACCCAATTTAATGTTCGCTCCTTCTAATACCTTTTGGACTCGATTGATTTGTCTTGCACGTTCCTCAATGATACTCCGACGATATCGAACGAGTTCACGTAGTTCCCGTTGATTGCGATCTGGAATGTAACTAGCTTTCAACAGTCCATGACGAAGAAGTTTAGCAATCCATTCTGCATCCTTAACATCTGTTTTACGTCCGGGGACAGCCTTCATGTGTTGTGCATTCACCACTAAAAACTCAATATCCTCAGTTTCTAGTAAATTCACAATAGGCTTCCAATAAACACTCGTGCTCTCCATGGCGACATTGGTACAATTATGTTGTTTAATCCAGTCAACCAACTGTAATGAAAATACAGTTTTAGTAGAGAACGTTTGAATCTCCTTTCCTTCAGGTGTCAAAATACAGGCAGTAATATTGTCCTTATGGACATCCATACTGCATGCTCTTTCAATGACTACTTCCATTGAAAACATCCTTTCTACGACTCACAATAATATTGTAGGCTGGTGCAGCAACCAGAATAGGATTAATCTACCATGTGTGCTTGCCGTAAGGGAGCGACAGTCAGTGGTGCACCGTGGTCGTTGGAGTCAGACTAACGGATGGGCTTTAACGCACCATAGTTCATCGACCTTCCTCTCCAGTTGTAGAATCAGTATTGACGGTTTAAAAACATTTTCATTCTCTGTGGTGAAGAGCTGGTTTTTAGCGATTCATGGATGGCTAATGGGGCAGTTTAGTAAAAAAAGGAATTTACACCAACTTTGTGGTAATATATTCCTCGAAGCAGCTTTCCTTAGTATTCTAATTACAAGAGGAAAAAAGTTATAGGACCACAATATGAGGTTGAAGATGCTGAAGTAAATTACCTTTTTGAGAGGATGAAAGTAAATGGCAAAAGATAGAAATGAAATTTGGGAATGGATTAAGGCACTTCTTATTGCACTATTATTTGCTTTTATTATCCGAACCTTCCTCCTTACACCAATTGTAGTAGAGGGTGCATCTATGATGCCTACAATACAAGACCAAGACCGAATAGTTGTATCAAAAATAGGAGAACCCAAAAGATTTGATATTGTTGTTTTTCACGCTTCAGAAAATACAGATTATATCAAACGTGTAATCGGTTTGCCTGGAGACCGTATTGAGTATAAAGATGATACTTTATTTGTAAATGGTAAGGCTTATAAAGAGCCTTATCTGGACGAATACAAACGAGAAATAGAGAATGGTCCACTTACAGAGTCTTTTAAACTGGAGGAAACGGCAGTCGGTAGTGCAACTGTTCCTAAAGGGCATTTGTTTGTGATGGGTGATAATAGAAGAAAAAGCAAGGACAGCCGCCATATAGGGGCTATTCCATTGGATAAGGTAATAGGAACAACGAAAATTGTTTTTTATCCTATTAAAGAGATAAAAATTATTGGTAAATAAATATTCTCGATGACAGATTAGCATACTCATTGTTCAACTGACTGGGTGCGTTTCTCCAAGAAGGAGAAATGCTTTTTTTTGTTGAAGTAAAGGACAAACTATTATATTAAAAACAAAGTCAGGAGGCTTACCTGAGTGGAATTAATAAAAGTGATTAATTCGGTGTACCAAAAATTATCCTCTCTTCAATCCGTAAAAATTTCGGAAATTAAATACGAGGACCCTATTAGCGAAGAATCTTTGTTTAATATTGAAACAAAATTATCTTTTAGATTTCCTGAAACTCTCCGCCAATTTTATTTAAATCAATCATCTTCCCTTTTGTTCTACTGGGAAAAACATAATGATACAAAGTTTCCTCTTGGCGAAGAATGCAAATACGGTGGTATAAATTTAATTTCTCCTTTTCAAATATTGGAGTTATATATTGATATGAAAGAAATGGTTGATGATGGCAGAACACGATTAAACGATGATTTTGACGAGGGTTGGGAAGCTTTAGTGGATGATTGGAGTTTTTGGATACCTATTATAATCTTTCGTAATGGAGATGCTTTTTGTATCGATAAGAGAAATGAAACCATCGTTTGTCTTGAACACGATGTAATGGATGGGGGTCCAAATGTTCACGGTATATTACTGGCTTTAAATTTTGATGATTTAATAAAAAAGTGGTCAAATATTGGCTTTGTAGAGATTTTTGATTGGACAAATGGTGTTAATGAAGAAGGGATTGATGTTAAAAGTATTATTTATAATCGATTATTCCATTTAATTATTAACTCTTAACCCTGTTTTAATTATTTTTGTGAAGTAATGTACTTACACTAACGGGTTGCTGAGTTAAGGATCAGCTGCCAATCTTGGCAGCTTTTCCTATTGAAGTAACGGAGCTGGATAGATCAAGAAGGATAACGGTGAAACTAAATTGGAGGCGGATTGTGTGTTTCAAATGAACCTAATAAAGAATTTAAAAACTTCTTATGAAATAGTGCTATCAAATGACAAAAGGTTATTGTGTCATACAATGGGTGGAAAAACTGTCATTTTTGAAACAGAGACTTGGGAAAAAGTTATAGAACTTACAAAGCCAAATAATCCAGACACTCTACACTTTTCAAAAAATGACGAACTTCTTTACATAAAAAACACAGTTGGCACAATTTGTGTTTACGAGACTAAAAAATTCCAACTTATTAAGACCATTAAATCTAGAAAGTCATTTCAGATAGAAGAAGGGAATTTTGCACTGTTAAATAAACCATTTACTATTCTAGATGTCCTTAAAATTAACGATCGAAAACAGGTTTGTGCTCTTAACATAGAAACAGGGATTTATGAGATTTTAACAGAACTTGAGGGAACACATATTGAATTTAATCAGTTTATACCATATGATAATTCCTATTTATTTACCTTAAGTTATTTGGAAGGGGTAAAAGGTTATTTAAAATATAAGTTAGTTAAGGTTGTAGACCCTTCGGTAGAACGATCTTATTCTATTGTGGAAAATTTAGGATTAACAAATTGGGATTTGGTTTATTATGAGCCAATTCATCAAGTTTATATTTTTGTTCATAAGGACTATGAATTAACAATTATGGACGCTGAATTAAAAACCGTCTTAAAAAAAGTAAATTTAACCGAAAATGGAGTTCAAAGTACCGATGAGTATTTTGTCCATATAGCTGCTTCTTACGATGGCAGTTACATTGTTCTCACTTCAAGTGATAGGGTCTTTATATTAGGATTTGAAGACTTAATCCCTATCCAAATTTAAGAATTGGAATACGCCTGTTTTGCAGAATTTAGCAAAGATGATACTTATTTTCTTGTTGGTACTTGGTCAAAAGGCTTTGTATTTGAGAATAATCTTAAGGGATTAAAACTTTAAAACATCCTTATTAACTAAAGAGGCTATAGTTGAACAAAGGGTTCGCTGCGGCAGCCTTTTTTTGTTGAACTTTTTGGGTAGTTTAGTTGAGGCAGTGCTAAAATAGGATTAAATATCCCTTGTAGGAGGTCCTAAAAATAGTGAAACCAGTTGGAGTTGGAATAGAGGGTTCTATATATACGTACGATGGTAAAGATTTAGGCAATAATCAGTTTTTGGATGCGTTTATTGAGTTCATTGAAAGTAAGGGTTGGAGTTTCGGCGGAGATAGTTGCCAGATAGACCAAGATGGCAAAGAGACAGATGATATTGATTAGGTACTTCTGCAAGTAACGGGGCAGGATTCTTGAAGAAGGATAACCTAAGTATGGTGTTGAAGTCAATAGAAGTTTTGGGGTGCTTAAAGTGGAGATAAGAAGGCCAAAAATCGAGGACATAAAAGAGTTAAAATCATTTTTTAGAATAGTGATTACAGATACTTTCATTAAAGAAGGTTTAGGGAAGAAGTTGAATGATATTAATGATGAAGTCGAACTCAAGGAAAAATACTTACAAAGTGATTTTGAAAGCAATGGTGAGAATCGATATTTTTTGATTGCTTTAGATGGTAATAAAATTATTGGTTCAATTGAACATGGACCAGCAAGTGATCTCATATGTATTTGTACAAAAAACGCTTTCAAAGAGCTAATTGAGGTAGGTACAGTATTTGTTCATCCAGACTATCAGAGAATGGGGGTAGGGAATTTGCTATTGAAAACAATGTATTTTACTTTACAGAATAAAGGCATAGAAGAATTTTGTTTAGATAGTGGATATATTAATGCACAAAAAATCTGGAAAAAGAAATTTGGAGACCCTAGTTATTTGTTAAAGGATTATTGGGACAAAGGATATCATCATATGATCTGGAGGATCAAGGTCAGCGATTGGGGGTATTCGGTTGAGAAGTAAGACAAGGCAGTTTTTCTTCAACGAAAAGGTACGTTACGTTCAAGAATGGGGTAATGCCATTTTCTTATTCAATCGATTTGTGAGTTTGTGAAGCATTGTACTGTGCGAAACGTTTCCTTATAAGTGCCAAAGCACGAAGTAGGAGAATTATTACACATTTCCTTATAAAAGGAATAAAAAAGCCTTAATGATTTTAAACTAACAGGAAAATAATCCAAATATTCCTTTACATGAATATTGCTTATGTGGTATATTCCTATTAGAGGATATTAAACGAATGTTAGAATTCCAAAGTATAAGTTCATTTCCCGAGGAGTGTGAAGTTGGGAGGGGGTATTGAGACTGAATACATGTTGCAGTTGATTACAAAGAGCATAGTTATTATTATATTTAGCTGTTTTATGGATAGGGGTAGGTTTTATATATGGATACGACAACATTGAGCGCACTTGCCGAACCCAATCGTTTACAGATTGTTGAACTTTTACGAGATGGACCCCTTACTGTGGGGGAAATTGCAGATCGTTTACAAATTCGTCAACCACAAGCATCTAAACACCTACGTGTTCTTAGTGAAGCCGGAATTGTTACAGCAAAAGCGGATGCGAATCGTCGCATTTACCAATTACGATCTGAGCCATTTATCCAATTAAATACATGGCTAGCATCTTATCGTCGCATTTGGGAAGAAAGATTTGATAACTTGGACGATTATTTAAAGGTAATGCAAAAAAAGATGGAAAATAAAAATAGTGAATGATGGAGGTTTCATATGGTAGAAATGAATACGAGTAAACAGACAACTGTTAAAGTTGAGGGTCCAGAACTCATTGTCAATCGAGTTTTTAATGCACCGAGAGAACTTGTCTGGAAAGCGTGGACGGAACCAGATCACGTAGTAAACTGGTGGGGGCCAAAAGGTTTTTCAATTAGGACTTCTGAAATTGATTTAAGGCCTGGTGGTATCTGGAGATTTATAATGAAAGGACCGGATGGTGTTGAATATCCAAACAAGATCTCCTTTCATGAAATGGTAAAACCAGAGCGCCTCGTTTACACATCTAGCGATGATATAGAGGGTGATCCAGAACAATTCCAGACAATAGTCACTTTTGTAGAGCAGGACAATAAAACAATTCTTACCATGCGATTGATCTTCCCGTCTGAAGAAATTCGAGAAAAAGTGGTTAAAGAGTATGGAGCCATTGAGGGAGCAAACCAGACCCTTGATCGCCTTGAAGAACAGTTGAGAATTATGGGTTAAATAATTTAAAAGTTTGGCAGGTAAATGTCAGGGTAAAAAGGATATTATCGTACTTTTAAATTTGCTTTAATCCAGACACTTCAACAAATAAAGGAAATGGGCATACCGAAAAAGGTATTATTGAAAATAATCTATGGAGGAATTTATATGTCAACCAAAATGATCTCAAAAGTAGAGAATAACGTACTTGTTCTTGAACGTGTGTTTAATGCACCTAAGGAGTTATTATTCAAAGCATTTTCGGAGCCGGAACATCTTAAGCAATGGTGGGGACCGCGTGGTTGGGTTCTTACCGTATGTAACGTTGATTTTAGAGTAGGCGGAATCTGGCATTATTGTATGAAGTGTATGGATGAGAATCAAGGAGATTTTTTTGGATTCGAATCTTGGGGAAAAGGGGTTTATCAAGAGATCATTCAGGATGAAAAGATAGTTTATATTGACTATTTTTCAGATGCTGAAGGTAATGAAAACGAAGAGATGCCTTCAACTCACATCACCTTATCATTTGAAGAATATGAAGGAAAGACAAGGCTTATTAATCGTGCAGTATATTCTTCTGCAGAAGCACTAAAAACCGTCTTGGATATGGGAATGGAACAAGGAATTACTGAAACTTGGGATCGTCTAGAAGAGCATATTACCTCTATTAAATAATGGTTCATTCAACTAAACCTACTCGGAAAAAGGCGATCTACTAATGGATTGCTTTTTTTCTGTTTAATTCCTCTAAATTAAACAAAATATTTAAAAGTTAGCTTTAGAGATTTTTTTTTGTTCAAGTTTGTGAAGAATTGCACTTAATCAAACGGGTGCTATAACACAATAAGGAATAAAATTAAAGAGCCTAAAATATGCAAGTTTTTATGCACTACTATAATAACATTCATGTGCGATACTAATACTTTTGAAGAGTTCCTCACAAAGAGGGATAGCATAAATAAATCGAGATATTTATGAATTAACTACGGATCGAATCAGTTGATTGGAAGCTTTATAGATTTGAAAAAAGGAATTGTAAATCAATATAGAATATTTTAGTTGCTAACGTAGTAATAGAATGGATTGCTTTAAAATTAGCGGAGGTGGAAAAATGAAGGCGTTATTTATCGGCGGGACGGGAACGATTAGTTCTGCCATTACGAAGCAATTGGTAACAATGGGATGTGAGCTTTACCTTCTTAATCGGGGGACTCGCAAGGATCGCTTGCCAGATGGGGTAAACCTACTTCAAGCTGATATTAATGATGAAGACCAGGTTTCCAGACTGATTGAAGATTTAGAGTTTGATGTTGTTGCTGATTTCATTGCGTTTGAACCTGCACAACTGGAAAGAGATTATCGCTTATTTAAGGGGAAAACGAAACAATTTATCTTTATTAGCTCTGCTTCTGCCTACCAAACTCCTTTGTCCGACTATCGAATTACAGAAGGAACACCATTATCAAATCCATATTGGCAATATTCGAGAAATAAGATTGCCTGTGAAGAGTATTTGCTGAAACTTTATCGAGAGGAAGGCTTTCCGATTACGATTGTAAGACCAAGTCACACCTATGATGAACGTTCGATTCCACTTGGAGTACATGGTAGCAAAGGTTCCTGGCAGGTAGCCAAACGAATGCTGGAGAATAAACCCGTGATTATTCATGGTGATGGAACATCCTTGTGGACGATGACACACAATCGTGATTTTGCTAAAGGCTTTATTGGCTTAATGGGCAATATCCATGCAATCGGTGAGTCTGTTCATATCACTTCAGATGAAAGTCTTACCTGGAATCAAATTTACCAGACCATCGCGGACGTACTCGGAGTTAAACTCAATGCGATCCATGTGTCATCTGAATTTTTGGACGCATGTAGTAAAGAGGATTACAGGGGTGGATTATTGGGGGATAAGGCCAATTCCGTCGTTTTTGATAATTCTAAACTAAAAAGACTTGTTCCCGATTTTGTGGCTTCGACCCGATTTGACCAAGGGATTAAGCAAACGGTTGAATACATAGTAGCTCATCCTGAACTGCAAACACCGGATGAGGAATTTGACGATTGGTGTGACAGGGTGGTTGATGCATTAAATATGGCCTTAAAGATGTTGAACGAATAGATCCAAGGTCGGCCAGTAATGGCCGATTTCTCTTTTATAATCTGTGCCATGATGGTATCTAAAACAAGGGAGTGACGAACATGCAAGTTTCTCAAAGAATTAAATTTAAAGCCGCCATATGGCAGCTTTAAGATTAGTATTATACTTGCTTTGGTGATTTCAAAGAGGGGAAATCTGGAAAAAATACAAAACCAGTTTTTACCCTAACCTTTTTGTCGTTGAAATTTTTTCCCTTTTTATAAATCCTTCTTCTGAAATCAATAACCCCTTTCAATCCAGCAGCAGGTGTTAAAACTCCCCTTCAAACGGGGTAAATGGTATGTGTAATCTGTTTTCCACTGCACGAAGCCTCTGATTTACTCTTCGTAAACGACGGTTAAGTTGGTCAAATTCACTTTCTAGCATATTAACTCTGCGTTCAAGCCGCTGCCATTGTGGCTGTTGAAATAATTGCGAGATTTGCGATAGTTGTCTGTCAGGTCCATATAGATCCTGCTGTACATATGGATAATACTCAACTTGAGTTTGTGGAACTTGATAATTTCCATACGGATACATTTGGGCTTCTCTCCTTTTGGTTAGATCACTATAAATTATGTAGGTATTTTCAGTATGAAACGGCGAATACCCATAGATTCTCTTTTTAAAAGCGCCTGAGGCTATTGGCTTATCTTTTACACCAACGGCTTGTTGAGTTTTTATAATTAAACTCTTTAATCTAACTTGTTAAAGGAACAATAAAACCTACTGCTGTACCAATTATAGTTGTTTTTCATCAATCAAAAGGCCAGGTATCTTTACCTGGCCTTTTTTTGATACATAAATTTCTTTCGTAGAAAGTTGTTGTGTAGGAATATTGTTAATAACTTACTCATCTGACTTTTGCTTTGGCACGAGAAGCATCGAGTTGCTTATTGATGTCTACAACGTCTTTATCTGAAAGTGGGTAAAGTGCCATGACAATCATTGAAACGATAGCAAGCGCTGCTGGAATCCAAATAGCTGTTATATTGATACCGGAAAGAGCACTTGCTGTTTGTTTCGCCGCATTTCCATCGAAGCCGAAAGCCGCAAGGAACCAAAGCGGAATGGCACCACCAAGAGTGAAACCAATCTTGAAGAAGAGACCCATGATAGCGTTGATGATAGCAGCATTACGTTTGCCAGACTTCATTTCACCATAAGAGACAACCTCAGGAACGAGTGCCCACATGAAACCAGTTGCAGAAGTGAGACCCCATTGTTTGATGAAGGTTGAAACATAAGCAAGGAAGAGTGAATCGTGCATGCCATCTAACGACCATACCCAAGTAAGGATTTCACCAACAACAAACATACCAAGGAAGAAATGGAAGAATCCCTTTTTACCAAAGATTTTCTTCAATTTTGGCCAGAAGACTGGGAAAGCGATACCAGGGATGGAGGCGATGAGACCTACTGCACCCATCCAGTCTGAGTGGTTGACCGTGTACTGATTAAAGAATCCATTCACTGTGTTCATGAAGAACATGAAGGTGAAAGCAAGCATAAAGAAGAAACCAAGAATAACGAGTGGTTTGTTGTTCTTCAATTCAACGAACAGGTCTAAAGCTTTCACTTCTGCAGATTGTTCAGCAGTTGCGACAACGCGTTCTTTTGTGAGACGGTAGCAGAAGAACAAAGCCAAAGCGCCAAGTATCATGTAAACCATATAAACCCCAAACCAAGCGTGACTTGCAGATGCATCTGTATAAGTACCCATGTTGATCTTGAGACCAAAGAAACCTGTGTCTTTCATTGAGCGGTCTTTTGGTGCTGCCATTTGGACAAACATTGGAAACAGTGTGTAAACCAAGAGATTAGCAATGTTAGCCAGCATCATACGAGTGGTTGTGATTTTATCTACGGATTCAGGGTCACGTGTGAGTGAAGCATTCAATGAACCGTAGGGAATGTTAACGACAGAATAAACCAAGTCGAGCAAAAAGTACGTGATAAAGGCGATTGGCACTGAACCACGAATGGCTGGAATTGGAACAAAGAGCATCGCTGCTAAGATAACAAGTGGAACACCTGCAATCAGAAGCCAAGGACGATATTTACCGTTCTTGAATGTATGTTTATCGACGTAAGTACCAACCATCGGATCCCAGAATACGTTGACAATTCGGACAAACAAGAAGATGAACCCAGCTGCTGCTGTACCAATAGCATTTACGGTAGTCAGATAGAGAGCCAGGAATCCTCCGACTGTACCAAATACTAGGTTTTGGGCAAAGTCCCCAAGACCGTAACCGATCCGTTCAGAAAGGCTGAGCTTATGGTACTCGTTTTGTTGAATGTTTTGTGTGTTTTTGTTCATTTGTTTAACGGTTGATTCCATTAAAGCCATGTCATAAATCTCCTTTACAGTTAAATTTTCAATCGATTTATCCGCTTACATAATAGACATTTAAAAAAATCTATTTAAAAAAATGAGCTAATCGATTTTTTATAGACCCATAATGAGGGTTAACCGCTTTCAGCAATGGTGAAAAATTTTAAGCAACTCCCATAAGAATAGGTGAATACTTTATTAAGTGAACCATTACATTCAGTAACTAACTAGAAGTCTTTCAATATAAGGAATGAAAAAACAATCATTTACCTGCTTAGTTTGTTTGTCTGAATAAACAAAGAAGATATTTTATTCAATCATCCTAAACAAAACTTAAAATCATCTAAAAGGTAAATATGTTGCATTTCCCCTTCCTTTAAAGCCGTATTTCACCTCTTTAACTAGTAATTTAACTCTGAAACCGTCTACACTTTAGTAAAAAAAAACAAAATCACTTTCAACTTAGTTTGTCTATTGGATAAACTAATATGTGTGTTTATACTAACACATCTTTTTTAATTGAACAATATACAAATTTATAAATTTTTACGATATAATAAAATAATAATTAAAATAAAGGAATCGGCAGTTAGTTTGATAGGATAAACAAATAAAGAGATGAGGAGAATAAGTGAAACTAGCAGATCAAAATGAAAGTAAAATACATAGTCAAAAAGTTATTTTGAGTAATATTATGAAACATTACCCAATCTCCAGGGCAAAACTCTCGGAATTAACGAATCTGAACAAAGCAACCGTTTCTTTGCAAACGAATACATTAATTGAAAAACATCTCGTTTCCGAAATTGGGGTGGGAGTGTCGAACGGAGGCCGAAAACCTATATTGCTAGTTTTTAATAAAAATGCCGGCTATTCGATCGGAGTTGAACTTGCTGCCAATTATATTCAAACGATTTTAATTGATTTAGAGGGGAATATGCTTTTCTCTGATTACTTTGAATTTGTAAACGAGTCAATGGAAGCGCTTCAATTGATTTTAATTGATAGAATTAGGCTAGTGACTAATCGATCACCGGAATCTCCATATGGCATTATTGGTATCGGGGTAGGGGTTCATGGATTTGTTAATGAGAATCAAACGGTAGTATATACGCCCCATTCAAATTGGGACAAAGTTAACATAAAGAGTTTGCTAGAAGATCATTTTAACTTTCCTGTTTTTATGGATAATGAAGCAAATGCCGGAGCATTTGGGGAGAAATTGTATGGTGTCATTAAGAATTCCGATAACAGCATTTATATAAGCGTAGGAACTGGTATTGGACTCGCGATCATGGTAAATAACCAGCTTTACCGCGGATCGGATGGAGTTTCTGGAGAAATGGGGCATATGACCATTGAATTCAATGGAAAAAAATGCGGCTGCGGAAACCAAGGATGTTGGGAGCTGTATGCATCTGAATGTGCATTTTTCACTAATCTTTCCAGAATAAAAAATGGAAGGGAACTGACACTTGAAAAGGCCAATAAGATGATTCAGGAAAATGATGGGGATATATTGATGGAAATAGAAAAATTTGGGTATTATTTTGGAATTGGTTTAACGAACTTGATTAATACTTTTAACCCTGACTCGATTATCTTGAGAAGTAACTTGATTGAGGCTAATCCAATCATATTAAAGTCGATAAAAAAGGCGGTTTCAAATAGGATATCAAGGTATATACCGCTAAAAAGTGAGATTTTCATCTCCCAGCTCAACAGAAATGCCGCCGTCCTCGGAGCTGCTTCGTTTATGATAAAAAAATTCCTTGAGGAATCCAAGATTGTGAATGAATAAAGGATAAAGATTTGAGACCTGTTGCAAAACCAACTATAAAATGTATTCGGAATGAAAACATAGTTTGGGAGCGAAATAGTGGGGAACGGTTGGAAAAAATGAAGTTTGTTTTATGAAAGGGGCTACCCACTTTCAGGCAGCAGTCTTAGTAAAAAAGACCTTGGAAGCTAATAAGCCTTTTCAAGGTCTTTTTTAGCATCTATGCTCAGTTTGGGTAAGGATCGATCGTTTGAATCGTTCCGTCTTCATTGTATTTTAGTTCGGTATATTTTACACAGCGTTTGTGGTCAACCCCATCGGACAGGGAACAGTCATGATAAAATAAATACCATTTATTCTCGAATTGCACAATCGAATGATGGGTGGTCCAGCCGATAACAGGGGTCAGGATTTTCCCTCTGAAAACGTATGGACCTTGAGGATTTTCGCTGATTCCATAAACAATACTATGGGTTGTACCAGTTGAATAAGAAAGATAATATTCTCCACTGTATTTATGTACCCATGGGCCCTCAAAATATCTTCTTTCCTCATCTCCAGCAAGAATGGGCTTGCCATTCTCGTCTACAATTAATATTTCTTGAGGTTTGTCCTTAAAACTAAGCATGTCCTCAGTTAATTCTGCTGCCATTGGTCCTAACGCCGGTTGTGACGGATCAGGACCCTCTTCATCAGGAAAAAATGTACCTGTCTGCCATTTTTCTAATTGTCCGCCCCAAAGTCCGCCAAAATACATATATGCTCGGTTGTCGTCATTCACAAAAACAGCGGGATCAATGCTAAAGCTACCTGGAATGTAATTTTCTTCAGCTTTGAATGGTCCGGCAGGATTCGAGCTAGTCGCAACTCCGATTCGAAAGATACCATCCTTATCTCTTGCTGGGAAATATAAATAATACTGGTTATTTTTAAAAGCAACATCGGGTGCCCACATCTGCTTACTAGCCCAAGGTACATCTCGAACGTGAAGTGCTTCGCCATGGTCTACGCATGGAGAATTGAAATTATCTATCGACAAAATATGATAATCTTCCATTGCATATTGATCACCATTATCATTTGTAGGTCCATCATGATCAATATCATGGGAAGGATAAATATAAAGCTTCCCTTCAAATACATGTGCAGAAGGATCTGCAGTATAAATATGTTCAACCAAAGGTTCATTTGGTTTTACGATTTTTGCCATTTTCTATTCTCCTTTGAATTATGTATTTTGAATCGACTCATAAAGACCAATATTATCATGTCCTGGGATTAACATATGCATGTATACCACATGCACTAGGGGTAACTGAAATTAAAGACTAACCTGGTAAAACAGAGCGACTAAGAGTGGTGCGGATAATGCCAGCGGTGCAATTTGTGCTGAAATATTACAAGTCGGAAAAACATAATGCAGTATCGGTACTTCCGGAGTCATTCTTTCTTATGAAGAGAGAAATGAACTTGATAATGAAGGAAAAGTACATTATTTCAGCCATAGCGAGGAAAACTCCTACTATACCATGGGTGGGACATTAGCGGGGGATATAGTCTTAGCTGATTTAAAGAAAAAACTATTTGCTATTTATCAATATATTTATACGGAAACTAAAGCGTTGGATATCAGTTAAAAGACTTTAGAATGTAAAATTTGATTCTACCACAAGGATTGGTGAAGATGGCTCTGAAGGAAAAGGAAGTCTATAACAGCAATAATTCAAGCGAGAAAATTTACTTTAAAGAGAAAATTGGATATGCTTCCGGTGACCTTGCATGTAATTTAATTTACCAAACTGTTTCGACCTATCTTCTGTTCTTTTATACAGATGTGTTCGGCATTTCCGCAGCTGCAGCAGGGACAATGTTTTTAATTGTTCGGGGAATCGATGCGATTAGTGATCCATTTATCGGTACGCTTGTTGATAAAACCATTTCAAGGTTCGGTAAATTTAGACCCTACCTATTATATGGTGCATTTCCATTTGCGTTATTAGCCATACTTTGTTTTACGACTCCTCAATTTTCAGGTGGAGGTAAACTCATTTATGCCTATATTACCTATATTGGCTTATCGATCACCTATACTTTTATTAACGTTCCGTATGGTGCACTTACATCCGCTATTACACGGGATAGTAAAGAAGTTGTTGATTTAACTTCCGTACGGATGTTTTTTGCGAATCTTGGCGGTGTAATCGTTTCGTTCGGTGTTCCACTATTAGCGGGTGCCATTGGCAGGACAGTCGATTCAACAAAAATAGGCTGGCAAATCACAATGACCATTATGGGTGTAGCAGGTGCCCTGCTATTAATTTTCTGCTTTAAGAATACAAAGGAACGTGTAAAAGTAAAAGAAGTCCACGGCAATATTAAGTTTGCAGACATCTTTGAACAATTTAGAGTAAATCGTCCATTTGTTGTTCTATGTGTCTTTTTTATTCTCATCTTTGGGATTAACTCCATTAGTAATTCAGTTGGGATATATTATGTTACCTATAATGTAGGACGTCCTGATTTGGTGAAATGGTACGGATTGTTAGGCAGTCTGCCTGCATTAATCCTCATGCCGTTTCTTCCTGTTCTGAATAAAAAACTGGGGAAAAAGAATTTAATGAGAGTATCATTAACGATAACGATCGCTGCAACTCTGGCATTACTAGTCATTCCGGCTACAGCGATTTCCCTCATTTTAATTGCGCGATTATTAGCTGCAGTAGGCAGCCTCGTTGCCGGTGGTTTTATGTGGGCGCTTATTCCTGAAACAATTGAGTATGGTGATTACAAAACAGGTAAGCGTTTGGGGGGATTAATATACGCCATGATTGGTTTCTTCTTTAAATTCGGAATGGCGTTGGGTGGAATTGTACCGGGATTGGTTCTTCAACAATTTGGATATGTGGCCGGTCATTCTCAAACACCGCATGCTTTAACAGGGATATTAATTACAACAGCAGTCATCCCTGCTATATTATTAGCCGTATCCTTATTAGTAATTAATCTCTATGAACTGGATGAAAAGAGATATGCTGAAGTGATTAAAGCTTTAGAAATGAGAGACAGGTAGCTACCGGACTTATTAATATGAAAGAGAGTTGACCATGGATAAAGAGCTTAAGAAACTGACGATTGATGCTGAAAAATTTGCCCACACAGTTGTATCTTCTCATCATGTTGAAAATGTACAGATTCTAGTAATGCCGTTGTCATACTTATCATAGATGGGCATGATCACCACTTCATTGATGACATCCCGCATATCGATTAATCCTTTGAAGTCTGATACTTCACGTTCAATTCTTGCCAACTGTGCTTTCAGGATTTGCTCATTGCTCATATCCAGAAGCCATGGAGCCGTTGCTGTGTGCCAGACAAGAGGATGCCCTTTAACAGTTACGCTTCTATCTTTTAACCATTGTGCAGCAGCCTTTAATTCTTTTGTCCGTGGTTTTCCTTTTTCAGGCTCAAATCCACCCCAATAGTCAGGAAATACTCCCCAATAGAAAGGCAGTGTGGCAAAGTTAAAAACATCAGTAGATTTTCCCATCCCGTTCTCACCAATAAGGTAAAAGTAACCTTGGGATGAAATGTAAGCTGATTAAGAGTCCTTATACTTGGGAGATGAAATGGATATTCTGAAAATGCAGGTACATCTTCTCGGTTTAAAATGACACATCTAACAAATGGGGAATCTATCACATTTGTATTAGCTGCCTTATTTTTTTAATTTTATTTTATCACACGTTTTAAACCAGAGGAGAATGATCTAAGCTTTAATATTGAAAGAAGGACTTCACCGTTTTACGTGGAACTTTTTTAGAAGAGGGGAATGTAATCTAGAAAGATTTTTGTAGTGTGTTATTTTAAAATGATAAGAGAATTGTAAGAATCTGAACCTTTAAGTTGTTACTTGGTGGGTAAAAGTCGTCTCATTTACATAGAAAGGTTCACGCATTTAACATTTTGAAGCTCTCAGTTCTTTTAAAAGATCTTCTTGAAACCCTCTGTCATTGATTCTTTTTTTATCTGTAAATTTTAAGTAAAAAGGGAACTTATAAAAGTTATCTTTGAAGGGATGAGAAATCATGCAGGCTTACCTATTTGTACACTTTAAGGAAAAGTGAACACCGGATGGAGAACAGGTTTATTTTGGAGTTAGTAAGGATGGCTTCCTATGGGAAGAAGTGAATGACGGAAATCCTGTTTTATGGAGTTACTATGGTGATAAGGGCGTTAGAGATTTTACGATTACTAGGACAATAGAAGGCAGATTTATTATTCTAGCAACAGACCTAAGTTTGGCTTACGGTATGTTGAATCAATATCAACATTCATGGGATGAAATCAGCAGAAACGGAAGCAAATGTCTGGTTCTTTGGGAGTCTGATGATTTGATTCATTGGTCAGAGCAGAGAATGATCCAATTGGGCGATGAGGATTTCGGCTGTTTGTGGGCACCGGATATTATTTATGATCGGAAAAATGATGATTACGTCATTCACTGGTCATCCTCCCATAGCTCCAATAACTATGGAGAAAAAGGAATTTATTATTCAAGAACTAAAGATTTTGTCCGTTTTACAAAGGCGGAAGTTTTGTATCAAAAAGAAGACAGTGGAGTTATTGATTCTGCCATGTATGAAGAAGATGGAAAGTATTATTTATTCTTAAAGAGTGAAAAGAATCCAGCTAGAATCATTCTTATGGAGTCAGAGAGTATCACTGGACCGTTTAAGAAGATAGAAGACTTTGATCAAAGCATGGAATCACTGCAAGAAGGACAATATGAAGCTCCAACAGCCTTTAAATTGGAAGATGGCAGATGGTGCTTATTCCTGGATTTTTATGGAGTTTCCGCAGAAGAACAAGGTTATGTTCCATTCATCGCGGAACAATTATCAAAAGGAACATTCATTCGTTCGGATCAATCCTTTAAGTTCCCATATGGCTATAAACATGGTACCATTTTGCCGATTACCATGGAAGAATATGAAAGATTAAAATCTTATAAAAAGAAACCATCGGAGTATTAGGTAGATAGATAATTATTGAATGATAAAAAATACGTTAATAATTTCTCTAATATGAGATAGTAACAGGCCTCTTGCATCCATTCGCAAGAAGCCCTTATATTCAAACTGTTATTTCGCTTTCACTCAACCTCATTAAAAAATATATATTGATTCAAAAAGGTATTGTGAAACTTACCATTCGGATCATACTTCAAAAGCAGCTGCTGAAAGGCAGGCATCTTTTCATAAAGTGACTGTATTTTTGCAGGTGAAGTAGTAAACAATTTTCCCCAATGTGGCTTGGCTTGAAAAGGTTCAAGCTGGGCTTCGATAAGTGGCAGCACCTTCTGAACATCGTCCCATTTATCCTGCCACGTGAAGTGAATGGCAACCGAATCCTGCTTATAGGATGGGCTTAACCAAAGCTCGTCCTGCGCAATGGTCCGCACTTCGGATATAAATAGATGCGGCGCGATGTGTTCACGGATTTCACTAATCGCACAAAGAGCGTCATAGGCATACTCGCGTGCCATAATATATTCACTTTGCAGCTCTTGCCCTTTACTTGGGGTAAAATCCATTCGGAAGTGTGGCATGCGATCAAGCCAATCCCCTGGCACCCCTAACTGGGCTGTACAATTCTCACATCCAACCCCCGGTACCGGATGGAGATTCTCTTTGGCCGCTTTTGCTCCATAAAAATCCTCTCCCAACGAAAAGGCCTGATCATCCGTTACTTTGCTCTTCAGCCAAGCCTGGTTAAACGTTTCATCCTGCCAATCCGTAAACAAACTTACGCTATAGGCTCTAGAAAAAACGGTTTCAAAATTGTGTTCTAGTTGTGCTAACGGAAGGTTCTCGTAAACATTCTGCCTCATTTGATGACTTGGATGGACATCTAGTGTAAGCTTTGTGACGACACCTAATCCACCTAGTCCAACAACTGCGCCATGTAATTCTTCTTCCGATTTTTCTTTTGAAAAAGTGACAATACTACCATCAGCAATGACAACTTCCATCGCACGTATCGCTCCAGCTAAATTTTGATTGCCATTCCCTGAACCATGTGTGGCTGTGGCAATAGCCCCAGCCACCGATATGTGCGGAAGGGATGCAAGGTTATGTAAGGCAAAGCTATTTTGCTGAAGTACAGGACAAAGATCCCCATACTTGATCCCTGCTTCCACGGTTACCGTTTGCTTTTCATGATCAATAGATAATACCTTGTTGAGCTTCTTTAATGAAACCATATTTTCAGTAGAATCTGCGATACTATTAAACGAGTGCCGCGATCCGACCACACGAAGTTTTTTTAAACTGGAAACCAATTGTTGAACTTCTTCAACCGATTCAGGTTCATGCCAGTTATTCGTACTATATTGATAATTACCTGCCCAATTTCTTTTCTTCTCCATGAGTCCCACTCCATTTTTACTTTTTACTTATCTTCACTATATTCATAAAAGAAAGAATTTTCAATCATTATATCTTTCTGCACAGCAGCATGAGACATAGATGGGTGTAGAAGTTTGCTTGCCTACTTTTATCCGTCTGCAACAAAGATACCCATATTCATGGTTGAATGCGGTTTGATGGGGTGGATATTAAGAGGGGATATTTTGGTTGTACAGAGATTGTGAAGTTAAAATAAACATTTCCGATTTGATAAAAAGTGATGAAGCATGGTATAAGTGTAAAAGAAGCAGGGACAGTTTGCTTTTTAAGTTTGGGATAAGGGGTTGGCTTGATATCCCATAATGAGAGGATTGGAATTTGAATATGAAAGATAATTTTTGGCGTGATTTACCACGACCTTTTTTTATACTGGCACCAATGGAAGAAGTGACGGATGTTGTTTTTCGCCATGTAGTAAGCGCGGCAGCCAGACCCGATGTGTTTTTTACAGAGTTTACAAACACGGAGAGTTATTGTCACCCAGAGGGGCACAAAAGTGTGCGAGGGCGTTTGACTTTTACAGAGGATGAACAACCAATTGTAGCCCATATTTGGGGAGATAAACCTGAATACTTTCGGCAAATGAGTATCGGTATGGCGAAACTTGGGTTTAGGGGTGTGGATATCAATATGGGCTGTCCTGTACCTAATGTGACACAGCATGGGAAGGGAAGCGGCCTGATCCGTCGTCCAGAAGTGGCGGCAGATTTAATACAAGCAGCAAAAGCAGGAGGATTGCCTGTAAGTGTAAAGACAAGGCTTGGTTTCACAGATATAGACGAATGGCACGACTGGCTGACACACATATTGAAACAAGACATAGTTAATCTTTCCATCCATCTGCGTACAAGAAATGAAATGAGCAAAGTAGATGCTCATTGGGAACTAATCCCGGAGATTAAGAAACTTCGTGACAAGACGGCACCAGATACACTCTTGACGATCAATGGGGATATTCCTGATCGTCAAACTGGCTTAAAGCTCGCTCATCAATACGGTGTTGATGGGGTTATGATTGGGCGTGGTATTTTCAGCAATCCATTTGCCTTTGAAAAAGAACCGAAAGATCATAGTAGTAAGGAATTGCTTGATCTCTTAAGG
Source organism: Bacillus sp. OTU2372 (assembly GCF_038440275.1). NCBI lineage: Bacteria > Bacillati > Bacillota > Bacilli > Caryophanales > Bacillaceae > Bacillus > Bacillus sp. OTU2372. The sequence goes on from NZ_JASATK010000010.1 coordinate 39,042, forward strand.
TTGCATCTGGATCTCCATGATAAATATTCAAATTTAGAGCTACGTCCGTTCAAAGCTCTTCATCGCTTTTTTAAGATCTATGTCCGTGGGTTTCGAGGGGCAAGTGAATTAAGAAATCAATTAATGGGCACAGAGTCAACAGATGAAGTGCGTGCATTGCTTGATCAATTTGGGTCAAAGAATCTTGATGGGGTGACGGTGGAACAGTAACAGTGTCCCCATTTTAAATGAAATATTGCGAACGGAATCAGGTGATACTGGTTCCGTTCGTTTTTTTTAGATTCTTAACCATAATAGTAGTGTCAGGATTGGAGTATACTTCAGTCCTTTTTTTATACATATATAGGAACGAATGTTCTATAATAAAAATAGAAATGAAAAGGAGGGTGATCAATCATGCAGTTTAACCTTGAAGTGCACCTCAGGATTGAAGATGTAGGATTATCCGCTAGAGGAAGATTTTCAGCGAGGAATAAAAAAGAAGTTCCAAACGTTGCCCATCGTTACATACAAAGCATTAAACGCGAAACAGGATATCGTAAAACGGTAATTGAAGAGGTAATGGTGAATGGAACAGTAGACATAACGGAGGCAGTAAAAGAAATCGAAAATCAACCGATTCCACCTATGGACGATATCTTTTGGTAAGGGTGTTTGTTGTCAAGTAGAATAGCCTAATTTTTTCAGTCTACAGATTCAACTTTGTAGAGGTAACAATAGAACAATCACGACATTCCTTTGATTCAGAATAAAACCCAATAACAAAGGGGAAAATACAAAAAATACCAAGGGGAAATAACGAAGGAGAAATAGAATGAAGAGAACCATTGCGGATTCACTCGTTGAAGCCTTGTTAAATGCAGGTGTGAAAAGGGTTTATGGTATCATAGGAGACTCACTGAATGCCGTCATTGATTCCATCCGACGTTCAGAGAAAATTGAATGGATTCATGTCCGCCATGAAGAGGTGGCAGCATTTGCAGCCGGTGCCGATGCGGATATGACCGGAAGTATCGCTGTGTGCGCCGGAAGCAGTGGTCCCGGTAATATGCACCTCATCAATGGCTTGTACGACTGTCATCGCAACCGGGTCCCTGTGCTTGCCATTGCAGCCCACATTCCAAGCTACGAAATCGGCACCAACTTTTTTCAAGAAACACGCCCCGATCATCTATTTAAGGACTGCAGCTACTACTGCGAGGTAGTGACGACCGCTCACCAAATGCCTCGCTCTGTACTGGTTGCCATGCAGAATGCAGTTTCGCGTAAAGGTGTGTCCGTTCTTGTTCTGCCTGGGGACGTGGCTGGCTATGAAGCAGACGAGACCCCTGTACCTGAACATGTCCTTCATGTGACACAGCCTGTAATCCGTCCTTCGGAAACTGAGTTAAAGCAGCTGGCGGACTACTTGAACCGCGGCAAGCGCATCACCTTGCTATGCGGAGCCGGCTGTGCGGGGGCTCATACGCAGCTCATGCAGCTTTGCGAAAAACTGCAATCACCTATGGTCATTGCGTTGCGAGGTAAAGAACACCTGGAGTATGATAATCCGTACTATGTCGGACTAACAGGCCTTATCGGGTATTCATCAGGCTATCATGCGGTTAAGGAATGCGATGTACTGCTGATGCTTGGTACCGATTTTCCATATAGGCAATTCTATCCAAAAGATGCCACCATTTTGCAGGTCGATATTGACCCAGGACATCTCGGACGCCGAACCAACCTCTCCTACGGGCTCTGCGGTGATGTGAAGGCAACGATTGAGGCACTGCTGCCTTTTCTGACAGAGCCTCATGATGGAAGCCACCTGAAGACATTTACCGACCACTATCGCAAAATCCGCGATGATCTGGACGATCTTGCAACCGGAAAACCAGGCCACAAACCCATTCATCCTCAATATCTCACAAAAGCCGTCAGTGATCTGGCAAGTGAGAACGCCGTTTTTACATGCGATGTAGGAACCCCAACACTTTGGGCCGCTCGTTATCTGCAAATGAATGGACAAAGGCGGTTGTTAGGTTCTTTTAATCACGGAACGATGGCAAACGCCCTGCCACAGGCCATTGGAGCACAGCTTGCCCAGCCAGGCCGCCAGGTCATCTCCCTTTCTGGCGACGGAGGGCTTGCCATGCTGATGGGCGATCTTCTAACACTAAGGCAGCATAAGTTACCCGTAAAGGTAGTCGTATTCAACAACGGTGCGCTTAGTTTCGTCGAGCTTGAAATGAAAGCACAGGGCTTCCTGGAAACAGGTACCGCTCTTGATAACCCTAACTTTGCCGATGTCGCCAAAGCGGTAGGCATGGAAGGAATTCGGGTGGAGGACCCAGCTGAACTGGAGGAAGCGATTCAGCGTGCTCTTCAACATGACGGACCCGTGTTGCTTGATGTTGTTGTGAACCGCCAGGAATTGGCCTTTCCACCAAAAATCACATTTGAACAGGCTCATGGTTTTAGCCTTTGGATGATGAAAGCCGTTTTGAACGGTCACGGCAACGAGCTCATTGACCTTGCCAAAACGAACTTTTTCCGCTAATAAACCAAAATTACTGAAAGTATTGAAGAGAAAAATACTGTTATGACAAACATGCTCCAAACAGATGCTTTAAATAAGCAGTGGATGAAATGTGTGCATCTTTTCATAAAGTTACTGTATTTTTGCAGGGGGAGATCGTAATTAAATTTCCCCAAATGTGGCTTTGCTTGAGAAGGTGCACTATAATCCCTGCATAGTTTGCCTCAGACGCCTGCTGCTTTGATCAATTATAATCATTTGAACCTGTTATTAGTTGTCAGTGTGGATTTATTTGCCACCTTTTCCCCCATATGAAGTTTAAGGATTCAACCAATCCCATTCCATTTTTTCACCATTAAACTCAAAACAAATTGGTTTAGGTTGAATAAGTCCTGTTTCGTGCATTTCATTTAGCCCCTCCTCGTAATACTGAAAAAATTTCTCTTTTAAGATTCCATAGAAGTAAGCAATCGGGTTTTTTATAGCATTTGTAAACTTTAGCTTTCTAATTAACTGCCTAAAGGATTGGATGGCAAGGTTTACAATTAGTTCAATTTCATGCCCTAGTTCATAGCCATAGGCAATGATTTGGGCCATATGCCAATATTCTTCAATCACCTTTGCATCTGGAAAGAAGCATTTAACGATTTCCACGAAAGGCTGTGGAACACGGTTGCTCACATACGTGTAATCCAATTTGGACGGTTCCTCTTTACGTTTATTTATCTTTTGATCTTTTTCAGTTTTTAAAAGATTAATAGTTTCTTTAGGGCGGCTCATGCTTTCTTGTTTGGGTGGTTCACAAGCAGGGAAACGATTAAATACATAGAGATTGCTGGACTGAGAACCATTGCTTCTTTCGGTTTCAAAGACAGTGAAAATTCCAATTTTCTTCCCTTTAAGAATCATCCGTTTAAAAGTCGACCGTGAAAGGATGTTATCTTTATGTGGTTGATTAATCGCTTTTAATATGGTTCCAATTTTAGCATTACAAACACCAGGGATCTTTGCAGAGAACCGCACTAATCTTTTTAATCCAATTAATTCACCCTTTGTAAAATCCTTCTTATAATCGAGCAGCCACATTTCCATATGGTGGTTAAACTCCACTAAATTTTTAAATTGAGAATACTGCTCAAATCCCTCGATATTGCCAGATTTTAAATTCATATTACCTGAGCCACCTTATCCCATTGATCTTGGCCAGATAACGGGGTAATCCACATTTCTGACATTTCTAAGATATCTTTTATGGCTAAGGAATTCGAATCACAAAAAATCGAATTTGAGGCCATTTTTTAGGCTTAAAGTCCATTTTTAGCTATCAAATTAATAATTTGAAGCCGTTTTTTGCAATTTGGCTTATTTTTTTATCTATTTTATTTTGCTAGGTTCGACTCCTAGGAGGTCCCGCCAACTGAATACATGCTGAAGTCCTTATATACAAAAATCAAGCAATGCCTGGTCTTTTTTTCATATTAAGAAGAGACAGTTTTAATGAAATCCAATTTGGAGATAAATATCAGGCAATATAAATAAAAGTTCTAAATAAACATAATAGTAATGAAAAAATAGCCGCCCAGCATCAGAACTGCAGATCTTGTCACCATATTAGTTAGAAAAGGTGGGATAGTTAGATGGTTTGGACTATTTTTATTTTTCTATTGATTGTGTTTATTGTAGGACCCATTGCCTTGCTTTTATGGTTACATATTTTGGCAAAGAAACCACAGCATTCAATTATTAGAGCACACCCTTATTTGGGATGGATGCGCTACTTATTAGAAAAGATTGGCCCGGAATTCAGACAATATTGGTTTGATGATGACAATAGTGGCAAACCATTTTCACGAACAGATTTTTTAGGGATTGTTTTTTCGGCCAAATATCGAAGTGATCTTTTAAGCTTTGGTTCCAAACGTGACTTTGAGAAGCAAGGGTATTATATTGCGAATGGTTTGTTTCCCCTATTAAATGAAGAATTAAGCGTCGACAATCAAGAAAAAGTCCACTCCATGAAATATAAAATTGATCATGAAGGATTGTTTACGCGTCACGAACAGCTGGAAAAGGACCAAACAACACGTTGGCTATACCATGAAGAAGAAACGATAATCGTTGGCAGTGATCGGAAAATCCCATGGAGACTTCGAGGTCCATTTGGTGCCTCTGCCACATCCTATGGAGCAGTTGGCGAAAACTATATCCTTTCAACAGGTCAAGGGAGCCGTATGGCAGGCGGTTCATGGATTAATACAGGGGAGGGCGGAGTTGCACTAGAGCATTTAGAAAGTGGCGTAGATGTGGTCGCTCAAATTGGCCCTGGTTTATTTGGTTTTCGTGATGATGAGGGGAATTTTTCTATTGACGAATTTAATAGAAAAGCCCAGGAACCGAATATAAAAGCATTTGAGCTTAAATTCGGTCAAGGGGCAAAGATTCGTGGCGGACATCTGGAGGGGTCGAAGGTTACAACGAAGGTAGCAAATATTCGTAAGGTTCCATTGGGGCAGACCATTAATTCACCCAATCGCTTTCCATTTTTGCATAATGCGCTTGAAACGTTGCAGTTTATCAAAATGCTGCAAGATGAAGGTGGAAAACCTGTCGGAATCAAAATGGTCGTTGGATATCCATCCAGCTTGGATGAATTTTTCGAGGCAATGAATCATCTTAGGATTTATCCGGACTTTATTACGGTTGATGGCGGAGAAGGTGGAACAGGCGCCACTTACAAATCAATGGCAGATACAATGGGGCTTCCTTTATATCCTGCTTTAATTGCCGTTATTGATAAGGCCTATCAGTTTGGTATAAGAAATAAGCTGAAAATCTTTGCTTCAGGAAAGTTAATTTCAGCCGATAAAATTGCCATTGCCCTTGCGATTGGTGCAGATGCCGTGAACTCTGCACGAGGATTTATGATTGCTAACGGCTGTATTATGGCTCTTCAATGCCATACTGGTAAATGTCCTACGGGCGTAACGACCACTGACCCAAAATATCAAGAAGCACTTGTGCCAGAGGAGAAGAAATGGCGAGTCATGAACTATATCATTAATGTACGTCATGGTTTGTTTGCCTTAGCTGCAGCTTGTGGCATTGATAGCCCCCGTAAATTCACACGTGATCACATTGTATTTAAAGATGTTAATGGAAAAGTAATAAGGTTATCAGAACTATTTCCAATTCCTGACTCTTCGGCGGAATGATTCAAAAGAACTTTATAGTTTAATAGAAAATGAACGGGATAACGTTGATGATTTGAAAATGTCTGGTGGGTTCGATTCCCACGCAATCCGGCCAATTCAGTTATATCAAGGATTCTAACGAATTCCTATTGTACAAAGACCAGAGTGCACTCGGTCTTTTTTTTTGGCCAGTGCCTTAAAAGTGCCATTTACGAATTTTTGCCTAAATCTTATTTAATTTTCTAAAATATCCCTTGAAACTTACTTGTAAAAAATAGACAATATAGGAGTAATTAGTTTTACAGTTTAATGCAAAAATCGCTATTAATCTAGTTAGAAAGGGTAGGGTTATGGAAACAGCAAAGAGAATTGGTACAGAAAATGAACAAGCACGTACCCCGCGTCAGAAGAAATTGATTTTACTTGGAATCCTTGTTCTTATACTCATTTTTGTTATGTTAAGTTTAGCCATAATGGAATGGAATAAAAGGGATTTAAAGAAGTTAGTATTTATTCATCCAACAGAAAAAACCTTCATTAAAACAAAAACAGTGTCGGCTCGTGTTGTACAAAGTCATACTGAAGCGATTTATGTAAATGCATCAAAAGGATCGATAAAAGAGATTTTTGTAAAAGAAGGGGAAACTGTTGCTAAAGGACAACAGCTCTTTTCTTATGAAGGCTCAGCATTAAAGGCAGAACTAGGACAAGCAGAAATAAATAAACAATTAGCAGAAACGAGTGCGAAACAACTGAAAGAGCAAATCACTTCGTTAGAACAGGATTTACTGGAAGCTGAGTCTACTACTACACCTGGTACAAGTGACACAACCAATACCACCCTTACAACCAATCTAACTGATGTAGTTGAACCAGATAATATAGCTGATAATACGATACTGTCACTTAATGCTGAACTAAATACAGCAAAAGCTGACTCCCGTGCGGCAGAATTAAAGGTAGAAAAATATACGTTGGAGGCTGAAAAGCTCAAAGCCGAGCTCGATTCATTAATTGTCTCTAGCAACACTGCAGGTGTGATTGTTAACTTGAACCAAAATGTAGGGCAAGGTTTCCAAGCAAAAGAAAATCAGCAAATAGCCATCATGGAAATCGCCTCTAATGATCCGTTTAGAATTGAAGGAAAACTAACAGAAGCAGAAAAAGCTAAAATTACACCAGGCCAACCTATAACAGTAACTTCTAATGTAGTTGCCAATAAGAATTGGAACGGGAAAATAACGGAGGTAAGTGATTATCCTACATATAAAGCACCGGTTAATAAGGATAAAGATTCACAACATGACCCTATTCCATACTATTCTTTTAAAGCAAGTCTTGATACACAAAAAGGACTATATCCTGGCTACTCTACCTCACTGGACGTAGTTGTGCAGTCAAAACAATTGCTAGCAGTTCCTGAAACGAGTATCATAGGGATTGGAAAATCGACTTATGTAATGGTACAAAAGAAAGGAATTCTACATAAACAAAAGGTAGAAACTGGTCAAAAAACAGGTCAATGGGTTGCGATTCTTAAGGGGTTAAAAGATGAAGACAAAGTAGGAGTAAATCCATCCTGGATTGTTCACCTTGGTACATTAATTAACCTAAATTAAGCAATAATCTGGACCATTACGAAATAAATATAATACCGGGAATTTTTTATGAGGTAATACGTGTCTTGATTTTAAATAATAAATTACAAGATAACACTCTAAATCAAGAAATCTTGTTAATCAATACTTCAGAGCACATCAAGATATTTAAAAAACTAGGCCAGCTGTCTTCAAATCTGCTTGAGACCTGCGTACCAGGTCTGGTGGGTTCGATTCCCACGCAGTCCCGCCAACCCTTGGAATATAAGGGATTTAATGAAGTTAATAAGGGGAATGTTAGTACAGTATAAAGTGAAAAAAACGCCTTTGGTCACAAATTGGTCACGACAATTATAAATTAATATATATTCTTTACTTAGTTGCTCAAGTAGTTGGGCAGCTTCTTTTTGTATATTCGGTAAAACATGAGGGTATGTGTCCATTGTGATTCCAGATGTTGAATGCCCCAATCTCTCGGATACCACTTTAGGATGTACACCCTGTTGTAACAACAAGGTGGGATGTGTATGCCTCAAATCATGGAAGCTTATATAAGGCACTCCACTTTTGTTGACCATATTACTATATTTTTCCTTGCCATTTCGGTTGGTGATGACAATTTATCTTTCTGTGAAAATATTATTCGACAAAATTCAACGGAAATGACCAGACCCCCAGGCCCGGTCATTTTTCATTTGGGTATTGACGTTTCAAATTAGCGCAATTTTTAACATCGGGGTGTTACAATTTGATATCTTTAGTCTTAACGTCGCTATTCTCAATAAACTCCACGACTTCGAGCAGTCGTTTAATTGCATCCCCCCTTTCCGCAGATTCATTCGCCAGCAGCTCCCCAGCTAAATTCAGGACCTCCGACTTAATTCGTGATATCGACAATTTCGCATCCAGCAACTCATTCAGCATAGCGCAATACCTCCATTTTTAGGACTTCAATATATATATGTAATTACGCTACATTGAGTTCATTCTTCCTCTACATTTTGAATATAAATCGTATGCTTGCATTCACTCTTTTTCTTACAGATTCTTGTTTTGTTCCTTGTAGTAAGCCCGTGGGCTAATGCCATATACGTTTTTAAAGCGGCGAAAAAAATTAGTGTAATCGGAAAAACCACACTGAATAGCTGCCTGTTGTGCAGGTACTCCAATATTAAGCAAGCGCTGTGCATGTTGTAATCTTTTTTGAAGAGGTTAGCGATAAGGGGGACATCCCACAAGACGTGTAAAATCCCGTGTAATCTGATAGCAGCTTACATAAAAATCTTTTTCCAATAATTCTAAGGTGATAGACTCCTCATAGTATACAGGACCAAAAACAAAAGGATATATTGGAACTGTTGCTACACTGGTATTATTGGCTCTAAACATTGGCTTAAAATCAAAGAAAATCACTGAGTTAGAGTATGAGAGCTATGTTTCCGATTTGCTTGACACAACAGATAATATCCCTACTATTGCTGGAAAAAGTGTTGATTGGTATAACCATAATAAAGAGGAATTAATGAAATCTAGAAGAATGATCATTGTGGGTTATGAGCAGTGCAAGTCTGCTTTATAAAAAAATGGGGAGTTATACTTATTAAAACATAATGTAATGAGCTACGTTTTGTAAGCCTAATTATTAAATGCGGCGAAATGAAAAAACTAGAAACCATATTCAACCATATAGAAAAGTAGTGAATAGGAACCCAGAAGCCTATGCCTTTCAATTTTAGAAAGAGTTACTCTTTCACGCGAAAAAAACTACAAAATGACCTCAAATTGCAAAAACGCCTTCAAAATAACGAATTTGAAGGCGTTTTTTGCCGTTTTGCTAAAAAATGCCCTCAAATTCAAAAAAAGGAAGTCCGCTTTACCCCGGAAAACACGATAGTGTTGAAGTGCTAAGTTATAGTATTTTATATAAAGCCTTGTAAAGGACAAGGTGAAGTATTTGAAGGAATCTCTTGATCTCTAAAAAAGATGACGAAGGATTTTAATTGCACCGTCATTTGTTTAGCGACCGCTTTGAAGGCAGTGGATTTTATATTCATAACAATTGAAAAAATTTTATTATTTGAACATTTCCCGAAGGTATTGTATTTATTTGTGAATAAAATTACAATGGATTACATAAATAAACACTTTACTGTGATAAACTAGTAAAGAAATAAAGTGGGATATGGGGGAATAACATCATGAAGAAAGTCATCCAGATTTTAATGATTTTAGCAGTGGCTCTAATGGCAACTGCATGTGGTACTCAGCCTAAATTACCTGCACAATCAAAGAGTGACCAGAGTCAAAAAGGATCTGAAGGAAATACATTTGAAAATATAAAAAAGCAAGGCGTTCTTAAAATTGCGGTGGATGATACATTTCCACCAATGGAATACCGTAATGATCAAAACAAGTTAGTAGGTTTTGACATTGATCTTGCAAACGCCATGTCAAAAGAGCTTGGTGTGAAAGTAGAATTTATACCAACTGCATGGGATGGAATTTTACCAGGATTAGACGCTAAACGATATGACATCATTATGTCATCAATGAATATTACAGACGAAAGAAAGCAAAAGGTTGATTTTGTAGAGTACATGAAATTAGGACAAGTGGTTGCAGTAAAATCAGGAAATCCTCAAAAGATTCAATCGAAAGAAAATCTTTCTGGAAAAATAGTCGGTGTACAACTAGGTTCAACTAGTGAAAGTGCAGCGAAAGAGATTAAGGGAATAAAAGAATTAAAGACATACAATGGTTATACGGATGTATTTAATGACTTAGGTCTTGGCCGTTTACAGGGAGTTATTGTGGCAGAAGCGGTTGGCCGTTACTACAAAACTTCCAAACCTGATGCTTTCGATGTAGTAGGTAGTTCATTCCAAAGTCTTCCAGTAGGGATTGCTGTACGTAAAGGTGATAACGATCTTGAAGCAGCATTACAAAAAGCAATCGCAACCGTGAAGGATAATGGAACCTACGCAGAAGTTAGTAAGAAATGGTTCGGTACAGACAAATCTAAAGAATAAATAGGATACGGATAAATCGGAATGCTGATTTATTCGTCTTGTTTTTGCTTTATGTTTTTTCAAAAGGAGAGAGGGAAATGAAGGACTTTCTATCATTTGCATTAACTTATCTTCCCTACTTATTACAGGGGGCATTGGTAACCGTTGAAATAGCTGTTATTGGGATAGTAGCCGGAAGTATAATAGGATTACTAATCGGTCTCGGCCGTGTTTCTAGTAATAAACTATTTTCACAAATTAGTAGATTTTATATTTGGGTGATTCGAGGAACTCCTCTTTTAGTGCAATTATTTATCATCCATTTCGCGATCCCATCCGTTTTCCCCGTATTAACGATGCCGCCTTTTGTTTCCGCCTGCATCGCATTGTCACTTAATGCAGCTGCCTATATTGCGGAAATTGCCAGGGGCGCCATTCAGTCGATTGATAAGGGACAAATGGAAGCAGCAAGGTCTCTTGGATTAAGTTATGGACAAGCGATGAGACGAGTTATTATACCACAAGCGTTTCGCCGTATGCTGCCCCCACTAGGAAATGAATTTATTGCCTTAATTAAAGAATCCTCCCTCGTATCAACTATAGCTTTATACGATTTACTCAGAACGGGTCAGCAAATAATAAGTAGTACGTACCGTTATATGGAGATCTTTTTACTAGTTGGTTTAATCTATTTAGTACTTACTACGATCATGACATTTATCGTTGGGAAAGTGGAGAAAAAGGTAGGTGCTTATGAATGATAACATGCAATAATGTGATTAAAACATTTGGTGATTTAGAAGTTTTAAAAGGTGTCGATTTACATGTCTCGCAAGGTGAAGTGGTGGTCATAATCGGACCTAGCGGATCAGGGAAAAGTACCTTTCTTCGTTGTATGAATCATTTAGAGTCTATTGATGGCGGAATTATTACGATTAATGGGAAAATGGTTGAAAACAAAGAGGCTGCGTTGAATAAACTTCGTCAAGATATTGGAATGGTTTTTCAGCAGTTTAATCTTTTTCCACATATGACCGTTTTGCAAAACATTTTAGAAGCTCCTATTTTATTAAAAAAAATGACCAAAGCGGAAGCAAAGAAAAAAGGAATCCAGCTTCTTAAAAAAGTAGGGCTTGAAGCAAAATCGGACGAATATCCAAACCGTTTATCCGGAGGGCAAAAGCAGCGCGTAGCGATCGCTCGGGCATTAGCCATGGAACCGACGGTGATGCTGTTCGATGAACCTACTTCTGCACTTGATCCGGAACTTGTCGGTGAAGTACTTTCGGTCATGAAGCAGCTGGCAAAGGAAGGTATGACCATGGTCGTCGTTACTCATGAAATGGGTTTTGCAAAAGAAGTAGCAGACCGGGTGATCTTCATGGATGGCGGAAATATTATTGAACAAGGAATTCCTGAAGAGATTTTTGTAAATCCAAAGCATGATCGGACGAAGGAATTTTTAGGGCATATTAGATAGGAGGAGCCCACATGTTGAAAGATTCAAAATTAGAAATAACCTCAATTATTGATGATAAAGTAGAACAATGGTTTCCTAAATTAGTTGAAATAAGAAGAAATCTTCATATGTATCCCGAGATTAGTAATCAAGAATTTAAAACTACCGAAAAAATAAACGGATGGTTACATGAATTTGGGATTCAACAAATACCACTTAGCTTAGCTACTGGGACCGCTGCAGAAGTAAAGGGAATCAAACAGGGACCAACGGTTGCCATACGAGCCGATATTGATGCTCTTCCCATTCAAGAAGAAGCAGATGTCCCATTTCGTTCAAAAATTGATGGTGTAAGTCATATGTGCGGCCATGATGTTCATACAACGATTGCACTTGGGGCAGCGATTATTTTAGAAGAAATAAAGGATCTAGTTCCTGGGAATGTTCGGATCTTGTTCCAGCCAGCTGAAGAATTTGAAGGTGGAGCAGAATCGATGATCCAGCAAGGATTATTGGAAGGGATCAGTTCCATTATCGGGCTTCATAATGTTCCCGAACTTCCAGTTGGTCAGATAGGTGTGAAGGAAGGATTTTTAATGGCAAGTGTAGATGATTTTACCCTTACCATTAAAGGTAAAGGCGGACATGCTGCGCTTCCAGAGAAAACCATTGATCCGATCGTCATTGGCAGTGCAGTTGTGAGTCAGCTGCAAACATTGGTCAGCCGTACGATATCATCTAAGGAATCGGCAGTTGTTACCATTGGTTCCTTTCAAGCAGGGATGACAAATAATGTCATTCCAGATAAGGCTATTCTCAAAGGAACGGTCAGAACTTCCAACGAACAAGTGAGAAAGAAAATATATGAGGTATTTACACAACTTGTTACCAATACCGTGGCAGCACATGGTGGGGAAGTAGAGATTCAGTATGAGTTTCTGCTGCCTGCTGTCTATAATGATGCCCAGGTGGCAGAAATTGTTCAGTCAGCAGCTGAGACAATAGTTGGTAAAGAAAATACGGTACGGGCAGAACCAACCATGGGTGGAGAGGACTTTTCTTTTTACCAAAAAGAAGTACCTGGCTGCTATGTGTGGCTTGGTTCAGGGAATCAAGAAAAAGGGATTAAATATGGGTGGCATCACCCAAAATTTATGGTAGATGAAGATGCCATTAAAATTGGAGTCAAATTAATGGTTCAATCGGTGCTTAAATTATTAGAGAGATAAGCCTTTAACCTTGGCCAAAATATCTCATTTTCGTCGCCAATAAAAACATACAGAGTAGGAATCCTGCTTTTTTTCGGAAGGAAACAGCAGGATTTTCTCTATACTGGACATTCAAATGAAGGGAGAATTGAATACTATGGAAGCAAATTTCATGGAGAATTTAAATTTAACGATAGATGGAAACCGTCTTTGGAACCGATTAATGGCATTTGGAAAAATAGGGGAAGGAGACAATGGCGGGGTCACTCGAACATCATTTGATCAAAAGGATATCGAAGCACGAAAATTCTTTCTGAAACTACTGGAACAAGCTGATTTATCCCCTTATATGGACGCAGCTGGGAATATCTTTGGGCAAATAATTGGTAAAAATCCCGAATTACCTGCCATTCTTATTGGTTCTCACCTTGATACAGTAAATTCTGGCGGGCGTTTCGATGGCGCCATGGGCGTTCTAATGGGTGTTGAGGTGCTTTGTACGTTGAAAGAAAAGGGAATTCAACCTGAAAGAACAATAAAGGTTGTATCCTTAACAGATGAAGAAGGCGCTCGTTTTGATTATGCATTTGTAGGTAGTACCGCTTTGGTTGGGACAGAAGGTTCGAAATTAAAGGGAAATTTAGCTGCAGCAACAGATAAAGATGGAATCTCCTATCTGGAGGCCATGAAGAAAGCCAGTCTAGAAGGCGAATATTTTAATCAGATTAATCCAGACCTCTTAGAACAAGCCCAGTTGGGTAAAAATGACGTAAAAGCTTATATTGAAGTACATATTGAGCAGGGAAAAGTGTTAGAAAATAAAGATTTAGCTGTAGGAATCGTGACGGGGATCTCTGGTGGAGAATGGGCGGAAGTAACAATCATGGGTGAAGCGGGGCATGCAGGAACGACCTGGATGAAAGAGAGAAAAGATGCTTTAACAGCTGCAGCAGAATGTATAGTAGCGATTGAGAAAATAGTACAGGACAATAGCGGAAGTGTTGCGACAGTAGGAAAATTGGAAGTAAAACCTGGAAGTAGTAATGTCATTCCTGGGAGAGTGGATTTTACACTTGATGTTCGGGATATATCTAATGAACGGCGTGAAAAGACGGTTACTAAAATCTATCAATCCATTCGGACCATTGCTGCAAACCGTGGTTTAGGCTGTGAAATTAGGCAGGTTCAATCCCTATTTTCTGTGATGAGTTCACCAATAGTGATGGAAGCAGTAAAAGATTCTCTGCAAGAATTACAGTATCCTGTTTATGAATTACCAAGCGGGGCTGCTCATGATGCGATGGTGTTGGGAGAACTCACAGATATTGCAATGATTTTTGTAAGGAGCAAGAGTGGTATAAGTCATCACCCAGATGAGTGGAGTTCTTTTGAAGATGTTGCCCTTGGGTGCGAGGTGCTATACAGGACAACGTTAAAACTTTTATAACTTACCTAGAGTGCTTCTGTAGTTCAATTTAGTGAATACTCGGCGGTAACAGGCCTCTTGCATTCATTTGCAAGTGGCCTATTCTGCTTAACGCTTTCACTCTGCCTCATTAAATATATTTTTATTCAAAAATGAACAATTTTGATAGTTTTGTTCATTAATAAACAAATTCTCCTCATTTAACAATTGTAAGATTCAAGTATATTTTTATACTTATAATGAAAGGTTAAAAACATTTGGAAAGTGAGGACTGGCAAATGGAATATACCAAACTGGGTAACACGGGATTAGATGTATCTAGACTTTGCCTTGGGTGTATGGGTTTTGGAGTAAAGGAAAGTTGGGTGCATCCCTGGGTAATTGATGAAGAAAGCAGTCGTACGGTGATTAAAAAAGCTCTTGAGTTAGGTATCAATTTTTTCGATACTGCGAATGTTTACTCAGATGGAACGAGTGAAGAATTTCTCGGACGTGCCCTTAAAGATTTTTCAAATCGAGATGAAGTGGTTATTGCAACAAAGGTTTATTTCCCATTGGGCAAAGATTTAAACAGCAAAGGTCCGAACAGCAAAGGATTATCCCGAAAATATATTATGAGCGAAATCGATAAGAGTCTTATACGCCTTGGAACGGATTTTGTGGATCTGTACCAAGTTCATCGCTGGGATTACAACACACCAATTGAAGAGACGATGGAAGCACTCCATGATCTAGTGAAGTCTGGTAAGGTAAGATACATAGGTGCATCAGCCATGTACGCCTGGCAGTTTTTGAAGGCGAACCATGTGGCTGAGAAAAATGGGTGGAATAGATTTGTTTCTATGCAAAATCACCTTAACCTCATATACCGTGAGGAGGAACGGGAGATGCTGCCATTATGTAAGGAAGAAAAGATTGGCGTCATTCCATACAGCCCTCTAGCATCAGGTAGATTAACCCGGGATTGGTCAGAAGACACTCTCCGTTCTGAAACGGATGAAACTCAAAAATCTAAGTACGGTTCAACGGAACATAACGACCGTTTGGTTGTGGAACGAGTGGCAGAATTGGCAGAAAAACACGGTGTGCCAATATCCCAAATTGCACTTGCTTGGCTACTTCAGAAAGAACCAGTAACAGCTCCTATTATTGGCGCTACGAAAATTTCTCATCTTGAAGATTCAGTCGGTGCTTTATTGGTTAAGTTAACCACTGAAGAAGTTAGATATTTGGAAGAGCCTTATGTTCCACATCCTGTGGTGGGTGCTTTAGGTTCTAAATAATATTGTTTCATAAAAGCATAATTGAAAGATAATTAACAAATTATGTTCATGTAACAATTGGAGTCTATCGGTTCTTGGTTATAATAGAGACAGAAGTTCAAAATACTGAGTGGACGCAGGCAAAACCAAATGGATTGTTAATGGTCATTCAGGCAAAACCTAAATCGCTAAATAAGAGAAACTTTTGAAGTTTCCTATTTTGTAATTTAGGTTTTTCTTTTATAAAAACTCGATATTCATGAAATCAATTGCATGATATAGACTGGGAGTCAGGAAGTATAGTATTATAATGAGCTATTTATACTGTCTAATAGTAAATATAAGATGGTCTTTGGATGGGAAAAGAAGGAATTTGTTTTTATTTCTTGAATGTCTAATTTTATTGAAAAAATAATATATAAGAGAAGGGAGTTAATTAAGATGATAAAAGGTTTCGGGGGAATATTTTGGAGAACTAAGAATCTAGATGCAATAAAAAAATGGTACAGTGAAGTATTGCAGATTAAAATAGAAAATTGGAATGGGACAATTATTAAACCACATTCAGGAAATGAAACTATCTTTTCTTTCTTCGCTGAAGATGACAGTTATTTCCCAACAGAACAGCAAGTGATGTTAAATTTTCAAGTGGATAACCTAAACGAAACGATTAAGCATCTTGAACAAATTGGTGTATCTCTTGTTAAAGAAAAAGAGATTAGTGAATTTGGAACGTTTATTTGGATTGAAGATCCTGAAGGTAGACTGATTGAGCTATGGGAGAAATAAACGGGTTGTAATTATTTCTAGGAGAATCATTTTAAATCAATCAGATTTCTGAAGGGGAAGTTTATGAACTTTAAATCTCCACAAATTAATCTATATGTTGATAAAGGTGACTCGAATTGATCGTCTTGGTCGAACTCTGTTCAGTTATTGCCGTTAGTTGGACATCTTAAGAGAAGTTTGTAATTGACGTAACGGGGGCGATTGCTGAATAACGGTAATCGCCTTTTCTTATTAAACAAGCTCTCAGTTAAAGAAGAAATAAGGAATAACTACCAATAAAATTTTAAAAAATGGTATTCTTGATAAGTGATTATTAGTATTAATACAGGAAAAGAGTGAAAGTAGTGAGAATAGGATTTTTTGATTCTGGAATAGGTGGTATGACTGTACTGCATCAAGCATTGAGGTTTTTACCGAATGAAGATTACATATTTTATGCGGATACCTTACATGTTCCATACGGTGAAAAATCAAAAGAAGAGGTAAGGGAATATATATTTAATGCAGTTGACTTTATGGCTAATCAAGGAATCAAAGCATTAGTCATTGCTTGTAATACAGCAACCAGTATTGCAGTGGATGACCTTCGCCAAAAGTATGATTTCCCTATTTTGGGAATTGAACCAGCCGTAAAACCTGCTGTTCAAAGCTGTGAGGGAAAACGAAAAAAGGTATTAGTGTTGGCAACTAATTTGACTCTCAGAGAGGAAAAGTTTCATAACCTTGTGAGAAGTATAGATCATCACGATATGGTTGAAAGTCTACCTCTTCCTGGTCTTGTCCAATTCGCGGAGAATTTTGAATTTAGAGAAGAGATAGTTGTACCCTATTTAAAAGAAAAACTATCTTCGTTTGATTTAAAGCAATACGGAACCATTGTTCTTGGATGTACCCATTTCCCATATTTTGAAAATAGTATAAAGAAAATATTTCCTGAAGAAGTGGACATTATTTCTGGGAGTATTGGGACTGCCAAGAACTTAAAAGGAATTCTCGAAGCAAAGAATCAAATTAACGATGGAACAGGGGATATTTTATTTTTTAAAGCTGGTTTTAAAGTGGAAGATAAAGAAACATTATCTAATTATAAAAAGTTGTTGATAATGTTAGACGAACTTCAGCTTTGTCACCTAAACTTTAAAAGATAATCACTCCAAAAACGGGTACTTAAACCAATTAGGGTAGGCTGTTCCGATAGTATTTTTCATATTTAGGTAAAAGTTTGTGAAATATTGTAATTAGAAATGGTCCTTTGCAGGCATTGTTTGGAAGAATGGTTGTATTGCTTATATACTCCATATTCCTTACAATTTCGTCATATATCTATTATTTTCTTTATCTAAAGGAGGAGTTTTACATGCCAAGAAAGGCTTTTAGTGCATCTGGAGCTGTTGCTGTTGGTCCTTACTCACATGCAATTGAAGCAGGAGATTTAATATTTCTATCTGGGCAAACCCCAGTTGACTCGCAGACTGGAAAGCTTATAGAAGGTGATATTGTTGAACAGACAAATCAATGTTTTAAGAATCTTTTCAATGTATTGGAAGCAGCAGGTTTAACTCCAGATAATGTTGAAAAAGTGAATGTATTCTTAACTGATATGAATAATTTCACTGCAATGAATGAAGTTTATTCTAAACAATTTTCTGAGCCATATCCTGCTCGTACAACTATAGGTGTGTCGTCCCTACCTCTTGGTGCACAGGTTGAAATCGAAATGATAGCTAGAAGATAAATTAAGGTTAAAAGGGCTCTATTCCACAAGCGGTCCAGTTTGTGGAGGATTGGTAAATTTCAGGTCTTCAAATAATAAGATTACTAGAAGAAGGAAAGCAATGTGTAATTAGTGATGTAAGTTTATGTCTGTTATGTAATAATTATTTTGAAGAAATATAAATTTACAATTCATACGTAGTGAAAGTGGGAATCATAATGGCAACAGGAATACATACAGTAGAAATTCCAGTAGATGTGCAAGCAGTTTGGGATTATGTCAGCGATCTTGAAAAATGGGCAACGACAGTACCAGCCTATAAAGAACATGAAATCATAAATGACCAGCAATCTATTTGGACATTTGAAGGTAGTGTGAAAGGTATTAAAAAAACAATACAAGCGCAGGTAGATATTACCGAATGGAATGAACCTTCAAATATTAAGTTTGAACTAAAAGGTTTATCAGATAATTTTACAGGAAGCGGTCACTTTACTTCAGAAGATGTTAATGGTAAAACAACAATGACTTGTAGGGTGGAAGTCCATGCAGGCGGATTATCGGGTGCGGTGTTAACACCAATTATTAAATGGGCTGTTCCCAAAGTGGCATCTCGTTTAACAGAATCTATCGCACGTAAAATTGCAGTATTCTCATAGTTTTTGATATTTATTGACCAAGCAAATTTATATTAGTTATTTAATAGTAAACATTAAATAACGGGAGATTTAGTGAAAGTAGATTTTAATTTGTTTAAAACATTCTCATCATGTTTTAGTTATTCCATTATAGGTGTGCTTTCGTTGAACAATCGGGTTGCTGCTGCAGCCCCTTTTTCTAATTCAGCTAAAAAGTAGGTTTGTTCAATAATTTTCCACATTAATTGGTATTTATTGTATAATTGTAATTAGGATACCTTAGGAGGGAAGTATATGATATTAAATACAATAACACCTATAGCAATACTTGTTATTATTGGATTTCTAATGGTTATGTTAGTTAAGGTGTTAAAAAAATAAGGGAGTACAGGTTAGCTTATTCAAATACAATAGTCTTTTTTTATCCTTAACATAAAAATTTGTGAAGAATTACACTTAAAGTAACGGGGATCTTTAACACAATAAGGAATAAATCCCTCAGTTTGCTCTTTAACCCACCTGTTTAGTCCCTTCATCCTGCCAATCGGTAAACAAACTAACTCTAAAGTAGTCACAAAGCTAACACTTGATGTACATCCAAGTCATCAAATGAGGCAGGATGTTTACGAGAACCTTCCGTTAGCACCATTAGCTCAACATTTTGATCCCATTTTATCTAGTGCCTATACTCATGAAATTCGAACTTGGCTTGAGTTAACAAATCAGGCAAATAAGTGGATTATTTATGAGATAGTCTACTTTCTTTGTAGTATTTGTATATTAGACATTAATAATGCTTTTTATGTTCATTGAAAGGTTGGAATATTAAAAATATAATGGGAACAGTAAACGCTTACAATGGTAGGGAGGTAAATAATTGAGGTTTCAATTAACAGAGGAACAATTAACCTGGCAACAGGAAATCAGAGAATTCTTACGAGAAATAATCACACCGGAATTGCTTCTAGAAGCAGAAGTAAACCAAGGTAAAACACAGGTCCATTAGAAAAAGAGTAATGTAGAAGACTAGTTGAAAAAGGATGGGCCGCAATTAATTGGCCAAAGGAAATGGGGGGATTAGGTCTAACAGCTATGGAAAAGTTTATCTTCAATGAAGAATTTGCTTATGCAAAGGCGCCCCATCCTTCAGGAGCATCACTTTCCATTGTGGCACCGGCAATTTTTATGTTTGGCACGGAAGAGAATAAAAAGGAATGGCTCCCGAAGATCATGGCTAGTGAAGCCGATTTTGCCCTTGGGTACTCAGAACCTAATGCCGGGACAGACCTGGCAGGCCTTCAAGCAACCGTCGTCTTAGATGGTGATGAATGGGTCATAAATGGGCAAAAAACCTGGAATACATTCGGGCACAAGGTAACCCATCAATGGACAGATGTACGGACAGATCCTGCGGCGCCAAAACATAAAGGGATTTCCGTCATTATTATTCCAAATAATGCACCGGGAGTCACTCTAGTAAAACAAAGAACATGGGGAAATCATACAACAAATGATGTGTTCTTTGAAAATGTAAGAGTTCCAAAAAACAATCTGATTGGAGAGGTTAATCAGGGGTGGAGGGCAGTTAATCTCAAGAGAATCATAAAACTCCTAAGTGAAAAAGTAAAAAATAAAAAGGAAAAAGGCAATTTACCGTCTAAATCCAGAGGGTGAATTGCCTTTTTTGTATTGGGTTGAGATTAGTTTTTCAGTGGCCTCGCTGCAACTCAGGCTGTCTTTTTAATCATAAAGGTCTTATCCTTTTTGGTTTGAAAGTTAAAGGATGGAATTCATCAGTATCTTGAAACACATCACGCCATTTCATTTTTGTTATATTCATTTGCTTGTTTCTTTTGGTATAACAGGCGCTACTTCTGTTGCCAACCGCTCGATGTTCTCGGCGATCTTTTTAAAGGGCATACCACCAAAATCTATTTGTGCCATAAACCGGTGGTGACCAAACAACTCGTATTGGCGCATGATCTTTTCAATAATTTGCTGTGAGCTTCCCACAAAAAGGGCAGTTTCTTTACCACACATCTGTTCAAATTCTGCTCTAGATAAAGTCTCACTTACCCCATGCTGGCGATTAAGGAAATGCCAATAATTAGAATGGTACGGATAACTAAATTACTTTCAAGAGGCTGCCGAGACCCTTTGATATTACTGCATTACACGGGGCTGAATGGGGTACTGGTGTCCTCCACAGTCTTCAAAACTGCTTGAGACCTGCGTGCCAGGTCTGGTGGGTTCGATTCCCACGCAGTCCCGCCAACCTTGATATATAAGGGTTTTTGAGGAATTTCTGTGAAGTTATAAGAGGGGTTTTAAGTTTAAAAAAGTAAAAAATCCGCCTTTTGGTCACACTTTAATCACAACGTTATAATTAAAAATAATTTCTATTTTATAAGTTGCTCAAGTAGGAGAGCAGCTTCTTTTTGCATATTCGGTAAAACATGAGTGTATGTGTCCATTGTAATTCCAATAGTTGAATGACCCAGTCTCTCCGAAACCACTTTAGGATGTACTCCTTGTTTTAATAATAAAGTAGCATGGGTATGTCTTAAGTCATGAAACCTTATATAGGGTAAACCACTTAAGTCTACGATCTTACGATAATTTCTGGCCATTTCGGTTGGTTGAATTGGTTTACCATTTCTTTGAGCAAATACTAAATCCAAATCTTTGTACCCTTGTCCTATTAAAAGCTTGTTTTCTAATTGTTGTTTATAAATTTTTTTTAATTCTTTTATTAGAGAAGGGGTTACAGATATTGATCTGGTTTTACCTGATTTGGGCTCCTTAAACGTTAATCCTACATTTTTGACTTCCTGTAATGATTGTCGAACATAGACTATATTATTATCAAAATCAATATCCTGCCACCTTAAACCCAAGACTTCACCACGTCGCATTCCAGTATTAATCGCAGTTAAATAAATTGGATAATAAGGGGAATCTTTACTTACATTCAAGAAGACTTTAACCTGTTCATTGTCCCATGTTTGCATTTCAACTTTCCTTGTTTTGGGTGGAGTTACCGCCTCAGCCACATTCCTTACAATTAATTGCCATTTCACTGCATCTTTTAAGGCCTTAAAAATTAGCCGGTGGTGGTGTTTTACTGATTGTGCAGAAAGACCGCCTTCATCTATTTTTCCATTACTTAGTTTTTGGGCGTAATACTCTTGTAAGTGTGATGGTTGCAACTTGGAAATTTTAATAGGGCCTAATACTGGCTTTAAATGTAGATTAATCATGTATTGATAATTTTCATAAGTTCGGTGAGCAGTATTAGGTTTTGCATGATTTTCGAGCCAATAATCCAAGTATTCGCTTAGAGTAATTTCACTTGGCTCAAAATATGTTCCCTTATCAATTGCATTTAATTGTTCGTTAATATATTTTTCCGCTTCCTTTTTGGTTTTAAAGCCTCTTTTTCTTTTTTGCTTCCTTTTCCCTGTAACGGGATCCTTTCCTAAGTCAAAAACTACGTTCCATGAATTACCATCTTTTTTAATAGATCCTCTCATTATAAAACCTCCTAAAAAAATAAAAAAATTTTAAAGATATTTTTGGTTAAATCAAATGAATCACCCCCTTTACCTTAATCAAGATACCTTCCTAAGTACTTAATAAATTCATTTTACATAATTTGCCTCTTTTGCAATGATTCTACGAATAAAATAAATCCTTATTTTAGTAACACTTTTTCTATAAAGATAAGTATTTTTTCCTTTTCTTCATTAGTAAGCGGCTTGTTTTTAAAGCTAATACTCCCTTCATTACTTAACAAATAGAATAAATCCTTGGTTACTGTAAAGTCTCCAGTAATTTTTGAATGAGCTTTGATATTCCCTTCTAAATTTATATATCCCGCTTTATCCATTAATTCAGTATAAGAAACACCATAAAATAAAGAAAGCTTCTTTAATATTTCAGGTGTTGGCTTCCGTTGCTTTTTAGTTCGAGGGTCATACCCTTTTTCTAAAGTACTTAAGTAGGTGTGACTTATTCCTGTTCCTTTTTGTACATCTCTTAATGAAAGTTTTCCTCTTAATTCTTTTAAATAATTGCCGAATTCGTTCATTTTACCACCGCTTATAGTTAATTTTAATAAATATTGTACACCATGGTTGACAAAGTAGCAACCTTTAATATACACTCTAGTCATAGGAGGTGTAAATCATGAAGAGCAATAAGCTAAAAGAGGTTCGTACTAATCAGGGAATGTCTATTTCTGAATTAGCAAGACGTACTAACTTAAATCGTATTACTATTAGTAATATAGAAAATGGATATAGCAACCCAACAGTTAAAACGGTATCAATTATTTGCAAAGTACTATCTAAAAATCCAAATGATATTTTTTTTAACAATAATGTAAACCATGAAGAGCATTTGGGTGAAGGTGGGGAGTATTAATTGAGTGAATTAAATCCGAAAGACTATCCATTAACTTTACGTGTTGAAGATTTACAAAAGATTCTTAGATTATCTAAAGCATCAACCTATGATTTGACCAAACAGAAGGGATTTCCTTCCATACGTGTGGGGAGAAGAATTCTAATTCCTAGAGATGCATTTTTTAAATGGTATGGAGTCGATATTTATGAAGGAAAAGTAAATGAATAAATGGGTGAAGAACTTGAATAAAATATCGAAAT
Organism: Bacillus sp. OTU2372; assembly: GCF_038440275.1. NCBI lineage: Bacteria > Bacillati > Bacillota > Bacilli > Caryophanales > Bacillaceae > Bacillus > Bacillus sp. OTU2372. The sequence goes on from NZ_JASATK010000010.1 coordinate 62,523, forward strand.
TTCATAGAGCAGCGTTAAGCTATGCGGAAAAGTTGAATTGGGCAGTTTTTCCTCTCCACTCAATACAGGATGGGCGCTGTACCTGCTTAAAAAAGGACTGTAAAAGCCCAGGAAAACACCCTAGGATAACGGGGGGGTATAAGTCTGCAACAACTGATAAATTCAAAATTAATCAGTGGTGGGCAAAATGGCCAATCTCTAATATTGGTATTGCAACTGGGAAAATAAATGGAATTATCGTCATAGACATTGACCCAAGGAACGGTGGGAATCAATCTTTTGGAGAATTAATAAGTGAATTTGGACAACTTCCTGAAACTGTAGAGGCCGTATCAGGGGGAGGGGGACAACATATCCTTCTCAAATACCCTGGTTCTTTTAATTTTACAAATATTTTAATGCCTGGGATTGATATAAAAACGGACGGGGGGTATATCGTAGGTGCTCCTTCACTTCATAAATGCGGTCTGGAGTATGAATGGAAGATGACTGGTCATCCATTCAGGGTTAGGATAGCAGAATGTCCTGAATGGTTGGCAAGGCTAATTAAAGGGAAAAGCCTGGATCATAATAAAAAACCCGCTACATATTGGAAAGATGTTCTTAAAGGGGTGGGCAGGGGGGAGAGGAATATCGTTGCTACCCAATTAACGGGATACCTTTTAAGGAGGTATATTGATCCTTTTGCAACGCAGGAAATTATGGAAATGTGGAACGCTCGAAATACCCCTCCGTTAAGTAAAAAAGAACTTTACACTATTATAAATAGTGTTGCGAAGCAGGAACGAGCTAGGCGTAAAAGGATGGATAGGAATGGAAGATAATATTGCAAAACTAGCTGCTGAACAAGATGAAGAAAATACGAAGACCGAAAAAGAAACACAATCCCAAATTCTAATTAGATTAGCAGTATCGGATTCGGAATTGTTTCATACAGATGAACTTGAGCCATTTGCTACCTTTAAAGTGAAAAGTCATTATGAAACATATTCATTGAATGGGAGAGTATTCAAATTATGGTTGACTAAAACCTTTTATGATAAATACGGAAAAGTTGCTGGAAATCAAGCTTTGGCTGAGGCAATAAATATACTAAAGGCAAAAGCTCTATTTGAAGGAGAAAAAATGAACGTTTTTACCCGAATAGCTCAAAAGGATAATACAATATATATTGATCTTTGCGATGAAAGTTGGGAAGTAGTAAAAGTAACTTCCGAAGGCTGGGAAATCGTGAGCAATCCACCTGTTAAATTCAAACGTTCAAAAATAGCGGAGGAAATTCCAAAGCCCATTAGTGGGGGAAGTATAGAAGAATTAAAAAAATATATTAATTATAAAAATGAAACAGATTGGGTCCTTATTGTCGCATGGCTGCTTTCAACTTTACGACCAAATAGTCCTTACCCAATCTTAACTATACAAGGTGAACAAGGTAGCGCAAAAAGTACTACAACACGAGTTTTAAGAACTATTGTTGACCCATCCACAATGCCACTTAGATCATTGCCAAGGGAAGAGCGGGATTTATCAATTGCAGCTAATAATTCCTGGATCTTGGCATTTGATAATTTATCTGGTCTTTCTAATATGATAAGTGATGCACTATGTAAGCTATCAACTGGTGGCGGGCTTGCTACCCGAATGCTATTTACTGATGATGAAGAGGCCGTTTTTAACATTATGAGACCAGCAATATTAAACGGAATTGACGATATTGCTAAAAGACAGGACTTACTAGATCGCTCATTAGTTTTATTCCTGCCGTCGATCCCTGAAGAGCGTAGAACTGATGAAAAAACCTTTTGGAAATCTTTTAAGGAAGCCCATCCCATTATTTTAGGGGGGTTACTTGATGTTTTAAGCGGCGCAATTAAAGAACTCCCAAATACCAATCTAACGGCAAAGCCACGCATGGCAGACTTTGCACAATGGGCAACAGCAGCGGAGAAATGTTTAGGATGGGAAACCGGGACGTTTATGAATGTATACACTAATAACAGAAATGAGGCTATAGACCAGGGGCTTGAATCCGACCCAGTGGCGGTTGCAGTACAAGCCTTTATGGAAGAAAAAACAAGTTGGGAAGGGACAGTAGGGGAAACGCTTGATGAATTGAACAATTACACAGAGGAAGCAATAACAAAATATAGTAAAGCATGGCCGACCTCTAGGAAGTTAAAAGAAAGGTTAAGGAGAATAGCCCCCGCCTTAAGAGTAAAAGGAATTAATTATTTAGACTTAGGGCGTACGAGTAAAGGAGCAAAGGTAAGATTAGAAAAAACGGATGAATCAACACCATTATCTACATTATCTACACCAAATACGTCAAATCGATCTTTAACGGAAGATGATAGAATGACAGAAAGTAAAAACACAGTATGTGTAGAAAAAAGATCGTCACACAATAAATCACACTTCAGAACCATTCATGACGATAATGAAGATAATGTAGATAAAAAACCAAACTTACCCAAAATTCATAAAAGTGGGCTCATTTGATGTTTGAAGTAAAATTAATTCAATTAGCAGAACAGATCGGATGTGAAATGATACCTGAGGGAGAAAATATTAGAGTTATGAATATTGACTCCCTGCCTTCCCTCTTAAAAGTAAAAATTATTGAGCATAAAACACAAATACTAAAAATTCTTAAAAGAGATAATCAAGTAAAGAAAATGGGCTTTATAATAGGTCTACCTGGTCAAATATACTTTCGTTCCATTAATAAAAAAATCATTTTATACATGGAAGGGTATAACGGAATTTGGGAGTTATGGACGGAAACACTCCATGCGAACAGGAAGCAAGCTACAAGTACTAAAGTAATATACAGAAGTCCTGAATTTGAAAAGGTTATTATTAAAGCAAAAAAATTTTGTGATTTTGTTCAACAGAAGCAAAACAGTAGATATTTACAGTAGTTAATCATTTATCATCACATAGGAAATCGAATATTTATAGAATTAAATAGACTAAAATGTAATGAAAAATGGTCTTTTTATACACTTTTTGTAAACTTGAAATCGGTGAAAGCCCTGATATTATGGTATTTTCCTAATTTATAAAAAAAGGAGCCAAAAAATGAACGGACATTTCACTAAAAAAATTCGAATCAACAAGCCGCAGGACATTAGAAGAATGATAGCAAAGGTAATTAATATTTTGCTTCAGGATGGTGAAATGACAATAGATAAGGCCAAAACCATAGCAACGTTATCGAATACAGCTTTAAAATCAATGGAACTAGGTGATTTAGCGGAAAGAATGAACAAGATTGAGAAATTGTTAGAAAACCAGGAATAACACAGAAATTTTATGAAAGGACCGATTTTGAATGAGTTTAAAATCCCGGTTGAAACATCTCGAACGAAGCATAAAGCCAAAGGGAAAAGACCCAGTACAAGAGTGGCGTGAAAGAGTTAAAAGGAATGAAGAATTGGAAAGCCTTTCTCCCGCTATCGAAGAAGGAGATTTGCAAGCTTGCATTCGCTACTGCCAGCTGTGTGAGGAGAGTGTTGTTGACAGGACATTTTCTTACCGGGATGTTTATATTAAGGTTGCTGCAATGAACGAAGGCTATGAACCGAGATATGAGGATGAAACAGGGATCGATGTTTGGTATCACAATCTAAAGGTGACATATAAATATCTGGAAGAGAAGGGAAAAGTTCTGAATACGAAGGAACCTGATTTAAAAATTTGGAAATCTTAGGGGTTATAGGATTCAAATAAACTGTTAAAAAGTGCAATCAGTAATAAAAAATCACAACTAATCAGCCTGAGTCTCATATAAATATGGACTCAGGTTGTTTAATCAGAAGTTAACGAGAAGGAATTGAGTCTGTAAAAACAAAAGGTAAACAACTAGGTAGACCGAAAATGAGTCTAGAATCAGTGAGAGCCAAAAAACAACTTTAAAAGCAAATTATGAATTATGGAAAAGGAAGGGAATAAAGGCAGTTGATTTTATGAATCAAATGGGATTTAAGCAAAATACATTTTACAAATTATTTAGGTATATGAAGCGAGTATGCACTAGCAATGGTGTCTTTTTAAATTTTGATACAACAAAAGATAGCCCTCAAATTACTAAATTTGGAGGTTTTGTTATATAAGGAAGGTGTTAGAAAAACATGGAAGAGTTAGCCTGGAAAAATAAAAATAGTTACTATATACTAAAATAAAAACATAAGAATAGGGGAATAAGTTTTATGAAAAGAAATATAATTGCACTGCTTAATATGAAAGGTGGGGTAGGAAAGACCACTTTATGTAAAGAGATTGCTTATTTTTTGGCTAATAGTTATAAATTGGAAAATAGCAGGAAGAAGGTCTTAGTAGTTGATGTTGATCCTCAAGGAAATCTAACACAATCTATATTTGAAAAGTTTAATTATAAGCATCATTATGAAAGTGAAACCGATGTAAATAAAGACTATAAAGTTTGTACTGCAACTATTAGTAATGTTTTTGAATATAAATCTATAGTTGAAGGTGTAAAGATTGAAGACTTTATTTTAACTTTAAATGAAAATTTATCAATTATTCCCGGAGATTTAAATGCAGTCTTTTTTGAAAGATCGTCAGGTAGTTCAGAAAGTGAAAATGCTTTAAAAAATTTCATAGAAGATTTCAATATCAGAGATGAATATGAATATATATTCCTAGATTGCCCCCCAACTTTTTCTTTTTACACTACTGCTGCGTTACTGGCGAGTGATTTTTATGTTTCACCAATTCATCCAGACTCATATTCTATTTTAGGGATAGATTTATTATTCCAGGTTGTAGATAGATTAAAAGCGGTATATAGAGATAGATTCAAAGCTTTACCATTGGATCATTTAGGTGTTCTTTTTTCTAATATTCCACGAGATGCTAGTATTCAACAAGGGATGAAGGATATGATTTCGGACATTCGTAGAAGCGAAGTATTGAAAGAATTAAAAGTACATTTCTTTAAAGAGGCTTTTAGAGTAAATGCTTCTATTCCTAAGAAGATAGATTATTTTATTGCTGATTCAAACTCAGATTACTCTTATGATAATTTAAGGAAGATTGTAAAGGAATTAGAGTCAAGAATAAATTCTTTTGAAATACCTGTTCTAAAACAGGAGGTATAAGATGATTGAACATTTACATACTAGAGTTTCGAATATAAAAAAGGCTGACAGTGATGAAAAAATAAGATTCGAGCTATACAGTATAGTAACCGCTTTTTTGTTGTCAACAGAGATATTTAATAGAAATAGTCAAATTAAAGATTTCTTAATTTCTTCGAACCAGAATTTTAAAAATATTAGACCATATGCATATCATAGTAGAGCGATTTTGTTAGGGCAAGTTCTTAAAATAATTAAAAAAGAAACTAAATTGTTTAATTATAATTTTGCATTAGATATAAAAAACCACCTTGAAGAAGCTTTAAATAATGTATCTTTAAATGAAAATTTATTAAAGAGTAAATCTGAAAATAACAATTTAAGGGACAGTGATATAGATGTGGAAAAAGATAAACTGAGTGTAGAAAAGAAGCATAAGAATTATACTGATTCATTGTTCAACCGTTTTAAGAGGGGTGAGTAGAATTGTCAGACATAGAATTTTCTAAATATGAAGCTTTTGTTGAGAAGCACTTTCCGAATTCTCCTGTGCCAAATACAAAATTAATGCGGGATATTTATGATGTTATTCAGAATAACATAGAGTTTATGGACCTAATAAGACAAATAGATATAGAGACAAATGAAGAGAGAGAAACGTTATATCAAACCTTCTATTTACTTAATATAAGAACTCTTTATCATATGCCTTCTAACGATCAATTTGTAAATGGAATTATTATTCGAGCTATCGTAGAAAATTTATTTAGATTAAGTGTATCTTTGTTAAAATGCCCAATAGTTGATTTAAAAGAAGCGTCTTTTAGTACGATGAAAACAGCTTTAGAGTCAAAAGGTTTTCAACATCGATATAAGGATTTTTATGAGTGTTTATGTAATAATTTTGGGACATATTCAAAAGATGTTCATGGAGAGAATGTTCATAAACTTTCTGAACAAGAATTTCTTATCTCCATCCGAACTACAGAGAATGTAGAGCATTTAAAGAGAATTTTAAAAGTTTATAAAAAGATAAACGAGCTCATGATTCCATTCTTTTTAAAAGAAATACGAACAAAAAAAACAAATCTAAATGCTGCTAATTTGAATAGAATGTTAAATATAGTGGGAGATTCGAATTACAATATATTTTATGATAAATAAATCAGTTTTTATACGTAATTTATTTTACGTGTGTAGTATTTAGCCTGTACTATATTTTAAAGTGTCATTGCCGTTACATGGAGCCTCTGTGAGTAGAACCACCAGCAAGCGAGTATAAAATGGATAAGCCAATAGTGCTATTAAATTGCCTCTAAAACGTTTTACGTCTCTCTTTATCTAAAAAGCTTTCGTTTCAATTTGACTATTAGAACAGTGGATATTCCTCTGTTCTTTTTGAATTTGGTTGTTTAAAAAGGTATACCATTATAAACAGTATTACACTATTTAATTTATTAATGATTTATTAGTTGTAAAAAGTCTTAAAAACATTTATAAACGTTTGTAAAATGTTATATACCTTTATAAATTATTTTGTTATGATTTAAGTATCATACAGAAAAGCATCAAGGAGATACTTACATCATGAAAAATAAAATATTCGGTTATATTCGAGTAAGCAGTAAAGGCCAAAATATTGATCGTCAACTTAACGAAATGCTTGAACTAGGTATAAATGAAAGGGATATATTTTTAGATAAAGAAAGCGGGAAAAATTTTAATCGCCCACAATACAAAGCATTAAAACAGTGCTTACGTGAAGGTGACTTACTTTATATAAAGTCGATTGACCGTTTTGGCCGAAATTCCAAAGAGATTAAAAAAGAATGGGAAATCATTACTTCCGAAATAAAAGCTGACATTAGGGTAATTGATATGCCATTGTTGGACACAACCCAATATAAGGACACTCTAGGGAACTTTGTTTCCGAATTAGTATTACAAGTTCTTTCGTTTGTTGCGGAAAAAGAAAGAGAGGATATTAATAGGAGGCAACGAGAAGGAATTGAATCGGCCAAAGCAAAAGGTAAACATCTAGGCAGACCGAAAATAAGCCTAGAATCATTAAATGAGAAACAGACAGCAATTTTAAAAACTAAATATGAATCATGGAAAAAGAACGAAATAACAGCAGTTGAATTTATGAATAAAATGGATTTAAAGAAAAATACATTTTATAAAATTATGAAGGAATATGAAGTGAGTAGGCACTAGCAATAGTGCCCTTTTAAAACAAGAATAAGTTTGTGAAAAAATGTACTTAAGCTAACAGGAGTTTAGTTTAAGTGTAATGTTTCACAAAGTTATAGAAAAATCCAATCTTTTACTAAGAAAAAGGCTCCAGTTTATATTAGCGATTTTTATTTAATTATGTAACATTCGAATGGTAACGGGCGTTTATAAAAAAGTAGTGGTAGGAAATTTGTATTTTATACTTGACTGTTATTTTTTTTAAATATATAATTCAATTAATCAATTGAATATTTTAATAAAAGGTCGAATAAAATTATTGTTGTTCGTAAGGATCGATATTAGATGAACTTGAAGCAAGTAAATATAGCGTACCTTAATTTAAGGATTCAATTGTCCATTATATTTAGAATAAATAATACGAAATAGGAGGTTTAATTAAGACTTAATTACTAATATTAAGGAGGTGATGAGTTGATACCAGATAAACCTACCTATTAGTAGGTAGAGTGGTTAAATAAATTGTTTTTTGAAGTAAAGTATTTATGTAGAACGGTGAGAATTCTGCTAATGAAATTAAATTGTAGTGAAGTATTAAAATAAATTATTAGGAGATGAACAAAATGAGATTTGAAAATAAAACAGTTATCGTAACAGGTGGGGGAACAGGAATTGGAAAGTCTACAGCACAAAAATTTTATGAAGAAGGAGCAAATGTAATTATTAACGGCCGTAGGAAAGATGTTTTAACGAAAACTGCGTTAGAAATAGACCCATCAGGTAAGAAGGTGTTAGCAGTTTCTGGTGATATTAGTAATCGGGAAACTTCAACTAAATTAGTAAAGGTTGCTGTAGAAGCATTTGGTGGTATTGATGTACTAGTTAACAACACTGGTAAATTCAACCCAACTCCTTTCCTTGAGCATACGCCAGAAGATTTACAATCATATCTTGATACAATTGTAAAAGGAACTTTCTATCCTTCTCAAGCTGTCATTCCAGAAATGAAAAAAAGAGGAGGAGGAGCAATTGTAAATACGGGTTCAATGTGGGCGATTTCAGCAGTGGAGGCAACACCTTCATCAGCTTACTCTGCAGCTATGGCTGGACGTCACGCATTGACAAGAAATCTTGCCATTGAGTTTGCTGGAGATAACATTAGAGTTAATGCAGTAGCACCTGCGGTTGTAGAGACTCCAATCTACAATACATTTATGACTGAAGAAGAAGTAGCAAATGTGCTACCAACTTTTAATGAATTTCATCCAATTGGACGTAATGGTACTCCAGATGATGTAGCAAATGCGGTTTTATTCCTTGCGGACGCTACATGGGTTACTGGTATTGTTATGCCACTTGACGGCGGTGTCACTGCTCGTCTGAGATAATTTATTAGTATGGGTCAACCGGTTAATGGTTGGCCCATAATTTACGTCGTCCTTTATTGGTAAGATCAGCATGATATAAAAATAAGGAGTTAAGTAACTAATAAAGCAAAGTTTTTTTATTAGGCGGAATCTTATTATCTTTAATAAGCAGTATAGCTAGAACAACTTCGAAGTATAGTTGATCTTACTACTTAGTAGATGTCATTTTAAAGGGGGAAGTATGTTGACGGTATACTTACTAAATGGTAGATTCTTTGTATGAAAACACAAAATAATACTTTACAAAACATTATGGATATTGGCCAAAAATTAGTCCAGGAACGAGGATATAATGGGTTTAGCTATGCGGATATTGCAGAAGCTATCGGTATCCGTAAGGCTAGTATACATTATCATTTTCCTTCAAAGAAAGATTTAGTACAGGCTGTAGTTCTTCGGTATCGAAAGGATTTTATGGAAAGACTCCATAAAATTGATTTTCAATCACAAGACACAAATGAAAAAATTAATGGTTTTTTTGGAATGTATCGAGAAACATTGGAGAACAAAAACAAACTATGCTTATGTACAATGATGGCTGCAGAAATAAACTCATTCCCAGAAGAAATACGAAATCAAATAAATTTATTTTTCAGTGAAAATGAAAGCTGGGTTGAAAAGGTACTTGAAAAAGGAAAAGAGCTTGGTCAGATCAGTTCAACCAATGTTGCAAAACAAGCCAAGGTGTTAGTCGCTTACGTTCAAGGTGCTCAATTGATATCTAGGTCTTCGGGAAGTATCGAATATTTTGATTCACTTGTGGAGCATTTTAGTTTTTGAAAGGAAAGTGTTTTATTGTAAAGGTTAAATGAATACCTCTATTCATTTAACCTTTACCTATATTAAAAGAGAAGGGGTAATTCCAAATGGCTATTGAACGGTGTGGACGATAGTAACAATTTATTAACAGTATATAATAATTTTCCTATTCAAGTTCTTACTCCGAAAATAATTATCACTGTTTATTATTTTATTTTTCAGTGGTATTACCTCGCTTCTTAAAGAAAAAATACAAACACTTCTTATTCTGGAATTTAAAAGAACGATTTAATAAAATTCTTCAAACTTTATCCCTTAGACTAAAATAGTGACCTTGATTTGTGGTACTATAATATATAAATTATAATGAAAATAATATTCAATTGAATATGAAAGGATAAATTTTATGGAGCATTTAAATTTAGATTCTTCTTTTAAAGAAAGATTATATCAACAATACGCACGTATAGGTAAATGTTTATCTAGTGACAAGCGACTAGAGATTTTGGATTTACTTTCTAATGGTCCTAAATCTGTAGAAAATATAAGCCAGCAGTCTGGAATGACTGTTGCTAATGTATCCCGTCACCTTCAAGTACTATTAGATGCACAATTAGTAAAATTTAACAAAAAAGGAACCTATGTGATTTATTCATTAGCAGATTCTGCAGTATTGGATTTTTTAATGTCTTTATGGAAAGTTTGCGAAATTCAACTCTCAGATATACCTCGCATTAAAGATGAATTATTACAAAAATACGAAGATGTTCAAACTATTTCTAAAAGTGAGTTACTAAAAAAGATGGAATCCAAAACAATTGTTGTCTTAGATATTCGCCCTAAGGACGAATATGAGGCGGGGCATATTGCAGGAGCCATTTCAGTACCGTTGGAAGAACTTGATGAATATCTTCAAAGTCTTCCGAAAGATATTCCACTAGCAGCATATTGTAAAGGACCCTATTGTGTGTATACAACATACGCAGTTGAAGAAATGCAGAAAAAAGGATTCACTGCTTATCGAATAGAAGAAGGGGTTCATGATTGGAATAGGAAATAATTTGAAATTTATTTATTGTATGTTAAGGCACAGCTCTATTAGGGCTGTGCTTTTTTATTAAGGAAAAACATGGGTCTTATATAAATATATTCCTTGTAGAATTAGGCAAATTTATTGGAGTTGACGAAAAGCATTTCTAATTATATAATTCAATTAATCAATTGAATAATTGATTTAAAGAAAATAACATGACTAATAAAATTAAGGAGGATATATTATGGGTGCAATCTCATTAACAAATGAAACATTTCAAAAAACCGTTCAATCAGGTGTGACATTGGTTGATTTCTGGGCTCCTTGGTGCGGACCTTGTAAAGTTCAACTTCCAATTGTAGAAGAATTAGGGAAAGAAATGAAGGGACAAGCAACAATTGCTAAAGTCAATGTGGACGAAGAGCCTGAGTTATCTTCACAATTTGGCATAAGAAGTATCCCTACTTTGCTACTGTTTAAAAATGGTAAGGTGGTAGATATGATGGTAGGTGTAAATCAAAAGCATGTATTGAAAGATAAAATTTTAAAACTAAATGGAAATTAAATTAGGAATTGATGAAAAATCGGCAATACTTTTGAAAAGTTATTGCCGATTTCTTTCAGTAAAACTTTAAAAGGGCATATAGATTATTCATTCAAATTCAGGTTATAAACAAAGATAATATCAAATAAATGAGTTTAGATATGTTTATTTTGAGATCAAAGTTGAAAATTAACTTTTATTTTGTATTAATTATTTTTCCAAAAATGGTATTGCGGACGAATAGTTACTACTTGACGAAAGGGATTTTGATAACTATAATTCAATTATTTGATTGATTAATTGAATAAAGAGGAATTCAATTTCAACATAAAGTAGGGAGGAATTATTAATGTATAAATCAGTAATCATAGGTACAGGACCTGCCGGGTTGACAGCAGCAATCTACTTAGCCCGTGCCAATATGAAACCTCTTGTAATAGAGGGACCAGAACCAGGAGGACAGTTAACAACAACGACTGAGGTTGAAAATTTCCCAGGTTTTCCCGAAGGTATCAAGGGTCCTGAATTAATGGATAATATGCGAAAACAAGCAGAGCGATTTGGAGCCGAATTTTATACAGGTTGGGTGAAAAAAGTGGATATGTCGGAGCGTCCATTTAAATTACAGGTAGAGGGTAGAGGCGAAATTGTGAGTGAAACCCTTATTATCTCTACAGGTGCAAGTGCGAAATACCTAGGAATTCCAAATGAAAAAGAAAGTATCGGTTATGGTGTGAGCACCTGTGCAACATGTGATGGTTTCTTCTTTAGGGACAAAGAGATAATAGTGATTGGTGGCGGGGATTCTGCATTAGAAGAAGCCAATTTTTTGACACGTTTTGCATCCAAAGTTACTTTAGTGCACAGGCGTGAGGAATTGAGAGCTTCTAAAATCATGCAGGACCGTGCTTTTGAAAACGAAAAAATTGAATGGGCATTAAACAGGACTCCAGTCGAAGTAGTAAAAGGTGAAAGTGGAATAACTGGATTGAAAGTTATAAACAATGTATCAGGTAAAGAAGAAATTATCCAAGCTGAGGGGATTTTTGTTGCTATTGGTCATCGCCCAAATACGGATTTCCTGAATGGACAAATAAATACTGATGAAAATGGATATATCTTAACCAAACCGGGAACAACCGAAACAAACATACCTGGTGTATTTGCTTGTGGCGATGTACAGGACAGCAAATATCGTCAAGCTATCACTGCAGCTGGTAGTGGTAGTATGGCTGCAATAGATAGCGAAAGATTTATCGAATCTCAAGAACATTAAGAGCAGCTAAGGGTTTCAAAGTTCTTTAAATAAATACTTTCAATCGCAAGTAATAATAATTAGTAAAATCTAACACTTTTACTTTATTAAATATAAGATAAGGAGTGATAATTTGTCAGTTCTAGATAATAATTTAACAAATAATAATGAAAACACTAAATGGAGTTTACGTGTATGGGGTCTTCTTCTCGTAGTTTCGGGAGCCCTTTTCCTTGATGGGGTCGATCTTTCGATGGTAAACATTGCTTTACCTTCCATAGGAGAAGACCTCAATCTTTCCACTAGTTCGCTACAATGGATTGTTAATGCGTATATCCTTGGGTATGGAGGGTTCCTTCTCCTAGGTGGCCGAGTTTCTGATTTGCTAGGACGCCGTCAGGTATTTCTAACTGCGGTTGCAGTGTTCGGAGTGTCTTCAATATTAAGCTCTTTCTTGAGTAACGAAATTGCAATCATTGTTTTAAGACTTCTGAAAGGCATATCAGCTGGATTCACGGTTCCTGCTGGTATGTCAATCGTTAGCACGTCTTTCGTTGAAGGACCAAATAGAACGAGAGCACTTAGTATCTATTCAGTTATTGGGATGACCGGTTTCGCGTTAGGCCTTGTTTTCGGGGGACTTCTTACAGAAGTTGGTTGGCGCTCTACTTTATTCGCTCCGGGTCCAGTAGCTCTTGTGCTTCTTCTTGCAGGGTTACGACTAGTACCACAATCTTCTCGGGAACGCGTCTCACTCAAGCAGTTCGATATTTGGGGTACACTTACTATCACTGGTTCATTACTGTTGCTTGTATATGCACTTGTCGAAGCTCCTGAAAAAGGTTGGACAAATATTTGGACTATTCTACTACTACTTGTTAGTGTGATCTTAATGATGGTGTTTATTCTAATAGAAAAAAGACATCCGCATCCTCTTGTTCGCCTAGGCATTTTACGTTCAATGAAGTTAGTTAATGCGAATTTCGCTGCTATGATGTTGTTGGGAAGTTTCATGGCTTTCCAATTTATCGTAACAATTTACTTGCAAGATTCACTTGGTTGGGCACCATTCTTGGTAGCTTTATCATTTTTACCTTCAAGCCTTTTCCAAGTGGTTTTTGGCCCACGTATTGACCGTGTAATTAAACGCCTTGGAACAGCTTTATCTATTTTTATTGGCTTAACAATGGTATCTATCGCATATCTATTATTCTTTAGGGTTGATCCATCATTGCCATACTGGAATTTCCTTTTGCCAACGATGATCCTTATTGGTATCGGATTCGTTTTCGCCTTTCCTGGAGTTAATGTCCAAGCGACCTCAGGTGTAGCACCTGAGGAACAGGGTCTTGCATCTGGTCTTGTTAACACTAGTTTGCAAATTGGTGGAGCGATTTCTTTAGCTATCATAACTGCTGTACTCAATGGGTCAAATGAACCTATCCAGTCCAATCAACTTCTGCCTAATATGAATTTAGCGAATGTTATCGTTGCGGGATTGGCTTTGCTAGGTATGCTGTCATCAATGATACACCTTATCAACATGCGCAAGATGCAGAGAAACGGATAAACTTTAAAGGATGGCTAGTAAAGCCACAGGAGAACTCGTAAACGAGGTTTACCAGCATCAAAATATTGTAAAGGCATAAATATAAGAATCATTCATGTACAAATAATACATTTTCTACGTGCTAGGACCACAGTGTTAATGCAGTTTGATTCTTTGCAGATGATTCATCATCATGGATTACAGGCATTATTATGGCACTTGATGGTGGAGTTACAGCTCGATTAAGATAAAAAATAAAAAAGGAGCAATCATGAAAATGTTTGCTCCTTTTTCTATAATCAAAAATAGCGAAATAGATTAATTCATCTTTTGCAAGTATTTCCATTCCTTGATCGAAGATTTATATGACGAGTTTAAAGTGAGTGGTACTAAAATTAATTGAGAAACCCATCGGCCATATACTATGGCGGGTAATAGTTGTGTTTTTATAAATCAAAATTTTTTAGTAGTGAGGTTTTTAAAATTATTTATTTAGTCATTCCATTATTAACACTTATATTACTAATAATATATAAGAGATATTACCCTGTGAAAGGGATTCATTGTATTGAAAAAAATCAATTAAAAGATTCTACTATTATTGTATTAGATATTCGGAATTACAATGAAATCTCGAATTCCGATTCTTATACCTTGAATATTCCCTTTGCATACCTAAACCGCTTTTATATGGAAGTCCCCCCCGGTAAAATACATGTTATAGCTGAAGATAAATTAGAATTGAACTTAGGATTGCGTTTTTTGTTAAACAAAGGATTTACGATTAATAGTTATGAATTAATGCAATATCCATGCACTGATAATCAAAGAAAAGGATCTTGGACTAATGGAGTATGATCAACATGTTAAAAATCATTTGAAAAGAATTGGAGGACAAGTGAAATGGATATTAAACATGATGGAACAGGGAAAAGATTGTGGAGAGTTTTTACTTAATTATCAGCTACAGGCAATGCTTTATATCAAGCAAACACCCATCCTTAAGAATATTCAGGTAACAAATTTGATTATTTTTATACCATTACTGGTAATAGTATTTTGTTGGAAATTAAAAATAGTAAAAGTATATCAAATTAGATTTCTAATCAATAAATAAAGGAGGAACCAAAATGAAAAAGCTAGAAGAATTAACTTCGATGAATATGATAGAAGATTTTTTAAAAAATCATGAATTAAGTTTTTTATACGTGTCTAGACAAGATTGTGGTGTATGTCATGCTGTTTTACCAAAGCTAAGAGAATTGCTGGACAAGTTTCCACTTATTCATCTAGGACATATAAACGCCTATGAGGTAGAAGAAGTTGCAGCTAAATTCTCTATTTTTACTGTACCTTCACTAATTTTATTTATAGATGGTAAAGAATTACTGAGAGAGGCTCGGTTTGTTCACTTTGATGAGTTAGAGAAACGAATAGAGAAAATTTATGGAATGTATAATCAACAATAGAAATAAAAGTAAAAAAATAAGAATGATTATCTATAAAAGACGTAAAGATTAGATAAGAACATATGTTATTTATTAATGGCCAAGTAGCTGCAAAAATTAATTTGTATCTCTACCACCCTATACCTACTAGTAGGTATAGGGTGGCTTTATTATGTTGTCTCTTAATTCAACTTTGATTAGGAAGGTAAATTCCTCTTATATATTTGTGAGATAGAGACAAGGGGGGTATTTTCGCTTGACTTATAATAATATCAATAATATAATTCAATTAATCAATTGAACAATTGATTAATTTAAAATAAAAATGGAGGCGTATTATTTTGGAAACTACACCAAAAGCTTATCTTCAAATTACTTTAAATATTGATGTTGCTAATCGAGCAGATGCAGCAAAGGTTTATACTACCTATAAGGAGCCATTTTTGAAAGATATTCCTGGAGCGATCTCTAAAGAACTTTTAATTCGTGATGAAGATGTTCAGGTATTACATGGGTTTAACAGTGTTGCAGAAGCACAAACTTATCTTGAAAGCGAGCTTTTCAATAATGATGTTGTTGTTGGGCTAAAAGATTTGTTAAAGTCCGATCCAGAGGTTAGAATTTATAGCGCTAGCTAAATGTCAATGACGAGTTGTAGGATTAGTTACAAATTCATTTTTTAGTATTCTTGTTAATGATAAAGGGGGAGAGAGAAGTTTCCTCGGCTCCCTCTCTAAAAACAAGAGTTCTTTATAATACTGGGTAGCGTATTTACGATTATTGTGAGGGAGGGAAATGAAATGAAGTGGAAAGAAATAACAACATTAGAAGAGTGGGATGACACTTTAGAGAAGTCTACAAAACGTGGACAGGTCATTCTAAAGCATAGTACTACCTGTCCCGTGAGCTCTAATGCACTAAAAGAATACGAGCATTATTTAGAAGGCTTACCAAATAATAATGTAGACTACATTATTATTAAAGTAATCGAGTCACGCGCGGTTTCTAATAAAATTGCGGAGGACTTGAACGTCAAGCATGAATCTCCACAAGTTATTTTTGTTAAGGATAAATCTAAATATTGGACTGCATCACATTGGTCAGTTACGACTGAACATATGACAGCAGTATTAAATTAATCGAAAAGTAGAATGTTATAATAAGCCCTTTTTGTACCGACCGGTAGGTAGCTAATTTTCCTAATATTCAGATAAGTTGAGGAGATAATAATGAATAAAGATAGTCTATTTAAAAAATCAAATATTAATCGTTTAAATGAATTTAGTAAATTGTCTCCTGATGTATTTAATGCATTTGTGACTTTTGACAAGAAGGCACTGGGTGAGGGTAAATTAAGCTCGAAATTAAAAGAGCTTATTGCAATAGCTGTAGCACATACAACAGGGTGTCCTTATTGTATAGACCTCCATGTCAAGCAGGCAAAAAACAAGGAAGTATCAAAAGAGGAAATGGCTGAAGCAGTGATGATTGCCACTGCCCTAAAGGCAGGGTCGGCTCTTGCTCATGGAGTTAACGCTCTTAATGCTTATGATAAAAATGAAGATGATGAATTGTATAGAGCAGCTTATTTTAATCGATTAAAAGAATTTTCACAGTTAAACGGAGACACTTTTAAAGCATTTATTGCATTTGATCAACATGCAATGAAAGCAGGAGAACTTAGTGTTAAGGAAAAAGAGCTTATTGCAATAGCTGTAGCACATACAACAGGGTGTCCTTATTGCATTGATATTCACACTAAAGGAGCAAAAAAAGCAAAAGCGACGAAGGAAGAAGTTGCTGAATCTATTATGGTAGCTACAGCACTGAAAGCAGGATCTGCCCTTGCTCATGGAGTAAATGCATTAATTGCATTCGATGAGTCAATTTAACTTGGGTTTGTTAACTTTTAAGGTCAAAGCGAATAACTAGTTCTACCAAATATGGATTGAGAACTTTTCCTAAGAATCCTTCTATGTTTAGGGAAGAACTTTTTGCTGCGCATAATACTAAAACTTCACTTTAGTCGTTAAATAAAAGAGCCGATGGCTCTTTTATTAATTACAGAAGCTTTTGTACATTAATTTGTTATGATATTTTTGGACAATACCACATCATTTTTAGTTGTCGATATTATATAATCTTGTCATGTAGAATGCCGAAATAGTAATAATGGATAAAGGTTGAATGATGGTAAAACAAGAACCAATATGGTCTGTCAGTAATCATTCAATTAATTTCTAGAGAAACTGTATAGACTTTATATTTATACATGTTTGTGAAGCGGTGCTTATTATACTAAGATACCTTTATTTTATTGGAAATATTTCATAATTTACATTTTTATGTTAATTACGAAAATTCACATGATAATGCGTCTCCCTAGAAAATTATCCTTTTCCTCAACGAAAAAAGACCCCTCCAAATCTCAGGGGTTTAGTATTTGAACTTGGAATGGGATATCTAGGGCTTTTTTGAACTGGCATTACAACAGCTTTTTATCCATCTTTATGGATTGCGTTATTATTACAATAAAGCTCACTGCGTCATATTAAAAAAATGGTTTATTGCAACTTATTTTTTCTGATGGAATCATAGCATGAAGTATATTACATAATGTTGTAATTCCATGAGTTAATAATTCCTCATTCATATAGGAGTAACTAACTCGTAAATGATTATTTTCTTGTCCAACTGGGTAACATGCTGATCCTGGTAAGAATGTTATTTGTTGTTTTTTTGCCTCTGATAAAAGATAGTGACTATCTATCGAAGATGGTAGACTGATCCATAAATTTAACCCCCCTTCAGGTATTATCCATGATACTCCATCAGGAGAATGTTTTTTTAGTAATTCAAGAACCAAATCTCTTCGAATTCTTAGAGCCGTCCGCAATTTCTTGGTGTGATCTACCATTCTTTTAGAGTTAATTAAAGGAAGGATTGCCCTTTGTGAAAGTAAAGGACTTCCTAAATCAGCATTTGCCTTTGCTGCTAATAACCGATTGAAAATGGAGCCTGAAGCTGATAATATTCCTATTCTACAACTCGGTGCAATGGTTTTACTTAATCCTCTTAAATAAATCACATGCCCGAACTGATCCATACTTTTAAGGGGAACAGGTGGTTTCTTTTCAAAATAAATTTCACTGCATGGATCGTCCTCTACAATAATACATTGGATGCTTTGAGCTATATCAAGTAACTGCTTACGTCGTTTTAAAGTCATAACAACACCTGTTGGATTATGAAAAGTAGGAATCGTAAAGATAATTTTAGGTTTATGTTTTTCGCACACATTTTGGAGTATATCTATTCGCATTCCATCCTTATCAATAGGCACAGTGAGTATAGTAGCCCCCCTTCCACTAAAAACATCTATTGCTCCAGGGTAGGTAGGAGCTTCCATTACCACAACATCACCGGGTCCAACAAATGTACGAGCAATAAGATCAATACCTTGTTGAAGACCACTTGTAACTAAGATGTTTTCTGGTGTAGAGAGAACCCCTGACCTTTTTAAATACTCAGACATTTTACTTCTTAGTTGACTATCACCTTGAATGTCTCCATATATAGACAATAACTCTGGGTTTTCTGAAAAAACTCGTTGAACCTCTTGCTCGAAATATCGATTTGGTAAAAGTTTAGGATCTATCATAGATGATGAAAGATGGACCTTTTGAGTCCCAATATGATAACGAGCAAACTGGGATCTGGGTAAATAATCTTGAAGCGATAATTGCCAATCGTATGAAGGAATTGCTTCTTTTTCTCCAATACCTTCTTTTATTTTAGCTTTTACAAATGTACCTTTTCCTTGGGTAGAAGTAATAAAACCATCTTGTTCTAATTGCTTATACGCCTTCACAACTGTAACCAAACTTACCTCCAGTTGTTTTGAAAGGTTGCGTACTGAAGGCAACTTCAATCCTTCTTCCAAAAGTCCTGATCGGATACGGTCAACAATTGATTGATATATTTGGTTAGAAAGTGATATTCCAGTATTTCTTTGGACATCAATTTGCATAATAATTACCCCTTAATGTTATGCATAGTTCGATATAACTAAGTGAAAAAAATAAATTCATTATAACACTTTGTGGAGTTTTAATCATGCTAAGAAGTGAAACCACTTTTAAAGTGTTATAGAACCGTGTTGAGTGTTATATATGTGACGAAGTAATATAACACATAAAGTTGAAAGAGATTAGCCAATGCATTTTACTAATGTGTGATGAGGGGGAAATGGCATTGCCTGTTTTGAAAATGAAATGTTAAATTTTTAGGAAAATGGATACATAAGGGAAAAAAATTGGAGGGGAACTTGTGAATCAAAAACGATTATTAATAACATATGGTTTATTATTTTTTGTCACGGCTATTTGGGGGCTCAATATTGTCATAATTAAAGTATTGGTGGAAGATTTACCTCCACAAACAATGACGGCATTTCGAATTATGATGGCTGGGATTACAGCATTATTCATAATCGCTATTGGAAAATCCTTTCGTCGTTTATCGAAAAGGGAATGGATTTATACACTGCTCGGAATGTTATTTGGTGTCATTCTACATCACTCGCTTATAGCAGTAGGCTTAACAATGATTGATGCTTCTAATGCTTCTTTAATCCTCGCATTAGTACCGCTTACAACAGCATTACTTGCCGCCCTCTTCTTAGGTGAGCAATTAACCAGGTGGCGAATCATAGGTATTATTCTCGCATTTACCGGTGTCTTTTTTATTCAAGGCGGTTCATTCAGTAGTATGCAATTATCTAAAGGAGAATTGTATTTATTTATTGCCATGTTGGTGCAAGCCATTAGTTTTATTTTCGTAAAAAAAGCAACAGAAACACTTGATTCAAAACAGTTAACAACAATAATGTCCCTAGCAGGCTCAGTTGGTTTGTTGATCATCAGTTTTATAACTGAACCTAGGGGAGTCACTGAAATGACTTCTGCCTCTTTATTTATTTACTTTTTGTTGATCGTATCAGGGGTGGTGTCAACAGGAGTGGGCTATATTGTTTTTTATGGAGCTATTCAGCAGATAGGGGCAGGGCAAGCCGCCTTATTTGATAACTTTGTTCCGTTTTTTGGTCTTGTATTCTCCGCCCTTTTCTTAAATGAAACCATAACAGCTTCACAATTAATTGGATTTGTGTTTATTGTGGCTGGAATTCTATTTGGGACAAGTTATAGTGAAAAACTATGGGAGAAAAAGCATAAACGGATTAATAATACAAAAAAGAGTGTTGGATAACCTATACTCTCCCTAGTATTAGCAATTTGAGGTTCTTATTTCTCAACCTTGCGCAGAAATATTGTTATGGATATTAATAAACGGCTTACTATAAAAATAAAAAGACCATTAAAGACAAAAATAAATAACCACTTAACCAACCAAAGATACTTGAACCTAAATAATAAAAGATTGAATATAATGGAGTCACTTTGTTTAGCTGCATAAGTTAGAAATAAAAGCTATCCTACACTAGATTTATCGTTAAGGGAGATTTTAGGTACAATGATTCAAGCAATACAAAAAATAAAGTTTCCTTTTCAAAAAGGGGCTTTAGATGCCATTCCTATTAGTATCAGTACGTTTGTATTTGGGGCTATTTTTGGCGTAGTATCCATACAATCAGGACTCACTGTATTAGAGAGTTCACTCATGTCACTTGTTTCCTTTGCTGGTTCGGCACAGCTTTCGGTTTTGCAATTATTAGGAAAAACGGGTTTTTTCACACTGTTTATGACAACATTTTTACTGAACGCAAGACATCTCTTATATGGGTTAAGTTTGTCACCACATGTACAATATGAAAAAAAGACAACAATCAATACCATTGCCTTTCTATTATCGGATTCTTTGTTTGTACTTGCCAATGCAAAACAGAAAAAGGAACCTATTCAAAGTAGCTACTTAATCGGGGCAGGACTTATTGTATATTTAGCGTGGGGGATTGGTACAGCAATTGGTGCATATTTTACGCATTTTATGAATAGTGACAATACATTCGGTTTAGAATTTGCGAGTACAGCTTGTTTTATCTTACTTGTAATTAGTGACCTTACCTCATGGCGACGAGTATTCACACTAATACTCTGTGCTGTTTTTGTACTTGTTTGCTATACATTCTTTCCAACAGGTATCCTATTACTATTATCTGGCTTAGTCGCATTTGTTATTGGATATTTTTCAAGTGAGGACGTTTAAAATGGATATGACAATACTAATTATTATTTTATTAATGGCACTCGCTACCTTTTTAACACGCAGATTAATGCTTATTGTACCTGAAAAGTATTTAACTGTACGTGTGAAACGAGGATTACTTTATGTACCCATCGGTGTCTTTGCCGGACTTATTTTTCCAACCCTATTCCTTGAGGAAGGGCAGCTAGTATGGAAAGTCGATTACTTATTAACAACGGTTGTTTGTATTTTACTTATGCTATGGAAGAAAGATTTCCTCTTTAGCTTTATTGGCAGTCTAATATTTATTGTTGTTTTACAATTTATTATGTAAAAATAAAAACGAATAGTTAAAACATTAACACAAATAGGAGGTTTATTATGCCATTATCATCTATAAATCCATACGTTAGAAAGCCTGTTTCAACATCACCACCACCACCGATTACTCCTTTAAATACGCTTATATTTACAACAGAATAGGAATCTCCGAAAAATACGCTGTTTCGCAGATTCGAAGGAGTAGACGATGAAATCTAACATTCAGTTTATATTATCAATGATTATTTTCAGTACCATTGGTTTAGTTGTAAGATACATTGATTTATCTTCGAGTGAAACGGCTTTACTAAGTAGTTCAATCGGATGCCTATTTTTAATGATCGTATTTTTGGTGATTAAAAAATCCATTCCATGGAAATTAGTGAATGCGAATGCTTCCGTCTTATTTCTCTCTAGTATTGCATTAGGAGGGAATTGGATTTTCATGTATCAATCCTACAATTATACAACCGTCACTAACGCAACATTAGCTTATTATTTTGCACCTGTAGTTGTCATGATTCTCTCACCAATGATCCTTAAAGACCAATGATCGATCAAAAACATGGTTTGTATTGGTGCAGCGATAGTAGGGATGTTATTGATTGTCGGAAATGGCATAAGTGCATCTGGAAAAGGGGATCTACTTGGGATCTTTTTTGGGCTCGTTGCAGCTGTATTTTACGCTGCATTAATGTTATTGAATAAATTTATTCAAAACATGGCCAAGTTAGAGATTACCATCATCCAACTTGGAACAACTGCATTACTTCTCTTACCCTATGTGCTTTTTTCGAAGGGATTCAGTATCTTGGGAGTATCAAGATCTTCCATTCCCTTTATCATCCTATTAGGGATTGTGAACACAGGTATTGGATTTTGGTTGTTTTTTTCGGGTATGTAAAACTTAAAGGGACAGAGTATTGCCATGCTGAGCTATGTGGATCCATTTGTAGCGATACTGATCTCTGGGGTCATCTTACAAGAACAAATGACGATGATTCAAATGCTAGGTGGAGCACTCCTTTTGGGCTCTACATTTGATGAAAATGAATAATTTCATCGAAACTAAAGAACATCGCCGTTTTGTTGAATTTTGTGAAGCATGTAGGAATATCGCTTTATCGGTATTTGTCACGGTGTTCCAGGTGTAGGGAAAACAATTTCAGCCAAAACAATAGCTTCTTGGTACGATGTCGAACCGCTATTGGATTCGATCCGTGATGAAATAAAAATTGGAACTAAAATTAATTAAAGTCAACTTCGCACGATCTATTACAACGCTCCCACCTTTGGGACAAGCCAAATAAAAAAGGATTTATATAATATTGGACTTCGGCTAAAATATTTAGAAGAAAAAATCATGATTCAATCAGGAGATGAATCTTTTCAATTAAAAACGAGACTGAAAGAGATGGTTGATCTTGTCATTGTAGACGAAGATGATCGCTTAAAATTGCCAGGGATTGAGGTGTTACGGGAACTATTCGACGATACGGAAATTGGGATGGTGATGATCGGTATGCCGGGAATGCAACGAAAGTTGTCTCGATATCCGCAACTTTATTCCCGAATTGGTTTTTCTCATGAATACAAGACGCTAGGGGAAGATGAATTACAATTTATTTTAAAACCGATTAAGAGAGATTAGTAATTATAAGGGGATGGATCATTTTGAAAACTATGAGGCAATGCGAGAGTTAATTCGTGTTACACGTGGGAACTTCAGAATACTAGATCGAATGCTTGCTCAAATTAAACGAATCATGAAAATTAATCATCTATCCAGTATCAATAAAGAGGTTATTGATACAGCAAAGAGTATTCTTGTAATTGGCAAGTAACGGAGCTTATATCTGTAACAGCCATTTTTATTGAAAAAAATACGACAAAACAAATGAAAAGTAACAGACTTTCAACAAAATAAACCATCTAATTACTTAGATAGTTTATCTTATAAGATAAAAAGGGTAGCTTACAGCTACCTTTTTTATGTAATAGGTAAAGTTTTTAAAACGCGAAATAATATAGGCTCTCCTAAGATTATGGAAATTGACGACTGGCTTTATGAAAAAGATATCGATACGGGACGAGTATCGTGTGTAATTTACAGACTCGAAATCCCTATTATCCTCCTTCTAATTCGTACTGTAGAGGAGGTATCAGGAATTGTTTAAGGGAGATTCTTTAGTAGAAAGGGTAATAAGAGTTGAGTGAATAGAATTTGCAAAAGGAATTAGAGACGGATGTCCAGGTGAGATTCAAATTACGGACTATTAGCACCTTTTTCATAACTTGAATCAAATAGATGGCAGCATATAAAAAAAATATTACCTCGTCAAATTCGTCGCTCATACAGGATAAAAAAACAGAGAAAAAGGTCGATTCTGTTCTAAGCACACCTAATTCCACGCAAGATGAAGAAGAAGAAAGGGATGCTTTCCTCTTGACTGAAGAAATATTTAATAATATAATTCAACTATTCAATTGATAAATTGAATTGTAATATATGAGATTATTTTCTATACAATCGGCAATAACCTTGGAGTTTCTAACTGAATAATACCGTGCTAAAAAAATTGGAGGTATATTAATGAAGATTGAAGTTTGTTCGAATATAGAAACCCCATTTTGTTACATGGGGAAAGCTTATTTAGAAGAGGCCAATACTAAAAGGAAGAGATTTTTCATAAGCACATTTAGAAAGCCTACGCACGACCGGAATGAGGAAAGAATATGAACAATCCTATAGTTATCGTTGGCGCTGGTTTAAGTGGCCTTCGTGCTGCATCTCTGCTTACTGAACAGGGCATCAAATGTAGGGTTCTAGAGGCTAGAGATAGGATAGGAGGTAGAGTGTTGAGCACTCCAAGTCCAAACAGACCTGACTTGGGTAAATTTGACCTCGGGCCGACATGGTTCTGGCCTCAGCACGAGAGGACTATTGCTAATCTTGTCAAAGACCTGAATTTAGGAACTTTTGACCAGTACACCAAAGGAGCAATGCTTTCAGAGCGATACCACAACGAACCACCAGAACGTTATGTACTACCAGAAAACTCTGTTGAAAGGTCGGTGCGATTCATAGGAGGTGTGCAATCCCTTATTGATGCTGTAGTAAATACTCTTCCCCTAGGCATAATCGATCTAGAAACGCGAGTAACAGCAATTCGACTAGATAAAGAGGGTGCTATCACACTTGAAGCAGACCTTGCTAATGGAAAGAAAGAAAAAGTTTCTGCAAGTGCTGTTATCCTGGCATTGCCGCCTCGAATTGTGGCGCGTCATATTGAATTCTCTCCTTCTCTTGCTACAGATCTTATGACTGATCTTATAAACAAGCCTACGTGGATGTCAGGACAGGCTAAGGCAGTTGCAATCTATGATCGTCCTTTTTGGAGGGAATCAGGGCTCTCTGGCTTCGCATCGAGCTGGGTTGGGCCTTTGCAAGAAATCCATGATGCTTCTCCTGATACAGGCTCTGGTGCATTATTTGGTTTCTTCGGAATGCCAGCGAAAATGCGACGAGAACTAGGTGAGGATAAAATTTTAAAATTGGTCATTGATCAATTGGTTAGGCTCTTTGGCCCTTCTGCTAAAAACGTAAGTTCTATACTTTACAAAGATTGGTCCAGAGATTTCGAAACGGCTGTTGAGGAAGACTTAAATCCCCTAAGGGACTTTCCTATATATGGTAAACCACCGCAAGGAGGGGGATGGGAAAAGAAAATTATTTTTGCTGGTACGGAGACTAATTCACAATATGGGGGACATCTGGAAGGGGCACTTCAGTCAGCTGAACAGGCAGTTTTTGAAATCACAAATCAAAAAAACAAAACTTTATAAAGGTAACTTAACATCCAATTAAACAATTTAATATTTTATTTCTTTATTTTATGTTCGAAGTTCCATTACTAAACTGTAGGAGGTAATAGGTCATGAAAATAATGAAAGCTATACAAATTCCTTCCAAAGGCGAAAAGATGAAACTGGTAGAGATTCCAGTTCCCCAGCCTGGAGAAGGACAAGTACTGCTCCGAGTAGAGGCATGCGGAGTATGTAATGGAGACTCCATGGCTATTAAAGGGGCTTCTCCAGAGTATCCCCGCATTCCGGGGCATGAAGTGATTGGCGTAGTTAAAGAACTTGGCGCGGGTTCGACGAAGTGGAAGATTGGTGAACGTGTCGGCATTGGATGGCATGGAGGGAACAACCATGTAACGGGTCTGACAATGGACGGTGGTTACGCTGAATACATGGTTGCCTATGAGGATAGTTTGTCAAACATTCCCAATGAATTATCTGCATTAGAAGCAGCACCACTTATGTGTGCTGGTGAAACAACGTTTAGTGCATTAAGAAACAGCAAAGCTCGACCTGGCGATCTTGTAGCCATTCAGGGCATTGGTGGGCTTGGCCACCTAGCAGTTCAGTATGCAAAGAAAGCAGGATTTCGAACTGCTGCCATTTCGCGTGGCAGTGATAAAGAAAAACTGGTACTTCAACTTGGAGCACATCACTATATTGACTCAGAAAAAGAAGAACCAGCTCAAGCATTAAAGGCATTAGGTGGAGCCAAGGTAATCCTTGCTACTGCACCGAACGCTAAAGCTATTTCTTCTCTAATCAATGGGCTTAGTTCAGACAGCGAGCTAATTATTGTAGCTGGTTCTGGTGAGAAATTGGAATTGTCAGCAATGGACTTTTTAAAAGGACCAAATACGGTTAGAGGTTCGTTTACAGGTCAAGCAAAAGAAATCCAAGAAGCCGTTAACTTCAGTGTTCTCACTGATGTACGACCAATGATTGAAACTTTTCCTTTAGAACGTGCTAATGAAGCATATGATAAAATGATGGCAGCATCTACGCGATTTCGTGCTGTTTTGAATATTTCTGAATGAATTTTTAAATTAAACATCGCTAATAAATGCCATAACTAAAAGTGGTTCTTAATGAATCACTTTTTTGTCATTCTATAGCAATCATCTTATAGCAACTAACAGCATAAATGACAGCCTTTGTTGTTCTTTTATTTGATTGGATAGTTATATAACGTCAACATTGATATTTTTACTCATAGAAGAAACTGTTCAAAAACAGCCTTTACTCAATAGAAGTAAAGGCTAAGGAAATCTTAATAAGTTCTCGAATATTACTTTAGAAACGAATATAAATGTAAAAATGGAATTTGTGAATATTTTTCTTAAACTACGAACTGGGAGTTTAAAAAACACGTTATTTTTAATCTTAAATATATGTGGAAGCGTTAGGAAATTAAAAAAACCGTTATTCTTCTTTAGGTTAAAGGAGAAAACGGTCTTTTTTGCTTATATTTGCAATTCTATATTAAAAATATGGTGAGCCATCCTTCACTTTTCTTGATGAAATTTCCGAATGGAGAATTTTACATAATATTGTAATTCCTTGTTGTAAATGTTCCTCATTCATATAAGAGTAACACAATCTTAAATGTTGATTTTCTTGCTCAACAGGGTAACAAGCTGAACCTGGTAGGAATGTAAGTCCATGTTTTTTCACTTCTAATAATAGGTGATTCGTATTTAACCAAGAAGGAAGAGTTAACCACAAGTTCAATCCTCCTTTTGGAATTACCCATGACACGTCGTCTGGGGCGTGTTGTGAAAGTAACTCAAGAACCAAATCACGTCTTATTTTTAAAGCCGTTCTTAACTTTTTGATATGATCAATCATTCTTTGTGAATTGATAAAAGGTAAAATTGCTTTTTGTGTGAGTAAAGGACTTCCTAAGTCAGTATTTGCCTTGGCTGCTAATAAACGATTAAATATAGAGCCAGATGCAGTTAATATTCCAATTCTACAACTTGGTGCTAGTGTCTTGCTTAAACCTTTTAGGTAAATAACGTGGCCGCACTGATCCATACTTTTAATCGAAACTGGTGGCTTATGATCAAAGTAGATTTCACTACATGGATCATCCTCGACAACAATAATTTGACTGCTTTGAGCTATATCTAGAATTTGCCTACGGCGTCTTAAAGACATAACAGTTCCAGTTGGATTATGAAAAGTAGGTATTGTATAAATCATTTTTGGTTTATATTTGTCACATAAATTTTGGAGTATATCTACTCGCATTCCATCTCTATCAACAGGAACGGTGAGAATGGTAGCTCCTCTTCCACGAAAAACATCAATCGCTCCTGGGTAGGTAGGGGCTTCCATCACAACCACATCACCTTGTCCAACAAAAGTACGTGCAACAAGATCCATTCCTTGTTGTGAACCACTAGTGATTAAAATGTTCTCAGATGAAGAAGGCATCTCATATCTCTTCAAATACTCGGAAATTTCTTTTCTAAGTTGTGCATCACCTTGAATCTCTCCATATTGAGATAAAATTCTTGGGTTTTCAGAAAGCATTTGACGAATTTCTCGCTCTAAGTATCGATTAGGTAGGAGTGCTGGATCAATCATAGACGATGAAAGGTGAATTTTCTCTGGGACCTGATGATACTGGCCAAATTGAGATCTGGGTAAATAATCTTGAACAGATAACTGCCAATCATATGAAAAAGTATCTACTCTATCATCTTCTTCCTCTTTCCCCTTCTCTTTGACAAACGTACCTTTCCCTTGGACAGAGGTAATAAAGCCTTCTTGATCCAATTGTTGGTACGCCTTCACTACTGTAACCAAACTTACTCCAAGCTCATTCGATAGTTCTCTTACTGAAGGTAATTGAAATCCTTCTTCCAACAGTCCTGAACGAATCCGATCCACAATTGATTGATATATTTGCTTGGAAAGTGAGATTCCAACATTTCGTTGAATTTCGAATTGCATAATTAGTATCCCCTTAGTGTTATATATCGGTGTTGAGTGTTATATATAATTTAATATAGAATACCCATAAATAAGTTAATTATATTATAACACTTAAGGGGGTTCAAATTGCTGAAATTAAAGCATCAATGAATTAACCTTGAGATGAAAGGATGAAAGTGGAATCAACGATTATGGACAAAAAATATGCGATACGAATCCAAACGAAATTGAGGAGATATTATGGAAAAAAAGTTTCACTATGCTTGGATCATTGTTTTTGTAACATTTTTGGCGTTATTAGCTGTTCAAGGAGTTCGCCTTTCATTTGGAGCTTTTGTTGAACCTTGGGAAGAAGATTTTTCAATGGATAGAGGAACTCTTTCTCTTATTTCTACACTAAGTTTTATCATTTATGGCTTGTCGCAACCAGTGATAGGTAGACTCGTAGATATGCTAGGTCCTCGCAAAATCCTTTCTGTGAGTACCTTTATTGTAGGAGTAAGTATCTTTCTAACTTCATTTGTTCATCACCCATGGCAATTATTTATTCTATATGGCATTTTTGTTTCAATTGGCGTTGGCGGAGCCTCAAACGTAGCTGCATCAGTTGTCGTGACGAATTGGTTTAATGAAAAACGTGGTCTTGCTTTTGGGATTATGGAGGCAGGTTTTGGAGCAGGCCAAATGTTGCTTGTTCCAGGTTCTCTTCTGTTAATTAACTGGTTTGATTGGAAATTAACTGTGATGATTTTAGGTGTTCTTCTAACAATAATTGTGTTTCCCGTTGTATGTTTATTTTTACGTAATCACCCCCATGAAAAAGGCTTAGTCCCTATTGGCGGAGAGAATAGAGAAATACAAACAATGGAACCGAATAAAACAAACACAAAACTTCCATTTTGGGAAATTTTACTTAGAAAACAGTTTTGGTTTTTAATTTTACCTTTTGGCATTTGTGGTTTTACTTCAACAGGATTGATAGATACACATCTTATCCCTTTTTCACATAATCATGGGTTTTCATTGACTGTAACGAGTGCTGCAGTTAGTGTACTTGCTGGCTTCAACATTGTAGGGATATTAATTTCGGGATTTGTTGCAGACCGTTGGAGCAGTAGAAAATTTTTGTTTTATTTGTATAGTGCCAGAGCGTTATCAATTTGTATTCTTTTATATAGCCATCAGTCTACTTTACTACTTATTTTTGCCGTACTATTTGGTCTCGTTGACTTTGCAACCGTAGCTCCTACACAATTGC
Organism: Bacillus sp. OTU2372; assembly: GCF_038440275.1. Classification (NCBI taxonomy): domain Bacteria; kingdom Bacillati; phylum Bacillota; class Bacilli; order Caryophanales; family Bacillaceae; genus Bacillus; species Bacillus sp. OTU2372. Next base: position 92,423 of record NZ_JASATK010000010.1, read on the forward strand.
TGGCTACACAATACTTTAAAGGACATTCGGTGGGATTTATTCTTGGTTGGCTATCTCTTAGTCACCAAATCGGTTCAGCTTTAGGAGCATATTTACCAGGTCTTTTATATAGTCACGAAGGCAACTATAATGCTGCTTTCTTTTTCTCCATTATGATTCTTGTAATAGCATCTATTTTTAGTGCTCTGCTTCCTAGACCTAATATAAGGGAGGAGAAAGCAACAGAAGCGATACAAGCGTAAAAGCAGAGGAATTTAAGAAGATGATACTGAAATTTACAATTTAAAAGGAGGTTCTAATATGTTTGAAAGTGAGATCATAGTGCGTTTTAGTGAATGCGATTCATTGGGACACGTAAATAATGCTAATTATTTCACCTATTTTGAAGAGGCTCGGAGTGAGCTTTTTAGGATTTTCAATCCTACCTTAAGTATTAGTTCTTGGAATTTAATTGTTGCCTCTACCCAATGTGATTATATTCGTGAGATTAGTTATGCTCAAAAGGCTACTGTTTACACTTGGATTAGTCGAATGGGAAACTCTAGTTTTACAGTTGAACATGCTATTCAGGATGGAAATAATCATTGGATTGCTCGTGGAAAGGCTGTATTAGCATGTTTTGATTTTAAAACAAGGAAGTCTGTTCTATTAACTAAAGAGATGAAAGATAGCCTTTTAAAACATAATGAAGGGCCTTTAGATGTTCCTTCACTTAGATGAAAAATTTTATTTAATTTAATAGTCCATAATGGATTTTAAAATAATCATATTATGAAAAAACAAGGAGGTCTCAATAATGAGATATTATGTTGTAGATGCATTTGCTGACAAGGTGTTTGAAGGAAATCCAGCTGGAGTATGTGTCATGGAGGAGTGGCTTCCTGAAGACACTATGCAAAAAATAGCAATTGAAAATAACCTTTCAGAAACAGCATTTACTGTGAAGGAAGAAGATGGCTATCGGTTGAGATGGTTTACACCAGGAGGAGAAATCAATCTATGTGGTCATGCAACCTTAGCTACTGCTTATGTCATTATGAATTTTGTTGAAACTCAATTGGATACCGTCCAATTCGATACGATGAGTGGAGGGCTTACCGTTAACAAAATAAACGAACTGTATGAAATGGATTTCCCTGCAGTTGTTTCAGAAGAATTGCCTGTTACAAAACAGATAGCGGATGCTTTAGGAACCACACCGATAGCAGTTTATCTGAATAGAGATTTGTTATTAGTATTAGAGTCAGAAGAAACAGTGAATAATCTAAGCCCTGACTTTTCAAAACTAGAACAGCTACCAGAGGGTCTTGGAGTTATTGTGACTTCCAAAGGAAATAAATATGATTTTGTTTCAAGAGCGTTTTTCCCTAAGTTAAAAGTAAATGAGGACCCTGTTTGTGGCTCGGCACACTGTGGCTTAGTCCCATTTTGGGCGGAGAGACTACAGAAAAGGGAAATGGTGGCAAGACAGCTATCTAGTAGAGGTGGTACGCTTTATTGTAAGCATGAAGACACACGAGTAAGGATGGCAGGAAAAGCAGCACTCTATTCAATAGCTGATATAAATATCGGATAATGGCTGTTGAAGAATGGGGATTGCTGGGGTTTGTTGACAAATACTTTAATTGTTGTTTTGCACAACATATTGAATACTAGAAGCCGAAAAACAACTACTTAAATTTGTGATTTATTGGCTTCTTTATTTAAAAATTAGTTTGTCAACGCCCCTATGGCATATCCTCTTCTTAACGGGTTGCGTTGAAGAAGGATTGTCTACTCAAAGAGGAAAAAGCCCCACTCAATTGAGAAGGGCTGTATATATTATTTACATCTAAGTGTGTCCTCTTTTGTCCTTCGAGGTTTTATATTGCATTTAAAACCTTTAAGTAAAACTATTTAATAACGTTGATTTTAAGCCCTTCTTATACACCATTTCTTTCTATTTTATATGAAAATGAATCGGCGGTATGATGTAATAATTCCTGGTCTCAAATAGGTTCTTTGTCAAAAATGAAAGAAGAGGATGAGATTGTATAAACCGCAGTGATTTGTACAGTCTTTAGAAGGTTTTAATAGTTTTTTCTTATTGTTAATCCGGGGGACACTTTGGGGACAAATTTGAGCAAACTGTTTCCTAAAACAAAATCTTAATCATAATAAGGCTTATTGAAGTCCTTGTTATATCAATACTTTCATAGTTAAACTGTTATATTCATAAAGTACATCCATCATTGACAGGGTTGGGGTCACTGGTTCCAAAAAACTTATTCTCCCTTTGTGTGACAAATGGAAGAAGAGGAGGTCTGTTTAAACCTCCTCAATTACTTATTTAATCCTACAATAAAACAAGAAAACTGGTCACACCTTTGGTCACAACTTGGTCACAGAATAGATGTTTTTATATTTAATTAGAAAAAATTAAATGATATATGTCTTATCAAAAAGGTCATTAAATCAAGAATCTACGGTATTATTTAATACTAAATGGTATCAAAAAAGATACCTTCCCTCTAACTTCAAAACCGCTTGAGACCTGCGTGCCAGGTCTAGTGGGTTCGATTCCCACGCAGTCCCGCCAAAATAAGATTCATGAAACAACACCGAATAAGTGTTTGGACTTATTCTCAAACAGATTTTGACCAGTCTCACGAAAGGCTGTGTTGGACTGTAATGAAAAACCGTTTTGGACTGAGACATAAAACCTTTCAACCTCTTTTCGTAATTTTTATTATGGAAGGGGTTTTTTATTTTGCGACAAAACCAATTGAGAAGGGTTAAACTTGAAGCGAATGCAGTAAATTTATTTTTGAGCAGCTTTTTTTTATGTAGGACATTACGAATGTATATGATTCTTGTATATTCTAATTATTCCATGACGTAATCGATTAAGAACTACTTTAAAGTTAAAACCTTGTTAAAGAAGTAAATGGTATCAATATTTATTAACCAAACCTGTATTATCAGGGTATTCGGGAAGAAGATTCTCTATTAAGCTCAGATTGGATTAATAGTGTCAGGAGAACTAAATCTACATAATGAGCTTTCAACTATGAAATGATATAATTTGGTAGTAAAATTTGGTTGTTATAGGGTATTCCTTTTAATGAAGGTATAAAGAGGAAATTTAATTTAACCAATTCGTAAACAGGTAGGTGTTTGTTTTGAGTAAATATTTTGTAAATAATACATCAATTGATACGATAATGGGTTCAATAAAAAGCGGTGAAATTGCAATTCCGGAAATCCAACGGCCATTTGTATGGGATTCCAGTAAAGTTAGAGATTTGATGGATTCACTTTATCAAGATTATCCAATTGGATACATTATTACTTGGAGAAATCCAGATACAAAATTAAAAGATGGTACAACTTCACATGGAAAAAAGATCATTATTGATGGCCAACAAAGGATTACTGCAATGACAGCAGCACTTCTATGTCAAGAGGTAGTAGGGGCGGATTATAAGAAAAAAAGAATAAAGATATCTTTTAACCCAAAAGAGGAAAAATTCGAGGTGTATAATGTTGCCATCGGTAAAAATCCAGAATGGGTAAGTGATATCTCCGATTTCTTCAGAACTGGTTTTAATATGTTTGGTTTTGTACAGCAATATTGTACAGTCAATGATATTGGAGACCAAAATAAAATAGGGGAGATCATTAATAGATTACTAAGTATTCGATACAGTAACATCGGAATCATTGAGCTATCTCACGAACTAGATATTGAAACAGTAACTGAGATCTTTATCCGTATTAATTCCCAAGGGGTTGTCTTAAGTCAAGCAGATTTCGCTATGTCAAAGATCGCCGTCAGCGAAATTTATAATGGAGTAACGATTAGGAAAACCATTGATTACTTTTGTCATTTAGCAAAAAATCCCGCTGACTTTTCTGCTATACAAATGAACGATGAGCAGTTTGTAAGTACACCATATTTTGAGAAAATTAAATGGATTAAGGATCATCATGAATCATTATATGTTCCTGATTATTCTGATTTGCTTCGTGTTGCATTTACTTCAAAATTTCTTCGTGGAAGACTATCAAATTTAGTTAGTCTACTTTCCGGTAGGGATTTTGAAACAAGAGATTATAAAGAAGATATTGCTAAAAATTCATTTAATACTCTTGAAGAAGGAGTATTATCTTTTGTCAATGAAACAAACTTTAAAAGGTATTTAATGATTGTAAAATCTGCTGGGATTATTAATAAAAGTTTGATTCGTTCACAAAATACTTTAAACTTTGGTTACATACTATATTTGCTGCTTAGAGATAAAAGAGTGGACCAATCCATTATTAATAAAACGGTACGGAAATGGTTAGTACTTTCTATCTTAACTGGCCGTTATTCTGGATCGCCTGAATCAATGTTCGAGTATGATGTTCGTCGTTTCCAACAAGTAGAGAACGTAGAGAAATATGTTCAGAATGTGGAAGAAGGTGAGTTGTCGGAAGCGTTTTGGAATAATATATTAGTTACCCGTCTAAATACTTCTGTTGCAAGCAGCCCATATTTCAACCTCTTCCTCATGGCTCAAATAAAAAATGGTGATAAAGGATTTTTATCAAAGGTGGTAGAAGTTAAACATCTTATTGAGGAAAGAGGAGATATACATCATATCTTCCCAAAAAAGTATTTACAGAGAAATGGGATCTCAAATCGCGGACACTATAATCAAATAGCCAATTATGTATACACACAGCAAGAAATAAATATAGCTATTAAAGATCAACCTCCAAAAGAATATATGCAAAAGATGATGGAGCAATGTAGTACAAAAAAATTAAAATTAGGTGAAATTGATGATTTGAATCTTTTAAAAGCAAATCTACAAGAAAATTCTATACCACCTGAAATTTTTGAAATGAATGTTGATAATTATAATGAATTTCTAGAATTAAGAAGAAAACAAATGGCACAAAAAATTAAAGAATACTACTTTTCTTTATAAAAAATTTTTTGTTTGAGGTTACTTAATATGCTTAGCTATAATAAATTAGTTCGCGATCATATACCAGAAGTAATTGAAAGCACAGAGAGGCAATTTTCTATAAGAATTCTTACTAATAATGAATATATATAAGAATTAAAAATTAAGAGCTTTGAAGAACTAAATGAATATGTAAATATACTGCAAACTAAGAAGAGCTTACAAAGCTCTTTTTAGTTTGTTTTCCTTCAAAGGTTCGTTACAATAAATGTTATATTAATGAGTAGCTGGCAAAATAAACTAAATGGTTTATTTAATGAACATCCGGAGTGATTTCAATTGTTAGAGAATATTGTTATTGAACTATCAAAAAGGTTAAGTCACGTTAAAACATTAAGTACGAGAAAAGAAAATAAAATTACGAAGTTTGACGACAAAGGTTTGTGTGTCGAAACTGAATCGTCTAGAAGCAAATATCAAAAAAGTGAAAGACAGGATCCTTTTGAGTTTATTTCATTTGATTTTATTCTAGAAGGTTGGCATGAGTTTATTAGCGTAAGAAATGTTGAAGCGAATGATTTTAAGAAGACTAGGGGACGGACATCATTCTTAATGGCTTTATTCTCGAACCTTCCATTTGTTGAAGCTTCAACTAGTGGAAAAACTGCCTCTATACATTTACGGGAATTCAAAACAGATGAATTACCTAATGTACAGTATCAGAATTTAAAGGGTTTCTTTGAAGAAATGGGTACGGGTACATATGATCCAGCAGAATTAAGTAAACATTTTGGTGGCAATTTATATCGGATTAAATCGAGAAACAGACAGGATGCTCGATTGATTGGTTTTGTTAATGAATTTAATGAAGTAAATCAATTTATGTTAGATGAATATATCGAAGCGGAAAATAAAGATCAATACATCCAAAGAATCCTTTTAAACCTCGGATATTTTAGAATTGCACTAATTTGTTTAGATCTCCTTAGAAATCTTCCGAAAAAGGAGAAAAAGGTTGCTTTGGAGGAATTAGGTATGCTTATTGTTCGTAATTCCCAAGGTGATAATCTTATGGTGGAATCTGTTGCAAAGGATAGGACAAATTACCTGTTTTCGTGGTTAGAAAACACCCAATTAATTGACCCAAACTGGATACCAACCGAAAATTTCTTCGATACCCTAAGCACAAAGGAGCAAGCAATTGTGAGTGAAATAAGAAGTAGTCTAGTTAAAGTAATGAATGAATACCTCGATGCTAAACGGGAAGGATTTGGTGGCCACCCACTTGGAGGTTTTGTTCGGAATGATATTCCTAAGGAGGTCCAACGATTAGATTTTATTGATTCCGCAAAGTATATGGTAACTGGGTCGGTTGGTCAAGGGAATTGGGCCTCTGTACCATGGATTGCAATCATGAACAGGAAAATTACCGTTTCTACTCAACGTGGGTATTATAAAGTCTATCTATTTAGTGAGGATTTGAAAACTGTTTATCTTACACTTGCACAAGGCGTGACGGAAACCTCAAAAGAAGAGATGCAGCGAATAAAGGAAGAAATTCGTAAATCCATACCTGCATCTAGTAAAGTAAAAAAGGATGACGACATCCATTTAGGTATCAGTACGAAAGCTAAACAATATGCTCAGTCTACTGCAGCTTATATACAATACCATATTGATAATATACCAAATGAAAGTACATTAGTTGCAGATCTTCAAGAAATGGTCAGGATCTATGAGGATTATATTGCACTAAAAAATGGGTACAAGACTACTGAGTCAATTAATTCAGAACAGTACATAATCCGTGAAACAGGAACTACCAACCTACATGATAAAGAACTAATTGATCATATCCATTCCTACATAAAAAGCAAAGGCTTCTTATACAAAAGAGAAGAAGTAATTAACTTATTCCTTTCCTTAAAAACCAAACCCTTTGTCATCCTCTCCGGTATATCTGGGACTGGAAAGACAAAAATGGTTCAATGGTTTGCTGAGAGCGTAGGGGCAACGGAAGAGAATGGGCAATTTGCTTTGATCCCGATTCGACCGGATTGGAATGATGGGTCCGATTTGCTCGGCTATGTGGACATAAAGGGAGACTTTAAAGAGGGACCGCTGACAAAGGTGATCAAGAGAGCTGAAGCTAACCCTGACTTGCCCTATTTTGTGTTATTAGATGAAATGAATTTAGCTCGGGTGGAGTATTATTTCAGTGATATATTAAGTGTAATGGAAAGCCGCAAATGGAAAGACAGTAAAATTGTTTCGACGAATTTGCTATCAATGGAAACAGCAGGTTTTGATCTAAAATTGCCGAATAATCTATATATTGTTGGAACTGTTAATATGGATGAAACGACTCATCCATTTAGTAAAAAGGTATTGGACCGTGCAAATACCATTGAGTTTAATCGTGTCGAACTTGGAAATCTCGCTTTCTTACATGATCTAGATGAAAAGGGGCCTGCTGTTATTGGACACAAATCCTTTGCCTCTATCTATCTTCATCTTAAAGATGTTTATCAAAAGCATACCGTTATAGTAGACCGTGTGACGGATGAGTTAGTTAAAATGAATGAAGCCCTTCAATTGATTAATGCACACGTTGGCTACCGTGTTCGCGATGAAATTTGCTTTTATATAGCGTATAACATAGAGAGCGAATTAATGTCCTTTGAGAAATCACTGGACCATTGTATTTTACAAAAGGTATTACCACGGATCGCCGGGAGTGATACACGGGTCGATCAATTGTTAAGGGATCTTTATCTGCTTTTCACCACTAAACAATTCGAGGAAGATCTGGATATAGGCGTATTGGATCTGGAGAATGCAATCTATCCTCAAAGTGTAGCAAAGGTTGTCGAAATGCTAAGGAGGTTAAGAGAAGATGGCTTCACTTCCTTCTGGATCTCGTGAGGATGTTGAATTAGTTCATATTGAAACAGACGTACTATCTCTGATTCTAAAAGGAAAACCTTATCATAATCGGTATGAAGGATTAAAGCATTATCGGAGCATGGACTATCATGACGTAATGGAATTTTCTGTACACGGCGATAATATGCAAGAAATTAAGGTCTACGATATAAATCAACAGCAACTAGTAGAGCCTTCGAGGTTACGGCCGATTTTTTTTGAAAATGGAATTTATCAACTCATTGTTTTACTGAAGAACGGTCAAGAATTGACCTTTTATCATGAACATCCGCTATTGAGACAAGCCGTTTCACTTGTGAAATTTGGCCATCAATCAATGCTGATGGGGAATCTTCAGTTTCAAAATGAAGTCGGGTTTAGTACCTTTGAAATCCGAGCTAACAACAAAACGATATTACAAGTGACGTTAGAAATCTTTCCTTCTAAGTTGGATTATAAAAATGACTACAAAAAGTTATTGGATGAAGTAAATGATGAGATCTACAATTTGGCTTTTCATTTCATTCGTAAAACGTATTTAGGAGCAAGACTAAAGCTGGATGGGAATCCTTCGAGAACAGAATTTTATCGTTTAATAAGCCATCATTTTCACCAGTTTTTACAAGCCATTTCACGAATTGAACAACAGCCCCATCATAAACTGGAAAAAACGTATGAAAAGGCAAGAGGGGATCAGCTAAGGAAGCTGGATTCAACCAGTAGAAATTATTTACGTAAGCGATCGAGTGTATTTGCTGAGGTAGAGAAGGGGATCCTTTTTGAAAGTAAACATCTTATGCCGATTGAAGGCCTACAAATAAAAAAGGAGTTAACCTTCGACACGATCGAAAATCGGTACGTCAAGTGGATGATGGTAAGACTGGTACATAAGCTCGAGGATTTACTTGAGAGCATTCTAAATTGGAATAAACGTTCCTTGGTGGAGCCAGACCCTGAATTGGTTGAAGGGATTAACAAGATGATTAACCAGCTTCAAGCAAGGTTGAAAAATTCCTTTTGGACGAAAATTAGTAAATTGGACCGGTCAGTGATGAGTTTGGTCCTGCAAATGTCCCCTGGCTATAGGGATGCATTTCAGATTTACCTAACCGTTTCTAAGGGATTGGTCCTGGAAGGGAAAATTTATCAGATGTCCGTTAAGGATGTAGCGACATTATATGAATATTGGACCTTTCTTAAGCTAGGACAAATCCTAGGTCAGAAGTATAAGCTGTTAAGCCAGGACATTGTTCAAGTCAATCGCGAGGGCTTGTTTATTAATCTTGAAGTTAATAAAACGGCAAAACGAGTTTTTAAACATCCCATTACGAATGAAGAAATTGTATTGACCTATCAGAAATATGAAGGCGGATTACCTACTCTTCCTCAGAAGCCAGATACGATGCTAAGCATCGAGAAAAGGGGAAGAGATTACACCTTTAATTATATTTTTGATGCGAAATATCGAATTGATTATGCCCAAGCTGACGGCTATTATCAAAAACGCTATAAAACACCAGGCCCTATGGAAGACGATATCAACACCATGCATCGCTACCGTGATTCGATTGTTGCGTCAATGGTTGACGGTCCTTATGAAAGGACAGCCTTTGGGGCATATGTTTTGTTTCCGTGGGATGATGAAATAACCTATCAGGGCCATCATTTTTACGAAAGTATTAATAAAGTCAACATTGGCGGGCTGCCGTTTTTGCCAAATGCGATAACCTTAGTGGAACGATTTGTCGAGAGATTGATTGACAAAAGTCCAGAGGAAATCCAGCAGGAAGGGATTCTGCCACGCGGTACATTAGCAGAATGGAAATCTAGTCTCGATGAAGCGGTTCTTGTAGGACTCGTTTCAAATGCGGAAGATTATGATCATTTTATAAAACAAGGCTATTATTCGATTCCTGTTGAGAAACTGAAAAAAGGATGGCAAGAAGCTAAGTATATTGCTTTATATGTCAAAAGTGGTGTTCGTATGGAAAATGGAGTATTGGTATATGGGAAAATTCAAGAGGTCCAGCCAGCAAGAATTAATGAAAAGGATGTTATAAGGTTTAAGGTAGGATATTGGATCAACCTTAATCCTATTATCAAGCCAGTTCATTATGGAATCTCTAGTTATATCCTCACGACACTCAACACCTTAAAAGAAGCAAAGGAACTTCCTGAATTGTTTATGAAATCAAAAGATGAAATGCAGGTTTGGAGAATGCTGAGAAGGGTGTCAGATCAGATTAAACTTGATCTTAATCATGCTTACCTTGATCAGGCATCACAAATAACGGAATATAGTATTAAAGAGATTAGAGTTAGAATGAACAAAGGTAAGAGCAAAATTGAATTTATCAAAAATAAAGAAATTAAGACTGTTGAAGTGGAAGAATTAGAAAAGAATCCTACTGGAGTTTTTCGTGTTTTAATGGCTATATTGGCTGGGTAAAGTTTTTTAATCTTTGATGGTTTTAAAAGGAGTTCAAATGGCTAAATTTGCGTTAATTAGTTGCTCAAAAGTAAAAAAGGACTACCCGTGTCCTGCAAAAGAAATGTATATGGAATCCCAATTATTTAGAAAAGCAATCCATTATATAGAAAAACAAGATTTTAATGATTGGTACATTTTATCAGCAAAGTATGGGTTATTAAATAAGGAAACCTTCATTGAGCCCTATGATGTAACTTTAAATAATATGAATGCTGGTGAAAGAAAAGAATTGACTGAAAACGTTTATAAACAAATACTAAAGCTAGAGCCACTTCAATTATATTTTTATGCTGGAAAGAAATATCGAGAGTATCTAATCCCTCTTTTAGAAAAGAAAGGGATTCAATGTTATGTTCCACTTGAAGGTTTGGGAATAGGGGAACAACTAAGTTTTTATAAAGTCAATTGAGTAAATATTTACAAATTCGAGATTCAGGCACTTTCAATTCACATGCGAATATTAATAAAAGTTGAAGTATTAGTTATCGTATTTTGTATGTATCCATCTGAAATTCTTTTTTTTAAAAAAAAGCACATTTTTTCATCGGTAATAATAAAAAACATTCTACCGTCAAAAAATGTGCGTTTTTATGTGTTTAAGCAGAAATCCAATCTTTTTTCTAATCGGGTATTATAGACTTCTAATAGCTTTTGCCTCGATTTTGCGAATTCGCTCCCAAGTCACTCCATATTTTTTACCGACTGCCTCAAGTGTTTTTTGTCGGTCAACCTTAAAACCAAATCAATCAATAAGCACATCTTTTTCTCTTTCTCTTAAGCAATCCATAGCGATATATAGTTTATCGTATCGATCAATGTTTTCAATAGATAAATATGGATCCTGATAATCAGACATAGCCATTCCTAAAAGTTCGACATGATCATTGGATATAAACTCAAGTAGTTCCATATCACCGTCTTCCTCCGAAATGACACCATTCAAGGATTTCATTTGAAAGTGGTTGTTTTCAATAAGCTTTAACTGTTCATATTGTATCTAGGGTGATGTTTAATGCCTCACAAACAAAATCTTTATTCATTTTATTTTCATTACTAATGGCTTGTCTTTCTATAATGCTATGGTGTCTTTGAATAGAATCTAAAACCATAAAAGCACCTCATTCTTAACTAAAGAATACCAAATAGTGATAGAATATTCTGTAAACAGTTAGATAATTCAAAAATAATAGAAAAGAGGATGTTTAAAAAGTGCTTCTAAAAAATAATACAACCGATTTCCCTTTCGAATCACAAATTGAATGGTGGAAAGCGATAGTTTATTCAATTAATGATGGTGTTTTAGTAATCGATCATGAAGGGATCGTTAGGCTTATTAACCCGGAGTATACACAAATAACAGGAGTAACTCGGGATATTATTGGAAAGCCTTTGAAGGAATATCGTCCTGGTGCCAAATTAACTGAAACATTGATAGACCAAAAATGCCGAGTAGGAGTTTACAGAAAAACAGAGGACAGGGAATATATTGTGGATATGGCCCCTATCATAGTAAATAATCAAATAATAGGGGCTGTATCTGTTTGTAAAAGCCTGACAGAAGTCCATAAACTCTCTCAAGAATTAAAGAAAAAAGGGGAAAAATTAGAGCAACTTGAAAAAAGAATGAATTCTCTTTATGAAGCAAAATACACATTTGAAGACATTATCGGAAAAAATAGAGGATTAAAAGAAGTCGTTTATGTTGCAGAAAGGGTGTCTGAATCAGATTTGCCCATTCTCGTTACAGGGGAGAGTGGTACTGGAAAAGAACTGTTTGCGCAGGCGATACATAATAAAAGTAACAGATTTAGCCGGGCTTTTATCCCCGTCAATTGTGCCGCAATTCCATCATCTCTTTTAGAAAGTGAACTATTTGGTTACGGAGAAGGTGCTTTTACCAATGCTAAAAAAGGTGGTAAAATAGGACTCTTCGAAATGGCAAATAACGGAACCATCTTCCTTGATGAAATTGGAGACATGTCATATGACCTTCAGGCTAAACTATTAAGGGTTTTACAAGAAAAGAAAATTCGAAGAATAGGTGAAACGAGTGAAAGGAATATTGATGTAAGAATCATTGCTGCAACACACCGTGATTTAGAGCAGCTTGTCAAAAAGAACCGTTTTCGTGAGGACTTATTTTACAGATTAAATGTGATAAGTCTTCATATACCTCCTCTTCGTGATAGAAAAGAAGATATTCCAGACATTGTCCAATTTCTGCTTAAATCAACGGAAATCAATTTGTTACAGAACAAGTTCCCTGCCAGTTATTCCATTGAAAATCAAACCATGAATTTTTTGCAGAGGTATGAATGGCCTGGGAATGTCCGTGAATTAAAGAATGTTATGGATTATGCTACCTGTATGGCGGAGGGAACAGTCATAAAGATCGATCATCTTCCCGAGATTATTACGAAAAAGAATGTCCCATTCATCGAATCAGGTGAATCTCCGATAAACCAAACTTTACAAGAAGCAATGGTGGCAGCTGAAAGAAACTTTATTCAGTATACGATCAAAAGATTTGGTCATGATATTGAAGAAAAGAAAAAAGCTGCCAACGTGCTAGGAATATCACTAGCTACTTTATATAATAAACTTAAACGCCACCAACTAAATTTCTAAACTATTAGAATCATGCCATTTTCTTTTCTAAATAATTAGAAATGGAGCAACCCTTCAATTATAGTGAAAGGCAAGGAGAAAAATAAAGCTTTGTTCTAAATAGTTAGAAATACAATTAAGAAATGGGAAATTAGAGAGAGTGCATATCTTGAACGCGCTTTCTTTTTTGTTTGTGTAAAATCTTAATAAATCAAGCAATTTTATCATATGATCGCTTAATTCAAGTTTAATAAAGCAAAATAAAACGAATTTGGCATAGTACTTGCAAGTAATTATGATAGGTTAACCATATTTTGAAAAGGGGGATAGGTGTTTAATCTTTCATAGCGGTTTAAATCAAAGGGGGGGTAGAATGTTAGCACTTTTAGGCTATTTAACCATTGGGGTATTTCTTTTTTTAATTATGACAAAACGTCTTTCCGTTATTATTTCGCTCGTTCTTATGCCGATTGTTTTTGGACTTATTAGTGGAGCCGGAGCTAAGTTAGGACCCATGATGCTTGATGGGATTCAAAAGGTTGCACCAACGGGAATTATGGTCGGTTTTGCGGTTTTGTATTTTGGGTTAATGATGGATGCTGGTTTATTTAATCCCATCATCTCTTGTATGATTCGCATTGTTAAAGGAGATCCTCTAAAAGTTGTCATAGGTACAGCCATCGTAACGATGCTTGTTGCGTTGGATGGTGAAGGGGCATCCACCTTTATGATTACCATCTCAGCATTCCTTCCTCTTTATAAAAGACTGGGGATGAATCCGCTTGTACTGTCGGGTGTTGTTGCTTTAGGAGCTGGTGTCATGAATATCGCACCGTGGGGAGGACCAACTGCAAGGGCGATGACAGTCCTTCATACGGACTCAGTTGAATTGTTTAACCCCGTTCTCCCAGCCATGCTTGGAGGGATCGTATGGGTATTATTCTCAGCATTTTGGCTTGGAAAAAAGGAGAGGGCACGACTTGGAATTATTGATGTAAAGAATCTATATGGTGATGTTATGTCGGAACAAGCAGCTGCTATTGAAGGAAAAAGACCACAAATGTTTTGGTTCAATGCGTTATTAACCCTATTACTGCTTATCGCACTTGTCATGGCATGGCTGCCAATGCCTGTGTTATTTATTGTTGCATTTGTGATTGCTTTGCTTGTGAATTACCCAAAACTACGTGATCAACAAGAGCGACTAACTAATCATGCAGGTAATGTTGTAATGGTATCCACCATGATTTTTGCAGCCGGTATTTTTACAGGCATTCTTACAGGAACTAAGATGATTGACGCCATGGCCTCATCCTTCGTTTCCATTATTCCTGCACAGCATGCAGAGCTTTTACCTATTCTTGTTGCTATTACAAGTATGCCTCTTAGTCTAGTGTTTACTCCAGATGCTTATTATTTTGGTGTCCTTCCAATTATAAGTGAAACGGCTTTAAATTTTGGAATGGACTCCATTGAGGTAGGGCGTGCAGCAATTCTCGGTCAAATGACAACAGGCTTTCCTTTAAGTCCGCTGACAGCCTCAACTTTTATACTGGTTGGATTATCAGGTGTAGATTTAGGCGAACATCAGCGTTTTATTTTTAAATGGGCTTTTGCAACAACCATTGTCATGACCATTATTGCATTAGCAACAGGAGCTATATCAATTTGAGGTGATAAGAAATGATTAGAATTGGATCAGGAGCAGGATTTTCAGGCGATCGACTAGAACCCGCCGTAGTATTAGCGGAAAAAGGACAGTTAGATTATCTGGTATTGGAATGTCTGGCTGAACGAACCATTGCATTGGCGCAAAAAAGAAAACTCTCAAATCCAAGTTTGGGATATGACCCATTATTAGAAAAGAGAATGGCACTTCTCTTACCGATCATCAGTAAAAACAAGGTTCGACTTATAACCAATATGGGGGCGGCTAACCCTGTTGGTGCTGCAGAAATGGTAGTTAAGATGGCTAAAAGTCTAGGAATCTCCTTAAAGGTTGCAGCCGTTACGGGTGATGACGTACTGACTCACATCCAAGGTCATGATCAAACATTGGAGACAAATACCGATCTTTCCAACTACCAGCCGTATATCTCTGCAAATGCCTACTTGGGAGTAGAGGCTCTATTACCTGCGCTGGCATCTGGAGCTGATATTATCATTACTGGACGAGTCGCCGATCCCTCACTCTTTGTTGCTCCTATGGTTTATCATTTTGGCTGGTCTCTAGATGATACGAATCGGATAGCGCAAGGAACTGCTATCGGTCATTTGTTGGAATGCGGGGGTCAGATTTGTGGGGGGTATTTTGCAGACCCTGGGAAAAAGGATATCCCAGATTTGGCATTTTTAGGATTTCCCTATGCAGATGTGTCACAAGATGGAAGCGCTATAATAAGCAAAATAGAGGGAACGGGAGGAATCATTTCTTTAGCAACAGCGAAGGAACAGCTTTTGTACGAAGTAACGAATCCAAATGAATACATTACTCCAGATGTCGTGGCTGATTTCACAACCGTTCATTTAAAAGAAATTAGACCGAATCAAATTGCTGTTTCAGGATGTACCGGAAAAAAGAAACCTGAGAAACTGAAGGTAAGTGTGGGCTACCATGCCGGCTTTATTGGGGAGGGAGAAATTTCCTATGCGGGGTCAAATGCGTTAGGAAGGGCAAAGCTCGCAGGAGAAATCATCCACGAACGACTGAAGGATGATTTTACTGAACTTCGACTCGATTATATCGGCAGTTCTTCGGTTCATCGAACATGTTTTGGTCAGAAGGAGTCCCCATATGAGGTTCGTTTGCGAGTTGCGGGTAGAGCCGAGACCAAGGAGAAGGCGTTAAGAATTGGTGACGAAGTAGAGGCACTTTATACAAATGGACCAGCTGGTGGCGGTGGAGCCCGAAAGTATACAAATGAAATCATTGGTATTGTGTCAACCTTATTACCAAGAGAAAAAGTTAAACCGTCAATGGTTATTAGGGAGAGTATAATAAGTGAAGAAAAAATTATATGAATTAGCTCATAGTCGTGCTGGTGATAAAGGAAATACGCTAATCGTATCGATTATTCCCTATAATGAAGAGGATTACCCATTATTGTGTGAAAGAATAACTTCCGAAAAAGTAAAAGACCATTTAAAAGATGTAGTGGAAGGGACTGTTATTCGTTATGAGGTTCCCAATATTGCAGCACTCCAATTTGTATGTCAGCAAGCCCTTCTTGGAGGGGTGACGACTTCATTGAGCACCGATACTCATGGGAAAAGCTTGAGCTATGCATTGTTGGAGATGGAGATAGATTGGTAGATATAAACGCGAACAAGGGAGGAAACAAAATCATATGTTAAAAAAATTAACCAATCTCATGGTACTAACCTTTCTTATTTTACCTGCATTCACCGTAACAGCCTTTGCTAAAAATGATGAAAATAAAGGAATTGTCGCTCCCCCGATCTCCTCATTACCGGAAGGGGCTTATTACAAGGAGCAAACCGTCATCCTAAGTTCTTCGACACCAGGTGTAACTATTTACTATACACTTGATGGAAGTACACCTACAAAGAGTAGTATCTTATACACTACCCCCTTTCAAATACAAGAAGATACGACTATTAAAGCCATTGCCATAAGAGGGGATGCCAGTAGTAGCGCTTTAACAACTAGTAAGGGGAATATTACTAGTGAAATAGCTACTTTCACTTACACTTTTGAAACTAGAGAATCCATTGCTTCGAAATTTTTAAGCTTCACCTACGACTCTATGCCATATCGACTCTATGTACCTGAAGGCTACGATTCACATAAGGTTTATCCTCTTGTTTTATTTTTACATGGTGGAGGAGAACGGGGTAATGATAATATAAAGCAGTTAACAGCTAATGATGGGGCAGTTATCTGGGCGGCACCTGAAAATCAAGCAAAACATCCTGCTTTTGTGTTGGCCCCTCAAGCACGAAATGTACCGGATGGAGGATTTACGGTCACACGAGATTCTAATAACATAGTTAATTTAAGCCGAGTTTTTGAGTTTTCAACCGATTTACAAAAGGCTTACGAAATCCTCCAACATGTGAGACAGAACTATCATATTGATTCTAATCGTTTATATTCCACAGGCTTATCCCAAGGGGGATTTGGTACATTTAATTTAAATATCGCTTACCCTAATCTATTTGCTGCAATGGTTCCTATAGCAGGCGGGGCTGATCCAGATAAGGTATATGTACTAGCAAAAAAACCGATCTGGGCCTTTCATGCAGAGGATGACCAAGTCATTCCTGTTTCCTTTTCACGAAATGCTATAGTGGCGATTAAAAATGCTGGAGGAACCCCTATTTATACTGAATACCCAGCTGAGATGAAGTATAACCATGGATCATGGGTACCTGCTTATGAGAATAAAGAGATGATTGAATGGGTATTTAAACAAGTTAAATCTTCAAATTAATTTTAAATATTATTAACAATATGGCAAGTTTGTTTGTTCTATTAGGAGGAAAATTGGCAGACAAATTTGGTCATAAGCCAATTCTAGTAATCTACTTTTTGATCGCGAGTGTATTGCTTTACTCGCTTAGCTTTAAATGGGATATTGCAGTTCTCTCCATCTTGGTCTTTATCATCGGTGGCATGATCATCAATGCGAATCAATCCTTATTATATGCCTATGTAGGAGTGAACTACCCGCTTAACTTCCGTTCGACAGCAACTTGGGGAAATGTTGGATTTGGGCGGCTTGGAGGAGCTTTTGGACCAACTATCATGGGAATTCTCTTAACCGCTCATGCTTCTGTTACTGTAAATCCCTAGTATTCGCCTTACCTGCTCTTGTGGCGGGACTCGTGGTCCTGTTGACAAAGAATATGGCCCATTCGTCAAATAAAGCCAGTATGAATATAGCTTATATAATTAAAAACGCGTAATAATAAATCTAACGGGTTGTCCCTATGGGAGATGTATAGTGAAACGTATCATTCCCAACACGCAAACAAGCATCGGTTTTTAGCACCGATGCTTTTTGCGTTTAGTAAAAAAAGAGATGTTAATTTTACAACATCTCATTTACTTTTCATTAATTGTTATTTTTAGACTCTAATTTATATATAGATATTCTGAAAGGAAGCTTTAGTTATAGAGTGGGGGATTGTTGCCGCATCTCATGATCTTTTGTAAAAAGCAGGCTAATCCAATATGATAGTGTGTAAGAATAATATTAATAGGCGATCCCTACACGTGATTTTATATACTCGCTTGTTTTTATCTGTTTAAAAGTAAATTCAGCTGTATCCGGTACCGATATTTTAGCTCCATCCTCCGGCAAAAAATTTCGGTCTATTCGATATTTGCCTACCTTTTCTCCATCCGGTAAGTACGTAGGACAGACAATCGTCCATTCGAGGGTTGATTGTTTGAGCATATCGTAAACTTTATGATGTTCTTTCGCTGCACGGGTTGACCTCTGCCTTGATTCATTTGATTGATAACGCAGAGAATTTGGCATCGTTCTACTTTGAAGAATACCCGCCGTTCCTATCGTTATGATACGTTTTATACCTTCGTTTTCCATTGCATCGATTATAAGTGGCATACTTTCTGATAGAGTGGTTGTGCCATCCGTATTTAGTGCACTAATCACAACATCATTCCCACGCATAGCATGTACGATATCACCTTTATTTAAAACATTCCCTTGAATAATGGTTAAATTTTCATTAATTATTTGAACCTTCTCTGGAGTACGTACTAATACCGTAACATGATGTCTGTCATGAAGGGCATAAGTCACTAGTTGACTCCCAACTCGTCCCGTTGCACCTAAAATTAAAATATTCATATGAAAAAGTCTCCTTTTGTCGTTATTGTATTTTACTATAAAAGTTATTGTATTGTCTTGTTCAACGAAGAGGGCAGCATTCCTGTAAGGAAGGAAACTTTTTCCTGTTTCTATCGTATAAAGGATAACATAATGATGTTTTGGGAGGTGTATAGATGGATTACGGATAATGGAGTATAGCTCTTTTACTTTAGTCGCACTTAGTAAGATTGAAGGGAGACGTACCCTCATGCACAGGATAAAACTTATGTTTAAAGTGTTTCTAAATGAACCTTTGTGGTTCAAAATACTAATTTCTATAACTTTCCTTGCTTCCATTGTTTTAAGCAGTTCATTTTTTTCAAATCATGCTTATTTACGTAGTTGTTCCAAATTCGCAGCGGCTATCTTCTTTTGTGCTTACGCTATTAAATTTAAGAGGAATTTTAAAACGGCATTACTCTTTTATGCTTGTTCTGTAGTATGTATTTTCCTATCCCTTAGGTTATTATTCTAGTTTTAGGATAGAAAAGATGAAGATTAATAGACTTTCTATAACGGGGGCTATTGTTCAATAAGTGCCAGCCGTTTCCCTTGTCCGATAGGATGGTTTAGTTGAATAAAAACCCCAGCTTCTGAATAATACAATAGAAGGAATCCAATTAAACGGGAGTGTTGTACCTTGAGGATACTGGTCACTGGTTCAACAGGACAACTAGGTTCAACTTTGCTTAAGCAACTAAACGGTTCTGATTATGAAGTTAAACTAACTTCAAGAAGAAAACCTGAAGGAATTGAACATATCGAGTGGGTTTATAGCGATTTATTGACTGGTGAAGGCATAGAAGAAGCAATAAAAGATGTGAATGTAATCATTCACGCAGCAACAAGTCCGATTATAAATTCAAAAATAGTGGAGGTTTCAGGTTTTAAGGAGTTTTTAGGGAAAATTCAACATATAAAACATTTTATTTATCCGTCCATTGTTGGAATCGATGAAATACCTTTTAAATATTATCAGCAAAAATATGAAGCAGAAAATTTGTTAAAAAATAGTTCGATCCCTCATACCATTGTCCGTGCCACCCAGTTCCACCATTTTGTAGAAAATATATTTATATCCAAACCCCTGTTTAAAAGATATATTGTCCCGGGAAACGTTAAATTTCAAAGTGTGGATGTTAGTGAATTTGCCAATCATCTTATCGATTTAGTGGAAAAAGAACCACAAGGAAGAGCGGATGATTTTGCTGGGCCAGATATTATAACTTTAAGTGAAATGGCTGAACTGAAAATCAACATAAATAATGAACCAAATAAAGTTTTAAGCATTTCTTTACCAGGAAAACTGTACAAATCTTTCTCTGATGGGAAAAATACTAATCCTATACGAAAAATGGGGAACATTACATTCGAGGAATATCTACTTAATAAGATGGTTTAAAGATATTTTAAGGGGAGGTTATATGGGAGGTGTAGGCATGGCCTTATCTGAAAATGACAATAAGCTCGATGATACCAGAAAACCAGCAACATCTAAGACTAGTTGGGTCAATAAGATTTTTTATAAGGAAATTGATTGGGGAAATTTAAAAAGGGAGCAAGCGTTAGTAAAGGAAAATCTCTTGGAAAATGTTCCTTTGCCAGTTATTCAAGGAAAACCTACTAGTTTTCCTGTTTGGGATTTAAGGAAATATGCTTTCTTGTTAAATGAACAAACTCCTGATACGGTTCATCCAAAGCTATGGGAACATGCCAAATTAAACCTTCATACAGGATTATATAGAATCACAGACAATATTTATCAGATAAGAGGATTTGACATCGCCAATATTAGCTTTATCAAGGGGAGGTCGGGGTGGATTGTCATTGATTGTTTAACTAGTAAGGAAACCGCACAAGCTGCCATCCAATTAATGCAGTCGTATGCAGGTGATTTTTCAATCAGTGCGATTATTATAACCCATTCACATGCGGATCATTACGGCGGAATTTCAGGAATATTAGAAAACGTAAGCGTAGAATCCGTAAAGGTGTATGCTCCAGAGGGTTTTATGAGGGCCGTGATTGAAGAGAATATTACTGCAGGGGTCGCTATGAATAGACGTGGTATATTTATGTTCGGGCTGCACCTCCCAACTGATGCTAAAGGACAGATAGATGATGGTCTCGGTAAAACGATATCCACTGGAAAAGTGACGTTAAGTGGTACTATCGAAGAAATTTCTCCAGCTAGTCCATTACCCTATGTAGAAAAGATTATTGATGGGGTTACTTTACAATTTCAACTTACTCCAGATACAGAAGCTCCTGCAGAAATGAATATTTATATTCCAAGTGAAAAGTCCTTATGTATTGCAGAAAACGCCTCCGTAACGATGCATAATTTATATACATTAAGAGGTGCACAAGTTCGTGATCCTGTGGCTTGGGCATTCTATTTACAAATAGCTATTGATCTATTTGGTAATGAGGTAAGCAGTATATTTGGTGCACATAACTGGGCACGTTTTGGTCGTACAACATGTATCCAATACTTAGAAAAACAAAGAGATGTATATCAATATATCCATGATCAAACGTTGCGTTTGATTAATCAGGGGTTTACTTTGGAAGAGGTTGGAAAAATGGTGAAGCTGCCCAGGAGCCTAAGTGACGAATGGTATAACAGTTCATTTTACGGAACAGCCAATCATAATTCTAAGGCGGTCTATCAAAGATACATGGGTTGGTATAATGGAAATCCAATCGATTTAAATAAGCTCCTCCCAGAGGAATCTGCTAGAAAATACGTGGAATATATGGGAGGAGAGGAAGAGATTCTTGAAAAAGCAAAAAAATCTTATCAGAATGGTGAATATCAATGGACAGCAGAAGTACTAAAACATGTGATTTATTCTAATCCTAACCATGAGGAAGCGAAGTTGCTATGTGCCGATGCACTAGAACAATTAGGGTATGTTGCAGAATCAGGGCCATGGAGAAATGAGTATTTGATGGGCGCACAAGAGCTGCGCTTTGGCAAAAGACTTATTCCGATATCGACAAGAACAAAAGAGGTTTTCGATGCAATACCTCTCCAAAGTGTTTTGAATCTATTAAGCATTCGGATTGATGGTCAGTTAGCAGGAGATTTTGATTACAGAATAAACTTTGTGATTCCTGACCGTAATGAAAGGGCGTCAACGGAAATAAAACGTGGAATTTTCAGATATTTGAAGGATGATCTTTTCACAGGTGCAGAGGTAACGGTCACAATGTGGAAAGAAACATTATACAATCTAGTATCAACTAATAATCATACCAATCATTCAGTTATTATTATCCAAGGAGATAAACAGATATGGCACTCTTTCTTGGGAGTCATAGATAAAATAGACCCTAATTTTAATATTATGACGCCGAGGGATTCAAAGGCGGAAGTATAAAGTGCGCAGGTTCTCAATTATGAGTCCTGTATATTTTTTTTCTTCTAAGAAATACTAACATATCAATACCAATTGAACCCAGGTGATGAAAATGACCGGTAACAAAGACACTTCAAGTGTTCTAGGTAACAATATAAATGCCATAAAGAAGATCTTGGGGGAGAGTTCTGATTTACAAATAAGGAACATTACCTTGAAGGGTCAAGATAAGAAAGCAGCCATGTTGTTCATTGATGGGATTGTAGACTCGGATGGGATTCAGGAGTACATAATTGAACCATTATTAACATATCAAATTCCCTTTTTTCAATCAGATGAAGAACTGCTTTCGTTTATGGAAACAGCGGTTATTCAAACAAAAAATATGACACGAGTAGAAAATATAAATCTTGCTTCAGTTGAGTTACTTACTGGAAAAACGCTGCTCATAGTGGATAAATGCAGCACTTTCCTTTCAACAGATACTACTAAATGGAACGGTCGCAGTATAGAAAGTGCTAAAGGACAGCGTGTTGCAAAAGGTCCTGACCAAGGTTTCAATGAAAATAGGAGTACTAACATCTCTCTTGTCCGAAAAATAATAAAAAATACGAATGTCAGAGTCACGACCAAACAATATGGAACCAATACCCATACAGATATATCTGTGATGTATTTGGAAAACGTGGTGGATAAACAAGTGCTTCAAACCATCTATGACCGCCTTGACCGCCTTCATTTGGATGCTGTGCTGGAAGCAAATTATATCGAGTCGGTGCTTACGAAGGAGTCTATGTCTTTTTTTCCGCTCATGCTCAATACAGATAGACCTGATGTAGTCGCTGCAGAAATACTGGAAGGCAAAATCGCCATCTTTGTAGACGGTTCTCCATATGTACTGATTGCTCCTGCTGTGTTTATTCAATTTTTCCAAACACCTGAGGACTATTATTTTAGTAATACAGGTTTCATTAATACAAGATTAATTCGTTTTTGTTTATATTTCATCTCATTGTATCTTCCAAGTATTTATGTAGCTTTTATGACCTACCATGCAAACCTTTTGCCAGTGAAACTGTTAGTGGGATTTGTTTCACAGCGGGAGTTGGTGCCATTTCCAACATCGTTAGAAGTAACTATATTAATTTTTGTAATTATAGCCATAAACGAAAGTTCCACAAGGTTACAGCAAAACATTGCCGTAACCATTTCCATATTTGGAGGAATCATTTTAGGGCAGTCCGCCATTGAAGCACAATTAGTTGCACCTGCCAGTTTGGTGATTGTGAGCCTTACCTATATTTTATTAAGTGTTATTCCAATTTACCAATTGCGCATAACAGGAGCAAATATCATTCTTTGCTTTGTTGTTGCAGGTGCGGCCCTCGGCTTATATGGTATTGCTCTCTTGTCACTATTATTATTGGTTCATATATGCTCATTGCGAAGCTTTGGAGTGCCCTATTTATCTCCTTTTGCTCCTTTCGTTGCTCATGATCTAAAAGACAGTGCGATTCAGATATCACTTGTGGAAATGACAAATGATGAGTCTCATTTTATGTCAGAAGAAACGA
Organism: Bacillus sp. OTU2372; assembly: GCF_038440275.1. Lineage (NCBI taxonomy): Bacteria > Bacillati > Bacillota > Bacilli > Caryophanales > Bacillaceae > Bacillus > Bacillus sp. OTU2372. The sequence goes on from NZ_JASATK010000010.1 coordinate 116,183, forward strand.
TGGAAGAGACAAATGAAAAGTAATAACAAGGTAAAGCGCAAGCATATGAAGTCAAATATAAATATAGTTTTAGCAATTGGAATCATCCTTTCTATAATAGTAAGCAAACAGGTTCAGGACACGTTGTTAAATAAACTTAGTGTGGTTTCCGCGATCGGGATTGATAAAAGTAAGTTTGGGTATATTGCCAGCCTGCAAATATATAATCCTGCCTCCAATAGCAAAGAAGGAGCATCAGAAACCGGTGCTTATACATACAGTGCAAAGGGAAGAACCATCCCAGAAGCAATGGAGCGTATTGAAAATAAATTAGCACGGCCGATATTCTTAGATAATACGGAGGTAGCAGTAATAGGGGAAGAATTAGCCAAATCTGAAGGCATTTCTTCTATTTCCGATTACTTTATGCGAGAATCCAATTTACCTGCCAATATCAGGTTTGTTATATCCAAGGGAGTATCAGCGAATAAACTGCTTCAGATCTTTACCCCTGTACAAAAAATTTCCGGAAGCAGATTGGAAGAAATGCTAATACGGAAACGACTTTCTTGGGGGAAGTTGTCAGATGTAACCTCTAATCATATAAGGGAAAAGGCGGTTCAGAATCGAACGGAATTGACCATTCCTTATATCAGGATGAATGGTTCTTTTTCTAAAGGAACATCGAAGCAAAATATTGAAAAGGCTACTCCGGAGACAATTCTATCAATAGATGGATTAGCTGTTTTTCAGGATCAAAAACTCTCGTATTTTCTTTCTTCAGATGAAAGTAATTTATATGCTTTAATTCATGCCAAAATAAAAAAAACCTCCATTATAACAAAATGCCAACGACAAAAAGGATATGTAACCTGGAAGGAGGTAAGAAGTAAGCCAGTTATTCGAATAAATGACAAAAAGGGGATTCCTACCTTTTCTCTCATGCTTCAATTAACAGGTAAGCTTTCTGATGTTTCGTGTAAGATCGACACTTCCAACACGAAAAACATTGCTTCCTTACAACATGAGGCAGAACACGACCTTCAACAACAGATTAATCAGTTGATAGCCAAAACGCAAAATAAAAAAACCGATATAAATGGTTTCGGTGAAGTCATGTATAGGAAACAGCCAAATAGATGGAACAGGAGCAAAAAAGATTGGAATTCCATCTATTCTACGGTAAAAGTTCAGACAGATGTAAGGGTAAAAGTTTTAGATGTGGGAGACATTTCATCGTAAGGGCAATTAAGCTTGACACGGAAAGGAAGAGATAGATGAATGGTCAAAATAGCATCGATAGAATTATTCGCCTTAATGGTCAACTTTTTGCTCGGAAGTGCGATCGTCGTTGGCTGGAATTTTAATACAAAACAAGATATTTGGATCACAAATTTTTTATCATTGGCTATTGGGATAGGATTATTTTATCTCTATATGCTTCTTCATTCTTTTGGAAAATGGAGTAACTTAATTGAAATTTTAGAATTAGGATTTGGAAAATGGCTGTCTAGAATAGTGGGAATCATGTATGGTCTTTACTTTTTATATATTGCAGGGAGAGTGTTAAAGGATTTCTCTTTCTTCATAGGTTCAGTGCTTTTTAACAATGTCTCTTTTTGGATTATTTCATTTACTTTTTTGTTTGTGGTGTCCTATTGTTGTTATCTTGGTATTGAAGCGATAGCAAGAAGTTCTTTACTACTATTTGCTTTTACTGGTGTGATAATTTTCGTACTCATTATATTAGGATTTATTTCTCCCTATTTTGAAATTAGCCGTCTAACACCCGTTTTCAGAACAAGCTGGAAGCAGGTAATGTCTGCTGTTTTCCCAACTGGATTAACTTTTCCATATGGTGAACTCATCGTATTTACCATGTTATTTCCGTATGTAGACGATAGAAAGGGCTTACGAAGATACGGCTGTATTTCGATTTGTATCACTGGTGTGCTTCTTTTTTTAGCAGGTGAGATGATACTCGGTTTGTTAGGTTCAGAAACGGTTACTTCTTATATCTTTCCCTTTGTAAAGGCGTTGGAGCTAACCAGCTTATTAGAGACTTTACCACATTTAGAGGTTTTGGCGGTCATTATCAATTTAATAGGGGGATTTATTAAAATTTCGGTGTTTATGTACAGTGGTCTCATGATCTTTGAAAATTCGTTTCCAAAGATCAAACGAAATCGACTACTAGTGACTTCGTCAGCCATAACGTTACTATCGACATTTATTTTGTCTAAAAATATCATTCAACACTTGTTTATTGGATTAAAAATTGTTCCGCTTTATATGCATATTCCCTTTCAACTTCTAATACCTGCAATCTTAGTCTTCATTTTAGCTATAAAAAAATATATAGCCTGAAACATGGGGATGGTTCTCTTGTCTTTTTCTTGGGATTTTTCGTAAATGATTACTTGAGCTTGATGAGGGTACATTTAATTTATGATTTGTTGGATGTCAAAAGGGAAAGTATTTTCAGCATGCTTTTGAATTCAGTATAGATACCCGCATTTTGTTGGCGGTACCCCGTTAACCAATGTCTAAGCCAAGGGTTTAACATGATTAAATAAAGAAAAAAAGAAACACGCTGAAATCTCAGTGTGATTCTTAATGACTATGTGACATGGTCCTTCTTCTAATACCAATATGATTAATACTGTAAACCCATAATGCATTTAGCAGTAATAAAGCACTTGTAGTGAAGAACACATAATGTATGCCAAAGAATGCTGCCATTTGCCCGCCTAATACAGATCCTCCCAGAGTACCAATATACTGTGCAGATTGATTATACCCGAAAACACGACCAACAATTTCATCTGGTGCACTTTTTCGGACAAGGTTGTTAATGGATGGCAATAATCCAGCTGTGGCAAGTCCTAGACAGAAGCGCAGTCCCATGAGTTCCCATGGTGTTTTTACAAATGCTTGAGGAATAAAGATAATTCCTGCAACAATAAGTGCTCCGATCAATATTTTTCTTGAACCAATCCGGTCAGCAAGCTTACCTAAACGTGGAGCTGCGATCACATTGGCTAAACCGGCAGCAGCCACCACCATTCCCGCTATCATAGATAAATGGCTTGCATGTGGTGATAATTCTTTTACATAAACAGTAATTAATGGCTGAATGGACATATTGGCAATTTGTAAAATAAATGTGCTAGCAAACAATGAAATTAGCAATCTCGTATCAGGAACTAGCTTCCAAACTTGGTTAAAGGCTAATGGTGTTTTATGAACTGGCGTAAATTCTTCTTTTATTAAAAATAGAACGGCAAAGAAGGCGATTAACAATAACAGGCTTGTTACAACAAAACAGCTTCGAATTCCAGAGAATTCTGTAATAAATCCCCCCATTAAAGGACCTAGAAGTCCGCCACTGACGGAGCCTGTTGAAAGTGTACCGAGTGCCCAGCCTGAATTTTTCTTCGGTGTTTGTGTTGCAACTAATGTAACCGATGCTGAAATGTAACCGGAAACGGCACCCATTAACATCCGTAATGCGAGCAATTCATAAACGTTTTGTACAAATGCCATCATAAAAACGACAATGGCCATTCCGAGGCTTGCACGGAGTAACATTAGTTTTCTGCCCTTTTTATCTGCAAGTCTTCCCCATATAGGCGAAACAATGGCTGAGATTAAAAAGGTTGAACCAAAAATCAATCCAGACCATTTTTCAATATCTGAAGTTGCGTGTACTCCTAGCTGTTCTATATATAAAGGGAGCATAGGGGATATTTGACTCATCCCAGCGGCCGTCACAAAAGAACCGAACCAACAAACAAATAAATTTCTTTTCCAATTCTCCATATAAACACCTTTCTTATTAGTTAGAATTTATTTCGACTTCCAAAATAATTTATATCGTTAATCATACTCCAAATAATTGATAACGACTAATATATATATTACTATTTGCTTATAGGTTTAGGATTATCAATAGAGGTGGACAAATGGATTTCTTACAATTAAGGTATTTTCAAACCGTTGCCGATTTTGAACATATGACAAGGGCTGCCAAAGAGCTTACGATTGCACAACCATCACTAAGCCAAACCATTTCTCGTTTAGAGGAAGAGCTGGGTTTTTCCCTTTTTGATCGAGAGGGAAGGAATATTAAACTAAATCAATTTGGGAAAATTTTTTTAAAAGGAGTAGATAAGGCTTTTTCTGAATTAGAATCTGCCAAGCTTGAGATGGCGGAACTAGCAGGAGAGAGCAGGAATCAAATTTCACTTTCGGTCATGCATATCCCATTATTGCCGAATATTATTAGTCAATTTCGTAAGACATATCCATTCGTCAATTTTCAAGTAAGTATGCATTCTCCTTTGCGACTTGTGGAACAATTGGAAAAAGGGGAAATCGATTTATGTGTTACTTACTTTCCTATTGAGAAAGAAGGAATCAGCTGGATTAATCTTATGGAAGATGAAGTATTCATCGTAGTCCCAGATACCCATCATTTGGCTAGGAGAGATAGCATTCAGTTAAAGGAAGTGGCAGATGAACAATTTATACACAGAGAGCCGACAAATCCCTTCAGGATGCTAACAGATGGTTTTTGTGAAAAAGCAGGATTCACACCGAAAATCGCCTTTGAACTCGAAGAACCGGGATCCATTCATCACTATGTAGAGGAGGGATTGGGTGTATCCTTTTTAACCGAGCATACCCTTCGCTATTCACACTATGAAAAAATAGTTCCATTGCATATTGAACAGCCTGTCTGTACAAGAACGATAGGAATGGCATGGAAAACGGAGCGGTATACTTCAAAGGTCGTTCAGGAATTCCGGGAATTTATGATTGGGTATTTTAAGGAATTAAGCTAAATGAAGCATGGGTATTAAACACTGTAACTCCTTATTCTAATCAATCATATATATTGAAAAAAAGGTAAAACGACTTTACACTAATGTTATAGTAAAAACATGAATTTGAAAGGAGGGGTTAAAATGGAGGCGATTACTAACTTTGAAACATTTGATCAAGTCATTTCGCGAACTCAACCAGTTATCGTTAAGTTTTTTGCTGGTTGGTGCCCGGATTGCACGCGGATGAACATGTTCATTGATGAAGTGATTAAGGATTATCCTCAATATGAATGGTACGAAATCAATCGTGACGATTTTCCTGAGTTATCTGAAAAATATTCTGTCATGGGCATCCCAAGTTTGCTTATATTCCAAAACGGAGAAAAACTTGCTCATTTACATAGTGCGAATGCCAAATCTCCAGAACAAGTTAGAGAGTTTTTGGACGAACAGAATCAAAAATAACATTGATACGACCAGAAATCTCTGGTCGTTTTTTGTATTTTATTATGGTTTGATCGGATAGAGGTAAACATATACTTCTTGTTGACTATGGCCGAGATAATCAGAAGGAAAAACATAATTAATAGCATATTAATCAACAAACTGACCATACATATTATTGTTCATATAAAAATTACAGTCCTAATAACCAACCTTCCTTGTTTGTATATTAAAAAATAAATTGGAAAAGAGTCAAAAGGAGTTAATTGGTCGCACAGATAAATTAGAAAAAGGTCAAGAAGAATTTATTTCAGGTCATAAGCAATTAACGATTCAAATGGAAAATGTTGAGAAGGGTCAGCAAGAGATAAAAGATATTGTTAAACACACATTTGATGTTAATTCAGATGTAGAACTTTGAATCTGAAAAGTTTGGACACTCCCACGACGTCCTCTTCATCTTCTTTACTCTTTTTCTTTATATTCTTCATCATAAACAGTTTCTACTTGTTGGTCTGACTCTGAATTAAAATCCAAGCCTATTCACCTCTAGTATTTTTTAAAAATCATATAATTATAGCTTATTTCGATAAAATAGTAATTTCTAAGCTCTATTTTACTACAACAACTTACGGGATATTATAAGGTATAATAACAATAGAAGGGAAGAAGGAGGTTATACGAAATGAAATTAGATAAAATAGCTGCCTATTTCATGGACAATTCTTCTTTAGTGGCATTACAAATTGTTGAAGGTGTCCTTCATAGGATGAATTTAGTGATTTCCGAAGAAGAAAAGCAACAGGCTATTGTCATGTACATAAAATTTTTTCAGTATTTAGGGAAGTCAATTTTGGAGGATAAAGAGGATGTTCCTGAGGATCTTCTAGTATGGAGTAAACAAAACGCAGAACATCAAGTCACTTCAGGAGGGAAAATATCCGAGATTGCGGTTAGGTATCCGCCCACTAGAGCAGTCTTTGCTGATCTTATCACCAAACTAAGTGACGACTTTGCCATTTCATTAAAGGAATGGACAACTATTATTACAAAGTTTAATTCAATGCTTGATATAAGCTTAAACGAAACCATTTTAGCATTTGAAAAGCTTTCAGAAAAATACAAGGAAAAGACGAAGAAAGAATTGGCGGAACGGTCGGCGCCTGTCGTTTTGATTCAGGAGGCTGTTGCCGTGTTGCCATTAGTTGGTGAAATAGATTCTTATAGAGCAAGTTATATTGTAGAAAGGGTAGTTCCTTCTATCTCCGATCTGCAATTACAATATATTATTATTGACTATTCTGGCATTTTACATCTGAATCAAGAAATTGCAAGATACTTGAAAGAGATTGGAGATATTCTAGTTTTGTTAGGTATAGATGTTATTGTTACCGGGCTGCGTCCTGAACTAGCCATGACTGTTGTGAATAGTGGAATGGACATGTCTGCCTATAAAACATTTATCCATGTCAAGCGTGCGTTAGATTGGATTAATTCAAAAGCAGATTAGTACCCACATGATTACGATTACTTTTGCAACTCTAATCGCAGCAGTACTGTCCATTATCTCAAAAAAATAATCCACCCTTGAGTTGCCGGCTCAGCTGGATTACTCCTTCCTAGCCGGCAGCCCTTAGGCGAACCGTTATTCTAGCCCGGACATGTTGCTACAAGTCTGGTCTTTTTTAATTTATTCAAAATAAGTTCTATTTTACCTAATTTCTATACGGAAGTTAGGGATCAATTAGATCCAATTTAATAAACTCATCAGCCGTTTCTTCGGATTAGATTTTTGGTAAAGAAAAAAATGAGAAGAGTGGGTTTGAAAGAAGTAAATAGCAGAATTAGGAGTCTACAAGAAACTGTACCTTATTTTTAAAGCATGGAAAATGATTCAATAATAATAAGAAACTCGAGTGATCGATGTGATCCCGGTTCGTATTGCGTGGAGAATGCAATAAATGTGGACATGATGTAGCTAGGGTGATTGATCAGAGAGCATCATACCTATAATGACTTCTGGAGGAAAATAAAATGCCCCAATTAATATTTAAAGGAATTTCGGTCAATCAAGTGAAAAAAATCAGTACCCTGTTAGTAAAGGAACTAGCAGATCTTTGTGAATGTGAAACTGACAATTTCACGTTAGAAATTCCTCAATCAACATTTGTATTTAATGACAATGAAGTTCAGGGATTTCCATTTATTGAGGTGAAATGGTTTGAACGAGGCCAGGAATTACAAGATCAATTTGCCAAAATTATCACAAAGCACGTCCATTCAGTAAATATTACTGAAGTGGAAGTTGCCTTTAGTGTCTTTTTGGAGGCGGCCTATTATTTAAATGGAAAAAATTTCGCATAGGGCTAGGGTATTCTCTATTACATAGGCATTTAGGATTTGTTATAAGACTTATTTTTTCACCCCTTTTTAAGATAAATACAAAACAGGTATTAGACAAATACTGTTCCCTGAAAGAGATGGAAGGGTGGTGAAGTTTTTGAAGGTACAAAGGGCACATGAAATTTTAAATGCTTCCGCTATGATCAACGTTACGTATAAGGATGTACCTGTTTTCATTGAAAATGTGGACAGAGGTCAAGAAATGGCGGTCATTCATCCTGTTGGAGAACCGGACAATAAACAAAGTATTCCAGTATCAGAATTAATAGAGCAATAAAATCGATAAAATATAAAAAATGTAAAAGTACTCATTTGAGACACCGCGCTTTTTGGTGTCTTTTATTTTTGCTTTTTTGATGTGTCTAATCCTCTCATAGTAAATATTAGGTCTTTATTTTAAGTGGTTGAATAGGGGTGGTGTTACAGAGAGAACTAGATTTTTCAGATGAAAACCGGAATAGATTCTATGATTTGTTCGTAAATTTTAAAAAGTCAAATAACCCATAAAAGATGTTTACTCCCATTATCATTGAAAAAGGGGATTGAAAAATGAATCGAACGAATCTGCGTATCATTGATTTAAGTGTCCCGATGGACAACCAAGCCAAGGAGCCATTTCCTCCTGAAATCGTCTATGAAACACATGAACAGGGAGCCCAACAAGCGGCACAGGTTTTAGGCCTGAAACCAAGCGATTTTCCTGACAATGCAGCCTGGGCGGTCGAAACGGTTACGTTAACTTCTCATACCGGAACGCATGTAGACGCACCTTGGCACTATGCGGCACATACAGCGGGACAACCTTCCAGAACCATTGATGAACTCCCTCTTGAATGGTTCTATGGTCATGGAGTGCTATTTGATTTTAGCGATAAGCCCCCCGGATATGAAATTGAGGTAGAAGACTTTGAAAAACAACTAGAGGAAATAGAGTATCAACTACAGCCATTTGATATTATCCTGGTAAGAACAGATGCTGATAAAAAGTATTATCAGGACAATTATGCGGCTGTTCATGCAGGTGTTTCGGCGGAGGCGACAAGATGGCTGATTCACAAGGGAATTAAGGTGATGGGAACGGACGGTTGGGGATGGGATATTCCCTTGTATAAACAAGCAGAGGATTATAAGAGGAACCCACGTGAAGGTGTTCTTTGGGCCCCCGCATTATGTTGGAAAAGAAGCGGAGTATTGTCAAATTAAAAAACTAGCAAACTTAGAATTGCTTCCAAAAAGAACTGGTTATACTGTCGCGGTTTTTCCTATTAAAATCAAAGGTGCCAGTGCTGGTTGGGCTAGGCCTGTGGCGATTTTTGTGTAAAGATGTAAGGCGGGGAAAAAACCCTGCCTTTTCAATTAACTATGAAGTTCAATCCGTAATCACAATAACAGGCGGTATGGTATCATCAACCCTTTGTTTCGACACAACTTCTTTTCATTCCTCAAAACTTCTCATTTTTCATCAAAGGGAAATTTAGCTTCTCTAAGGAATTAAGAGTACGTATTTCATTTTTTAAGCGGGGAGTTGGTAGGGTGCAAAAGAGATGGAAAATGAGCTTAATGGGCGGAATGGCTTCAGCTTTAATATTATCGGCTGCTGCAACTAATTCCGTTCCAAACGTTCAAGCCAAAAAGGAGAATGCGTCTATTCAATTTAACTCTTCAGAATTCCTCCAACACAACTGAAAATGGTCATTTCTTATTAAGATTCCCTAATTAATCGGTCAGAATAAATTATAAATTAAGGAGGTGAAAAATGGACAAATCATTCTATAAAGAATTTGAATTAAGTGGAAGAGAAAATGAAAAATGGGAACGTGATAAATTAGTAATAGAACTTTTCGAAAAAGGTGTAGAAATTGAAGAGATAGCGAGAATTGCTGGCTTATCTGAAGAAAAAATGGATGAACTTTTTCCTAGACTTTATTTAACGATAGGAACAAATTTATGATTCCACCATTCAACTCGGTGATACTGAATGTTCGAACCCTTAATGATTATAATTACTTTTACAAGTCTAATCGTTGCAGTACTGTCATTTAAACAAAAATACTCCACCCTTGAGTTTAGGGCTCGAGTGGAGTATCACATCACATTAGCTGCTTCCCCTTAGAGGGAACCGTCTATTGCTGGATCGGAATGTTGCTGCATGTCTGGTATTTTTTAATTCATTCATTATTAGTTTAATATTTAACGGATTTCTATTCTATCCTAAAACTTTTCAAGGAGGTCTGTCTTAAAGAGATCAATGAGATTATTGTTTATCCAGACTAGGACCTGTAGTGAGGAGTAGGACTATCTTGTAACTCTATTTTAGAAAGCTCGAGTTTACAACAAGCGTTCATCATTCAAAATCATTTGAACCGATTTATAGTTTCTTAGAAGTGATTACAAGTTTACAAGGCGATAAATTTTAACTAGATTTCAAATGACTCGGTTCCTTGGGAGTTAAGGTTCCCAATACTTGATCATACTATAGGGAACACCGTCTAACGGAAGAATATTAATACTTTTTAAATTCATATTCTCGCTATCAGGAATGATTATGAATGTTTCTCAGTTCTTTTTGTTGACCTCTCCTCTAAATTTCTTATATACGAGATCACTTGCGATCTCTAAGGGAGAAGGTTCGATGGTCCCAACCATTTTGTAACTATATTTACCAATTTGATACTTACCTTCTAAAACCAAATATTTCATCTAGGTTCGTCCTTTCCTTTTTGATTCTTTACCCTTTTTCATCCTCAAACAACCTTCTCGCTTTATTTTCAAAGAACTCAGAGGAAAATGTTTTATGTGTTATACAAGGTTAATTGATTTCCATAAGAGTAATCTTCCGCAATTGGGCCATTTTGCTGAAATAACAACGAAAGGAATCGGTCCAATATGGAAATACTGCAATGGAATGCAATTTCTTATTAAATATTGAGCCGAGAAGAATTCTTTGAATACGATCTTTATGAAAAGAAAAACTTTTTGCGTTTTCATCAGATAGAATTTCTTCTATCCTTTTTACGAAAAAGTGTACTTACAGTAAACCTAAAAAGAATATTGAAACTAATAGATTAAAATAAGGGGGGAATAGGACCCACTTGATCAAAAAAGACGACTCAAAATTTAATTTTAGAATTTTAGAGTCGTCTTTTTCTATACACTATTTAGTTCCCACCGAAAAATCGAAAGATTTTCAGTGCCCTCTGGTTTTTGCCCGGTTTTTCTTTGTGCGTTCAGAAATTATGTTTTTGACAATCTGTAAAAAACAGCCATTCAAGCAGCCAATTTTTTGTAATTATTAAATAATTATTGTAATTGTTGATGTAATCGATTACTATACTGATGTAAGAGATATTAAGAATTTTTAAAGAAATAACATGAAAATCTGTTATTTTTTTTAATGAAAAATGTAATGGATTACATTGTGTTTAAGTCTCTTATCCTAACCAGGGTTTGGATTTCAATAAATGGAGGTGGTTACTTGAAATCAACCGAAGAAACACTGAAGGATTTAAAAAAAGATTTGCTTCGGATCGGTTCGACTAACCAAAGGGATTATGATTTGTTAAGGAGGAAAGGACAAGTGCTTAGCACAACCATTTGCCGGAGGTTAAAACAAAGTTGGCCTGAAGTTGTTGAAAAGACTGGTGTAAAGTTTTAGATGAGCTAGTTTTTCGTATTTAAGAAGGAATCGGAGGAAATCCTCCGTGTAAAAAAAGGAGTGTAAAAAATAACAATAAGGGGGTTTTTAAATTATGGCTGGTAAAAAACATTTAGGAGATGATTACTCCTTATCAAGGGTTCCGAAATCAGACAGGCAGTCACTCTGGAGTATCACGATTGTCCGGGTTGGTTCGCTCGCAACAATTTCTCAGTTTTTATTAGGTGCTTCATTAGGTTATGGAATGACCTTTTGGCAGGCGTTTTGGGCAACGATGTTTGGAAGTGTAATTTTAGAGGTTATTAGTCTTCTTTTAGGGTTTGCCGGTGCCAAGGAAGGTCTTTCAACGAGTTTATTATCACGCTGGGCAGGCTTTGGGCGCTATGGATCGAGTATTATCGGTGCGATTATTGCAATCTGTTGTATAGGCTGGTTTGGCGTCCAGAACTCCGTTTTTGCCAATGGTCTCGTTCAGGCAACGCATGGTGCCTTTACTCTTCCTGTAGCTGCAACGCTAACAGGTTTAGTGGTAACCACTTTGGTAATATTTGGATTTAGATTATTGAGTACAACTGCTACGATTGCCGTTCCAGCTTTTTTATTGGCTGTTGGTGTCGGAATTTTTCAACTATTAAGCAAACATTCAATTGTTGACTTAATGGGAAGCGCTCCTGCCGGGAAGCCGTTAACAATGGGAGTTGCAGCAACAATGGTTGCTGGCGGATTTATTATTGGCGCCGTCATTACGCCGGACTTTAGCCGTTTTGCAAGAAGTGGAAAAGATGTATTCTGGATGACGATGATTGGAACAATCTTGGGTGAGCTTGGCATCAACATGATCGCGGTGTTAATGGCCCTTGCTGCCAAAACAAGTGATGTTGCCAGCATTATGATGCAAACATCCGGCTGGCTTGGAGCTCTGGTGGTTGTTGCATCTACCGTTAAAATTAACAATTTGAACTTGTATTCATCATCGCTGGGTTTTACGACAATCTTTGACTCGGTCTTTTCTATCAAACTCAATCGCGGAATCGTTACGCTTGTAATAGGTGTCATTGGAACGGCCCTTTCTGTTCTTGGCATTCTTGACAAATTTGTCAGCTTTCTTGTTTTCTTGGGCATTCTGATTCCGCCGGTTGCGGGTATTATGGTTATCGATTATTTTGTATTAAAATCGCATCGAAAAGTATTGGATGAAACTAGAACAAAAGGAACATTGCCACCGGATGCGGAAAAACTAAGCCCTGTTACTTTAATTGCCTGGGCAGCAGGATTTGCAGCAGGTTATTTTGTGAAGGCCGGCATTCCGTCAATCAATTCGCTTTTAGTAAGTGCAGTCGTTTATTATGTTGGGATGCTTATGACGAGGTCCGCGAAAAGCAATGTAAAAGATAAAGCTGCCTAATGAATTTTTTGAATATTGGAGGTATTAAGACTATGAGAAAAATAGGAAAGCAGGAAATTGAAGATATTGCAGTTGGAGCAGCCTTGCTCGGAACAGGTGGGGGCGGGGACCCCTACATTGGAAAGCTTATGGCGCTGCAAGCCATTGAAGAATTTGGGGAAGTTACCCTATTAGATGCAGATGAAATACCGGATGATGTTCTCGTCGTGCCGTCCTCGATGATGGGGGCGCCGACGGTTATGGTTGAAAAGGCACCAAGCGGTGCGGAAGCGATTGCTGCCTTTCAAGGTCTGGAAGCCTATTTAGGGAAAAAAGTATATGCGACATTTCCAATTGAAGCTGGCGGAGTGAACTCGATGATGCCGTTTGCGCTTGCGGCACGCTTAGGGCTGCCGGTTGTCGATGTGGACGGAATGGGCCGGGCGTTTCCGGAATTGCAGATGGTTACCTTTTACTTAGACGGGATCTCTGCGACACCGGGGGTACTCGCCGATGAAAAAGGAAACACCGCTGTGTTGAACACAGTCGATAATGTATGGACAGAGCGGATTGCTCGGGCCGCGACGATTCAGATGGGCGGTTCGATCATGTGTGCGATTTATCCGATGACCGGCAAGAATTTAAAGGAAAGCGGCGTAAGAAACATTTTAAAGCTGGAAGAAGAAATTGGGAAGTCGATTCGGCTTGCGAAACAGAACAATGTAAATCCAATAAATCAAGTTCTGAAGAAGGTTGGCGGGTTCGAATTGTTCCAAGGAAAAGTCAGTGATATCAATCGGAAAACCGAAACAGGCTTTGCCAAAGGAATTGCGACAATCGAGGGACTTAATGAATACAAAGGAGAAACACTTCAACTCCGTTTTCAAAATGAACATTTAATTGCTCAGACTGACAAGCGTCTGCTTTGTGTCACTCCGGATTTAATTGCAGTGCTTGATGCGGAGACAGGTCTTCCTGTGACGACAGAAGGAATCCGCTATGGTGCCAGATGCGTTGTCATCGGCATTCCTTGTGATCCAAAATGGAGAACAGAAAAAGGTATTGCGGCGGTAGGTCCGAGATATTTTGGCTATGATGTCGATTATGTTCCGGTAGAAGAGCTTGTGAAAAAAGGAGTGTTAGCATAATGGGAATTTATCGAATTGGAATTGATGTGGGCGGTACACATACAGATGCCGTTTTATTAGATGAAAAGAATCAGGTGCTCGCGGAAACGAAGTCGCCAACAACGGAAGATGTGGCGACAGGCATTTATACGGCCATGCACAAAATCATTCACGAAGCCAATGTTCCCCGCGAGCAAATTAAATATGCCATGCTTGGAACAACCCATTGCACCAATGCGATCGTCGAAAGAAAAAGATTGAACAATGTGGCGGTGGTCCGGATCGGTGCACCGGCAACCTTAGCTGTAAAACCACTCATCGGTGTCCCTGAGGATCTTCGTGAAGTCCTCGGAAAATATGTCTACTTTGTTCGCGGCGGCCATGAATTTGATGGCCGGGAAATTGTTTCATTAGATGAGGAAGATTTGTACCGGATCGCCGAAGAAATAAAAGGAAAAGTCGATTCGATTGCGATTACTTCCGTGTTCTCTCCTGTATCGAAGTCCCATGAGGAGCGTGCCAGTGAGATTTTTAAGGAAGTGTTAGGCGAAAATGTGGCTATTTCGTTATCTTCTGAAATCGGCTCTGTCGGGTTATTGGAAAGAGAAAATGCCACCATTCTCAATGCCTCGGTTGTTAATGTGGCAAAGATTGCCGCCGATGGATTTAAGAACGCCTTGAAAAATGAAGGGATTCACCATGCGAGAATCTTTTTTGGACAAAATGACGGGACGTTAATGTCTGTCGAATATGCAGTGAAATACCCGATCTACACGGTTGCCTGCGGCCCGACCAATTCCTTGCGCGGGGCATCCTACTTAACCCAGTTGTCCGATGCCATTGTGGTGGATGTCGGCGGGACGACATCAGATGTGGGTGTATTGGTTCAATCTTTCCCGAGGGAATCTTCTCTGGCAGTTGAAATTGGCGGAGCACGGACAAACTTCCGCATGCCTGACCTTGTTTCGATTGGACTAGGCGGCGGTACGATTGTCAGAATCCAAGAAAATGGAGAATTCACGGTAGGACCAGACAGCGTAGGCTACCGCCTTCCAGAAAAGAGTTTGATTTTCTGCGGTGACACGTTAACGACCACAGATGTGGCAGTTGCGCTTGGCAAAGTGGAGCTTGGTGATCCATCAAAAGTCACTCATCTTGATAAGGACCTATTAAATAAGGTCTATGCGAAGATGGTTGAAATGGTGGAGGAAGCGATTGACAAAATGAAAACAAGCGCTGCACCGGTACCAGTTATCCTTGTTGGCGGCGGAAGCATACTATTGCCGGAAACATTGAACGGAGCTTCAGAGGTTATTCGTCCAGAGCATTCAGGTGTGGCCAATGCGATTGGGGCAGCTATTTCCCAAGTCAGCGGACAAGTAGAAAAGATCTTTGTTTTAGACGAAATCGGAAGAGAAAAAGCCCTTGAACTCGCAAAGACTCAGGCTATGGAAGAGGCAATTAATGCTGGTGCAGACAAGGACCATCTAGACATTGTAGACATCGAGGACGTTCCGCTTGCCTACCTGCCAGGAAACGCTACTAGAATCCGCGTCAAAGCAGCGGGGGCACTGGCGCAGATTCTTGAAGAAGTATCGATTTAAATATTTAGTGACACGATGTACCTGCCATCACTTAAAAGATAAGTAAAATGATAAAAATGACGGTATTAAAAGAGCCTATTCCATAATAAGGAAAGGCTCTCAAATTTGGAGAAACTATTATCAAGAATTAATAAATAAAACATATGAGCGATTAAACTTAGAAAGAAGGTTTAATTTACGTTCATACGAACGTCAAGGTAAAGGTGAATTAGGTACTGTACATTTAGATCATATAGCAGCTGGAATCGAATTACTTTTTAAAACATGGAAATCCTTCTTTGAAATCGATTATTGTAATGAGATTAAAAAAGAGCGATTAGAATGTCATCTCTATGGTCAATTAATTGCCATCCTCCTTTGTTCTTCCACCATGTTTCAAATGCGGCAGCTATTACTTACCAAGAAAAAACAAGAACACTGTGAATATAAAACCATTTAAATCATCAAAGATTATTTTGTATTACTGTTTCAATCGATACAAAAAAGCACCCAAGAGCTATCAAATGTCCTGCTTCGCATGTTTAACCTCCAACAGAAAAACGGGCGAAAATAAAGCCCCCTTGATCACATCCAGATGGGGTACCTCCAGTTGTGGAGGTTTCCACATAATTTACCTGAAATTTTCACATTATTTACAACTTTATTAATTTTCGTTTTATTGGCATAATAAACCTATTATAATTTCAGAAAGGTGGTTGAAAAATATGAGAGGGAAATTTAATGATTATACAATTAAGGAAGCCTTATTTTTTAGTCAAAGAATAATGCAATTAAGCAAAGCACTCTGGAAAGCAATTGAGAAGGATTGGGAGCAATGGATAAAGCCTTATGATCTTAACATTAATGAACACCATATTTTATGGATTACCTATTATTTAAAAGACGCTTCCGTTTCAGAGATTGCCAAACTCGGAGTCATGCACGTTTCAACTGCCTTTAATTTCTCAAAAAAGTTAGAGAAACGAGGATATTTACATTTTTCCAAAAGGGAAAATGATATGAGAAACTCATATATTCAATTAACGGAAAAAGGGGAAGAATTATTTTTAAAGATTTTCAAAGATTATGATCCATTACAAAATCAAGTATTTAAAGGAGCCTTACCATTACACCATTTATACGGGAAATTTCCTGATTTCATTGAAATGATGACCATTGTTCGAGGCATATATGGGGATGAATATATGGAAAATTTAGAGTACTCTTTTGATTGTATTGAATAAAATTCGCTTCAAAAAGACGGAATAATCAAAAAAATGGCAAGTAAGTCATAGGTTTAAAAAGCGCTTAGTCATGGTTTGTAAACAGTCTTGGAGGATTAAACAGTAGAAACTAAGGAAAGGTTAAAGGAATTATCAGACTATATTTCTGCATTGACAGTTACTATATGAATGTTTGACAGAAGAAAATTCAGAGCACAAGAAAGTGTATATTAAAGTGAAGCTAAATGCATTAAGAGATATTAGAAAAAAACTAAATAAGTTAGATAAAAAATGATTCATCTTATGAATATTTTATGCAATAGAAGAGAAGATACTTCTTCCATAATCGGGCGCGTTTATGGAAGATTATAAGCCTAATTCCTCGATAAAAACATGGAGGGATTAGCCTTTTTCATATTTCAAAATCATTGAATTGATCCTATTGGTAAATCCGTTGGGCAGCAAGTGGTACATTTCACGGCAACTACTGGTGAAAAACATGGCAGAGGTGGTACATTTTATTGGCTGTAATCAGAATTAGAGAGTCTACAGGAATTGTAGGCTTTTTTAACTCTCAAAAAATTCGAAAGGGGCAACTTTATATTCTTTATATGAGGAAATATAAATATAATAAAAACCATAGGTCAACGACTGTTGCTATATTCTTACAATTACTTCAAAGAAAATAGGTGGATGGAGTATGTCAACCTTAACAGGATTTCTCCCCAGCTCATCCGGTTTTAAATTTGGAAACAACTTTCCACATGTTCCATTAAGGAAAATAAAAGTTTTGGGTCAGCAGATTCCTATCGGTGATGCATCGTATGGTCTTTGTGGCGGGATGATTTATGCGGTCATGGATTACTTTGAAGCAAAAATGCAGATTCCGTCCAATACGACAGCACCTTCCTCTGGCCCATTGTTCGAATATATCGTTAATCGGCAGATTGAAAGCTTTCATTTGCCTTTAGGTCTTATGAAATATATGGTTTTGATGAATCCTTTCCTCACGGATCACGAAACAAAGGTTAGTCATAGAGGAGTTGCACCGCACGGAAGGGCATGGAGAATGATCAAAGAAGAATGGCCGAGAATAAAAAATGATCTCGATACTGGAAAGCTCTCACCGCTTGGTTTAGTCCGTGTCAAATCCCTGAATCCTTTTGAAATAAGAAGAAATCATCAAGTTCTTGCCTATGGGTATGACTTGAATGAAAACCATCTGTCCATTCATATATATGATCCTAATTTTCCAAATGATGATCATGCATCTCTATCCCTAAATATTGAAAAGCCTGAGTCCACAACAAGCGTTTTACATTCAAAATCATCTGATCCGATTTATAGTTTCTTTAGGACGGATTACAAGTTTAAAAGGCCGGTAGTTTTGAACTAGTTGGCAAGCGGCACGCTTATTTCTGTGGACTATGGAGCCTGCTGCAGATTAATTAGGCCATACTCATTAAGGTAAGTAAAGAAAATTAGCGATGCTTATAGAAGCATCGCTAATTTTCTTTCTATTAATACTGCATTTGTGGGATTTTCACCTAGTTAGTCTGGAAGTACTAGGGACGGTGAATTTTGTTGAAGAGGCAGTGGAATCAGGGATTGAAAGCATTATTATTAAAACCAGACGCAATAAAAAATCGATTTAAGATCATTTTGATAAATCAGTTCATATGAGCCATTTGCTGTACTGCTAGGTGATAATATTATGATTTGAGAAAAACCTGCTTTAAAACAAATGATCGATACTTGTCATCAGACGAAACAATCCGTGGTTGGTGTGAAAAAAGTGGTTATGGAGGATGTTTCAAAAAATGGTGTTATTGACCCGGGCAGCAAATTTGATCATCATTTGGCCAAAAGCATTGGTGATTTGCGGTTTGAAATGTGACAGGGATGTAAGCGCAATCATTAATATACTCCATCGAGCAATAGAATTATTATGATAAAATTTTTGGGGCTAGTAACTTGCCTTCGTGGAGAGGACGGCAATAGCCGACTCAATGAAACGAGAAGCTCTCCAATTCATTGGAGAGAGGTTAACAGAGTATTTAAGTGTTTTAAATTAAAAGTAACGGGAGTCTGACCCCCATTACTTTTTTCAAGTTTTACATTTTTTAATAGTTTTTTTGTAGTATTTTATCTAATTCACGGACTTTATCATAGGAATTTAGTAATTTTTCTGGTACCAAGGTTCTGCCATAATCCCAGGCATTGGATTCTATTTTGGCTAGAAGTTGTGCTTTTTTTTCATCCCCGAAATACTTTAAAACCCTTAAATCATGTTTGTTGTTCTTAAAAGCTAAATAATATCCGAGCTGATGATAGAGAATAAGTTTTACACAGTCTGCATCTGTCTCTTTAATCTTAAAGTTAATATTAGCTATGTATCCATTAATTTGTAAATAGTTAAACTTAATCGTGGTATTTGATACGTTAAAACTCATAGGTGAGGGTATGTTATTGTTAAATTCATAATCAACAGTTAATTTGTGTTCCTGCAATGTATTTTCAATTATTTTCTCAATATCTCTTATATAAAGCATCTTATCGATCACGACCTTTCAAAATCTTTTCCTTTTTATTTTTCAGAAATGATAGTGGAAAGTAAATCCTACTATTTTCCTTTATACTTTTTTCCTAGCACGTATGAGCTGATATACTTAAAAAACTGAAAAAGGCTTGCCTGTTATTTTTATAAAAGATTTTTTATTATAATTCTTAAGATTATTCAAAATTAACTATTGAATAAACACTACGATATTCTTATTATTTATGTTTTTATCGTGAATGTTGATTCTATGCGGTTTTCATTAGAAGAGGATAAGGAGGGGGAAGTGGGACTAATATAAGTAGGTATAAGCAGGCCGAAGGAATATCTGTGCTTGTCCTATTCAAGGGTACCTGAGTTTACAAGGTATCTTGATCAAGAATTACTGGAGAAACAGGAAGAAGACAGGAATTGAAAAGATAAAATAGCAGAATTGGTCTACAGGAAATGGTTTGAACTCTCAAAAGCTTCGAAAGATAAGTGGACAGTCCACAGCAAACCAAATTATCTTTCCGGTCGTGAAAAGCTAAGATTTATGGGATTTTGTTATTAATAGACTAATGACATGATTGGGGTTAGCTAATTTTTATCGTCAATAGATGGGAATATGCATAAAATAAATCCCATTAGTGAAAGACTGTTGCTATATTTTTACGATGATTTTACATAAAGTAGGGGGAAGTCAATATGTCGACCTTAACAAGGTTTCTGCCAAGCTTATTCGCTTTTAAATTTGGAAACAGCTTTCCACATGTTCCATTAAAGAAAATAAAAGTTTTGGGTCAGCAGATTCCTATCGGTGATGCATCGTATGGTCTTTGTGGCGGAATGATTTATGCGGTCATGGATTACTTTGAAGCCAAAATGACGATTCCGTCCAATCCGACAGCTCCTTCCTCTGGTCCATTGTTGGAATATATCGTAAATCGCCAAATTGAAAGCTTTCACTTGCCCTTAGGTCTTATGAAATATATGGTTTTGATGAATCCTTTCCTCCCGGATCACGAATCAAAGGCTAGTATTATAGGAGCTGCACCTCACGGAAGGGCATGGAGAATGATGAAACAGGAATGGCCGAGAATAAAAAAGGATCTTGATACCGGAAAGCTTTCCCCGCTTGGTTTAGTCAGAGTGAAGTCCCTTAATCCATTTGAGATAAGAAAAAATCATCAAGTTCTTGCCTATGGGTATGACTTAAATGAAAACAATCTGTCCATTCATATCTATGATCCTAATTTTCCGAACGATGATCTTGTAACTCTATCCTTAAATATTGGAAAGCCTGAGTACACAACAAGCGTTTTTCATTCAAAATCATCTGATCCGATTTATAGTTTCTTTAGGACGGATTACAAGTTTAAAAGGCCGGTAGACTTTAATTAGATATTTTCTCTCAGGTCCATTCACTCAACAAATGGTAATTTGCTTTTTCCAAGGTAATGGAAATCTATCACTCTAAAAACCATCTCCGGTTATACCTTCAATATCATTTTTAAAATAGGTAATAATCCCCCTACATTTGAGTTACACTTGGGATCATAAAAAAGCTTGCTGCCTTTACTTTTACGATCTACTTCTTCAAATGAAATCAGACTGCGTTTCCCTTGAAAACTTTTTATTATTTTAAAATCTTTACTTTGGAGAACAGCGTATGTTTCATTATGCAATGGGAGGATAGTTCAATAACAAATTATGATAAATGGCTCTTGTTACATGATCCAGCGTATTATAGGTTTAAAACAACTTCTTCGTGACAATTTTATATTTGCTTTATTTATGTAGTTTAATTTAATGGGAGAGTTACTTATGAAGATTTATAACGCTAAAATTAACTTTAAAGTTAAAGAAACAGATGAAAAAAATCATTCTATATCATCAGCTCGGTTATTATTTAGAATTCAGGAAAAATACACGAGTTTTAAAGCTTCTCATATATGGTAAAGAAGATGAAAAGAAACACCTTTTAGCAGAAGTCGAAGAGAATGCTTGGGAATATGGAAGAACACTGTACCTGAATCTCTATTAAAATCATATGATCAGGTTCGAGAATTGGATAAGGTTATGTTGAAATTCTGAAAAGATCAATGGGTCTGTTCTACCGTTTCTACTCTAATCGTTACTTTTATAGTAAAAAATACAAAGGAAAGTGGTTGAAAGATGTACGTTACAGGATATATTACTCAAGAAGAAGAAGCAGTGCTCCCTTTTTTCAACAGCCATGATGAAGCTCTCAAATGGTTTAAGAATAAATACCGTAAAAACTTCATATTAACCGGTACTGAAATTATCGATGAACAGAATTGTCATATTTATTATTTGATTTTAGATTGGGAATTATATGAAGCCGGTCAGAATGAATTAATGACAAAAGGTATTATCACAGATGCCATTAAGTACATGGGCAGTTATCAAGAGATTCAAGTCTTTGATGATGGAAGTATTCATATCGCACATTAAACAAATCCCCTGCTTTAATGAGTAGGGGGTTTGTTATATTGGTTTTTTTTGCAAAATATCATTATCGTAAAATTTTTGTTTAAAAATGATTGTCCTACGCCTTTTAGCATGGTTGGCTTATCGATACCCTCTACAACAGATACTGTTTTATCTAGTTAGTAGTCCTGGCAATCATAATAGGTACCCAATTACATACAAATAGAATGGAATCAGTATGTTTCATTTAAAAAAATGGAGGAATTATCTATGTCGATACCTACAATTTTAATACCAGGTATTCAAGGTACCAAGCTTCTCAATACAAACACACTAGATTTCGATACCATTTGGTCAATGATTCAGAATAGGTATGAAACGATCTATGACCTCCTTTTAAAGCAAGACAGCCGTTTTGAGGTCAATCCTAAGTCGATCATCGAACGGGGGGATGTTGAGGATGTTGCCTATCGGGAAATCGTTCACGTACTTGAACGAAAAACCAAGCAGCCAGTTTATATTTTTGGGTATGATTGGAGGCAATCCTCACTTGATACAGCCAAACGTTTAGCTAATTTTGTTGAATATCTTAAGGAGAAACTTTCTGTAAAAAAGTTTAATTTTATCGCCCATAGCATGGGGGGAATGGTGCTAAGCAGCTATTTGAAAACATTTCAAGGAAATTATGATTCAATTGAACATGTCATATTTGCTGTAACTCCTTTTAGCGGTTCAATCCAAGCTCTCATTTCTTTAACGATGGGTGAGGGAGGAATTCGCTATCCGATGTTTAATTCGAGTGATGAGTTCCGAAAAATTGCCCGTACGTTCCCTTCTGTTTTTGAGTTGTGTCCTACCTATCAAAATGCGGTCATATTTGAAGATGGGGCTAATTTTAATATTTTTAACCCTGATCATTGGCAATCCAACATCGGCGATGATGACTGGGGGATGTTCTTGAATCGAATCAGTCACATGAAAGCCTTTTATGACCGTCAAAATCCAACCATGATTAATTTAAGGGAACTTCCACTTGAGGTGAGGAACAGGTTCCTTATTCTAATGGGAATGGGAGTAAAAACAAAGAATAAAGTCATTGTTCAACCGGTAAGTCCTGATGGAAGGGTGAAGAATTTTTTTAACTTTGATTCAATAGATTCCGAAGGTGATGGTGATGGGGTTGTACCGTTTGAAAGCGCCTCTATTTATAAAAATGACATTTTGACACTTGGTATCAAGAAGAAATGGACTGATTTTTCCTTTCATGCTCTCTTCTTGAATGATGGTAGAGTTCAATCAACCATTACCCGTTTTTTATTGAATCAAACGTCCGAACATTTCAATGGATCACCATGGTGGACAGTTGTTGATGACTCAGTCACCCTGATTCCAATTGAATAATAAGCATGTCGCTGTTGAACCTGATACAAACTGTCCCGTCAGCTGCTTTCACCAGCGTTAGAGATCATCACAAACGATGAGCTACGTGAAGGGGTGAATTTCATGAGAAATCTAGAGAAATATGCGGAGGAGAAAGGTGAAACCGTAGATTATCATTTTGGTGATGTGAACTTAAAGGTTTTACGGGTAAGGGGGTCTAAAGTTGGCCCCTTATTTTTTCTGAAAAAATAGGAAATTAAAAGTTTCCTGTAAATTCAACCATTGTGGATAAATAACCTCTATATTTCCACCGCTACGAATTGTATAGGGCGATGGATTATGATGATCAAATTTAGTCATTTAAGCCGTTTTCATTTTCGTTTAACTGGCCATAATGATAAAAAGATTGATCGATGTTGGTTCTACCGCATGATTAGAAGGCCAACAACCAGGAGAAAAAACAATGTATGAAATAACCGTAAGACTCCCAACTAAGAAGATTGACAGAATTATTACTCATTTATACCAAAAAGGCTACTATCAAACCTTTTACGAGGTTCCATTAGATGTAGTGACCGATGCCAACGGCTATGCCTTTGTTGAGAAGCGTAATGAAACAACAGAACTTAATATCTATATAAATAATTATATCGAAGCAAAGGAACGACGTAATTTATTAGAATTATTAGCGATTGACGAATCTAGTCTGGTGGTTAAGGAAGTTAATGAATTGAATTACCAGCAAACGTTTGATGATATTTTCCTTGAGAATGGCTGGGTCATCACGACACCGGATAGAAGGAATCATTACCACAAAGATAAGCGGATTGTACTTGACTCCCAAGGGAATTTTGGTACAGGCTATCATGAAACCACAAAAGATTGTTTGTACTTCATATTAAAACATGATTTTTCAGGCTTGAGTGTGGCGGATATCGGAGCCGGTTCAGGAGTCTTAAGTGTTGCTGCAGCCCTTAAGAGGGCAAAATCTATCGATACATATGATATCCAACCGGTCGAGCGAGAAATACTGTATCAGTGTGAATTAAATTGTGTCAAGCCGGTGAATGTGTTTCAAAGTGATCTAATCAAGAATAAAAATCGAATCAACAATGAATATGATATGATTTTTCTTAATATCGGAACGCAGGAAAATATTGATATCCTAAAGGCCCAAAGACTCTTAGATTGTAAAGACACTACATTTATATTATCAGGCATGCTTGAATGGAATTACCATCGGGTAGAGACTTTATTTAAAGATGCAGGATTTCTTTTGAAGGAAAAGAAACAAAGTAACGAATGGGTGACATGCGTTTTTAAGACCAAATAAATTGGTAATTTATAGGTAAAACATAATCTAAAAAGCAAGAAAGGATCCAGTATGTTTTACTGAATCCTTTATTAATGTATGAACACAGTTACCATTCATTCATATTATTGGGTTTTTCGTAAATCCAAATATTGCACTGTCTTTCCATCACGATCAATCTGTACAATTAATTGGTCCTTGTTAAATTTATAAATGATTTGTTCACATTTGGCACTTTCATAGCAGGTAACGATCTTTACTTCATTTGGGTTTCCATACAGCTTGAGGATTTGGCTTTTCTCAGTGGGAACGGAAGCTGTTTTCAAAAATTCGGGGTACACTTGTAATTGTTCAATGGAATCATTTGCTGCATTGAATGTTACACGAACACCAGCACCATCATTTTTATAATAAAGAGACCTGGTATTCTTATCGTCCTCAGTTTTCGATGGCTGCCCGAATTTTTGAACAATCTGTTTGTAGGAAGATCCTACAGTGATTCCATTAATATGAAGAGGCTTCTCTGTTAAAAGGAAAGCATCTTTTATCCCGTTATTCTTTAGCTTCGTTTTCATTTTCTCCGCTTTCGATTTACTCGAAAAAGCCCCGGCCTGAACACGGTATAAGCTTTTACCATTTATGACTTTCTTCACAACGACCGCTTCAATCCCTTTCTTTTTCAAGAAAGTGACACGTTTATCTGCATTCGCTTTCTTGCTAAAAGAACCAGCGACGACAACATACAATGGTTTGGTTTGTTCCAAATCTGGAATCATTAATTCTTGACCAGCAATGATCTTGCTGCTTGTTAACTGGTTGTATTCCTTTAAATCTTCAACGGAAATATTGTATTTTTTCGAAATGCTATATAATGTATCTCCTTTCTTTATCTTAATATAAATATCCTCAGCAGCTGCCTTCCCATTGCCGAAATAAAATACCGACCCCATTAAAACAGTGCAAAGTCCAACCTGTAGGAACCGTTTAAATCTATTCATTTATTATCACCTCATATATTTTGACGAGGTAATTACAAATTCGATTCTGATAAATAAGCCCATTTTTGTTAGGAAAACAAAAATAGGCACATGACATCCTTTTTAAAATGGAATCAACAAGGATATAGCGGTGGCTTTTTTGATGCAGTTTGTCATTTGATCATGTTTTTTTCTTAACCTTAAGTTAGAGTGATTAAAAATATAAAATTAATGTAAATTTGGAACTTTTTGGTTCATTATTCGTATATAATGTTAGGTATGTGTTTAAAGGTTCTATAAAGATATCATTTTTTAAAGAAAGAGGAGGAACGTATGGGGGTAAATACCTTAGAAGTACAATCGTTAACGAAGGTCATCGGCAAGAAGAAGATCGTAGATGATGTCAGCTTCAGTGTAAAAAAAGGGGAAATCTTTGGCCTTTTGGGTCCTAATGGAGCAGGGAAAACAACCATTATCCGTATGATTGTCAGCTTGATTAAGCGGACCGATGGAGAGGTTCGTGTTAATGGCCATAACCTCGATGGACAATTTAAAGAGACAATGAGTGAAATTGGAGCAATTGTTGAAAATCCGGAATTTTATAAGTATATGAGTGGCTACAAGAATTTAAAGCATTATGCGAATATGGCCATTAAAGAAGTTTCAGATGAGCGGATTATGGAAGTTGCTAGGTTAGTAAAATTAGAAGATGCCATTTACCAAAAGGTTAAGACCTATTCGCTTGGAATGAGGCAAAGGCTGGGAGTGGCCCAGGCGTTATTACATAACCCGTCACTGCTTATTCTCGATGAGCCTACAAATGGATTGGATCCTCAAGGAATTAGAGAATTTAGAGATTACTTACATGCCCTTGCACAGGAAGGTATTTCAGTTCTGGTATCCTCCCATCTTTTAGCAGAAATGCAGCAGATGTGTGATCGTTTTGCCATAATTGAAAAAGGTAAACTAATACATATTTCTTCCATGAAAGAAACGATGGAGGAAGACGAAAAGACGGAAGTCATTTTTGAGGTAAGCAGCAGCCAAAAAGCTGTTGATGTGCTGAAAGGACAATTTGAAGATATCGATTTCAAGGTTCTTGCAGACGACCAATTCTCAGCCCATGTAGAGAAAACTACGATTAGTACCATTAATAAGCTGTTAATCTCAAAGGATATAGATGTCTATGGCATCAGCAGGGTAACCGTTTCGCTCGAAGACCGCTTTTTGGAGATAACGAACAAAGAGGTAAAGGAGCATGGAGGTGTAATGCAATGATTGCCTTAATACGAAATGAACTTATGAAATTGTTTCAAAAAAAATCGAGCTGGATTTATCTAATCATCCTCGTACTCGCAGTCATTGTTGCGGGGATTATCTACAATAAAGTATCAGGTGAACCCGATCCGAACTGGCAGGAGGGTATGAAGGCTCAAATTGTTGAGTTGCAGCAGAATGCAAAAACGGCATCAGCTCAAGAAAAACAGTTTATTATGAATGAAATTGAACAAAAGCAAAAATATCTGGATGAAAACATTAATCCAAATGCTATTAGTAACTGGCATTTTATGAATAATGTTGTATTCAGCATGACGACTTTGGTGACATTATTGGCGGTGATTGTATGCAGTGCCAGTGTGTCCTCTGAATTTGCAGATGGAACGATTAAGCAGCTGTTAATCAGACCGCATCAGAGATGGGCTATCCTCCTGTCCAAATATTTATCATTAATGATCTATTCGCTTATTCTTGTAGCGACACTTATTACTGCTGGATATCTTGTTGGTTTGATTACGTTTGGTAATGGGGACTTTACAGCCAAAATCTTTGAGATGGCGATAGACGGGCAGAAGGAAGCAGAAGTCGGCCCGCAGTTCTTCCTTAAGATTGCCTACTACCTTCCGAGTTTGTTGGTTATAACGGCCATTGCCTTTATGCTCTCTACTTTATTTAAAAGTCAGGCATTGGCGGTGGGAATTGGAATCTTTGTCCTGTTTATCTCTTCCACCTTGGGCGGATTAATTGTGCTTCTTGCAGAAAAATACGAATGGGCAAAGTATTTAATTTTTCCGCATCTCGATTTAACCATTTATGCGTTGCAGGATAAGATTTTGGGGGACATTACTCTACCGATATCACTGGCTATTCTGGCCGTGTATTATGCCATTTTTATGATCCTGACTTTCGTGTTTTTCCAAAGGCGGGATATTAGTATATAAGAAAAAAGGCTGGAGAAAACATTTGATCGTAGCCGTACTGTTATTTAAACAAAAATAATCCACCCTTAAGTTTAGATTTCGGGTGGATTATTAGCACAATAGCCGATCCCCTTTGAGGAAACGTCTATTGCTGGACCGGACATGTTACTGCATGGTCGGTTTTTTTAATTTATTCAATAATTTGATTTATTATAATCTATACCTTTACTATCTCCAAATTTTTAAAAGGTTTAAATCTGCTTTATTTTAAAAGGTGTAGAATTCTTTCCCAAGAACAAATTATAGGTTACATTTAATTTATGAAACTAACTTTTTAGATAAAAAAAGAAATAGTATTTAGGTTTGAATTGGATGGTGAATGCATATGAACGAAACAAAAAAGCTGCAAGAAATGGATTTGTATAAACCAATTCAGACTTTTTTTGTAAAGGAAGGTTATGAGGTATACGGTGAGGTAAAAGATTGTGATATCGTTGCTGTTAAAGATGAGGAGCTAGTTGTCATTGAATTGAAGCTTACATTAAGCGTTGATTTGCTCATACAGGCTGCCAAACGACAGCGTATAACGGATCAAGTATATATTGCCATCCCAAAACCTAAGTATCGTTTAAATTCAAGACGGTGGGCTGAAAAATGCCATTTAATTAGAAGGCTGGAGTTGGGGTTAATTGTGGTTTCGAATCCATTGAAACGAGCAAAGACAGAAGTAGTCTTTCATCCATCACCGTTTGATCGTCGTAAAAGTAGGGGGCAAAGCAAATTAAAGAGAGAAGCTGTATTGAAGGAAATCAGTGGTCGAAGTGCGGATTTTAATGTTGGTGGAAGCAATCGGACTAAAATCATGACAGCTTATAAGGAAAATTGTATTCAAATAGCTTGTTACTTGAGCCATTTTGGGCCGTTATCCCCGAAAAAATTAATTCAGTTGGGAACCGGAGACAAAACTTCTTCTATTTTAGTTAAAAACTATTATGGCTGGTTTGAAAGAATCAAGCGAGGCACTTATTGTTTAACTGAGAAGGGCCAAGAAGAAATAAAGGAATTTCCTGATCTTTTGAATTTTTACTTAAATAGTGTTAGCAAGCAAGATGGCAATCCCGATTGAGGATGTTGTTCTTTATTAGGTTGGTACTCATTGCATATAGATTACAACGGCGAAAAATGGACGGGAGAAAAAAGATTTTCGATTGTCTACAACAAGACACAATAAAGTTCAATCCCCACTCGTGAAAAGATTCTAGCATTTTTAAAATCAATGAAAAAGTAGGCATGCAAGAGATTAATATCTGAAATATCGAAAATCCGGATCAAAAAAAGTTGGTGTTGGGGAACACGATTCGTTCGTTCCCCCCAGATCTTAGAACGAATTACAAGTTTACAAGGCTGGTAGATTTTGTGTAAAGGAGGCTAAAGCATTTTATTTAGGGTAATCCTTTCCCCGGTTCCCAATACTTGATCATACTATAGGGAACACCATCTAATGGTTGGATATTACTACTATTTACATTCATATTTTGGCTGTCAGGAATGATGATGTATATTTCTCCGTTCTTTTTGTTCATCACTCTTCTATATATCTTATAAAAGAGAGCACTCGCAATCTCCAAGGAAGAAGCCTCGATTTTTCCCACCACATTGTACTTATATTTCCCAATATGACTCTTACCTTTCAAAATCATATATTTCATAAAATTTCGTCCTTTCCTTTTTGATTCTTTACCCTTTTTTCAACTTTAAACACTCATTACTCATTATTTAATATAAAACTCAGAGGATTTGGTTTTCTTTTTTCGATAGATGGGGTACTAAACAAATAAATAAGATAGAAAGGATGATGCCATTTTGGTAAGAAACCTACGAGTTACGATCAATGGAGTAGAAATGGAGGCAGCGGAAGGCCAGACGGTCCTGCAATTCCTGAACGACAGCTCTATTGAAGTTCCACAGGTGTGCTATCATCCCAGCCTTGGACCGATTGAAACGTGTGACACTTGTATCGTTGAAGTAAATGAGGAACTTGTCAGGTCCTGTTCAACGGTTTTAAAGGATGGGGATATCATCAGAACGACGAGCCCACTTGTGAAAAAATCACAGACAGCAGCGATGGACAAGATTCTTCACAACCATGAATTATATTGTACAGTTTGTGATTACAATAACGGCGGCTGCGAAATACATAACACCGTTAAGGAGATGCGCATCAACCATCAAAGTATTCCGTGGAAGCAGAAACCGTATCAGGAGGATATGTCGAATCCTTTCTACCGCTATGATCCTGATCAGTGTATCTTGTGTGGGCGCTGTGTGGAGGCCTGTCAAGATGTCCAAGTGACAGAAACGCTGAGAATCGATTGGGATAGAGAGCATCCACGGGTCATCTGGGATAATGATGTTCCAATTAACGAATCCTCCTGTGTATCGTGCGGCCATTGTTCGACTGTATGTCCGTGTAATGCGATGATGGAAAAAGGAATGCTCGGGGAGGCCGGTTATCTGACAGGCGTTGAAAAAGGAACACTCCGTTCGATGATTGAGTTAACCAAAGGAGTGGAGACAGGTTACGGGTCGATCCTTACCGTTTCCGATATGGAATCGGCGATGCGTGAGGCGAGAGTGAAACGAACCAAAACCGTCTGTACGTTCTGTGGTGTCGGCTGCAGTTTTGATGTTTGGACAAAAGGACGCCAGATTCTAAAGGTTGAACCAAACGTAGAGGCACCAGCGAATGGAATTTCGACTTGTGTGAAAGGAAAATTCGGCTGGGATTTTGTCAACAGTAAAGAACGATTAACGAAGCCACTGATCCGAGAAGGTGACAGCTTCCGTGAAGCGGAATGGGATGAGGCCCTTGATTTAATCGCAAAACGGTTCCTTGAGATTCGCAGCCAATATGGACCGCAATCGATGGGCTTCATTACTTCCTCAAAATGTACAAATGAAGAATCCTATTTAATGCAAAAATTGGCTCGACAGGTGATGAGTACAAACAATGTTGATAACTGTTCCCGATATTGTCAGACACCGGCAACGGTTGGACTGCACCGAACGGTTGGTTATGGCGGTGACGCTGGTTCCATTAAGGACATCGCCAAAGCAGGACTGGTAATCATTGTTGGTTCCAATACAGCGGAAGCACACCCTGTATTAGCTACAAGGGTCAAGCGTGCCCATAAACTACACGGGCAGAAATTAATTGTGGCAGACCTTCGTGAACACGAGATGGCAGCCCGGGCTGATCTATTCATTCACCCAAACGCGGGATCCGATTTGGTTTGGCTCTCTGCTGTGACCAAATACATGATTGATATGGGCTGGGCGGATGAAGAGTTTATCCAAAAGAATGTAAATGGTTTTGAGGAATACAGACAAAGCCTTTCGCCTTATACGTTAGGCTATGCTGAAGAGAACACGGGTCTTTCCAAAGAGACACTTATTCAGATTGCAGAAATGATTCGTGATGCAGATGGCACGGCTATTCTTTGGGCGATGGGTGTTACCCAACATCTAGGCGGCAGTGACACTAGTACAGCCATTTCTAACCTATTGCTAGTAACGGGTAACTTCGCACGGCCAGGTGCCGGAGCGTACCCGCTCCGGGGCCATAATAACGTTCAAGGTGCAGGCGACATGGGCAGCGCACCGGAAAACTTTCCAGGATATCAGCGAGTGGACGACCCAAAAGTGCTGGAAAAATTTGAACAGGCTTGGGGTGTCAAGCTTTCCTCGAAAGTAGGAATTAATAATCACGATATGATTGAAGGTATACATCAAGGTATGGTCAAGGCGATGTATGTAAAAGGAGAGGAAATGGGTTTAGTTGATTCAAACATCAACCATGTTCATAAGGCCTATGAAAAACTTGAATTTTTTGTCGTTCAGGATATCTTTTTCTCCCGGACTGCCCAGTATGCGGATGTCGTTCTGCCGGCAAGCCCAAGCCTTGAAAAGGAAGGAACGTTTACGAACACAGAACGCCGTATTCAAAGGCTGTATCAAGTCTTTGAACCGCTTGGTGACTCTAAGCCTGACTGGGAAATCATACAATTAGTGGCAAACCGGCTTGGTGCCAACTGGAATTATAAGCATCCAAGTGAAATTATGGAGGAAGCTGCGATGCTGATGCCGATTTATGCAGGTGTTACCTATGAAAGATTAGGAGGTTATAAGAGTTTGCAATGGCCGGTAAAACCGGATGGGACAGATACACCACTGCTTTACAGAGATGGGTTCCCTTTCGCGGATCGAAAAGCTCGGGCTTATCCTGTCCAATGGACAAAGCCGCTTGATTTTGAGGAGCAATATGATCTTCATTTGAACAATGGACGTTTATTAGAGCATTTTCATGAAGGGAATCTCACATACAAATCAAAAGGAATTTCAGATAAAACTCCAGAGGTTTTCCTTGAAGTATCACCGGAGCTAGCAGCAGAACGCGGCCTAAATGACGGAACATTTGTCCGTCTGACGTCACCGTTTGGTAATGTGAAGGTGAAATGTATTATCACTGCTCGGGTTAAGGGGAATGAAGTGTATTTGCCCATGAATGACTCAGGAGACGGAGCGGTCAACTACCTGACAAGCAGTGCAGCCGATAAGGATACCGACACCCCTGCTTACAAGGATACTCGTGTTAAAATGGAGATTTTACAGGAAGTGGGGATTAATCCTCTGCCAAGAATAAATTTCCGATACGGGAATCCACAGCCGCAAATGGGTGTCCAAGTCCAAAAGAAATGGGCCCGAAAGGATTATGTCTTCCCGGGTGATCTTGTGAAGGAAAGGGAGCGGTCGAATGGCTAAAGCGATCAGACAAATCGAGCGAATCGAGCTATCCGAAGAGGAGAAGCGTAAAAAGGATATACGGCAAATAGAGGATTCCCTATTAAAAAATAAGCAAGCGTTACTTGATACACTTGATTTGGTGCGTCACATGCACGATCAAGGGGTTATTCCTTTATTGAGCGGATTATTTGCTGAGGGCGACAAAGTGCTGCAAATCCTTATTAACAAGGCGGACTCGAAAGAAACAGCCAATACTTTAAAAAATCTGTTGTTGATGGTGGGTATTCTAGGAACATTAAATGTTAAACAGCTTGAACCCATTCTCCTTAAGTTAAATGCTGGAATCGCCAGAGTGTCAGAAAGCAAGGATGATGATGGCGAGATCGGTTACTTCGATATCGTCAGGTCATTAAAGGATCCTGAAATTAACCGATCGATTGCCTTTTTCTTTGAATTTTTGAAAGGAATGGGTAGCGAAACAAGCCATTTGGAACGGACAACCCAGCTGCCGGAGCATCAGGCACAACATGCCAATCCCGACCACCATCTGTAAAACTCTCATACCGTTCTTGGCTGAAGCTAAGCTGAGACCCGTTTATGTTTGATGGTGTCGATACCCATCTAGACCTTGTAGAGAAGGGTAAAAAAGCGAGGAGAGGAGGGAGACTGTGCTAAACGAAATCACCACTTGCCAACACATTGTTAAATATAATGGGTATACCTTTATCGAACAAGAGGATGACATCGCGGTGGAATCAGCATTAACCATTATTATTGATGGAGAAGAGTTTGCCACCATGGTGTGTTCGCCATCTGAGATCCAAGAATTGGTGGTGGGCTTCTTAGCCTCCGAGGGGATCATTCGCGTTTTTCAAGATATTCAATCGATTCAGGTAGATGAAGAAATGGGATTCGCGTACGTGGACCTCGTAAATAAAGAAACTCACTTAAAAGAGATCCATTCCAAGAGGTTCATTGGTTCCTGTTGCGGGAAAGGGCGTCAATTTTATTTCTATAATGATGTAAAGACAGCAAAGACCATATTGACCAAGTTGACCATTACACCACGCCAATGCCATGTCTTAATGAAGCAGCTGCAAGAAAGTTCAGCTCATTTTCAGAAAACGGGTGGTGTCCATAATGCCGCCTTATGTACAACGGACGGGATCGTTATAACAAGGACAGATATTGGCCGGCATAATGCACTAGATAAACTTTTTGGTTACTGCTTAATCCATGGAATTCCATTGAAGGATAAAATCATTGCTTTTAGCGGAAGAATTTCCTCAGAAGTCCTCCTCAAAGCAGCTAAGATTGGCGCGAGCATTATCCTATCAAAATCTGCACCTACTAATCTCGCATTAGATTTAGCAGAGGAGCTTGGAATTACGGCGATTGGTTTTATTAGGGGAGGGGGCTTTAATGTCTATACCCATCAGGACCGGATTCTGGGACTAGCCTAGCCATAGTCCTTCATCCAACCGAAATACAAAAAACCAGATATATAAACTAAAGGGAGAACACCTTTCGATTTCTCGTGAAGGTGTTCTCCCTTTCTCTATCTATATGAATTAAAATTCTATCTTAGATAACTTAGTAAAATTTGGTCCAATATTATTAAATAAATAGCATCTTGTCTCCAAAATGAACGGTAATGGAGCAGAAGAACCGTCCCCATGCTTCAGAAAATCCAGGATTATCCAATGATCTTCTTTTTTAAAAGAACTTTTCTAGATATAGCGATTATGATAAACTAACTAAGTCTATACTCACTTTTGATATAAATATAATAATATTTTTTGAATCCAAAACACCAAAGTAGTACTTAAATTTCTTTCTATATTAGATTTCATTTTTACAAGAGTTAACTCAATCTGGCTTATACATATAGTAAAGACCAATCAATTGGTCCATTATTTTTTGAATTTTTAAATTTTTCCCATCTTCATTTTTTTGTCCGTTAATACTATAATGTTCTTTCATTATTCATTTTATTAAATAAACTATATCCAAATCAAAATACATTTATAGAAACCAGGAGAATGAAGTCTATATGAAATTTAGAACAAAGCTTTATGGTGGGTTAGTCCTTATCTTACTTTGTAACATTATTTTTCTAGTCATTTTATTTAAGATGATCAATCAACAGACCGTTACGATGAATTCACTAGTTTCAGAGTTAGACGAGAGGAAGTTGATGGCTTCCACGATAGAGTTCGAGGTAGGGAACATGGGCAGAGAACTTAGTGAGATTGCCTCCATTCCACCTGATCCTGTTTTAACTCAAGTTATGAACGAATGGGAGCAATCAAGGGTAAATATGCGGTCTTCGATTGAAAAGCTTGGAAAGATGGATAACCGTAAAGAAACACAGGCCTTAATTTCTAAATTTAATACGCTCTTCAAAACATATGAAGAAGTCGGAAACCAGATTATTATTTTACAAAAAACCGATAGAAACGCTGATTTCGACAAGCTCATTTGGGGAGATATCAAACGCGATCGGGCTCGGCTCTATCAGATTACAGATTTGTTATATACCCTGCAGGAACAGGAAATGAAAGATCAACTCCTTCGGACAAGGCAAGCCTATAACCTTGAGTTACGTATGATTTATATCGTTGTTGCCATTGGTTTTCTAATCGGCCTATTTGTTGCCATTTGGATCATTAGGGGGTTAACCAAAAATTTGCAGCGGGTTTCTTCCGTCATGAGCGATGTTGCTCTTTATCATGGTACAGAGTTTCCACGAATTGGGGTAACGACGAAAGACGAAATTGGGAAGATCTCCCGTGCCTATAATCGAATGGCTCAAGCATTGGAAGAAAAAGCGGTACAGGAAAAAGCATTAATTGAAAAAGCCGAGGAACACAGCTGGCTTAAATCAAAAGTGGCTCAGATGACTTCCATGTATACTGCTGTCGAGGATTTTAAGGCTTTGTCCCGCTTATTTATCCAAAATATCACACCTATGGTAGATGCCCACTATGGAGTTTTTTATATTAAAGAATGCAACAACGGTGAACAACGTCTGGTAAATATGGCTTCTTATGCCTTTAAACATGATCCGGTTACATCAAGAAGCTTCCATCTCGGTGAGGGCCTTGTAGGACAAGTTGCGGCGGAAAAGAAACCGATGATGCTTTCGGAAGTTCCCGACAATTATGTAAAAATTGCTTCTGGAATTGGAGAAGCAGCGCCCAAACATCTAATGATTCTACCTGCTGAATTTGAAGGGGAGGTCTTGGCTGTTCTTGAGGTTGCTTCCTTTAAACCATTTAATGCCGTTCAACAAGCCCTTCTCCAGGAAGTCATGGCTCATATCGGCATAACCATCAACAGTATCGGAAATCGAATGCAGGTCAAAAAATTATTACAAGATTCTCAAGCATTGACAGAAGAGCTGCAAGCCCAATCAGAAGAGCTTCAACAGCAGCAAGAGGAACTAAGAATCATGAACGAGGAGCTCGAGGTACAGTATCAAAATTCTGAGCATAAAAAACAGGAATTGGAGAAATTCAGTAATGCCCTTGAAGAGAAAGCACAGGAACTTGCTCTTACCTCCCAATATAAATCCGAATTTCTTGCGAATATGTCGCATGAGCTTCGTACCCCTTTGAACAGTTTATTAATTCTTGCTCAAATGCTAATAGAAAAAAAGAATGAAAATTTAACCGAAAAACAATTGGAATACATCCAAACCATTTATTCATCTGGAAATGATTTGCTTCATTTGATTAATGAAATTTTAGATTTAGCAAAAGTTGAGGCTGGAAAAATGGAGGTTATTCACGGGGAAGTAGCTTTGGAGAAAATTACTACCTTTGCAGAAAGATATTTTTCGCCTCTAGCTCGTCAAAAAAATTTGGAGTTTAGTATTTTCTTAGATGATGATTTACCGGAAAGCATCTACACCGATGAGCATCGACTCAATCAAATTTTGAGAAACCTCTTATCCAATGCATTTAAATTCACCGAAAAAGGGTGTATTTCCTTCCTTATCAAGAAGGTTGGTCCAAATGAATTAGACAAGCACGATTTTGCTGGGCAGAATGAACCAATGATCAGTTTTACCATTGCTGATACCGGAATTGGTATTTCAAAGGATAAGCAGCAATTAATTTTTAATGCGTTTATGCAAGCGGATGGTACGACTAGCCGGAAATATGGGGGGACAGGCTTAGGTTTATCGATTAGCCGTGAGTTTGCCCACTTGCTTGGGGGCTGTATAGATTTAAGAAGTGAAGAAGGGGCTGGAAGTTCCTTCACTCTTTACTTGCCTATTCATCATTTGAACGAAAATGAAAATCAAATTCCATACCTTTTGGAAACGGCGGCTGCACTTCAAGAAGAGGAAAGCCATTCCTTTACCGGGAGTGAGTTTCAATCGGATGGACACGTAATTGACGAAGATACACTGGAATACTCGTTAATGAATGGGAAGAAAATTTTAATTGTAGATGATGATATGCGAAATATTTATGCCTTATCCTCTGCTCTTGAGGAATATGAAATCGAGGTTCTATTTGCAGAAAACGGCAGAGAAGGGATCGACGTGTTACAAGAAAATCCAGATATTGACCTCATATTAATGGACATAATGATGCCGGAAATGGATGGATTTGAGGCCATGCGCAACATTCGTACGAAACCGGAATTTCGGGAATTACCAATTATTGCTTTAACAGCCAAGGCGATGAAACATAACCGTGAAGAATGTATCCAGGCTGGTGCGTCTGATTACATTAGCAAACCGATTGATTTAGATCAGCTTTATTCACTGATACAGGTTTGGCTATATAGATAGGTGGGGATAACCATTACCAATATCGATCAACTGCAGAAAATAGAGATTGAGTTATTACTAGAAGCGATTTATCGTCATTATGGATATGATTTTCGGAACTATGCCGCTCCCTTCATTCAAAGAAGAGCTTTGAATCGAATGACTGCTGAAAAGCTAAGGACTGTATCCGGATTACAGGAAAAGGTTTTACATGACCCCCTTGTGATGGATAGGCTGTTTTATGATTTTTCTATTAATGTAACAGAAATGTTTCGAGATCCTTCTTTTTTTAAGGTTCTTCGAGAGAAGGTCATCCCGATTGTAAGAGAATATCCTGCGATCCGAATCTGGCATGTCGGCTGTGGTTCTGGAGAAGAAGTTTATTCGATGGCTATTTTGTTGCACGAAGAAGGCGTATTGGAAAAAACCAAGATTTATGCTACTGATATCAATCAAGTCAATTTAGAAAAAGCGAAACAAGGTTCTTTTCCCTTAGAAAAAATGAAGCTTTATACAACCAACTACATTCAATCTGGGGGAGAGAAGGCTTTTTCAGAGTATTATTCGGTAAAAAATGAACAAGCGGCGTTTCATTCCTTCTTGAAAAAGAATATTGACTTTTTTCAGCACAATTTGGTTACCGATCAATCATTTAACGAATTTCATATCATTATTTGCCGCAATGTGATGATTTATTTTAATAAAGAATTACAAAATCATGTTCATCGCTTATTTTACGAAAGTCTATTTTATTCGGGTTTTTTAGGGCTTGGAAAAAGAGAGGAGATACGTTTTACCGATTATGCAAAATACTATGAAGTACTCCATTCAGCAGAAAGACTTTACCGAAAAAACAAATAAACCGGACACGGAAATGATAAATATTTTAATGGTGGACGATCTTAAGGAAAATTTAATTGCATTGGAAGCTGTTCTCTCTTCACCTAGCTACCGTTTAGTTACGGCTAGGTCGGGAGAAGAAGCGTTAAAATGCATTTTAAAACAAGATTTTGCAGTCATTTTGTTGGATGTTCAAATGCCTGGACTCAATGGCTTTGAAACGGCAAAGCTTATTAAAGCCAGAAAAAAGTCAAAGAATATACCGATTATCTTTATAACCGCCATCAGTCAAGATATGGAACATGTTCTCCATGGTTATTCTGTTGGTGCCATTGATTACATATTTAAACCATTTAATCCAGAGACATTAAAACAAAAAGTAGAACAGTTTGTTAAAATCTATAAAAGTCATACGGAAAGTTTAAAACATACTGAGTGGAAAAATTCGATTGAACTTGAGGAAGTTAACCATAAATTGAATCGTACAACCGTTGATTTATATAAAACGGAGACTCTAGCAAAGGTGTTGGGGGAAACATTGATGGACACGATTGTCACCTTTGATGAATCTGGGGTGATTTTATCCATCAATCCGATGGTACGGAAAATGTTTGGTTATAACAAAGAGGAATTAATTGGGAAGCATGTAGCCGCTATTCTCCCTGTGGTAAAGCAAGAGGGAGATCGGATGGCTGTATTATCCATGCATGCACTTACCAATTCTACAGTAGGGAAAATAATGGAAGGTGTTGCCTTACGGAAAGATAAAAATCGATTTCCTGTCGATATTCAAATTGGAAAAGCAACCATCGAAAACACTCCTCTTTTTGTTTGCACGATTCGTGATGTGACAGAACGGAAAGAAATAGAGAAAATAAAAAACCACCAATTCAATCTTCTAAAAAAAGTAGTGGAAGAGCGTACGTTAGATTTGTTGTCTACGAATGAGAAGCTTAAAGCGGAAATTCAGGTGCGAAAAAAGATAGCGGATGACCTATCTTTTTCCCATGAACGATTTAAGAAAATATTTGAAGCTAGTCCTTGCTTAATGGCGATTCGTTCCATAAGGAATGGAAGATTTATTGATGTTAACAAAGCATGGCTCCATTATACAGGTTATGATTATGCAACAGTAAAGAATCAAGTTTTTGACTGGGCCCTTTTTACGTGTGTGGATGGGAATAAAGTCGATTTAGTTGATCCCGAATGGAATAAAACTTTGAGCAATCTAAAAGTGACATACCAATCTAAAAACGGGGAAAGGCGTTCCGGATTGTTATCCACGGAAGTCATTGAAATACAAGACGAAGCATGCGTTCTCATCGTGGTAAATGATATTACTGAAAGAGAGAACTTAGAAAAAGAAATGTTACGTTTAGATCGATTAAATCTCATTGGCGAAATGGCGGCTGGAATTGCGCATGAAATCCGAAACCCCATGACGACTGTACATGGATTTTTGCAAATGTGGAAAAGTAACAACCAACCGCTGGCACCTGAATTCATTGATATAATGCTGGATGAACTAAACAGAGCAAATAGCATCATTAAAGAGTTTTTAACACTGGCAAAAAATAAAGCAAGTAATAAAACAAAACAATCTTTAAGTAGAATCATAGAAGCGATCCTTCCCTTAATCAATGCAGAAGCAGCCCTTGCAGGGAAAAGTGTCCAGTATCAATCGGAGCCATGTCCTGAACTTTTCTTAGATGAAAAAGAAATTCGGCAGCTTTTCTTGAATCTTGCCTTAAATGGACTTGAGGCGATGGATATGGGCGGGACTCTTATCGTTAGCACCTACAGTGAAGAAGAAGAGGTTATTTTAGAGGTGAAGGATAGTGGAATAGGAATTAATCCAGACAATCTAGACAAAATTGGCACTCCATTTTTTACGACAAAAGACCAGGGGACGGGAATGGGGCTAGCTGTTTGTTATAGTATCGCCGACCGTCATCAGGCAAAAATCAAGGTTCAGACAGGGCATGAAGGAACAAGTTTTTCTATTTGTTTTAATCGTTTTTTAGATGAAAGTCTATACTTGAATGGTGAGAAACAGTGAAGAAAAAGAGTTTGATCCTAGTTGTTTCTACCGTTTTTATCTGTGGTTTATTGGGTTATTTTTACAAAGCATTAGCGGCAGAAAAGCCGACCGTTGCTGTGGTGTTGAAAGATACAAAGTCGGAGTATTGGTCGATCATTGTCTCAGGAATTGAAAAGGGAATGACCAATTTTGGAGTGAAGGGAAAAATTTATGCTCCCACTCAAAATAATGAAGATCAACTCACCATTTTGTATAGGGTATTAAAGGAAAAACCGGACGCACTCATATTCTCTCCGACAAATCCTTCAGAATCTGTACCAGTATTAGAGGAATTTAAAAAGAAACATATTCCGGTCCTGCTCGTGGATACGGGGGTCGATTGGGCTGGTCAAACTTCCTTTATTGGAACCGATAACCCTTCATTAGGTGAAAAAGCCGGAGAGGTATTATCTTCGATGCTGCAGCCGGGATACAAGGTCGCCCTTATTGGCAAGATTTCAAAAGATAACGTAAGTGAGGACCGGATCCAAGGGGCAAAAGATGCTTTGCATACAGTGGGAATTGACACGGTCGAAGGGTATATACTCGTAGATGATGACGATGCCAAGGTTAAGCCAGTCATCGATGAATTAATGAAGAGTAATTCTGATATCAAAGGCGTTTTTGCCTCTGATGATGGGATGGCGTTAGAAGTCATCAAGTATCTTAACCAAAAAGGATTAAACCTTCCAGTCGTAGGCGCAGATGGAATTATCGAAATGCTGAAATATGTTGAAAAAGGAACGTTGAAAGGCTCAGTTGCGCAGAATCCATATGATATGGGCTATATCAGTGTGGAAAATGCCTTAAAAGCGATAAAAGGGCAGCGAGTAGAAAAAAGTATTAACAGTGACGTCGATATTATTACATCTGATAATGCTAAAAGCAAAATAGAGTTTTTAGAGGGATTAAAAAACTAGAAGGTTAAACCAGTAATCCTATCACATTGAAAAAAGCCAAATAGTCCTCACTCTCATTCAGAGTGGGGACTATTTGGCGTACAATTCTTCATAACTTTTAGAATTGAAAAAGATGGAATGGATAACTTAAGCAAGTACAGGTTATAAAATTTTGGAGTGGATATAATGAAACATCCAACATTTGAAGATATTAAAAACGCAAGAGAAACACTAAGGGACATTTCAATTAATTACTGGTTCCAGGATGACCTATTTACTTGGAGGTGGTGGTTGTTGCTGGTTGCAGCCATTATTCCGTGGCTTATTTGGATCAAGTTTCATGATCAGAAAAGAACATTCGAAATCATGTGTTATGGGCTAATTTGGGCAATGTTAGCATCTATTACAGATGTTATTGGGGCAGACTTGATCTTATGGGGATATCCACACAAGTTGTTACCAATGGTGCCTCCTTTACTTCCAGCTGATATTACAGTCATTCCCATTTCTTTTATGTTTATTTATCAATACGCAAAAACTTTAAAAACATACTTGTTGCTCTCCTTAATACTATCTGCAATCTTCGGGTATATCATAGAATTCCTATTTATAAAAATCGGGATGTTTGCTTTACATAAGTGGACACATACCTACTCATTTATTGGTTTTTTTATACTATCTTTAGTGGTATATACATTAATAAAAAAACTTACGCCTAAAGTATAAAACAAACGAATAGTAAAAGTAAAAAGCTAAGCCACTAACCAGCTCGGGTCTGTAGTGGCTTAGCTTTTCTTTTCCTCTTCCCATTATTTTTATTTTAAATTGTGAGAGGAAATTATCAGTACCTTTAGACATTAAGTTAAAATGTTTGTATCTGTCATGATTTTAGTGATAATTTTAAATAGGCTTAAATTTGCCATTGCGTATGGAAACTTTCTGTCAGAAGATGAATTCTGTTTCTTGATGTTTAGGGAAGAGTGTACAATAAATGTCTAAATTATAATGTCTTAATTTATTTCAATAAGAAAACCTTTAGAAAGGATGAGGTGTAATGAACAAATTTACGAGTCTAATCATTGGCCTATTATTGGTTTTTATGGCAGGATGCAGTTCAAATAACTTTGATCTAAAGCTAACTACACCCAAATCATTTACACCAGGCCAATTAACTCCTATTCAATTAAAAGTCTTAGACCTTGAGGGTAAACCCGTAAAAGGTGCTAAGGTTAGTGCAAAATTGGACATGCAAGGGATGAGTCATGGAGATACTTCATTGAAGTTGCAGGAAACAGGAAATGGCGTGTATGCTGGGAAAGCTAACCTTGAGATGGAAGGGGATTATACTGCAACCATTCAAATAGATTACAACGGAGAAAAATCGCTGAGAGAAAAAAGATTTTCGATTGTTTACAAGAAGGCACAATAAGTATTAGAAAGTGCATTTTATTAAATATAATGCAGGGGGACGGAGCAGAAGAACCGTCCCCCTGTTTTTTCAAGCAAAAAGCTCGAAAATTGAAAACGTTACCATCGATTTTAATTGTTTACCCGTGAGCAAGGTTCAGGTTATAATAAGGTTTATTAATTTAGGATATCGAAATATTTTTAGAAAGGCGATGGACATTGATTAAACCTAGTGGAAAAAAACGAATACAGCTGGCTATACTCTTAGGATCACTTGGACTATTAGGACCTTTTACAATCGATACGTATTTACCGTCTTTTCCAACGATTGTAAATGATTTTGGTACTACAGCTTCACTTGTGCAAATTAGTTTAACATCCTGTTTATTAGGATTGGGATTAGGGCAATTGTTTATTGGTCCTTTGAGTGATGTCAAAGGCCGCCGACAACCCTTGCTGATCTTTATCACCTTGTACTTACTTGCTTCTATAACATGCGCGTTGGCGCCTAATATCTATTTCCTTATCATCGCTCGATTAGTCCAAGGCTTTGCTGCTGCTGGCGGACTTGTCATTTCAAGAGCAATTGTTCGAGATCTTTTTAGTGGAAGGGAACTGACCAAGTTCTTTACGATGATGGTGTTAGTGGGGAACCTCGGACCGATCGTTGCACCGATTGCTGGAGGGGGAATTCTTGCTTTTACCAATTGGCATGGGGTTTTTATTGCGTTGGCTATAGTAGGTGCAGTGTTGCTCATTACTGTTGCTTTAAAATTAGAAGAAACTCTGCCGACAGAAAAACGTGTTCCAAGCAATTTACCACAAATCATGAACAACTTTGGTTCTTTATTCAAAGATCGGACGTTCATGGGGTACGCACTAACGCAAGGTTTTACTGTTGCAGGTATCTTTGCCTATGTATCTGGGATTCCGTTTGTCTATCAAAATATTTACCATGTCACACCGCAGCAATTTAGTTTATTATTCGGGACAAATGGAGTAGCATTAATTATTGGAAGTCAGTTAGTCGGCCGCTTGGCTGACATCATATCGGAGCGGACCTTCTTAAAGATTGGGTTAGCCATCTCAACCATAGCGGGTGCATGGTTACTCGTTGCTTTGTTATTAAAAGCACCGCTTTTCGCCGTCGCGATCCCGATCTTCTTTTTTGTAGGTTCCATCAGTATTATTGGAACCACGTCTTTTGCTTTAGCCATTGAAACCCAAGGACATATTGCAGGCAGTGCCTCTGCCTTATTAGGGTTATTGCCATTTGTACTAGGCTCATTAACGGCTCCACTGGTGGGAATAGCAGGGGCGTATACAGGCGTTCCTATGGGGGTCATCATCTTTTGCTCAAGTTTTCTTGCTTTCCTATCCTATTTTGTATTGGTTCGGAAATCTTCGCTTGGGATACAAATTTCAAATGATCAGTGTTCTGTAAAGAAACCCAGTATCTAAAAATATAAATTTAAAGGAGAACACATTTCGATAACCACCGAATGTGTTCTCCTTTATTTATCTACTATTAATCTTAATAAGAACATATAGTTTAGGATTTTTCCTTTCAATATATTTTTATCTAAGGTTAATCCGTATATCTAACACCTTTTAAGATCATATTGACCTTTAATTTAGTATCTTGGACAATATTTTTTCGGAATTCTTTTGCCTTTTTGAAAGCATCCATCATTCCTGATGCTAAAATCTTAATTTCTCTAGTACCGACGGTTTCTTCTAGTAGAAAAATATATTCTTTCATGCTGTTTCACCTCTCAAGTTGTAATTTTAATATAATTATATACGAATTTGAAAGCGATTACCACCATTATTTGTGAACGTTTTCAAACAATTAATAGGATAAGGTAGAACGAATTACTGGTAGGTATGTGATATGGTGACGAAGCAGAAGAACCGTCCCCATGCTTCCCATGCTTTGCTGAAATGTCGCTTTCAAAGCGACCAATATCTTTGAAATGAGTGTTATCCTTTGTTTATCAAAGGACGGGGGAGTATGATCATGAAAAAAGATCTAACTGAATTAGTGTTTATTTTGGATAAAAGCGGCTCTATGGTAGGGCTTGAGGCAGATACCATAGGCGGTTTTAATGCTATACTGAAGAAACAGCAAAAAGCGGAAGGAGAAGCCCTTGTAACAACCGTATTGTTCGATCATCGATACGAATTGTTACATGACCGAATTAATGTAAAGGGTATCTTTCCTCTTACTGAAAAAGATTATGAAGTAGGAGGTACTACTGCATTATTAGATGCGATTGGATTTACCATTCAAAAAATCGTAAATGTACAAAAAAGAACGAGTGAGGAAGAACGGGCAGAAAAAGTATTATTCGTAATGACAACAGATGGAATGGAAAATGCTAGCAAGGAATTTACAGCGGACAAAATTAAAAATATGGTTCAACACCAAAAAAAGAAATATGAGTGGGATTTTCTGTTCCTTGGA
Organism: Bacillus sp. OTU2372; assembly: GCF_038440275.1. Taxonomy (NCBI): domain Bacteria; kingdom Bacillati; phylum Bacillota; class Bacilli; order Caryophanales; family Bacillaceae; genus Bacillus; species Bacillus sp. OTU2372. The sequence goes on from NZ_JASATK010000010.1 coordinate 160,949, forward strand.
GCCAGTATTGATGCGAGCTCAACCGCTGCACGTTTTGGAATCGGTGAAGACCACGCTGTCGATTACCATGCCGAAGAAATCGGAACGGAATTAAATTATGAAGCGGTAAATGAAGCTGTTAGCAGCCTGCGAAGTGGCAAAAAGATTAACCGAAACTGGAAAAAGGAATTGAGAGAGATTACAATCAGCGTTTGAGGAATAAATAAATTTATTAAGCTGGATACTGTATCTTTTTTTCGAAAAACTGATGGGTATTGGAGGAATCTAGTATCTGTTAAAAATACAAGGTCAAGAGTTGATACTCCTGACCTTATTGTTACTTTATCATTAAACAAAAACGTATGCCCCTGGGTGTCATGATTTAATTTCTAAATTCATTTAATCTTTCATACGTTTCAAGTAAGAAATGATAAAACAATTCTTCAGTTGGGAGTAATTTGCGTTGTGTCGGATAGATGACACCGACTGTTCGTGTGAGATTCGCATCATTTAGGGGAATCACGACGGTAGACCGCGGTGTATTATCGATCAAGGTTGTCTCTGGCATCAATGCAACCCCTAATCCTGAAGAGACTAACCCTTTTAATGCATCAATATCTTTTCCTTCAAATGCGATTTGTGGTGAAAAACCTGCATCCTTACAAGCTTGAACAACTTGTTCTCGAAATTTAAACCCTTCAGGCAGGACACAGAATGGGTCATCCTTTAAGTCCCGTAATCGAATCGATTTCTGATCAGCTAATGGATGATGAAAAGGGATGAGGGCCACAATAGTTTCTATGAAAAGGGTCGATCCTTTAATTTTTTTCTCTTTATCCTGGTTGACCATGGGGGCAACCAGGGCCAAATTAAATTCCCCATTTACCACACCATCTATTAAATCATGATAAAGACCATTGTTCATCTGAAATTTAGCTTCTGGGTACCGAAGACGAAATGCATAGATGATGGAGGGCATTGTATGAGCCGCCATGCTAATAGGAAATGCAATCCGAACAGTCCCTTTTTCAGGATCTAAATATTCTTCTACTTCTCGCTTAGCGTCCTCCATCATATTCCACACTTGTTTCATCCGTTCATAAAAAATTCTGCCAAGAGGGGTTAATTTGACTCTTCTTCCCTCACGTATAAAAAGCGCTACCCCTAATTCTTCTTCTAAATTAAAAATTTGTCTGCTCACGGAAGATTGGGCAACATGCAAGGCATCTGCTGCTTCTGTTACATGTTCTCTTTTTGCGACTTCTAGGAAATATTGAATTTGCCTCGTCTCCATCTATTTATCACTCCAATTAATGCGTTTAATGCATTGATTTCATCTAAAATGAATATTGAAACTATCAATTATAAAATTATAAAATGAAAACACATCAAAGAAAAGAAATTTTCTCAACTTTAAAACAATTAGGGGCTGAATGACATGAAAGTGCTGGAAGAAGTAGAAATGAATCAAATGCAAATCGTGAAAAATCACGTTAATCGTTTATTTGAACAGGTTCAAATGCGTAACCCGAATGAGTGGGAATTCCTGCAGGCGGTTAAAGAAGTCCTTGATTCTCTAGTACCTGTCCTTGTGAAAAATCCAATATATATAAAACAAGCCGTTCTAGAAAGAATCATCGAACCAGAGCGATTGATTTCCTTCAGAGTTCCATGGGTGGATGATAACGGGAATATAAAAGTGAATCGTGGATATCGTGTCCAGTTTAATAGTGCTATCGGACCCTATAAGGGGGGACTACGATTTCACCCTTCAGTTAACACAAGTATTATCAAATTTCTCGGGTTTGAGCAAATTTTTAAAAACTCCTTAACAGGTCAGCCAATTGGCGGTGGAAAAGGCGGATCTGATTTTGATCCAAAAGGTAAATCTGATATGGAAATTATGCGTTTTTGTCAGAGTTTTATGACTGAACTTAGCAGACATATCGGGCCAGACATCGATGTTCCCGCTGGTGATATAGGAGTAGGTGCTAGAGAAATCGGTTATATGTTCGGGCAATATAAAAAATTAAAAGGCGCTTATGAAGCAGGTGTTCTAACGGGAAAAGGGATCGGGTATGGAGGAAGCTTAATCCGGAAAGAAGCGACAGGATATGGTTTAGTATACTTTGTAGATGAAATGCTGAAAGCTCAGGGATTAAGGATGAATGGAAGCACTGTTGTGGTATCTGGTTCGGGTAATGTTTCGATTTATGCGATGGAAAAAGCCATCCAGTTTGGTGCAAAAGTGGTAGCATGCAGTGATTCAAGTGGCTATGTATATGATCCAAATGGAATTAACCTAGATACAGTGAAACGATTAAAAGAAGTAGAGAATAAAAGAATGTTTGAATATGTCAAAGAACATCCAGATGCAATCTATCAAGAAGGCTGTTCTGGCATCTGGGCGATCCCATGTGATATTGCATTACCATGTGCAACCCAAAATGAGATTAATAAGGAAGCGGCAGAAATGTTAGTTTCGAATGGGGTAAAGGCAGTGGGCGAAGGGGCAAATATGCCATCTACTCAAGAAGCTATCGATTCTTTTATGGATCATCATGTTTTATTTGCTCCTGCCAAAGCAGCAAATGCAGGCGGGGTTGCCGTCTCTGCTTTAGAAATGGCGCAAAATAGTGCACGTCTGGCTTGGACACAAGAAGAAGTAGATAGGAAATTACGAGATATTATGAAAGATATCTTTAGTAAGAGTATGAAAGCATCAGAAGATTATGATGCTCCTGGGAATCTTGTAGTCGGTGCTAACATTGCTGGATTCTTAAAAGTAGCAGATGCTATGATTGCACAGGGAGTTATTTAATTATTGTATCCATCTGTTTTTCTATAATTTATGTTACAGTCTACACCAACCGGAGAAAGCGTTAAAGTTCGGGGCCACTTTTAGTGGCTCTTTTTGTTATTCAAGTCACGATGCAGGTTAGTTATTCTTGAAAAACTACCATGTCTTGAAGAAAAAAAGAAAAAATACAAAAGTCGACAAATGAACATCATTTTAAAGTATAATATGGAATAATTAGTAATATAAGGTCCTTTCTTAAAGCATTGTATTTGTATGGAACTGTCATAAACATACAGACTATTATGATTGCCCTTATATTGCAGCTTTCAGATAAAGATCAGAATATGAAAGGTTACGAAGATGAGTTTATTAAAGGATTTTTTGCTGCAACTAACGTTAATGGTAATACCGATATTTATTTATTTTACTTTTATTACGGAGAGGGTAAAGCGTAGTGAAAATAGAACCCTAATAATGTCCATATTGTGGGGAATATCCATTATATTTTGCATGTCCTTTCCGGTGAATTTTGGTCAAAATGCTCGTTTGGAACTAAGAATTATTCCTCTCTTATTCGGAACCCTGTACGGCGGATTTTGGCCAGGAATCATCCTATCAGCTCTTATCATCCTTTATCGACTTTACTTTGGAATAAGTATAGGATTCTATAATACTGTTCTTGTCTTAGTGTTCTCACTGCCTGTCATCTTGTTTTTTCAAAGATCGTTTGCAAGTTCGAAAAAAGATAAAAGGGTTAAAATTGCCGTTAGTCTTGCCTTTTATTACTGTGCTATTGGCCTTACTTTTTCTGGTTTTCTAAGAGGTTTTTCTGTCGATCATTTGAAAGTACAGATCATTCATCTTTTCTTTGTAGTGGTCGTAACTTATTTCTTGACTATGTTAAATGAAACAATCGGGGAGATCCATAAACTGCGATTAGAGATGCAAAAATCGGAGAAATTACGGGTGATAAGTGAGTTAACAAGTGTTTTCGCTCATGAAATTAGAAATCCGATGCAAGTAACTCGTGGCTTTTTGCAACTTTTGAACGAACCTGATTTGTCTAAGGAAAAGAAAGAATATATCCAAATATCCATTGAAGAATTAGATCGTGCCAATGAAATTATTAGTGATTTTTTATCTTTTGGAAAACCCACAATTGATAGTAATGAAAGAATCAATGTAAGTTATCAATTGCATCGTGTAGTTAATATTATTAAAGGTTACTCCCTGAACCATAGTGTTGAGATTAAAACGGATATTCTTGAGAACTGTTGGATTTATGGGAACCCTCAAAAATTAAATCAGTCTTTGATTAATATGTTGAAAAATGCGATAGAGTCAATGCAGAATGGTGGAATTGTTTGGGTAACCTGTACTTCAACGGATGATGGATATATAAAGATTACCATTAAAGACCAAGGAATTGGTATGACAAAAAAGCAAATTGAAAGGCTTGGATCTCCGTTTTATTCTTTAAAGGAAAATGGGACAGGACTTGGAATGATGGTGAGCTTTCAAATAGTCCATTCTTTCAAAGGTAAAATACAAGTGAACAGTGAAACGGATAAGGGGACTGAGTTTATTATTCTGTTACCCCAGATAGCCTAAAGTTTAACCCAATAAAATTGAAAGAGCCACTTAAGGCTCTTTTTTTAAATACAAATAGATAATAGTTAAGCTGGTTGCTTTTCATTTCTAGTTGATCGTGCTTCCTTTTTCTTTGATTTAGATCTCTTTGATTTAGACACTCTAAAGAAAAGTATCAATCCGGCATTAAACATTAGAGTCCATACAAGTGCGAATTGATTACCACTAAAATATATTCCTAAAATAGGAATCAACAGTAATACGATGCTTTTCAGATAATAATTTACTTTAGGATTAATGACCATTAAAGCTGAAATTATAACAAGCACCGAAGTTATCATGTTATTTCCAAAAAAGGAATGATTAGGATAATTCACATAAAAGTAATACCCAAATGATCCTAAAATGGCAAATATGGAAAGATAAAATCTCATAAATGAACTTTTATAAAACAGAATCCAAACGGCAATAAAATTAATTCCTGCACATATTCCAACTACAAATAATGTATGCGTAAAATTACTAATAGGATCTTTCATAAAGTTCAAAATGAATTTGAAGTTGAAACAAACAGCTCCGACTATAAAAATCTTAAAGACTAGTTTTACCCAGAACATCTCCACTTTCTTTTTCTTTTTAGACGAACGGAATCTGGTTGGCGTGTATACTTCCGCTTCGTTCTCTTCATCGGCTTTTTTCTTATTTCTTTCCAAAAACCATTGTTTAAATCCTCTTTCTTCTTGTTCCTTCTCTGCGTCTTGACTAGTAGAGGAATCTCTTTCTTTATATTCTTCATCATAATCTTTTTCTACTTGTTGGTCTGCCTCTGAATTAAGCAACAATCCGTATTCACCTCAAATATTTTTTTATCATTATATCTTATTTCAATATAAATAGTGATTTTTAAGCAACTTTTAATACAACATTTCCTGTAGACATTAATGGAAAACGCTTCTAAAAACTAAATAAAATTTGTGTGGTGCATGTCCATTCCTCACACGATCTTTTTGCATAATATGATTCTATAACATAAATTGTAAAAGAGGTGTTTTTTTGGGAGACAAAAAAAAGTCAACTTCGCATAACCCTTCAGACTGCTGTTTTGAACCATTTATTAGCTCCAACCCGATTACTTCATTTAATCCCGTTTCACACTATCCTACTATTGATAAAACATCATTTATTAGTCAGTTTTCCAGTGTAATAGGTGATGTTACCATTAGAAATAATGTTTATGTTGCTCCAAATGTCAGTATACGTGCTGATGAAGGAACCCCTTTTTATATCGGTTCTAATACGAATCTCCAAGACGGAGTCATATTACATGGTTTATTAAATAGAAGAGTTTTGGCTGGTGATAAAAGCTATTCGATATATATTGGTAATGAAGTGAGCATTGCTCATCGAGCCCTTGTCCATGGTCCTTGTTTTATTGGGGACAAGGTATTTGTTGGCTTTAATGCTATTGTTTACAATGCCATTGTGGGGAAAGGCTCATTTATTTCCTATAATGCAGTCGTTACAAATGGTGTTCGAATCGCACCGAATCGATTCGTACCACCAGGAGCCCAAATTGATACTCAAGCAAAAGCGGATGCACTTTCGCCAGTTCCAAATGATAGTAAAGAATTTGCATTTGAAGTTCAAAGAGTCAACCAAGAATTCCCTGCATCTTATCACCTTTTATTTGGGAAAAATCGCTGTTCCTGTGGATTGGCTCATAACTAACAGTAAAGAATGAAATATATGCTGGATTTAACAATTTATATCACTCTAAAATGAATTGGGAAGCTGCAAAAAATGCAGCTTCTATTACTTAAAACGTAAATGGTTGGACCCCAATATAATTTAGAATAACCTTTAAAGTAATCCAAGTTTTAGGATAGTACCATAACCCATAATTTATGTACTTTAAGAGAATATAGATCCTTAATTAACTTTTTTAAACGGTGGAATAGTGTATGTCCTGTCTAATATTTCTTTCTCGCCATTATAGAAACGCATCATTAGATAGAAATCACCCTCAGAAGCTGGTAACCAATTAGATTCATGTCCCACAGGAGCCTCATGTTGAATATAAATATCTAATGATCCATCCGCATTAAATTTTAAACCTTCTGTTAAGCTACCAATTTTATATCTATTAATAGGATTTTCTACAAAGAAATGATCCATTCCATAAAGTGTGATGGACCAAAATTCCCTAACCTTAGGTAACTCTTCGTTATTAAAATGAATTACATATTTATTTTGACCATTTAATTGAGTTTTTGATCTATCACCATAAGTAACAGCATATGTAGCTTCTTCTTTTGGTAAACCACCTAAGACTGCATTTGTAATAACCGCTCTAGTGAATTAATCATGCCCATAATTACCGATATTGTCAGGGGCATATGTCCAATATTTGGATCTCATTGTATTTGTTATGGCAGCAAGTGCATCTTCGAATGCACGCTTTATTTGTTTTTCATATCGTTTATTTATTCCACTTGGATTATTAAATCCTAATCTTGTAAATTGGTCTTGTAATACTTTTTCATCATTGGGTGCTGGATATTTCTTTATTAATTTATTGTATACATTAATAAATTGAGTCGGTGTTAACTTTTCAATTGAATTCATTGTTAAAAACATATTTCTTGGTTCTTAAATAATTGGGTTATGACCATTTAATGTTTTTAAATTAAACTTTTTATTTAATTGATATACGATATTCTGATTCTCTCCTGGATAAACAGTCGTTCTAATTAGTAACCAAACAATACTAGTGGGTGCTTTAATTACATTAATACCACTTGGAGTTTTCTCCTTCCAATTCGGACCGATAACTAAAAATTTATTGGGTTTTGTTCCGGTTGTTCTTTTTCCTACTGTTGCAAAAACATTATGCCACATATCAATAAACGAAGCAGAATAATACCTTCCATTTGTATCAGGTGTATTGAATATTAATGGACCATTTGATAAATCAAGAAAGGTATAATTATAAAGTGTATCTTGATTTGGTGCCACAACCATTCGATCTTTTGCTGTTAATAGGCTCTCTTGAGGAACAAAACGATTCATTTGTATAGTTTTCTTATCACCTTCAGAATATGATATCAGTTGTCTGGTCCTTTCTAATATAAGTAAAGGATATGCATAGGTATAGGCTGTCAAAGCTTGGCTATAGACGTAATTATCATAAGAATTAACTACGGATTCAGATATTGGTGAAGTTTCGGCTTTTGCAGATTCCAATGTGATATTTTTTGATTTTATAGGCATTGTAACTAAGAGATAAGTAACAATTAAGAATATTATCTTGTTTCGAATCATTTAAAAGCTCCTCTCTAAACAATAATTAATCTAAGGAGATAAAAATAAATAGTAATCATTCTTAAGAACACTAGAAGTTGCTACAAAAGCTTCGATTGTGGGCAGGACTAATTGTGCTTCAATTGCAGACTGCCCTACTAGGGCTTTCTACACTGCGAGCGTTCCATTCGGTTGTATCAGCTGAGAGGAACGTACTAATTCCATCCATTATGATCAGGGTTTTACCATTCAGTAACTCAACTGAAGCAAGATTTATATCTTCCACTCGTGTAAACTTTTTTGCTTGAATAACAAGCTAATTCCATGAAGGAAAGCAGTTCGTCATCAGTTTGGAAACTTGGTAGGTTATATGTTACTAAGGGTTCTATTAAATATTGCTGAATAGCACTAGAATCGACGATTTGGTCGATGAACAAAATCGCAGCCTTTTTATCTAGACCTGGCATAGTAATGTCCCTAATTTGAATATCAGAGCTCTTTCCCAATAACGTCCATAACGCTTTTATATTGTTACCGAGAACACTTGAATTCTGATCGTTAACGGTCATTATTATCACCTAAGTTTAATTGAAATTGATAATTTATTATCCCTGGAAGGGTAAAAAAATATGCGTTGGTTGAATCTCTAAAACTAAAGGGTCAGTTTATTTAGCAATATCGACCAAAAGAGATGGTCTTTTGTTAATAGAAGTGGAATATTTAGTAAAGATAGGGTTTTCCTTTACAGGTATTGAATAAGTAGTTATATTTTTTTTAGGTGGGTGTTATGATGATTCAACACGAATATAAATGGGTTCGACAGACCAGAGGGACTCTGTTGGATTTTTGTAGGAAATTAGATCCCAATCATTTTACTCATAAAAATGGTTTCGCTTGGCAAAGTGTAAGAGACACATTGGTTCATATAGCAGATTGCTATGTTGCATGGCTTAGCTCATTTGTTTTATTGAAGACAAAAAAACCACTTACACCTAGAGAAGAACTACATAATATCAGTTTAGAAGAAATAATCGCTCGATTTGAACAAGTGGATTTAATAGTCAATGAATTACTTGAACTACATGGAAATCAATTAAACGTTCTGATTGAGAGAGAAATTCCTTGGAGGGAAGCACCAGAACTAGTGTCTATTACACCGGGTAAGTTGTTAATGCATACCATTACTCACGAGTTTCATCATAAGGGACAAATAGTAGCCATGCTTCGTCAGATGGGTTATGAGCCCCCAAATACAGATGTTTTAGGAACAGAAGATTAATTTATGTAAGAAGTATTATCGGCGATGATTAAAAGACATCGCCATTTTCTTTGTGTAAGTCACTGTACATAGAAAATACTACCTACAAAGGAAGGTAGTATTTAAAGATATAACAAACGGACAGGTTAAATTAAGATGAAACCTTTCTTGTTGTCCTAATCCGAATTATTTTTTGAATCTGAATGGTACGGTTGAGACAATCACATTTTTCTGATAAATGAGATAAAGTCGTAATAATAAACTTGATTGATTATGCAAAATATCATGCCATCTTTTCTTCGTAATGAATTGAGGAATCAGTACAGTTAGTGTGTATTTTTCTTCATTTGCTTTATCTTCTACAATTTCGATAAAGCGCGCAATCGGTCTTAGTAAACTTCTGTAAGATGTATACAACGTCACAAGGCGGATATCCGGTTGCCATTCCTTCCAATTTTCCTCCATTTGTTTTTCGCTCTCTCGGTCAAAAGCCACGTAAACAGCAATAACAGAGTCACCGATTAACTTAGCATAGTTTAATGAATTTTCAACAACCTTTGTAATGCCAGCTACCGGAACAATGACGATATTACCCTCTAACGGAAGAGCCTCATCACCCGCTTTAATCATTAACTGCTCACCAACGGCATCATAATGTTTTTTAATCCGGTGGCAAACAAATACGATAATCGGTAAAAATATGAGCACATACCAGACTTGAGAAAATTTTGTGATAAAGAAAATGACGACAACGGTAAGGGTAATCAAGGCACCAATTAGATTAATCATCATTTTAAATAGCCAACCAGAAGGTCTATCTTTTATCCATTTCACAATCATACCTGTCTGAGACAGTGTAAAAGGGATGAATACACCCACTGCGTACAATGGAATAAGCTGTTCCGTTTGCCCTCTAAAGATGATAATCAACAATATGGATGCCACACTAAGAGTAATGATTCCATTTGAATAGCCAAGTCTATCCCCTCGATTTAGAAACATTCTCGGTATATACTTGTCTGTTGCGAAGTTAACTGCTAACAGAGGAAAAGCAGAAAATCCAGTGTTTGCAGCAAGTACCAGAATAAGAGCAGTAGTTCCCTGAACAAAGTAATACATTAAATTTCTTCCAAATATCTCTGCAGCCATTTGGGAAACAACCGTTTCTTCCGCTTTAGGGGAGATTCCCAGCCAATAAGCTAAAAACATCGTTCCAGTGAAGAGAATTGCTAAAATAAAGCCCATAATCATCAATGTATGGACAGCGTTTTTAGCTTCAGGTTCTTTAAAATTCGGCACGGCATTCGAAACAGCTTCTACTCCTGTAAGAGCTGAGCAGCCCGATGAAAATGCACGCAATAATAAAAATAAACTGATACCGTGAACGGCTGCCCCAATTGGTGCATGTAAATTAGAAGCAATCTGCCCGCTTACAATTTGCCATATTCCCACTCCAATAAGAAGGACTAAGGCCAATACAAATAAATAGACGGGATAAGCGAGGACTGAAGCTGATTCCGTAATACCTCTGAGATTCAAAATGGTGATCAAAATAACTAACAAAGAGGCAATACCGACATTAAAAGGGTGTAATTGAGGGAATGCGGATGTAATCGCATCGGTGCCAGCTGAAACACTTACGGCTACTGTTAGAATATAATCAACTAATAACGAGCCGCCTGCTACTAATCCAGCGTTTTTCCCCAAGTTACTTTTCGAGACAACATAGGCACCACCGCCATGAGGATAAGCATAAATAATTTGGCGATATGACAAAATTAGTGCAGTTAAAAGGATTAGAACACCAATACCAATCGGAACCGAATACCAAAAGGCAATCATACCTAAAGTGGATAACACAATGAGAATTTGTTCTGGACCATATGCCACGGAAGAAAGGGCATCAGATGACAGAATGGCAAGTGCTTTTAATTTACCTAATCTTTGTTCACCTAATTCACTCGTTTTAAGCGGTTTCCCAATTAAGGCTCGTTTAAACATAGAATAACGCATACAGGTTACCTCCATATGATTAGAAGCATTGAACTTAGAATCCATTCATTAAATAAATGTGTTATGCGTTTATACTACCCGTTATTATCTTTTGAAAATCATTGATGATATATAAATAAGTAAGTTAAAAAAACACAAAATAGAACTTTATGTAGGTAGTTTATTAAGAAGATTTAATTTCATCTTTGTTCGTCCATGTTTCTATCTGATACTCCTGCTAAGTTGAGCATAAATACGAGTGGTTCCATTTTCCTTGTGATCAGTAAACTTTGATTAACATCCAGTGGCGAGCTCCATTATTAAATGGCGAAAATATCTATTCAATAATAGGGCAAGGTTGTTGAACAGGAATTCAACCTATATTTGTAGAAATAGTAATATTTAAAAATATTTGTGTACTCTTATGGTACTTTTACAGATCAATCATTTTCTAAATGGGGAGGGGCTTTTATGCAAATTTTTTTTAGATATAACTGGTTGGTAAGAGAAGACTGGTATCGTTGGTGTGAAGAGTTAATTGAAGAAGAACTTCTGCAAAAACGAACGGGTGGAATGGGAAGTATATTGCATACACTTTTCCATATAGTTGATGTCGAATGGAGCTGGATACGTCTCTTACAAGGTAAAACTGACTTTCAGGAAAGTTTCGATAGTTATAAAAGCTTGAAAAAGGTTCGAAAATTGGACGCTGAATTTCATTTAGAAGTGGAAAACTTTGTGAACAACTGGGATGCTAGTATGGAAAATCGTTTATTTTACGATACCTTGCCAGATGGAAAAATGGTGACGGATACTTGGGGTGAAATCATGCGACATACCATTGCTCATGAAATTCACCATATAGGACAATTATCAATTTGGGCACGGGAAATCGAAAAAAAGCCTGTCTCTGCAAACCTTATTGGTCGGGGTCTTTCCTCTCATTCCAATAAATAATTCAAATAGAATTTACTTTAGACTACAATGAAATGGATATGTTTATAAAGGAAGGAAGTACAAAACGATGGATTTCGAAATGGTTATGCAGGAACTGGAAGCGCTCGGCAAGGAACGAATTAAAATGACCTACATAAGCAATAGTGCACACGAACATGATATGTTTTCCAAATGACCTGCGAGAAAAAAACAAAGAAGTTAGAACTTTTTAATCTAAACCTACTGTAACTTCAGTTTCTAATAGAAATAAAGGAAGTTGGAGCATAATTTATTGTGATAATATTTGATGAATTGGAAAAAAATAGTTCTTAGGAAAGGAGGGATTAAGAATGTCCGTAAAAAAATGGTTAACAGGATTGTTCGTTTTGCTTGCGATGATTTTGGGTGTGACAGCTCCCGACTCACTCGCAGTATTTGCCGAATCCGGTGTCGTAACACAACCTATGGAGACGGTGAATGCGATTGAGGTCAAGTTGAACGATGATTACTTTAATCCGAAAGTCATCACTATTCCCAATGGAAGATCGACAACGTTGATATTGAAAAACGAAGGAAGGAAAGAGCACACCTTCACAGTGGAAAAGCTCAGTATTGACGCGGAAGTTCAGCCGGGTAAAGAAAAAACCATTACCGTGAAACCGAATAAGCCCGGTACATATGATCTGATATGTCGGTACCATTTCCAGGAAGGTATGGTTGGAAAAGTAATAGTTAAATAAAATGCAGGGCCCAATCGGGCCTTGCATTTTTAATAGGCAACCGTAACAGATTATTATAACAACTATCTTTCCTTCACAAACGGATATTCCTTTAAGAACTATCAATAAGTTTTTATATTTAAGTGTATTTAACGTCAAAAAAGAGACTTTCTAGAAAGTCTCTTTTTTGACGTTAATAGTTAATGCATATGTACTGATTTAAGAAAGGTTTTCCATCTATAAGAAGAACTTAATCCTTTTTTGTTAACGCTTTTCAATATAGTTTACAACATCCCCGACTGTTTGAAGCGTCGCTGCGGTTTTGTCGCTAATTTCAATCGCGAATTCATCTTCAATTTCCATTGTCAGGTCCACCATATCAAGCGAATCAGCTTCTAGGTCATCCTTGAATGATGATTCCGGCTTAATCAGTTCCATTTTGACACCCAGTTGGTCTGCAATAATAGGCTTTAATTTCTCAAAAGTGGTCATTGCGGCATCCTCCTTATTATTTCATAACCTCCATTATAACAGCATAACCCGGAACAGAAAATATAAAAGTATTTCCAAAATCTGGGCGATATTTGATTAAATGGAAATCAGTTCCACTCACTATTTTTTAATATAAAAATTTCATTATGGACAAATATTAATTCTGATAATCCAATCTATTATCATTAACCTTTTTATATTCGTTAAGAAAATAATCCAATTTAACACTAGCTTGAATAGTTAAATGATGACTAAACCCCAATTTCTGACCAATATCGATTAGTTCTTCCCTTAAGCATTCTATGTATTCTCGAAGCGCAAACGGACCTATTACAATCGGTTCCATATCCATACAGATACCTCTTTTGGAAAAGTTAGTAAAATTATAAACTCTATTTTACCAATTACTATAAAAGTCTTCTATAGGATTATTTCTATAGATATTAATCGATAAAGTAGATAAGATAACTAATAATCGAAAGGTAAAAGAAAAGGGTAGAATTAGGTTTGGAAGGAATTTGTATTGATTTATAGAATTACTCTTACTAACAAGCTGTTTAGTTTATAAGGAACTACTCATATTTTTCGGAAAATCTGTACATGGAGAGTGTAACAAAGTGGAAATATCTGAACATATTTATGCGCGGTCAAATCGCTTGATTTTGAGACAATTTTCACAACAAGATGTTGATTCCTTTTTTTTGTACCGTTCGAGTCCTGAAGTGGCTAAATTTCAGTCTTGGGAGAATTATCAATATCACGATGCGGAAGTTTTTGTTAGAAAGCAATCGAAGAATGTGCCAGATCAACCTGGTACTTGGTTTCAGTTTGCGATTGCCTTAGTTGAGACGAATCATTTAATAGGAGATTGTGCTCTTCACACACTCCTGAATGAACCTCGAATTGTCGAAATTGGTTTTACTCTCGCAGAAGAGCACCAGGGAAAGGGCTACGCTAGTGAAGCGGTGAGAGCATTATTGAGTTATGCTTTTAATAGTTTTGGAAAACACAAGGTGATAGCTTTTGCGGATGTTAGAAACGAAAAGTCGATACGTCTACTTGAACGTGTAGGCATGAGGAGAGAAGGACATTTGTTGGAAAACTATATGTCAAAAGGACAGTGGGTTGACGAGTATCAATATTCATTACTACAGTCGGAATGGAGAGAAAACTAACCCAACCTCATTCAACATATTTGTTAAATAGAAGTAATTGGGCATATTTTCCGCTTCCAATACGGGGGGCAAGAGAACTGCCCCCTGCTATTTAACCAAGAATGTCTCCCCAACCTCATCAAATGCGTGCTTATAGTCAAACGCAAAAGGAGTTGGTCCGTTCTGAATATAATAGTTGTATCTCTTGAAAGCCTCCTCCCAGGATACTTCCTTCACCTTCTCCGCCCACCACAATACATATGTAGGTTGTTTTTCTTGATGAGGTCCAATCCATTTGTTCCTGTCTCGTAATGCTTGTTTATGTTGACCTGAATAGGTAAAACGATATAAAGATTGAAGGTTCTTCCATACCGTTAGTGTAAGAATGGGATCACCATCCCCTAGAATCGCTTCTTCAGGGAATGGCACTCCATTAGGTGAAAACTCCTTTATTAGATTCCCTGATTTAGCAGCCTGTCGAATTACTTCGTAACCCACTTCAAAAAACTCTCGAGAGGCAGGATGTTCATATGGATGTTTTAGCCTACCAACAGTATAGATCGCAACAAAGGCCATAATTATCCCTCCATTTACACTTTTTACCTACATATATTCAAAAAACACTGGACTAATTCCTGTTGAACAAAATTGCTAACGTGATTAAAACTAAAATTTATTATATTTCCCACTAGTATCTGATCTCAGCTTTTTATCAAGAGAAAGGGATATTAAAGAAATAAGTATTTGGCTAACTTATATTAATGGTCTGTAAATTTTGAATAATAAATATTTCAAGTGATTTATGAAATGGTTAATTTGTGTTAAGAAATGGAAAATCGCATTCTTTTTTCATTGAATGCTTGTATTATAAGACTGTACTACAAAATGCAAGCATTCAAGGAGGAATAAAAATGAAAACTTTCAAAAAGTGGTTATTTGCTTTGATGTCAGCATTGTTGTTACTTGGAGCTGTTACAGCATGCTCAAATGCTAGTTCAAAAACGGAGGACCCAAACACCCAGCAAACAGATGATAGTTCTCAAACAGGGGATGGTTCTCAAAGTGACAATGGAAATTCTGGTCAATAAGGAAACTCAATTATCATTTAGATTTGCATGTAGGTAATCTTACAGTTTTTTTAAATTCACCAGAAAAAGCTGACTTCAAAAGGGGACAATTTAGCCTCTTGAAATCAGCTTTTTTATAGTATGACTATCCAATCTTATTCACTGGCAATGATCATTTTTTCTTGTTTTTTATTTGATTTTTATTATTTTTATTTTCCTCTTTCAAAGAATTTTCGTTACTGTCGATTTCTTCTTTCACATTAGCTACTGTAATCGGTAATTCACTTTCACTTTCATGTTCCTTAATAACATGAGAATCTGTTAGCGTTCCGTTCGCTTCGGTTTTATTACTTGAAGGTAATTCTGGTTTATTTTTCTCTCCTTTAACAATGAGGGAGCCTGTGCGTTTTTCACGGGATTCTTCCTTTTTGTCTTCTTTCATAATGTTTTCAATATCGGGATTTCCTTCCACTATCAAAATATCAGGGTTTTTCATTATAACTTCTTCTTGCGCTACTTCGGTCTTGGGTAGCGTCACAACTTCCGTGACAGAAGGGACGGAATGCTCAATTCGTGCTTCTTCTTTTCTGATGATATCTTGTACCTGCTTTGTTTCTTGAATTTTTCGCTTGCCTACAATCACTTCTTCAACGACTACAGGTCTTTTCGTTACTTCTATTCGTTCTTCCGTAATCGGAATACGAATCATTTCATCCTCTGTAAATGCGCTGCTATCATACTTTCCATCAATGACAGGACGGCGCTCAATATATACTTCTTCTCGAATAAGTGGAACATAAACAGTTCGCTGTTCTTCCACTACTTCTTTATGGAGCTGTAATTCTCCGACTTGGACACGCTCTTTTGTAATATCAAGCTGTTCTTCACGAAGTCGGACAGCTGTTGTTTTTTCAGTTTCAAATTGAGCTTCATAAATAGGGTTATCGTATGTTTCATTCGTATCAACCAGCAAAATCATTTTCCCATTATTTATTTCCTTTTCACACTGTTTTGCCGTAAATATTGGTAGTCCCCTTCCAATAAGCCTGCTGGATAGGGCGTTTGCCGGGCTTCCGCCCATTCCTACTGTCATCAAGGAAAAAAAGCTTTCCATCATGACACCAGCTAAGGTACTCACTTGTGTATCCGCTTCTACCATGACACCAGTTTGAGAAGTGATTGATGGAATGTCACTTCGATACTTTGCCACAACCATCATATCTGTTTCACGGTGCCCCTGACGTTTCAAACCTTCGATCGCATACAAGACTTCTTGCTCGGAATTGAATGTTCCAACGATTCTTTTTTCGATACTCATAATACCATGCCTCCTATAATGTACTAATGCAGTAAAAAAATTACATCGAAGTGTATAGAATGTCTACCCGAGTACTCTTCATTTGAAACATTTGCTAGATCATATGGTAAACACAAAAAAACCCGCCAATCACTTGACAGTTGACGAGTTTTCCTCTATTTCTACGCAATCGAAATATTCGTTAGTTAAATTATCTTGTTGTGTAATTAACAATAAAAAAAGTGCTGATAAAGCCAATACCTATAAGAAAGGAAATAAACGGCCAATCACGGTCAGATGACTTTTTAAAAAAAACGATCGCTAAAAAAAACGAAAAAACGGTACCAATAAGTAACATTCTGTTTACCCACATAAATAAAATACTATCTAACCACAGCAAAAAAATTTCTCCTTTTATTTTTATTATGAGAATCCAATAAAAAATTGTGAAAAAAATAAAGAAAAAGAGAGTGATGATAAAGACGTTATGAGCGGATATTCCTTCATTTAGAACTAGAGCTCTGTCTTAATAATTACATTATAAGAGCCATTGTTTAAGTTCTGATGAATTCTATGTAAACGTTTTTTAAAGATGTGCATTGCTCTCTATTTAATATTTATGATATGGTATAATGCATCGTACTTGGTAAGTAGGGAAGTAAAATGGACAAAACAAACCTTAGGAGCTCAGGTATACAATAATAATGGAGTGATTATATGAATAAAGCTAAGGGTAAAAGCGGAACAGGTAGAGGAACAGGAAAGAAGGGCTGGAATCGTTGGCAAGCTAGTGCCAACAGAGCCAAGAGTGCAAAACCTTATGTAAGCAAAGGTGTAAAAAAATCAGAGGAGTCAAAGACCACCAATAATAGTAAAGGTGATACATCCGAATGAAATAACGTGTGCGTTTCTACTTTAGGTAGAAACGCATTTTTTAATGTGCTAACAAAACAGGTTAAATGGAGTCATACTATTTCTGTGTTTTAAAAGGATACAATTGGCGGTAATCAGTAGGTGTCATTCCTTCATGTTGTAAAAAACGTTTATTAAAATAACTTATACTTGGATAGCCTGCCTTTAGAGCAATTTCTTTAATTGTCATTTCCTTATTGTCCAGCAGCCATTGTTTGCTCATTTGAAGCCGGCACAATGTAATAAACGCCATTGGTGTCATTTGTGTAGCCCGTTTAAAAAGGCGGCAAAAATAGTACGTGCTTACACCTGCTTGTTCTGCCCAGTAATCCAATTCGAATGGTTCACAAGCTTTACTTTGTATCAAAGGTAACAAAGATTGAATACGATCGTCTAATTCTTGCTTTCTGTCAGAAGTTCGAGGCACCACATTTGTAATAAACTCTATTAAGAAAGTATAGGTAAGGGTGGACAATCGGGACAAATGCAAAAAACTATTTTTCTCTGCTTCAAGAAGCAGCTGTTCATGTGCTTCTTCTAATGGTTGAAGATGTTGAACATTCCAAAGTGAATGCCGATGAAAACCCTTATCCGATAAAAATGGTTGGAGGACACTACCATAAAAATGAACCCAGCGAATATTCCAAGGGTCATTCTGGCTGCTGTAATATCGTTGTTCCTGCATAGGAAAATACAAAAAAGCATCCCCGCGCTTTAAGGAATATTGTTTACCATCCATTTCTACAAAGCCAGAACCAGAGACAACAAAGTGGATACTAAAATTATTAAGCGTTCCCACTTTTCGGTCTACCTGATGTTGCGGCTCATCCCAATACAATCCGATCGATTCGGGAAGGACCATATATTCATGATCATTGAGTGTAGGTAATAAATATTGTCTTTGCATCTCCATCACTCTTTTCATCGCAATATTGTTTCATATGTAGGGCAAAAAGATTCTATTTTTATTTTATTGTGAGTTTCATATAATGACAATATAGTATTATCTTTACATAAAGGAGAGGAATTGAATGAATAAAATTCGTTGGGGTATTATCGGATGCGCCGGAATTGCGAAGCGCTCGGTTATACCTGGAATCCAGCAATCTGAAACGGGCGAAGTCGCTGCAATCGCAAGCCGCGGATTGGAAAAGGCCAAGCAAACAGCTGAACAATTGAATATACCGACAGCTTATGGAAGTTATGAAGAATTACTTGCTGATCCTACTATTGAAGCCGTTTACATTCCGCTGCCTAATCACCTGCATAAAGAATGGGTTATCCGTGCAGCAGAAGCGGGCAAACATGTTTTATGCGAAAAGCCATTAGCAATCAATGCAGAAGAAGCACAGCAAATGCTTGAGGCTTGCGAAAAAGCTGGCGTTGTATTTGCTGAAGCATTTATGTACCGGTATCATCCGCGGTATACCACCATTCGTGACATTATTAAATCGGGTGAGATAGGGGAGCTTCGCGGAATCCATGGCACCTTTACCTTTAACAATTCAAAGGATATGAACAATATTCGATATAAACAAGAGTGGGGCGGCGGCTCGTTATATGATGTTGGCGTTTATCCGATTAGTGCTGCACGCATGTTGTTAAACGAAGAGCCAAAAGCTGCAGCTGTTCATGCATTATTATCTGAAGAGCACGATCATGTAGATATGATGGCCTCAGGCATTTTGGAGTTTAATAGAGGTGTAGCTTTAACTTTTGATTGCGGAATGTGGGCAGCTTTCAGAAATACGCTTGAAGTCTTGGGAACAGAAGGACGAATTGAAGTTCCTAGTGCTTTTGTAGTTAATCAGGATGAAGGAGATAACTTTTTTGTCTATACAAAGGATGGGCGCCGAGAAGTGGAAGTTCCTCGCTTGAACCAATATGCCTTGCAAGCAGATGCAATTGGAAGAACCATTCGAAACGAAGAACCGCTTCCATTTCCAGCATCCGATGCCGTCCTGAATATGAAAGTTTTAGATGCTTGTCTTACATCGGCAAGAGAACGTCGTCGTGTTGAGATTAACTAATTGGAGGTCAAAATCATGAATTCGATTACAATTCCAGGATTATCAAAACCAGTAACCACTCTTATTCAAGGCTCTGATTATTTTAGGCCAAGTGTTTATGAAAAAGTTTGCAACGTGCTGGACCGTTTTTTTGCTATTGGCGGGAATACGATTGACACTGCCCGTATTTATTGTGGCGGTGAGAGCGAACTGGCAATTGGTCAATGGATGAAAGACCGGAATAATCGTGAAGATGTCGTCATTTTGACGAAAGGGGCTCACCACGACCAGAACGGCCCTCGTGTAAATCCAGAAGCCATATCAAAGGATCTGTTTGAGAGCTTAGAAAGACTTGGAACAGATTATATCGATTTATATGCGTTGCATCGTGATGACCCAAGTGTTCCAGTTAGTGTCATTATGGATGCTTTAAATGAACATATTGCCGCGGGAAGAATTAAGGCAATTGGCGGGTCAAATTGGACGGTCGGGCGGTTGCAGGAAGCGAATGAATATGCGGCAGCAAATGGGTTAGTGGGATTTACTTTTAGTAGTCCAAATTTAAGCTTAGCCAAAGCGAAAGAACCATTTTGGGCAGGCTGTGTATCAGTTGATGCCGCAGATTGTGAGTGGCATGAAAAATATCAGCTCCCCATTTTATCGTGGTCTTCCCAAGCAAGAGGATTCTTTACCGGCCGTTTCACGCCTGAAGATCAAAGCAACGAAGATCTTGTTCGCGTTTTCTACAGTGACGATAATTGGGAACGTTTACGCCGCGCTGAACAATTAGCAAAAGAAAAAGGTGTCAGCACCATTCAAATCGCTCTTGCCTATGTGCTCAATCAGCCTTTTCGGACATGTGCCCTTATCGGTGCTCAAAATGAAGAAGAGTTGATCTCTTGTTACGAGGGCTCCAAAATTGTTTTAACGAAAGAAGAGTTAAGATGGCTGGAACACGTTGATATAAGTGTGAGATAAACAGGTATGGATTAAATTTTAAAAAAATCGCCATCTAAGGATTTAACAGATGGCGATTTTTTCTGCCAATTGCTATTATTGTGATGGTATTGTCCCAATCAATTAACTTATTTGAGGTATTAAATGAAGGTATATAGACTTAAAAGGCAGTTTAATGAATATAAAAGAGGAACACAGTTTTACTTGATTAGTGAATCAGAATTTATAGGGGTTAAAGAGTTTGTATTGAGAACGGAAGATTTAACGAATAGGATATCGATCAATGAAAGTGAACTTCTAAAGAATTTTACTTTAATTAAAGAAATCTTTTAGCAAATTCCCACTATAGTGTGGTATCAGTATGTTTGACACCACACTAAAATGAAATTAGATAACTACATGGATTAATACTAAATTTCTATTTGAGCAGAATAATTTTTGTTATAATGCTTTGCAAAATCTCGAAACAAATGTACGACCGGGCTTAAATATTTGTTTTTTACGGTCGCAAGATAAATAAAACGTTCATAAGGTGGATTTGTTATTGGTAAAACCCTCACATCGAAATGTTTCAACATCCAAATATCAGGTAACAAGGCAATTCCGTAATTCATCGAAACTAAGCCAATCGCAGCACTGTCTTCCTCCACTTCAAAGGCAATGTTAGGAGTAATATCAACCTCATTAAATAAACGATCACTCAATCGTCTAAGACCACTTCCTTTATCAAAAGCAACAATCGGGAAAGGCTCCGTATCCTTTAAGTCAATGCTTGTGTAACTTGCTAGCGGATGGCCGGAAGGGACGACAAGGACCAGATCCTGCTTAACCAATGGTATAAAATCGATATTAGGTTCATCTTCAATAAATGAACAAAATGCCAAATCATATTTATCGGATTTAAGACCTTCGATAATGTTCTGAGTAGTTCCCTGACTAAAAGAAAATGAAATATCTTTGTGCTTTTCCATACTCAGGAAATTCTTGACCATAGTCGGTACAAATCTCGAGCCCAGTGTATAAATAAATGACAAATCTATCGTACCTTTATTTGGGCTTACTAAATCATTAATTATTCTCTGCCCCTCATCTAGCGAATTTAAAGATTTATTTACATATTGTAAAAAAATAGATCCATATTTCGTTAATCGAATGTTTCTTCCGCTCTTTTCAAAAAGATATACACCTAATTCCTTCTCTAATTCCGATATGGCGTAAGTTAAGCTTGGTTGGGCAATAGACAGCTGTTCTGCTGCCAATGTATAATGCTCAAATTTCGCCAATACACGGAAATATTCAAGATGTTTTAAGTTCATTATCCTTTACATACTCTCCCTTCTAAACCATAATTTACTACTTTAACCAAATTATAAGAGAACCTATAGAATATTTCTATCAATAATGTAAAAATTATTGGATTTATTTTTCTGAATATTATTACTATAATGAACTTACTAAAACGCTTTCAATAAGGCAGAGGATTAAAACTTAAGGTTAAGGGTGGTAATAAATAAATGCAAAAGGTAGATGAAACGAAAATGGAAAAAAAACTAGAAGCGAATACTCATGAAATACGAGGAATCGATCATATTGGACTAACCGTACCAGATATCGAAGAGGCAACAGAATTTTTTAAAAAGGTCTTTAACGCAAAAGTTTGTTACGATGTCCATACTCCGGATATGCCTCCACAATGTGGAAGGTCTGCTAAAAGGAACGTAAATCTACCAGAAGGTACAAGTATTGATCATATTAGACTCCTAAGAATAGGAAACACTCCTTGTGTTGAATTATTTCATATTAAATCAAATAAACAATCCGTTGTAGATACCATTGTTCATTTCGGCTTAACACATCTTGCCTTTTATACGGATAATATTGAGTTATCGGCTAAAAAATTTGTTGAGGCCGGCGGTACGCTATGTTCCTATCCACACCCTCTGCCTTCAGAAATAGAAGGGGGAGAAAAGAATTTCTGGGTCTATGGTCAAGCACCATGGGGAAGTTTAATCGAATTAATTTCCTATTCCAGTGGGATTCATTACCCTGAGAACAGCGAAGCGGACCGCTGGACACCTGATTGTTAATGGTGCATTTACAAAAGTAAATATTAACTCAGAATTATCTTTGTATTTGACTTAATCTGAATTATATATTTATATAGGATAAGAAAAATGTTAACTATTATCCTAATATGAGTTAAGCATCGGAATTATTAAGCATTAAATGATAGTTTTATATTTTTTTGACATTGAAAACGTATACTCTTGGATAATAAAAATCTAATAAATGGGGGAAAAGGATGAAAAAACATCGTTGGTCCATCGTATTCTTAATTGCTGTAGGTGTGGTGGTGAACTACTTTGACCGAATTAATATGTCAATTGCAATGCCGTTAATGCAAAAGGAATTTCATTTGTCGCCAGGTCAGGTCGGGATATTTTTATCAGCATTTGCCTGGTCATACGCACTTCTTCAACTTCCCGTAGGACCTATATTGGACAAGATTGGGGTCAGATGGGTAACACGGGTGAGTACAATGATATGGACCGTAGCTTGCCTTTTCACTGCTGTCGCTAATGGATGGGGTTTGATCATATTATCCAGGGTCTTATTGGGTGTTGGGGAGGCGCCATTTTTCCCAGCAGCTGCCAAAGCAGTTAGCCAATGGGTTCCACGAAATGAGCGTTCAAAGGCCATCGCTACCTATGATGCTCAGTCCAAATTGTCCAATGCAATTGGTGCACCTATTATAGCCTTGATTGTGACCGAATGGGGATGGCGCGGCGGTTTTATCGCAACAGCAGTTCTCAGTTTTCTCTATGCCATTGTGTATTGGATCTGGTACCGTGAACCCCATGAGGATAAACGCTTAACGAAGGAAGAGTATACATATATTACTGAAGGTGGTTCACAAAGTTCTGAAGTCGCATCAGGCAGTGCCATGCAAAATATACGGTACCTTTTGTCAAAACGAAAAGTGTGGGCCGTATTTATAGGGTTTGCAGCATATGGATATTCATGGTTTTTATTCCTAACTTGGCTACCGGGTTACCTTGCCACTGAGATGCATATGTCCATTTTAAAATCTGGCTGGTATTCAGCGATTCCATGGATAGTTGGTACGATTACCGAAATTGTGATCGGCGGCTGGCTAGTAGATTGGCTCATCGAAAAGGGATATAATCGTACACGTGTAAGCAAAACATTTTTAGTGATAGGTTTGCTTTTCGGTTTATCCATCATTGGTGCAGCATTTACCCATAGTGCAAACGTTGCAGTATTTTGGATTTCAATGGCACTCGGCGGTCTTGTCGTGACATCCGCAGTTGCCTATTCCATTCCAACTTTTATCGCCCCTAAGGGAACGGTGGGCACTTTGACTGGCTTACTTACCTTTGGAAACAATGCGATGGCAATTGTAGCGCCTATTACGACTGGATTTATCGTTCAAGCAACAGGCTCCTTTATGTATGCGTTTTTATTAGCAGCAGCTATTCTAATTGTTGGAATTTTAAGCTATGCGTTCCTTCTTACAGATCTAGAACCGATTGAAAGTGCTGGTTCTGGCACATCAAACAATCGAGTAATTTCGAATAAACAAACTATTTAAAATAGTTTGCAAGATTGTATTGTTTCACCCTTTCTATTATTTCGATAAAAAGAGCCAATTCTGAAGTTTAAAATTCCAGTGTCGGCTCTTCTTATCTGTTTTAAAATAAAAAATTCAAACTGCCTTCGTTGCCGTATCTAATCAATCAATTAAAGGAGTTAATTTCCTATGAATACAATCTCTATTAAAAATAAGGTGATTGGAGAGGGGACTCCAAAGATTATTATTCCATTAATGGGTAAAACAGAAGAACAACTTTTTCAAGAGTTCAACGAAGTAAAAACGTTAGCCCCTGATATTATCGAATGGCGGGTGGATGTATATGAACATGTCGAAGATTTAGAAGCTGTTAAACAAATGCTATCAGAATTAAGAAGGCTTGTAAAAGATTCCCTTTTTTTATTTACATTCAGAAGCCATAAAGAAGGTGGAAATAAAGAGATTTCGGATCGTAATTATGTAGAATTACTACATACAGTAATTCGGACAAAAAACATTGATCTAATTGATATTGAATTGTTTACAAATGATTCTGCTGTTAAAGAACTTGTAGCTTTGGCTGAAGAGCATGGTATTTTTGTGGTTATGTCTAATCATGATTTCCATAAGACTCCAAAAAAAGAGGAAATTATTTATCGACTTCGTAAAATGCAAGAACTTGGAGCACATATTCCTAAGATTGCTGTGATGCCGAATAGTGTTCAAGACGTGATCACCTTATTAGATGCTACAAACACAATGATAACAAAATATGCGAATCGTCCCATTATTACCATGTCAATGGCGGAGATAGGCTTGATAAGTAGACTAGCAGGTGAAGTATTTGGCTCAGCATGTACTTTTGGTACAGGGAAAGAAGCATCTGCACCAGGACAAATTCCAGTTTCTGAATTAAGAAATGTTTTAGAAATTATCAATAAAAATATTAGGTGAGATGAACTATGACATACTTTGATAAAAACTTAGAAAAAATTGATGGCAGAACAAAGTTAGTAGGATTACTTGCTACACCAATTGGACATAGTTTATCTCCAAGAATGCATAATTTAGGTTATACATTAAAGGGTTTAAACTACTCTTATCTTGCGTTTGAAGTAGGCAATGAAACACTAGAAAAAGCCGTAGAAGGGATGAAAGCTCTCGATATGGCTGGGTTCAACGTATCGATGCCAAATAAAATGGAAGTCATTAAATATTTGGATGAATTAGATGATAGTGCTAGATATACCGGTGCAGTAAATACGGTGGTAAATAAAGAAGGTAAGTTAATTGGATATAACTCAGATGGAAAAGGATATGTAAAAAACCTAGAAGTACATGGGGTAGATCTGAACGGACAAAAAGTTACATTAGTCGGGTCCGGTGGTGCTGCCACACCAATCGCGATTGAATTAGCACAGTCTGGAATTAGCGAAATTAGTATTTTTGCCCGTTATGATAAATTCTTCCACCAAGCTGAAATGAATGTGGATAAAATCAACTATGATATGAAAGACTTTGGTGTTAAAGCTAATATTTTTCAATTAGAAGATAAAGAGGCCTTCCAACGTGAAGTAGCAGAAAGTGCAGTACTAGCAAACGGTACAAGTTTAGGGATGAAACCTTTAGACCAATTAAGTATCGTGGATGGTACCTTAGGTGTACTGCGTGAAGGATTAGTTGTAACAGATGTTGTTTATAATCCCTCAAAAACCAAGTTATTACAACTGGCAGAAGCAGCTGGAGCAACTGTCATTAATGGTCTTGGTATGATGTTGTGGCAAGGGGCCATTGCATTTAAACTATTTACTGGTGAAGATATGCCCATTGAAGAGATCAAAAAAATCATGTTTGAATGAGGTTTATCCCCATGATAGAAGATGCAGAAGCAGTTTTAGCTTTTTGAACTATAGGGGGTAATAGCTTAATAACGGAGGTTGCTGAGGCAACTTCTTTTTTGTTTAGTAAAGGGTGCTGGTTAATTGAACAGATAGTCACTGGTTTTGCAATTTTAGACTGAAATATGCTTAGCATATAAAAATTCGGAAATGTTGTCGATATTGCTGAATAAAAAATCTTTTCAAACAAACAATATTTATAGTTTACTATCAGTTTAGGAGGAATCGCATGGTAAATATATTAGAAACAGTCATGGATGCCATGAAATCACTGACAGTTCAAGACGAAGACCAACCTCTCCATGTCGGAGAAGTGATGGCATGCTGGATTTACTTATCAGGACTTGAATTAGCCAAAGTTTCTGTTCAAGCAGGCATAAACACCACGACCGACGATGAACTAAAAGCAATACTTGAAGAAGATATGAAACTTGGGACCAGTCAAAGGCAACGACTCCATGATTTCATGCTTAAGGAAGGAATTACGTTACCTCCAGCTCCTGAAGATATGCCAATATCCGTTTCTAACAATATTCCTCTTGGTGTTAAATTAACGGATGATGTGATTGCTAACGAATTATCATTAAAAATCATTAGTTTAATTATGCGTGCTGCTGGTGCAGCTTCTGAATCGATTCGCACCGATGTCGGATTATTGTTTATTCAGTTTCAAGCAGAAAAATTAGCTTTCGCGACTAAATTAAAACATTTAATGCGCAAACGCGGATGGATTAAAGTACCACCGTTTTACGTTCCACCTGGTTCACAACATCCATCGAGTTAGGGGTAGTGTAGATAGTAACTTGTGTGCAAGGACGATGGCGGAATGATTAATACAAAATAAGATAACAAATAATAAGAAGAAGCACTAATATGCATAAAAAGCCAATAAGATTTAAAAAAATAATAATGATTTAAAGCCATTTTCCTACTTGGAAACGGCTTTTTTAGTTAGAAATATGAATTATTGTACTGGCATGCGTCACGACCCTATTATTAAATTTTCCATATTTTATTAAGCAGTTGTAATTTTAGCATAGATAATAAAAAATAGAGTTAATTCACCCATAATCACGATGTTTGGAACTACCATGATTAAATTAATAATAAAAAAGGCTGTTAAAATCCCTAAAAACAACCCTAAATGATAAATTTTCAAACGGTGTTGTTCATATCTGTATTGATGAAAAACAATGGTAGTTGAAATGAAATAAAGTAATACCGAACTAAAAACAAAATATGAGATAAATGAATAATCGACCTCATATAAAAACATTAGTTTGATAGATGCTGCAATCATGCTTAACGACATTAGAATAAACAAATGTCCGTAAATAATAGTTTGTCCTGCCCCCTGAATCGACTTGTTTACCTTCTTTTCTACATTTTCAAAATATTGCCACCACATAGAAATAATAAGAATAAATGAAATAATTGAAAATGAGATCGAATTCCAATCACCTTTTTGAGGCTGTAGTACAAATAGGGTGCTGACGACTGATTCTCCAAATAGGATTAATGTCAATAAAGCATAACGTTCTAATAAGTGAGCCGTATTGGTCAGGGCTTTTACCAAATACTTGCGTCCGAAAACAGGCACTATAACATCTATAAAAATTCCTGCATATAACACGGCGTATCGGAGCCATGAATCAAAAAAGATAGAGAGAAATGAGATGAAAACTCCAATCCCAAAACATGTTCCTAAAAACCGAGCAGCCGTTTTTCGATTCCCTTCTTCAATTTTCTGAACAACAAAATATTGAATTGCCGTTAGTATTCTAGCTCCGATATAGCCAATAAGAAAAGGGCGATAGTATTGGTCAAAATCTACGGATAAGCTGGATGTCATAACAAGAACAAATAACATTTGAAGAATTATAAAGATACGTTGATGCAAAAAATCTTGTCCAAACCGATTAATAAACATTGTTTGTCCGGTCCAAGACCACCATATCGGGATAAACATCAGGGCAAACTTTAATAAATATTCTGGATGAATATAACCTTTTTCAACATGAAGTAAAACATTAGTAGTAGTTGCAACGGCCGCCACAAACAGCAAGTCATAAAAAAGTTCTAACCAGGTCACTTTTTTTTCTTCTATCATTGTTAATAACCCCCATATATAACAAAATGTGGTATCATAAAAGATGATTTCAAACGAGGAGGGAATCTCAATGCCCAAAACCATTGGCCTTATTTGTGGAAGCTTACGAAAGAATTCTTTTAACCGAATCGTTGCTCAATCATTGACAGATATGAGTGATGAAGCTCAATTTCGTTGGATCGAAATCAACGATCTTCCTTTGTTCAACGAAGACTTAGAAATTGGCGGAGATCCAGAAACAGTAACATCATTTAAATCCGCTATTCAGGACGTTGATGGTATCATTATCGTAAGTCCAGAGTACAATTCTGGAATTCCAGGTGCGCTAAAAAATGCTTTAGACTGGGCGTCAAGACCTCCGAAGACCTCCGTTCTAAGTAGAAAACCGGTGGGCTTAATCGGAGCAACTCCTGGGGGATTAGGGACTGCCCTTGCTCAAATGCAAATCAGACAAATATTAGAAGCCATGCAAGCTCAGGTTCTTCCATTTCAAAAAGTGCTGATTTCGCAAGTACATGAAAAGATTGACTCCGACCAGAAAGTGCTTACTGACGAAAAAACAAAACGATATCTTGGGCGTTATTTACAACAATTTATTCATTGGATTGATCAGACTTCTGTTTTAAATTAACCAAAGAATACATAACATCATCAAGTAATTTTTTATGATGTTCTTGTATTATTAAAAAATGTTGTTGACACTTAATAGGTTTATAGATATACCAATGACAACAATCAAATTCCTATTAAACTAATTATAACAGACGAAGGAGTTTAAGGTAAATTTACCGATATATGGTACTTTTTTATATTCGTTCATTTAAGGAGGATTATAAAATGTCTGATCTCTATTCTCGTCTTTCCAAAGAGGATGCTGCCGTTCTTCTAGTGGATCATCAAACTGGCCTTATTTCCGGCCTAGTGCGTGACTATGGTGTTGATGAATTCAAGAACAATGTTTTGGCTCTTGCTAACACAGCTAAGTTTTTTGATTTACCAGTGATTCTAACAACAAGCTTTGAAAATGGACCTAACGGACCACTAATGCAAGAATTGGTTGAACTCTTTCCTGATGCGCCAAAGATAGCTCGACCTGGACAAATTAACGCATGGGACAATGAAGATTTTGTTAAAGCCATTGAATCAACCGGTAAAAAACAGCTTATTATAGCAGGAGTTGTTACTGATGTTTGTGTTGCATTCCCGGCACTATCTGCTCTAAACGCCGGTTACGAAGTATTTGTTGTCACAGATGCTTCCGGAACGTTTAGTAAACAAGTAGCGAACGCGGCATTAATGCGCATGGCCCATGGTGGAGTACAGATTATGAACTGGTTTAGCGTAGCGTGTGAATTACAACGCGATTGGCGCAACGACGTCGAGGGTTTTGGCGCTTTACTTTCTAGCCAACTTCCTGGTTATCAAAATTTAATTGGAAGCTATATGGGAGCTCAACGAGATTTCCGCAAGCAGAATGACTAGATGTAACAAAGGTCAACCTTGACATATAGTTAGCTATCCTCACCAACAAACGCGGATTTCATACGAAATTCGCGTTTCGCCGTCAGGCTCCCTTCTTCAAGCAGAATTGTTGAATTATAGAGAACTTATTTTATTTCGCTTTTGACCTATATTCTGAGCTTTTAGACTAAATAAAAAAAGCATCAGAACGATGCCTAATTAAATCAATTTCTTAAATTTTTCTCTAAAGGCTAGTTTGTGAGCCAATATAAAAAGCGGTTCTCCAATAAATGCAGTTAACATTCCAAATAGTAAACCCACATACATATTTGTGAAGTTATGCTTGCTCCACTGACTGGAAGGTTACTTGAAGAAGGAAGCCAATTATTTAATGTCGAATATAGCATATATAAAAAGTCAATTGGGGGTTTTATATAGTGGAACAGAAAGAATTTTGGAGTTTAATTGAAAAGTCCAGAGAATTTGGTGATCAAGCGGAATGGTTAACAGAGGTACTAGCTCAAAAAGAATTAGAGGAAGTTTTAGATTTTGAATTTTCGTTTCAAAAATTAATGAACGCTAGTTATACATCTCATTTATGGGGTGCGGCATTTGTTTTGATGGGTGGCTGTTCTGATGATGCTTTTGATTATTTTCGAGGATGGCTGATTGGACAGGGAGAAGAAATATTTAATAAGGTAATGAAAGACCCTGAATTTTTAGCAGAATACATAAAGGAAGATAACCTTGATGATGAAGGGTTCCCGCAAAATGAAGAATTGCTTTCGGTTGGATTAGATGCCTATACCCTGATAAAGAAGGGTGATATTGAATGGGATGACAATATATATGATGAGCTATTAGAAGCTCTTGACAAAAAGGGGTTACAGCCTGTAAATGAAATAGAATTTGATTGGGAAGAAGATGATCTGGAAAATTTATTCCCTATTTTATGGGAAAGATTTGGAGAAGAACCATTAGGTTAAAAGAAGAAAACTATTAAGCGTTTACCTTTAACAACAGCTATTAGAAGTTAAATTAGTCACTGTTCTACTATCAGGCTGGATCGCAGCGGGTGGTTGTGAGGGAATGTACTTAAGCTAAATGGTGCAAGAATTGAACAATGATGGACTGTTTCAGCAGTCCATTATTCTTGTTCTTTATTCAGTTTAAGGGAGTTTAGCTCAAGAAGGAATTACATAATTCTTGTTAAATGATTCAATAAGTAATTAACATTTTGTAAGATATGAGAATAGAGGTAATAGTTTTGAAGGAAACAATTTTAAAATCCTTATTAAAAATAGAAGAAGATTTTAATGTAAAGATTCTATATGCTGTTGAGTCGGGAAGTAGGGCTTGGGAATTCCCTTCAAAAGACAGTGATTATGATGTTCGCTTTATCTATGTACATAAACAGAATGATTATCTAACAATAGACCAAATGGGAATAGGGAAGAAAAGAGATGTAATTGAATTACCTATAAATGACTTGTTAGATATAACAGGATGGGAACTTACAAAGGCATTGAGGCTATTTAGAAAATCTAATCCGCCATTAATGGAATGGCTAAGATCAGGAATAGTTTATTACCAAGCTTTTTCTACTATTGACCAGATGAAAGAGCTAAGTAAAAATATTTTTGCTCCGAACTCCTGTTTACATCACTATTTAAATATGGCAAATAATAATTTTCGTGAATACCTACAGGGGGATAAAGTAAGAATAAAAAAATATTTTTATGTACTAAGACCTGTATTAGCCGCTAGATGGATAGAAAAATATAATGAGTTTCCACCATTAGAGTTCCCTAAATTATTAGAGGACATATTACCTGATGGGGAAGTAAAGAAACACATTCAAATCTTATTAAAAAGAAAAATAGACGGAGAAGAACTAGATTTTGAACCGAAAATTGAGGTCATAAACGATTTTTTAAATGAGGAAATCATACGACTTAGAGAATATACGAAGACACTAAATATAGATATACCAGACTTCACACATAATCTTGATTTACTTTTTAGAAATTCATTAGAAGAGGTTTGGAAATAAGATTATTTATTAAATTGGCTGCCATCAACCCCAGTGAAATTAAAATAACGATGAAACTAAAAAATATAGAGGTATTCATTAATTTTACTCCTTTCCAATATGTAAAAAGAATTTTACATTATTGGTGTATCATTTTTATATTGTGATAGATACTTCAGTATTAAAATAAATGTTCTTAAACTAACTGGGGGCAACCGTAGAATTAAATTGTCTCTTCAGCAGCCCTTTTTGGTTGTTCCA